>CAWCPD010000001.1:0-715000 GCA_963797465.1 uncultured Actinomycetota bacterium | reverse complement strand
TGGTTCTCCCCGAAATATATTTAGGTATAGCCTCAGACGTTCAATAGCGGTTGTAGAGCACTGTTTGGCCTAGGGGGCCTACCAGCTTACCGAAGTCAGGCAAACTCCGAATGCCGTTATTCCAGAGTCTGGGAGTCAGAGTGCGGGGGATAAGCTTCGTGCTCAAAAGGGAAACAGCCCAGACCGTCGGCTAAGGCCCCTAATTCCATGCTAAGTGGGAAACGATGTCCGATTGCAAAGACAACCAGGATGTTGGCTTAGAAGCAGCCACCATTAAAAGAGTGCGTAACAGCTCACTGGTCAAGTGGTCGGGCGCGGACAATGTAACGGGGCTCAAGCATGGAGCCGAAGCCACGGACTTCGCTCTGCCTTTCGAGGCAGGATGGAGTGGTAGGGGAGCGTTCCCAAGCCGGCGAAGCGGCGGCGTAAGCCAGCCGTGGAGGCTTGGGAAGTGAGAATGCTGGCACGAGTAACGAAAGGCGAGTGAGAAACTCGCCCGCCGAATGCCTAAGGGTTCCTGAGTAAAGCTAATCTGCTCAGGGTTAGTCGGGACCTAAGCCGAGGCCGAAAGGCGTAGGCGATGGACAACAGGTTGATATTCCTGTACCACGTCCCAACCGCTATCACCGATGGCGTGACGGGGTAGGCTAGGGGAACCCAGGCGATGGTCGACCTGGGGTAACCGCGTAGGGCGGGAGATAGGTAAATCCGTCTCCCATATAGCCTGAGACGGGATGCCGAGGCCGTTAAGGCCGAAGTCCTTGAAGCCATGCCTCCTAGAAAACCGTCTAGGGAGGTTGGACGTGCCCGTACCAAAACCGACACAGGTAGGCAGGTAGAGAATACCAAGGCGATCGGAAGAACCCTCGAAAAGGAACTCGGCAAAATGGCCCCGTAACTTCGGGAGAAGGGGCGCCACGGTAGGGTGATAATCCTTCGCGGATTTACCGCCCGAGGTGGCCGCAGTGAAACGGCCCAACCGACTGTTTACCAAAAACACAGGTCTCTGCGAAGTCGAAAGACGACGTATAGGGGCTGACGCCTGCCCGGTGCCGGAAGGTCACGAGGAGAGGTTAGTCTTCGGACGAAGCTTTGAATCCAAGCCCCGGTAAACGGCGGCGGTAACTATAACCGTCCTAAGGTAGCGAAATTCCTTGTCGGGTAAGTTCCGACCTGCACGAATGGCGTAACGAGTTGGGCGCTGTCTCTTCGAGGGATCCGGTGAAACTGTAGTCTCGGTGAAGATGCCGAGTACCCGTGGTTGGACGGAAAGACCCCGTGAACCTTTACTACAGCTAGATGTTGGAGTTTGGGATTCGCTGTCCAGGATAGGTGGGAGGCTATGAAGCGGGGGCGTCAGCTCTCGTGGAGCCAACCTTGGGATACCACCCTTCGTGTTCTGGGCTTCTAACCCGCTGCCGTGATCCGGGGCGGGAACAGCATCTGGTGGGTAGTTTGACTGGGGCGGTCGCCTCCCAAAATGTAACGGAGGCGCGCAAAGGTTCCCTCAGCACGGTTGGAAATCGTGCGTAGAGCGCAAAGGCATAAGGGAGCTTGACTGCGAGAGAGACATCTCGAGCAGGGACGAAAGTCGGCCTTAGTGATCCGGCGGTAACTAGTGGACGTGCCGTCGCTCAACGGATAAAAGGTACTCCGGGGATAACAGGCTTATCCTTCCCAAGAGTCCACATCGACGGAAGGGTTTGGCACCTCGATGTCGGCTCGTCGCATCCTGGGGCTGGAGTAGGTCCCAAGGGTTGGGCTGTTCGCCCATTAAAGCGGTACGCGAGCTGGGTTCAGAACGTCGTGAGACAGTTCGGTCCCTATCCACCATGGGCGTTGGAGGCTTGAGAGGAGTCGTCTCTAGTACGAGAGGACCGAGACGAACAGACCTCTGGTGTATCAGTCGTCGTGCCAACGGCGCTGCTGATTAGCCACGTCTGGATGGGATAACCGCTGAAAGCATCTAAGCGGGAAGCCCACCTCGAGATGAGGCCTCCCATCTCCTAGAGAGAGTAAGAGCCGTGGAAGACCACCACGTCGATAGGCGGGACGTGCAAGCACAGCAATGTGTTCAGCGGACCCGTACTAATTGCTCGAGGTCTTGATTTAGAACACACCTAAGCTGCTATGGAGTTTTGAGGGTGAGCGCGCTCGTTCGCGGCTCAACAGCCTGAAGGTCGGGCGGCCTCACAATTTGGGCGGTCATAGCGGCGGGGAAACACCTCTTCCCATTCCGAACAGAGAAGTTAAGCCCGCTAGCGCCGATGGTACTCGGAGAGCAATCTCCCGGGAGAGTAGGACGCCGCCCATTTCCTTGACGACGGGCTCCGGAAGCGGAGCCCGTCGTCGTTCTGTCGTCAGGCGGCGCGGAGCTTGTCGCGCCACTCGGGGTCGAGGTCGCGCAGGCGGCGCACCCGCTCGCCGAGCGGCGGATGCGTGGCGAAGAGCGCCGCAAGCCCTTCCTCGGCGAACGGGTTCGTCACGTAGAGCGGCTCGGTCGCCGGGCTCGCCTCGAACGCGACGAGCTCCATCGTGCTCTCGAGCCGAAGCAGTGCGTCGGCCAGGCCGTGGGGCGAGCCGCAGAGCTCTGCTGCGAGTCGGTCGGCCTCGTACTCGCGCTTCGGCGAGAGCACCAGGTGGACGAACGACGCCGCCAGCGGTCCGAGGACGAGCAGCAGCGATCGTTCGAGCCAGCCGCCGATCCTGCGAGGCCTCGACGACCGCAGCCGCAATCGTCACCGCCAGCGTCTGCACCAGCACGTCGCGGCGGCGAAGATGGGCGAGCTCGTGCGCCACGATGCCCTCGAGCTCCGCCGGCGTGGCGACCGCGAGGAGCCCGGTCGAGACCGCGAGCGCGGCGCCTCCGTTCGCCCCGCGGCCGCCTGACAGCGCACGCGGATAGGCGTCCGCGAGCAGATAGAGCTTCGGAGGTACGACACCCGCACGCGCGGAGAGGCTCGTCGACCGACGTGTGCAGTGCGAGCGCCTCGCCCGGGAAGGAGCTCGCGAGCGCCGACCATCCCCATGGCGATCCGGTCGGCGTACCAGTAGAGCGCGGCCCCGAGCAGGACGACCGAGCCACCGAAGAGCAATGACAGCCGGTACCCGCCGAGCCTCCAGCCCCACGAATCCCATCGCCGCCGCCGGCACGATGAGAAGCAGCCAGGCCTTGGCGAGATTCCGTGCGATCGCCAGGCGGCGGCCCATGCCGCAGGCCTACGTCTCGTCGTCGCGCTCGTCTGCGTCGTCTTCGGCGAGCCCGTGGGGTGGCCAGTCGGGCTCGGGGGCGTCGCAGCGGCTCGAGCAGTGCAGCGAGGCGATGTTCTGGAGTGGGATCAGGATGTGCCCGTTGAGCTCGATGTGGGCGACGTCCTCGACGTAGCAGTACGCGGTCAGCACGCCGTCCTGGTACTCACCCCCGAAGAGCGCGATCTCGACCTGCTCGCCCTTGTACTTGTTGGTGTAGTCCTCCACCTGCGGGTGAGTCTATCCCGGTGAAGCCGGCCGTCCCGGTCCCGAGCCGGGCGTCGCTGCGGCGGCATGACGAGAGGGTCGCCGCCGCGACGGCTAAGGTAGCCGCCGCCATGGACCTCGGACTCAGAGACGCAGTCTGCGTCGTCACCGGCTCCACCCGGGGCATCGGGCTCGAGGTCACGCGGCTTCTGAGGGAGGAGGGCGCACGCGTCGTCACCTCCGGACGGAAGGCCGACGGGACCGGCGACCTCCACGTCGCCGCGGACCTGGCAGAGCCCGGCGAGCCCGAACGGCTGATCGCCGCCACGCTCGAGGGGTTCGGGCGCGTCGACTGCCTCGTGAACAACGTCGGCTTCGCCGAGATCCGCAAGTTCGAGGAGCTGACCGAGGCCGACTGGGAGCAGTCGTGGCAGATCAACGTGATGAGCGCCGTCCGTGCCATCCAAGCGGTGCTGCCGGGGATGCGCGAGCGCGGCGCCGGCACGATCGTCAACGTCGCCTCGACCGCGGCCAAGCGCCCGTCGACCGGCATGCCCGACTACTCGGTCACGAAGGCCGCGATGCTTTCGCTCTCGCGGCTCGTCGCCGACCTCTACGCGAAGGACGGCATCCGCTGCAACGCGGTCACGCCCGGCCCGACGGCGACCGACGCGTGGCTGGGCGACGGCGGGCTCGCCGACCAGCAGGGCGAGCGCGACGAGATCCTGGCGAAGGTCGGCGCCGGTCGGCCGCTCGGGCGGCTCGCGCGCCCGGAGGAGATCGCCGCGGTGGTCGTCTTCCTCTGCTCGGACCGCGCGAGCTACGTCACCGGCGCCGCCTGGAGCGCCGACGGCGGCACCGTCCCGATCATCATCTAGCCTGGCGGGGTGCCGGAGCTCGCGGGCAGGATCGCGGACGCGTTCGCCGCTCGCATCCGCGAGCTGGAGGAGCACGCGCTCTCGCCGCTCGCGGTGCGCTCGTACGAGACGCGCGGCCGGTTGCGCCCGGAGGACGAGTCCGACGTGCGCACGCCGTTCCAGCGCGACCGCGACCGGATCGTCCACTCGAAGCCGTTTCGCCGGCTCAAGGGGAAGACGCAGGTGTTCATCGACCCGGCCGGCGACCACTACCGCACGCGCATGACGCACACGCTCGAGACGACCGGGATCGCCCGTGTCGTCGCCCGCGCGCTGCGGCTGAACGAGGACCTCGTCGAGGCGATCGGCCTGGGCCACGACACGGGCCACCCGCCGTTCGGTCATGCGGGCGAGGAGGCGCTCGACGAGGCCCTGCGCGAGCGGTTCGGCGGCAGCTTCCGGCACAACGAGCAGTCGCTGCGCATCGCCGAGCGCCTCAACCTCACCCACGAGGTGCGCGACGGAATCCTCACGCACACGGGCGAGCAGGAGCCCGACGACGCTCGAGGGCAAGATCGTGCGCATCGTCGACCGCGTCGCCTACATCAACCATGACATCGACGACGCGATCCGGTACGGCATCCTCGAGGAGCGCGACCTGCCAGCCGACCGAGATCGACCTGCTCGGCGCGAGCGGCTCGCGGCGGATCGACACGCTCGTCCACGATCTGATCGAGTCGTCGGCCCGCGCGGGCGACATCGTCCAGAGCGACGAGATCGGCGGCGCGATGCTGTCGCTGCGCGCGTTCATGTTCGAGCGCGTCTACCTCGGTCCCGAGACGCGCGGCGAGCACGAGCGCGCACGCGTCGCGATCGGGCGCATCGTCGACGCGCTCGCAGACCGAGGCGACGGCGCCGACGAGATCACCGAGTTCGTCGCGGGCATGACCGACCGCTTCGCGCTCGCGTACGCTGCGCGGCTCCAGTAGTGGCGCGGATCAAGGACACCAGCGTCGAAGCGGTCAAGCAGGGGGCCGACTTCGTCGCGGTGGTCGAGGAGCGGACGGCGCTGCGCAAGGCGGGCGCGCGTCTCACCGGCCGCTGTCCCTTCCACGAGGAGCGGACGCCGAGCTTCTCGGTCAACCCGGTCGACAAGCTCTACCACTGCTTCGGCTGCGGGAAGGGCGGCGACATGATCTCGTTCGTCGAGGAGACGCAGGGCCTCGACTTCGTCGGCGCGATCGAGTGGCTCGCGGACCGGTTCCACATCCCGCTCGAGTACGAGGAGGCGCGGCCCGGCGAGGACGATCGCCGGCGGCGGCGCGACCGGCTCCACGCCGTGCTCGACCAGGCGGCGACCTTCTACGAGCGCATCCTCTGGGACTCGCAGGCCGGCTCGCTCGCCCGCGACTACCTCGCGGGCCGCGGCCTCGGCGAGGCGATCTGCCGCGAGTTCCGGCTCGGACTCGCGCTCGACGGGCAACGCGCTTGCGCGCAAGGCGCTGGAGAAGGGCTTCACGGCCGAGGAGCTGCGCGCGGCCGGCCTGACGCGGCAACGCGGCGACGACTACTTCCAGCGCCGGCTGCTGTTCCCGCTCGCCGACGCGCGCGGCCGCGTGGTCGGCTTCCAGGCGCGGCGGCTGCACGAGGACGACCCGCTGCAGGCGAAGTACGTCAATACGCCCGAGTCGGAGCTCTTCCACAAGGGCTCGCTGCTCTACGGCCTCGACAAGGCGCGCGCCGCGATCGCGCGGCACGACCGCGCGTGCGTCGTCGAGGGGAACACCGACGTGATCGCGCTGCGGCAGGCGGGCTTCGAGCCCGTTGTCGCCTCGATGGGCACCGCGCTCACCGAGCAGCAGCTCCGTGAGCTCGGCCGGCTGACGAAGCGGCTGTGGCTCGCGTTCGACGGCGACGCCGCGGGCGAGTCGGCGACGCTGCGCGGCATGGAGCTCGCGGTCGCGCAAGGCTTCGACGTGAAGGTCGTCGCGCTGCCGCCGGGGATCGACCCGGCCGACGATCCCGCCGGGTTCGAGGCGAGGCTCCGCGGCGCGCGGTCGTACGTGCTCCACCGGACGCAGCTCGAGGCGACGCGCGCCGAGGATCGTGCGGCCGGCGCCCGCGCGGTGGCGGCGTTCCTCGACTCGGTGCCGGACTCGATGGAGAAGCACGAGGCGGCGCGATGGGCGAACGACCACTTCGGCATGACGGTGCGCCTCCGCGTCTCGGCGGGCGGGACGGCGAGTGCCGCTGCGGTGGTCTCGCCGAAGGTGCTCGCGGCGGGGGACCGCCTCGAGCGCGACGCCCTCGCCGGCGTGATCGCGCACCCGGAGCTGACGCCGCTCCTGGAGGAGGTGAAGCCCGAGCACTTCCGCAGCGATGCGCACCGGCGGTTGCGCGCCCACCTCGTCGGCGGCGAGCCACTCGACCGCGACGGCATCGCCCTCCTCGCCGAGCTCGACGCCCGCGCCGAGGCGGAGGGAATCGACGAGAACGTCGGCACGGAGCTCCTCCTCGGCCTCGGTGAGCGCGCGCTGCAGGAGGATCTCCAGCACGCCGACTTCGCCCGCACGCGGGAGATCCAGGACCAGATCCTCGCCCTGCGCGAAGCTCAGGCCGACGTGCGCAAGCGCGCGTCGCTGCCGGACTGATCTTCCGAACCGGTTGCTAGCGCCGGGACTCGGGTGGCCCTCCGAGAGCAGGCGCCACCGCGCCGACGGGCGGAGCGGATCGTGAAGGAACTGAGGAAACGAGCCGTATACTCGGCGGTGAGCTGCTACCCGCTGACGCGCCTCTCGGCGTCGCCGCGAGCATTTGGTGATCGAACCGGCTTCCATGGTGCAGAGTCATGCTGATCGGTAGACGCGTCGAATTGCGTCCGATCCGCGAGGCCGATCTCCCGGCATTCGTCTCCGCTCATCTGGACATCCGCAACCGCGGCGCCTACTTCCCGCTCGGCGTGCTCTCGGAACCCGTTCTCCAGCAACGGTTCGCCGAGACCGGCTTGTGGGGCCGGGACGAGGGGACGCTTCTCATCTGGCACGACAACGAGATCGTCGGGCACATCGAGTTCTTCACGCCTGTCAGCTACTGGGACGCGTTCGAGCTGTCCTACCAGCTGTACGACGAGCGGCACTCAGGCCACGGATATACAACCGAGGCGGTTCAGCTGCTCGTCGACTACCTGACCGACACGAAGAAGCAGCACCGGATCCACCTCGTCATCGTTCCCGGAAACACCGCGAGCCGCCGCGTCGCCGAGAAGTGCGGGTTCGTCCTCGAGGGAACGGTCCGGGGCGCGTTCTTCAACGGTGGCCGCAACCAGGACGTGCTTCTCTACTCCCTGCTCCGAACCGATCCGCGGCCCTGGCAGGCTCGCTCCGGCCCGTAGCCGGCCCGTGTCGACGACGAGGCGGTCGCGGCCGTGAAACGGGCGGGCGGGCGGATGGACAGCGACCGTGCTTGTCGCCTGTTGCTGGGAAAAAGACCGCGTCTTGCGCGCCGTTCTCTAGCTCCCCGGGTTGGACTCGAACCAACAACCCTCCGGTTAACAGCCGGATGCTCTGCCAATTGAGCTACCGGGGATCGCTCGGCCGGGCATTGTAGCCAGGCCCGCCTCGAGAGGCCCATCCGGGCTCAGCGGACGTGCAGGAGCACCTCGGTCTCGTGGAGCGGGGTGCCGTCCTTCGCCGACGGCTCGTAGAACACGAGCCTCGCCTCGCCCGGCGGAAGCGCGAGCTTCGTCTGCCACGTGCCGGGGGTGCCGGAGCCGGAGGTGGCGGTGATCGTCTTCGTGTCGAGGAGCTTGCCGCCGCTCCAGATCTCGACCTGGAACGTGGCCTCGAAGACGTCGGCGGTGCCCGCGGCGCGGACCGGGCTCGTGACCGTGGAGTCGCGGGCCGGTGTGCGCACGAAGATCAGCGCATCGGCGGTCAGGTCGACGTAGTCCTCGTCGGTCGCCGGTCGGGTGAGCTCCTCGCTCGCGCCGTTCTCGAGCGGCACGGGCTTGCCGTCGACTTCGACCGTGACGCCGTGCACCGTCGGGAACTGCATCAGGGTGGCCACGATCTGTGCCTGCGCCGTGCGCGGCGGCACCCCGAGCGCGCGGGAGAAGCTCGCCGTGGCGACGCCGTCCGTCACCACGACCCGCTGCAGCCGGACGCCTGCGGGGATCGACGTGGTGTCGCCGGCGGGTGGGCCGGCGAGCAGTTGCTCGAGCGCGGCATGGGCGACCGCCTCGGTCTGAGCCACGTCCACGGTGACGGGCACGAGCGCCGCGTCGCGGTAGAAGAACGCCTTGACGCTCGTCCCGGCGGCCGTTGTGGTCGTCCCGGCGGTCGTCGACGCCTGCTGCCCGCCGCCGCAGCCGGTGAGTACGACGGCCGCCGCCGCGAGGACTGACAGGCGTCGCATCACCGCGAATGTGCCACCCGCCGCGGCGGCCAGTCGGCGTTTGCGCTCCCCGGCTATCCTTCGGCGAATGAGCCCGTTCGCCATCGCTCTCCTGCTCGCGGCTGTAGCCCTTATCACCGCAGCCGAGTGGTCGCGCGTCTCGCGCGTGCTCGGCAAGGACGCCCGCCGTGAGCGCGACCGGGCCCGGCGCAAGAAGAAGCTGAGGGTGGTCACGCCGGACTCGGAGGAGTTCGCACGGGCCGTCGAGCGCGACCTCGCGTCGCTGCCGACGATCGACGAGCACGACGCCAAGCGGCGCTGGTAGCTCAACCGACGACGACGGTACGCGTGAGCGTGGCCGTGTTCGGCTTGATCCGGACGACGTCCTCCATGTTCTTCGCCTCCTGGAAGTCCGACGCCTGCAGCACGAGGTCGTGCTTGCCGGGCTTGGCCCGCACGACCGCCCGGCCCTCGGCGTAGCGCACACGGACTTCGTGGCCGTCGACCGTCGCGTCGAGCGAGTGCGGGTCGACGCCGGACCCGGCGTCGCTGATCGCGACCGCGATCGTGCCCGGTTCGCCGCGCACGACGCGGAGCGTCGGCGGCTTCGTGTCGTTCACCCAGAAGCGGAACCGGAAGGGCCCGGCGAGCGACTTCGCCCGCGTGTCGAAGACGATGTCGTAGACGCCCTTGGCCGGCAGGACGGCGCCGGCGACCGACCGGCGGTCTCCGAACGTGTCGAAGTACGGGTTGAGCATCATCGGCAGGCCGGCGTAACCGACCAGGTGGCTCTCGTCGCCGGCGAACACGACGTGGGGGACAGCATGGCCGGAGAGCGCGACGGCGCCGAAGTTCGCCACGAGCTTCGTGATCTTCACCCGGTAGACGACCTCGGGCCCCGGGTACGCCGCGTCACCGCCGGTCGGATAGCGATAGCGGTCGACCCTGCTCGCGGCTCCCTTCGTCGTCCCCTCGTACAGGCCCGGCCGGGTGAGCAGCTGACGTGGCGATGCCTCGAGGACCGGATGGTCGACGACGACGAGGAACGGGATCCGCCGCACGTCCGCTCCGCGCGTGAGGACGACGAAGCCCGTCACCGCGCCCGATTTCGCCGTCGGCGCGACCGTCGCACCCACTTCGAACCGGCCGGGCACGCTGACTGTGGCCGGCACGGAGATCGCGACGCCGCGGGGACGGCCCTGCAGTCGCGCAGCGACTTTCCACGCGCCGGCGCCGCCGGTCGCGTCGGTCAGGCGGACGGCGGCGGATCCGCCGTTGACCGCGAACGAGATGCTCGTCGGCGCGGCGAAGAGCAGCGGGTCGAGCGCGCGCGGCAGGTTGATCAGGCCGCCGCCCTCGCGCAGGACCGAGACCTCTCGGCCGTCCTCGCCGTGCACGGGATCCGCGGTCTGGACGAGCGCAGACTTGATCTGCGCGACCGTCCAGTTCGGGCGCTGCTGGCGGAGCAGCGCGACGCCGCCGGCGACGTGCGGGCTCGCCATGCTCGTCCCCTCGAGCGGGCCCCACGGCCCGCCCTGGCCGTTCGGCAGCGACGAGGTGATCGCGACGCCGGGCGCGCTCACGTCCGGCTTCAGCTGCAGCGACACCGGCGTCGGCCCGGCGGACGAGAAGCTCGCGATCACGTCGGAGGTCGTCACCGCGGCGACCGTGATCGCCGACGGCGCGCTACCGGGTGACCCGACCGAGCCGTAGCCGAAGTCGGAGAAATCGTTGCCGGCGGCAACGACAGGCACGACGCCCGCGCGCGCTGCGCCTTCGATCGCGGTGACGACGATGTCGCGCGCCGGCTCGACCTCGGGCTCGCCGAGCGAGAGGTTGATCACGTCCATCCCGTCGGCGACCGAGGCCTCGATCGCGGCCGCGATCTCGGCGGCGTTGCCGTCGAGGCCGAAGCTCGGAGTCGGGATCGTGAGCGCCTTGTAGTTGCCGAGGTATGCGTTCGGGGCGACCCCCGAGATGACGAGGCTGCCGGCCTGTGTCCCGTGGTCGCCGGCCGCGATCCCGCCCACGTGGGTCGCGTGGAAGGACTCGGTCGGGTCGAAGGGCGTGTGGGAGAACCGCCAGACGGGTGACGGCGGCGAGAACGTCCGCTGCACGATCACCTTCGTGGTCGTGAACTGCTTCTGTCCCTTCGGAAAGCCGGGCGGGTAGGAGAGGCCGGTCGTGTCGAAGTAGCGGTGCGTCGCGTCGACCCCGTCGTCGATGATCCCGATCTTGATCCCGTTGCCGGCCGTCTCGAACGTCGGCCCCCAGAGCTTGTCGGCGCCGATCACCTCGGGGCCCTGGGTGATCGTCGAGTGGCCGCCGGCGCGGACCTCCGCGCCGGCTGTAGACCGCATTCGGCCACGTTCTGGCGATGCCTGGAAGCCCTGTGAGCAGAGGTGCTTTCGCGGTCGGCAGGACGACGGCGAAGCCGTTCGCGACCAGCCGGTAGCGCCAGCGGATCCGGGCCTCGGGGATCGCGGCGAGCACCGCGCGCTCGGCCCTCGCCTGTGCGGCGTCGAGCCGGTGCGCGTAGGCGCTGCGCCGGGCCGCAGTGACGCCGGCGCCGAGCGCGCCGAGCGGCGGTGCCTTCAGCGTGACGACGATCTCCGTCATCGGGACTTGTTTCGCCGCGAGCACCTCGCCGGAGAAGAGGACCGCCGCCAGGGCCGCCGCGATGAGGAGGGACGCGCGTATCAGAGTGCGGATGAGAGGACTTGAACCTCCACGCCCCGAAGGGCACACGGACCTGAACCGTGCGCGTCTACCAATTCCGCCACATCCGCGTGGCAGAGCAGTGTAGCCCCGACTTCGAACGGGACGTGACTACGCCGCGTCGACCCGGGCGTCGGCTTTTCCGGCGCCGTCCTCGTACCGGCCCTGGAGCTCGCCGACGTACCCCGCCAGGTCATGCTCGCGCTCGGCGATCCGCGCCTCGCGGGCGGCCAGCTCGCGGGCGAACTCCTCGAGCTTGTCCTCTCGTAGCTCGTGCTCGGCATCCACGAGAGCCTCGTTGCGCCGCTTCTCCTCCGCGCTCGCAGCGGCCTGCTTGACGCTCGACTCGAACACGGTCTGGCGGCGCAGGAGCGACCCTTCGCGGGCGACCAGCGCCTGCTCGCGGCTCGCAAGCTCCTGCTCCCTCTCCTCGCTCGCCGTGGCCTCCACCCGGAGCACCGAGGCCTCGCGGCTCACGAGCGCGCGCTCGAGGGCCTCCAGCCGGCGCGTGCGGTCGTCGAGCGCCCGGACGACCAGCTCCTCTTCGCGGAGGGCCGCCTCGCGGACGTCGAGGGCGTGCTCGCGCGCCTCGAGCTCCCGCGCGCGCTCGTCGTCCGCGTGCGTGCGGCGTGCACCGCGCGCGAGCTCGGCCTCCCGCTCGTTGAGACTCGTCTCCCGCCGGTCGAGCTCCGCGAGGAGCGCAAAGGCCTCCTGGGAGGCGTGCCCGTGCCCGGCGCGCTCGCGCTCGAGCCGCTCGCCCTCCGCCCGCAGTTGCTGCGCCCGCTGGTCGAGGCTGCGCTCGCGCTCGACCAGCGCGGCTTCGCGCTCGGACGTCTTCGCCTTGAGTTCGAGTTCGCGCGCGGCGAGCGCCTTCGCCCGCTCGGCGACGCGCTCGCGCTCGCGCTCGAGCTCGGTGGCGGTCCGCTCCGCAGCCTGGTCCCGGTTCGCGGCCGCCAGCTCGGCGGCCTGCTCGCGGGTGGCCGCGACGAGCTCGCGCTCTCTCGCCGCCTCGTCCTGACGCCGCGCGGCCTGCTCACGCGCGAGCAGGCGCGCCTCAACCTCGTGCCGTCGCGCGTCGATCGCCGCTGCGTCGCGCCGCAGCTCACGCTCGCGCTCGGCGATGCTCGCAAGCTGCTTGGCCAGCTCCTCCGCGGCCTGAGCGCCCTCGCCGTGCGCGTGCTCGAGCTCGACGGCCCGAGCGTCGACCTGCGTTGCGAGCTCGGTCAGCCTCGCGTCTTCGGCGACCAGCTCGGCGTGCCGTTCGGCCAGCAGCGGGCGCGCGGACTCGATCTCTTCCTCGGCGGCCCGCAGCGCCGCCTCGCGCTCGGAAAGCGCGGCCCGGGCGGCGTCGATCTCGGCCTGCGCGGCGTCGACCTGTGCGGCGCGCCGTTCGGCCTGTGCTTCGCGGTGGGAGAGGTCGCGGCCGGCCGCGAGATCACGCTCGTACGCGTCGACCTGCTGCTCGAGGCTCGCGCGGAGCTCCTGCTCGCGCTGCAGCGCCGATTCGAGCTCGGCGCGGACCCTCGCGAGCTCCGGGTCGGGGCCGGACGCGATCGGGTCGAAGGGCTCGACGACGACCGCCACCGGCTCCGGCGGCTCCTCGATCTCCTCCGGCGCGTCGACCCGCTCGTCGAGCTCCTCGACCGCCTGCTTCGCCCTCAGCTGGGCGCGCAGACCGCTTCCGAAGCCCTTTTCGGTCTCCAACTGGGTCACGCGAGCTGTTCCATCAGGTTGAGGAGCGCCGGGCCGAGGATGACGATGAACATCGCCGGGAAGATGAAGATGACCGTCGGGAAGAGCATCTTGATCGGCGCCTTCATCGCCCGTTCCTCCGCCGCGGCCTGCCGGCGGTTGCGGGAGTCCGCAGCCTGGACGCGCAGAATCCGGCCGAGCGAGATCCCGAGCTGATCTGCCTGGGTCACCGAGCGCACGAACGCCGCCACCTCGGGTGCCGGCACGCGCTCGGCCATCTTCCTGAGCGCCTCCTGGCGCGACTCGCCGATCCGGATCTCGCCGAGCGTGAGGCCGAACTCGTCCACGAGCGCTCCGTCCATGTGCTCGGTCAGCTTCGTCATCGCGCCGTCGAACCCGAGGCCGGCCTCGACCGAGACCGCGAGCAGGTCGAGCGCGTCCGGCAGCTCCGCTCGGATACGCTCGCGCCGGCTGCGCGTCGCGAGGGTCAGGACGGAGTCCGGTGCGAGGAAGCCGAACGCCGCGAGCATCGGCATCAGCACGATCGCGGCGAACGGCGCCGTCCCGATCCCGACGACGACGGCGAAGATCGCGCCGGCGATCGCCAGGCCCGCCTTCAGCGCGAGGTACTGCATCGAGGAGATGCGGTTCGAGAGCCCGGCCGCGAGCAGGCGCGCGGCGATCGCGTCGACGGTGGCCTTCGGGTTCAGCCTGAGGGTGATCGCCGCCAGGTGCTTGACGCCGGGGACGAGCACGCGCTCGCGGAAGTTCACCCGCTCGAGCGTCGCCCGGGCCACGCGCGTGCGCCCGTAGCCGGCCGCCCGCTTGACCGCGACCTGCTGCTGACGTGGCGCGTACGTCACGACCTGTCCGGCGACATAGGCGGCGAAGCCGAGGGCGATCATGGCGAGGAAGAGAAGCACCATGGTCAGCCTCTGAACGACACGATCTTCTTGAGCATGAGGGTGCCGATCCCGATCATCACGAGGCCGACTACGACGAGCTGCCGGCCGACCGTGGTGGTGTAGAGCGGCGCCATGTACGTCGGGTTCAGCAAGGTGATCGCGAGCGCGATGAAGAACGGCAGCCCGGTGAGCACGTAGGCGGACATGCGCCCCATCGCCGTGAGGCCGCGGATCTTGCGTGCGAACTGCTGGCGCTGGCGCACCGTCTCGGCGACCATGTCGAACAGGCCGGCGAGCGAACCGCCGATCTGGCGCTGGATCGTGACCGCGGTGATCACGAACGAGAGGTTGCTCGAGCCGACGCGTTCAGCCGTGTTCGCGAGCGCGTCGTCCATCGGGCGCCCGAGCCGCGTCTCGGTGAGCACGCGCTTGAACTCCTTCGAGGCGGGCTCGGCGCCCTCGTCGACCACCGCCTGGATCGCCTGCCTGAATGAGTGGCCGGCCTTGAGCGACGCGGCGATCGTGGTCAGCAGGTCCGGAAGTTGGTTGTCGAACGCCTTCACCCTGCCGCTCGCCTTGAACCGGACGAACAGGATCGGCAGAGCTGCGCCCACCCCGAGCAGCACGAAGGTCAGGAGCGCCGACGCGCCGAACAACGCGGCGAGGAAGCCGAGACCGAGGCCGACACCGAGGCACACATAGAGGAGCTCGGCCGCGCGCAGCGGCAGGTCGGCCCGCACGAGCAGCCGCTCGAGCGCGCTGAAGTGCTTCAGGTTCTCGAACGCGTGCTCGGTCGCGGCGATGACGGTTCGCCTGAGGCTCCGGTTCGGGTTCCGCCGCAGCTTGCGCGCGCCGGCCCGCGCCGAGCCGAGATGCGGGTCGAGCCGGGAGCGGAGGCGCGAGCCTGCGCGTGCCGAAAACCAGAAGCCGCACGAGAGGAGCACGAGTACCCCGACGGCGAGCGAGAGCAAGAACGGCGCGGCGCCGGAGCGCCATGCTGCCGCCGGGAGCAGGCCGGGAGGCGTGGCCGTTTGACGGCCGGCGACCTCCGACGCCAGCGTCAGGGTCCGCGTTCCGCGGCCTGCTCCCGGAACGACAGCGGTGAGCCGCAGCGCGTCGCCTGGCCGCGCAGCCGTCGAATAGCGGAGCTCCCACGTCCGTGAGAGCACGCTTCCGAGCTGCGCGTAGAGCGCGTCGAGCTGGGCTGTCGAAGCAGCGTGAAGGTACGTGCCGCCGGTCTTCGCGGCGAGCGCGCGGAGGGGCTTGGGCGTGAAGTACCTGCCCGCGATCCCGATCGCGTAGACGGACGCGTGCGCGCGGTGCGCGGCCTTGATCGCTTTCGCAAGCGTCGCCGAGCTCGAGACGTCGTTGCCGTCGGTGAGGACGATGATCACGTGTCCCTGCTGATCCTCCGCCGCAAGCCGGTTGGCCGCGAGAACCACTGCATCCCAGAGCGCGGTGCCCGTCCGCCCATCCCGGCGCACGTCGCGCAGCGCGGCGTCCGCCTCGCCCGGCGTCGCCGAGAAGCGCGTCAGCCCGGCCGCACCACTGCCGAACGCGACGATCTGGACGCGGTCGGTGCTCTGCTTGGTGGCGACGAAGGCGCGGGCGGCCGCGATCGCGTCGGAGAGCGAGCGCCCGCTCATCGACCGCGACCGGTCGACCGCGAGGACGATGCTCTTCGACCGCCCCAGGTTCGCGGTGGTGAGGCCGGTCGTCGGCCGGCCGTTCTCGGTCAACCTCGGCCGGGCCGAACCCTTTGGTGCGACGACGGTGACGCGAACCTCGGGATAGCTGCCGACGTCGACGCCGTCGATCCGGACGGGGGCGGCGAGCACCGGCGCGGCGAGCGCGAGTGTGAGCGCGGCGAGCACGAGCGGCGGCAGGCGCCGCCAGAGGCTGCGGCGAAGCCGCTTCACGGGCGGCCCCCATAGCCCGCGACCGAGAACGCTGCGCGGACTTCGGCGTCGTCGGCGCCGAAGAACTCGGGTGCCAGGACGACGTTGTTGGCGGCCAGCTTCTCGAGGAAGTGCGGCTTGAGCCCGGTCGCCCGCAGCGGCGTGAGCAGCCGGCGCGTCTGGACGGCGCCCTCCTCGGTCGGCACGGAGGCCACGAAGATGTCCTGGAGCGTGATCACGTCGGACTCCATGCCGAGCACCTCGCAGATGTGCGTGATGCGGCGGGTGCCGTCGACCAGACGCTGGATCTGCACCAGCAGGTCGAAGGCGCTCGCAATCTGCTCGCGGATGGCGCGGTGCGGCAGCTCGATTCCTCCGGTCATGACGAGCGTCTCGAGTCGGGAGAGGGCGTCGCGCGGCGCGTTGGCGTGAATCGTGGTGAGCGAGCCCTCGTGGCCCGTGTTCATCGCCTGGAGCATGTCGAGCGTCTCGGAGCCGCGGACCTCGCCGACGATGATCCGGTCGGGCCGCATCCGCAGGGCGTTGCGGACGAGCTCGCGGATCTTGATCTCGCCCTGGCCTTCGATGTTCGCCGGGCGCGACTCGAGCGTGATCACATGCTCCTGCTGGAGCTGGAGCTCGGCGGCGTCCTCGATCGTGACGATTCGCTCGTCGGACGGGATCGCGGCCGAGATCGCGTTCAACGTCGTCGTCTTGCCGGTGCCCGTGCCGCCGGCGATCAGCACGTTCAGCTTCCCCTTCACGCAGGCGTTGAGGAACTGAGCGGCTCGCGGCGAGACCGTCCCGAACGAGATCAGGTCGTTCATCGTGTACGGGTCGCGCGCGAACTTGCGGATCGTCAGGATCGGGCCGGTCAGCGCGAGCGGCGGCACGATCGCGTTGACGCGGCTGCCGTCGGGCAGGCGCGCGTCGACCATCGGCGACGATTCGTCGATCCGCCGGCCGACCTGCGAGACGATCTTGTCGATGATGCGCATCAGGTGCGCGTCGTCGACGAACCGAGCGCCGGTGCGCTCGAGCTTGCCGTTGCGCTCGATGTAGACGCGCTCGTGGCCGTTGACCATGACCTCGGTCACGGAGTCGTCGCTGAGCAGGCGCTCGAGCGGGCCGTAGCCGAGGATGTCGTCGGTGAGCTGAAGGACGAGCTCGCGGCGCTCCTCGCGCGTCAGCGGCACGCCGGCGAGCGCGAGCTCCTCGCTCGCGGCCCGGTAGACGCGATCCGAGAGGTCAACGGGGTCCTGCTTGAAGAGCTCCGGCCCGAGCTTGGCGATGCATGCGTGGTGCACTCGGGCCTTGAGCTCGGTGTACGGGTCGGGGGCGACCTGCTCCCCGGACGCGTCGACGAGCGTCGGGCCGCCGTCGGGGCCGTTGCGCGAGATGCGGTCGTGCAGGCCCATCTCAGGCCTTCGCCAGCAGCCGGCGCCGGCTGGTCTTCGCCGGTGCAACCGTGGTGCGGACCTGGGACGCGAGCTCCTTGGCGATCACGCCGATAGCGTTCGCGAAGTCCGAGCGCGGCTCGGCGAGCACGGCCGGGTTGCCGCGATTGACGCACAGCTGGACGGTTCGGGTCGACGGGAGCTCGTAGGCGATCTTGACCTTGAGCGCCTCCTCGACCTCGCGCTGCTTCAGCCCGACGTTCGAGTTCGCCCGGTTCATCACGTACCGGATCCGGCTGGTCGGGAACGACAGCAGCTCGAGCGTCTGCAGCGCGAGCCGGATGTTCTTCAGCGTCGGCACGTCGAGCCCACAGAGGACGAGCAGGTCGTCGGTGCGGTCGAGCGTCGCCAGCATCGGGCCGTGGAAGAACGGTGAGGTGTCGACGACGATCACGTCATACGAGGAGCGCGCGACCTCGAGCAGGCTCGTGATCTTGCCCTCGACGACGAGCTCCGCGTCCTCGGGGCGCAGCGGAGCCGCGAGCAGGTCGAGCCCGCACGGGTGCTTGGTCACGTAGCCGGCGACCTTCTCCGGGTCGAGCTCGCCGGGAGCGACCACGAGGTCGTAGATCGTCTTCTCGGGCTCGATCCCGAGCGCGATCGCCGCGTCGCCGAACTGCAGGTCCAGATCGAGGAGCAGCGTCCGCTTCCCCTCGCGCTTCGCGATCGCGGCCGCGAGGTTCGTCGCGACAACGGTCTTCCCGGTGCCGCCCTTCGGCGAGAACACCGTGACGACGCGTCCGGATTGGCCGGCCGCGGTCTGCACCTGGCGGCGCACGTGGGCGGCCTTACGGATCGCGAAGACGACGTTGTGGGTGAGCTGCGGGAGCAGGATCACGTCGTCGACGTTGTCGTCGAGTGCCTCCTCCAGCATCGATGTCGCCTGCGCGCCCGAGGCGACGAGGACGACGGGCACCCGCGAGTGCTCGCGGATCGCGGCGAGCTCGCCGGCCGGGAACGACGCCTCGCGCGTGGCGTGCAGCACGCAGTCGAGGTGACCGCCTGCGAGCACGCCCGTTGCCTGTGCGACGTGCTCGCTCTCGCCGACGACCTCGATCTCGGCGTGCTCCGCGAGCGCCTTGCGCAGCACGTCGAAGCCGTCGCAGTCGCCGGTCAGGTAGATGCGGACCGCGTCGCTCATTTGGCTCCTCTCGCCAGGATGGACTTGGCCGTCTCGATCCGCTCGGCACTGTCGGATGGGTCGATGACCGGCCGGAGCTCGAGCGTCCAGTCGGCGTTCTGGACGACGTAGAAGAGGCTTTGGACCTGGGTGTCCGTCACCGCGAGGATCACGGCCTTCGAGTCGGCGGCGACCGTCGCGGTCACCGAGTCCGACGGGATGGCGATCACCTGGAGGTCGCGGAGCACGATGCGCGTCGAGCGCACGTCCTTGTCGGGGTTGGCGCGCAAGCTGGTGACGAGGTCGACGCGGTCTCCCGTCTGGAGCGTCCCGGCGAGCACCTGGTTCGAGTCACCCGCGATCTGGACCGCGCGCATCGTGCCCTTGAGCTCGGCGCGCACGCCCTCGGCGGCCACGTCGGCGAACCGCCGCAGCGTCACCTGCTCGCCGGCATAGAGCGGCGTCGACAGGACGAGGTCCCGGATCTGGTCTGGCGCCGAGATCGCGCCGGGGACGATGCTCTTCTTGGGGACGTTCGCAAGCTTGAGGTCGCCGCGACCGACCAGGTCGGCGCCCGCGATGCCCGCCTGCACGTCGCGCGCGGCCACGTAGACCTTGACACTCGCGACGCCGCTGTCGACCGAGCGCTTGTAGCTCGCGACGTAGAAGAAGGGTCAGCATCATCGCCACGAGCGCGAGCCCGACGGCGACGGCGATGTTTCTGGTGCGGTAGGTCATGGAGGTCCTTCGGTCGGAGGTCAGCTGACGAGGTTCGCCGTCACCCGGGGACGAGGTCTCTGATCGTCGAGCTGATATCGAGGAAACGTCCTTCTAGCTGCGACTCCGAGAAACCCGATCGCGACGATGACGCCGAGGACGATGACGCCCAGAACCACGCTGTACTCGGTCATCGTCTGTCCATCCTCGGGCCTTCGGACAAGCGCAGTAAGAGCGATGAGCGTGCGGATGTTCATGCAGAGTCACCTTCCAAGCAGATCGGTGGGTTGCGGGCCCTCCTCGCGCGATGAGGAGGGCCCGCCGCTCTTGCTGGCGGGGCAATCGCTTAGGAGATGCGCCGCCGAGCTTCGTCGTGACGGCGTCGAGCTTCCCGCCGATCGCGAGAGCGAGAAAACCCAAAGCGACGATGACGCCGAGCGTGATCACGGCCAGGACGACGCCGTACTCGGCCATCGTCTGCCCCTCCTCGCGATGTGCGTACGCGCGGAGCATGGTGAACCAGTCGGTCAGGTTCATATGGTCATACCTCCCTTCGGCAGGAGACTCGTGGTTGAACGTAGGCTGCAGCTCGGTCGTGGCACGCATCGGGATTCCCTCCGAAGTTGAGTCGGCGCGCCGCACGCCGAGGGCTGGATTGGCAACTTGCGGGCCGTCCGCAGGTTGGACCTCCGATATCGGTGCAAATCCCTCGGGAATACGCACTCGAACGAGTGAATCTGGCCGCGAGCTGAAGGTTCGGTGAAGACGGCGGCGCTCGAGAAGGCCGGCGGGGGCGGCGTCGTGTGCGCGCGCTGCGAGCTCGCCGAGCGACCCTTCGCCCGGATGCGCGGGCTGCTCGGGCGAGCCTCCCTCGCGCCGGACGAGGGGATGCTGTTCCGGCCGGCCGGCTCGATCCACATGTTCTTCATGCGCTTCGCGATCGACGCCGTCTTCTGCGACGCCGAGCTCGTCGTGATCGACGTCGAGCGCGACCTGAAGCCCTGGCGCACGGCGCGCCGTCCCGGCGCCAAGGTCGTGATCGAGCTCGCCGCCGGCGCCGCGGCGGCCCTCGAGCAGGGCGATCGGCTGGTGCTCGCTAGGATGGGCGCGTGAGCACGGAGCCCCTTCGCACCCTGCTGGAAGCCGCGTTTCCGGACGCGCTCGAGCTGCGGGTGATCGACCGGGGCGGCGGCGACCACCTGGAGGTGCAGGTGACGGCGCCGTCGCTCGAAGGGCTCTCACGGATCGACCAGCACAAGCGCGTGTACGAGGCGCTCGCCGAGCCGCTCGCCGACGGCTCCATCCACGAACTCCGGATCAAGACGAGAGGAACGGTTGAGGCGTGAGCTACGACGAGAAGATCAAGGAAATCATCGAGGAGTCCGACGTCGCGCTGTTCATGAAGGGCACGCCCGACGCGATCATGTGCGGCAACTCCGAGCGGGCGCTGGGCGCGCTGCGCCGGGTCGGCGCGCCGATCACCGCGGTCGACGTGCTCGTCGACATGCAGATCCGCGAGGATCTCGCAACCATGTACGGCTGGCCGACGATCCCGCAGATCTTCGTCAAGGGCGAGCTCGTGGGCGGCGCCGACATCGTCGAGGAGATGGAGAAGTCCGGCGAGCTCGAGGAGACGCTCGTCTCCAAGCTCGGCGACGAGTACTGGCAGCACCGCGGCGAGCGCACGATCGCGCTCGTCTAGCGGTCGTTGCCGAGGACCCTCTTTCTCTGCTGCGCCGGCGTCACTCGACGAGGCGGGTGCCGCCGGCCGTGATCTGGCGGCCGATGGCGTTGAAGATCGAGTAGAGCTCGCCCGGGGTCGCCTTCTCGTAGAAGTGCTTGCTGGACGGCGTCGGGTCGGGCGAGGCCATCTGCTGCATGACGCTGCGCGCGTCGATCCCCGTCTCCTTCTGCGTGGAGGTGCTGGGCTGGTTGTTCTTGTAACAGGTGTTCGCGTTGCTGGCGTTGAGGTCGTAGCCGATCGCGAAGATCTCGATGCCGTCGTTCTTCGCTCGTGTCGCCTGCGCGACCGCGTCGTGGCAGGGCAGGAGATTGTTGCCGCTCGTGGGCGAGTACCAGCTCTGCGTGGCCAGCGGGTTGCCGTTGGAGTCGCGCCTCATCGGCTGGACGTTCGCCCCGCCGTCGCCCATGAACACGATCACCTTGATCGCATCGCTGCGTCCGTTCGTCACCAGCTCCTGGCGCGCCGCGTCGATCGCGGGCGCGATCGGCGTCCAGTACTTCGACTTGACGCAGTTGAGGCTGGAGATGAGCGCGCTCGACGGGTTGAGCGACCCGTTGGCGTTCTTGAAGTCGTTGCGGAGCGGCGCGACGAGCCAGGAGTCGTGGCTGCCGGACGTCCCGTCCATGAAGTCGCCGGCCGACTTGTAGAACGGCCCCTTCCCGCTAGTGCTGGCGTCGCTCGTGTTGGCGGTGTCGCAGGGCGCGCTGGAGCCGGCGTGGTCGTAAGGCGAGACGGTGTCTCCCGAGCTGAGCAGCACCAGCCCGACCCGGTCGGTCGGCGTATCGAAGAACTGCAGCAGCGACGTGATTCCCTCGACCGCGTTCGCGAGGTCGCTGCACCCGTTGTAGCTTCCGCTCGAGTCGAGGCACATCGAGTACGAGCGGTCCAGGACGACGATGACGTCGAACTTCTCGTTGTTCGCGTCGCACGGCGCGCAGGCTGCGCCCTTGGCCTTCACCGTCCAGCTGTTGATGCCGAAGATCCGCACGAAGTAGGTCGGGATCGTCGTCGTCGCCACGAGGCTGAGCTTGTCGGGCTGCGGACAGCCGGCGACCTGGCATCCGGCCGTCGCCGTCGACGTGATGGGGTCATCGGTCACCTTGTGCCAGTTCGCCTCCGTGTAGGCGCTCGCGTCGGAAGCGGCGAGAGACGTGTCCGGCAGCTGCTGCGCCGCCGACAGCAGGGCGAGGTCGACGGAGCTCTGCAAGCGCCGTTTCTGCAGCCACGCGGAGCCGACGTCGATCGCGAGGCCGGCGCACCCGAGCAGGACGACGATCGAGACCGCGACGAGCGGGATCACCTGCCCGTGCTCCGCCCGGGCGCGCGCGAGGAACCGGCGACCGCTCATTCGACCCTGATCACGGCCTCGGCCGTCATGGGGCCGCCCCAGAGAACGATCCCCATGATGTTCAGCGAGTACGGGTACGTCACCTTCACGTCGACGTCCTGACCGGCCGTCCATGGCTGGCCGGGGGTGACGGTCACGGTCGTCTTCGAGTCGTCGACGACCGACGTCGATCCGGCGATCGCGTCCTTCGTCAGCTGCACACCGTCGATCGCGGTGCGCGATACCGCAGCCTTGCGCGCCCCCTCTCGCGTCGCCGAGGTCAGGTCGATGTAGGTGTAGAAGAGCATTCCGAACTCGACGATCCCGAAGACCAACAGAGCGAGGACCGGAAGGAGGATCGCGAACTCGGCGGTCGATTGCCCGCCCTCGGCGCGAGCGAGGCTTCCCGCGCGCGCGCCGACAGATACGGCTCGGGGGCTGACGTTCGGAGCGGACGCCGACGTGCGTCGCCCGGCGCTGGTGCTTGGGGGCAGCCGAAGCCTCATCTGGCTCCACTATCGGCTCCGATCCCCCACGAGCGAATCCCTTGTTCGAGCGGAACTGGGACGCCGGCGCGCCGCCCTCCCGCGCCGGTCTCGCTAGTCGGACAGCGCTGCGAGCACCTTGTCCGCGTGGCTGTCCGGCTTCACGTTTCGCATCGCCTTCTTGACGTTGCCGTCGGCGTCGATCACGAAGGTCGAGCGGACGATGCCCATGTACGTCTTGCCGTAGTTCTTCTTCTCCGCCCACACGCCGTAGCGCTCCGCGACCTCGTGCTCCGGGTCGGCGAGGAGGGCGAACGGGAGGCCGTACTTGGCCTTGAACTTCGCGTGCGACTCGGGCCCGTCCGGCGAGACGCCGAGCACGACGGCGCCGGCCCGCTCGAACTCGCCGTAGGCGTCGCGGAAGCCGCACGCCTGCGTCGTGCAGCCGGGCGTGTCGTCCCGGGGATAGAAGTAGAGGACGACCGGTCGACCTTGAAAGGACGACAACGTGACCGTCTCCCTGGCATCCGACTCGAGCGCGAAGTCGGGTGCGGCGGCTCCCTCTTCAACCATCGTTTCCCTCCAATCGTCGGGTCGTCGGCCTCTCCCGCGTCGGCGACCAGGACGGCGAGCGGTTCTCTTCCCTTCCGGGCAGCCCGAGCGTATCCGCTCGGCATGCGCGTGCGAAGCACGGCAGGTCGAGACGGTCGGAGCGGGGCCTCCAAGGGAGAGGCCCCGCTCATCGGTGCTCCGCGCACGACCGGTGATCCGCGTCAGGTCAGCCGTAGATCGTGTTCCCGACTCCCGGCTGGCCGGGATTCCGGGTGTCGCTGCCGCCGAGACCGCCGGCGCCTCCCGCTCCGGGCGTCCCGAACTTGAGCTTCGTATCGGGGCCTACGGTCACGTTGGACGCGCTCTTGAAGAGGGCGATGCTCGGCCCGCCGGCGCCGCCGCCGCCGCCGCCGCCGTGGCCGCCCGATCCGCCGGGGCCTCCGTTGCCGCCCTCGCCGAGCTGCCAGTTGCAGTACCTCGAGCCCAGGCCGCCGGCGCCGCCGGTCCCCTGGAGCCCGCCGTCGCCGCCGCCGCCGCCGGCGCCGCCGTTCTCGGCGGTGATGGAGCTCCCGTCGGAGACGGTCACGGTCGACGTGACGACGTAGAGGCCGAACGAGCCGCCGCCTGCGCCTCCGCCGAGGCCGCCGTAGCCGCCGCCGCCTCCGCCGCCGCCTCCTCCTCCGCCGTCGCCGCTGCCGTTGTTGCAGAAGAAGCAGACCTGGCCGCCTCCGCCGCCGCCACCGCCGCCTCCGTGGCCCGGTGTTCCGTCGGTGCCGTCGGTGCCGCTCTGGCCGGTGAAGACGTCGTTTCCGACCAGCGAGACGACGCCGCCGCGGCCGTTGACGCCGTCGGTGCCGGAGAGGCCGGGCGAGCCGGGCTTCCCCTCGCGGCCGGGGTCGCCGGACGCTCCTCCGGCCCCTCCCGGCGTGCCGATCGCGCCCGGGGCGCCGGCTCCGCCCGTGCCGGTGATGCCGCCGGTGTCGTGTCCGCCGAGGCCGCCCTCGCCGCCGGGCCGGCCGGCTGCGCTCACGCCGCCGGCTCCCCGGGTGCCCCGGGTGCCGCCGTCACACTCACCCGCGCCGCCGCGACCGCCCGACCCGCCCGGCGTGCCGTTGGTGCCCGGAATGACGCCGAGGTCGACGCCGGGCCTCCCAGCTCGACGCGAAAACCGACACCCGCTGGAGCTTGAGGCTCGAGCCGTTGACGGCACGGATCCCGTACAGGGTCAGGCCGGCCGGCGGCTTGAGCACACTGGTCGCCCCGGTGATCCTCAGCAGCTGGAGGACGACGCCCTTCGCCTTGTCGGCGAGGAGCCCCTCCGGCACGCCCACGACGTAGGTCGCCGGGTCGGCATGGGGGACGACCGGGTTCGGCTTCCGCGACCAGTCGTCCGGGTCGTAGAAGCCGTAGATGCCGACGTTCGACTTCGCCTCGATGCGCCCGTAGACGCCGAAGCTCGCCAGGACGTACTTGTCCTTCCCGGCCGCGGCTGCAACCGCCGTGTTGATCTCCCGCATCGGCGCCGCCTTCGTGCCCGGGTTCGTGTCCTTGCCAAGCGGCGAGACGAAGATCGCGTCCTTCTCGGTGCCGTCGATGCCGTCGCAGTTCGAGTCCACGAACGAGAGATCGGGCAGATCCGCGGCGCCCGGATGGATCGCCGCGTCGTCGGGCGCGCAGTCCTGCTCGTTCGGCGTCCCGTCGTTGTCGCGATCGGTCACGGGAGGCGGCGGAGGCGGGGGAGGCGGTGTGCCACCCGCGCCAGGCCCGATCGCCCGGGTCGCCCGGAACACCTGGGAGACCGCCTGGTTCGCACCGCGGTCGATCACAGGCCCTTTGCTCGTGCGCCGGTACAGCACCGCGGGCCGGGCCGAGGTGTCGGCTGCCGGCTTCTCGACCAGCGTGAGCACGATCGCCTTGCCGCTCGCGGCCGAGATCGAGCGGATCTTGTAGCCCCTCACCGCGAACGGGTACTTCCCGTCCCGGTCGAGCCGGTGGCGGATGCGCTCCGAGTAGGTCAGCCGGAGCCGGTCGGCGCGCGAGTCGCCGTCGGTGTCCCTCATGACGGACGACACGATTCGCGGCGGCCTCCGATCGGGGGCGGCCGACAGCGCCGCCACCACCGTCGCGGCGACCAGCGCGCCCAGGAAGATGGTCAACGCTCTATTCACGAACACGGAAAGACTCCTTTCGGGTGGGGTCCGAGACCACCTCGGCGACGTTCTCGAACGCCAGGCCCGCGCGGTGCGCGGCCTCGCGAACGGCGTCGATCGAGGCGGCCTCGAAGAAGAAGAAGCACGTCTCGTCACAGGGGACGAAGATCGAGCTCAGGTAGGTGACCGGGGTTCCCTCGCGCGTCAGCGCCTCAGCGGCGCGCAGCGCGTGGTGCCCTCCGCGCCGTACTGCGCGGGTGTCCGCTCCCGCGGCGTAGATCTCGACGAGGAACTCGGCCATGCGCTCGACGGTAGGGCCGCCCCGGCGTGGGCGAAACCACGGAAACCCGGAGTCTTTGGCGCGCCAGGCCCCAGCAGGACGGAATTGCTGACGCGAATGCGGCACACGCGGCGCGGTGAGGCGGCGCGCGATCGCGGCCGCTGCGCGGCGGCGAGCTCGCGGTTCGTGAGGCCGCCGGCGAGGAGCGCCAGCACCTCCGCCTCGCGCTTCGTCAGCCCGAGGCGCTTCCGCGCGGCCGCGACGGCCTCGCGGACGCTCTGCTCGGTAGGCACCCCGGCGAGCTGCGTGCCGCGCGCGTCGCCGACGTAGACGAGCACGCCGGTCCCCGAGCCCGCGAGCGCGAGCAGCGGGCGACCGTGAGCGCCCCGGGCGGCGGGACGTCGTCCCGGCCCGCGACGTGGCGGTCGGGGAACGCGATGGGGTCGAGCCGGCCGCCGATCCGGCGGCGGTCGCCACCTGCAGGGGCAGGGACGAGGGAGAGAGCAGTGGGCATCGATCTTCCTTTGCGGAGTCGTCGTTGATCCGCTCGACGGTACGGCCGCCCGGGCGCGGGCAAGACGGAAACCCCGAGTCTTTGGCGCGCTGGGCCCTACGGCTCGCGGTCGAGCGGCGGCCCTGCGAGGCGATCCGCGAGCTGCGCACGCGAGCGGACGGACAGCTTCGCGTACACGTTCCGGAGATGGAACTCGACCGTGTTCACGGTCACGAACAGCCGCCCCGCGATCTCCTTGTTCGCGAGCCCCTCGGAGGCCAGCTCTGCGACGCGACGTTCCGCCGGGGTCAGCTGTCCGGCCGACCGCGGCGGCCGCGCACTGACGCGGGCGAGCTCGGAACGAGCCTCCCCGGCCCAGCCGTGCGAGCCGAGCTCGTCGAACGCCGTCGCAGCCAGCTCCAGCGTCTCGCGCGCCCGGCCCCACTTCTTGAAGCGCCGCTGGGCGCGACCGAGGTCGAGCAGCGCGCGCGCCCGGTCGAAGCGCAGCCCGAGCTCGCCGTACGACTCGGCGGCTCTCTCGAGCTCGCCGGCCGCCTCCGCGTCGTACCCGGACGTCACGAGGCGCACGAGCGCGTCGCACCTGCGGGCCGTCGCGAGCCCCCAGGGATGCTCCTGCTGCTCGGCCGGCTCGCGGAGGCGAGCCGTGATCTCGAGCGCCTCCTGCGGCCGATCGAGCTCCAGCAGCGCCTCGACGAGATCCGGCGCGACGGGGAAGACGCCCGGCTCGTCCACGCCCTCGCGGTGGGTGTGCTCCCAGACCGCCCGGAGGCTCGGCTCTGCCTCGGCCGGCGCGTGTGCGAGCAGCGCCGCGACCCCGAGCGCGCGCTGGGCTTCGAGCCAGTCCCAGCGGCTGCCGGTCGCCTCCGCGGCGGCGACGGCCTCGGCGCCCCACCGCCTCGCGTCTTCGGGGCGACCCCGCGCGGCGGCGAGCAGCGCCTGGCAGCGCTCGTACATCGGCCAGAGCACCCGATCGGACGCCTCCGCCCACTCGTCGAGCACGCGTGCGGCGGCGTCGCAGTCGCCGATGCGCAGCTCGAGCTGGCACACGTGCAGCCGCTGCAGGACGTACGAGTACGACTCGCCGCGCTCGTCGGCAACCGCGAGCAGGTCGCCGAGAAGGGCGCGGGCGGGGCCGACCTCGCCCCGCCAGACGAGGCGCTGGCCCGCCACCCGCTCGGGCGACTCGGCCATGTAGGAGGCGGCCTCGGAGGTTGCCCGGAAGCGCTCGCAGACCTCGTCGATCGGGTGCCCGCGGAGGGCCCGCGCCCAGGCGAGTGCGTAGAGCGCCTGCTGCTCGCCGGCGCCGCCGGTGGAGAGCGCCTCGAGCGCCGACGCCTCGGCTGCCGCGATCCCCTGCACCCGGATCACGGCGTCGTTCTCGGCGATCGGGCCGAGCACGAGCGCCTGCAGAGCCGGATCGCCGTCCGCGGCCGCGAGCGCCTCGAGCAGATGCCGCCGGATCTCGTCGTTGTCGGCGACCACGCCGGCCGCGAGGAGCAGGGACGCCCGCACGCGGGGCTCGCCGGGCGGCAGCGCGTCGAGTTCGGGCGCCAGCACGTCGGTCAGCCGCTGCCGCTCGCCCGCGATCTCGAGGTACCGCACCAGGCCGAGCAGGCGACCCGGTCGCTCGGCAAACGCGGGCGGGGTGAGGCGCAGCCCGTGCTCGGCCAGCACGACCGCCTCGCGCGCCGCGCCCCGCGCGGATGCGCTGGCCGCCGCGGCGGAGACCGCGGCCGCGAGCCCGGCGTCGGGATCGTCGGTCGCCAGCGCCAGATGCAGCGCACGCAGCTCGTCGTCGGCCACCGTCTCGGCGAGGGCGAGGTGGAGCTCCCGCCGCTCACGCCGGGACGAGTGCTTTCTCGCAGCTGCGGCAAGGAGCGGGTGCGACGCGCGCACGCGCCCGTCCTCGACGACGAGCACGCCGGCGCCGACCGCGTCGTCGACCGCAGACGACCCGCCGATCGCCGCCAGCTGCGACAGACGCGGATTCGCGCTGAGAGCGACCGCGAGGAGCACTCGGCGGACGGAGCCCGGCAACCGTGCGACCCGCGTGCCGAGCAGGCTCTCGATGGTGTCCGGGAGCGGGATCTCCGCACCGATCTCCGGCGGCCCGCTCTCCGCGAGGCTGCGACCCACCTCGAGCGCGAACAACGGGTTGCCGAGGGTGGTGTCGACGATCCGGCGCAGGAGCTGTCGGGGCAGGCTCAGCTCGAGGCGCTCCGACAGCATGCGCCGGATCGCACCGACGCTCAGCGGCGTGAGTGCACGGCGTTGTAGCCCGATCTGCTCGAGCGCCAGTTCGAGCGCGGAGGGATCGGTGGGGCGTGTGGCGACGAGGAAGCCCACAGCCGCGCCGTCGAGCCGGCGCGCGGCGAATGCCAGCGCCTCGGCGGACGGTCGATCGAGCCACTGGACGTCGTCGATCGCGACGAGCAGCGGCCCGCCCGCCGACAGGGCCCGCAGGGCACTCAGCAGCCCGACGGCGATTGCGTGCTCGCCAGGCGCCGGGCCGGTCGGCGCCGCCCGCACCAGCGCGACATCGAGCGCCTGCAGTTGCGGCGCCGGCAGGTCCGCGAGCTCGTCCGAGGAGACGCCATCGAGCAGGTCGATCAGCGCGGCGAACGACAAGCGTGCCTCGGCGTCGCTCGGCCGGGCCGTGAGCACGCGCAGCCCCCGCTCGCGGGCGGCCGCGACACCCGCCTCCCAGATCCGCGTCTTCCCGATGCCCGGTTCGCCCGTGAGCAGGAGGGCCCTTGCGTCCCCGCTCAGCAGGCCGTCGACCAGCGCCAGCTCCGCTTCGCGCCCCACAATCGGCGCGGACACTCGGCTCGCCGTCGCAGGCGTCGTCGCCGCGGCACTCCCGCGCGTTGTGCCGGTCACGCCGACATCATCCACCGGGAGCCGGTCCCGCGCCAGGGCGGGATCGACTCCCCGGAGCTCGTTCGAAGGCCCGCGTCGAGGCGCCGAGCGTCGGGTCGATCGTCACGGGCGCCGCTGGAAACGTTGCGCCGCGGTTGCATCATCCGAGGCGGTGACCTCCGGCGGGGACACGGTTGTCGGGTGCGAGGACGGGCTTGCGCTCCTCGCTGCCTCGCCCAGCCGGGGCGACGTGGGGGCAACACGGCGGATCGAACTCGGCCGAAGCCCCTGGCCTACTCCTGATCCCAAGGTCGAAGGCTCGAATCCTTCACGGCCCACTCGATCACGTCGCCGCGCGCGCTTCCAGCCCGCTCATTCGTCTACACGAGGTTTCTGCGCCAGAGCAGGAACGCGAGCGGGACGAGCGCTGCCAGGGCGAACCAGCGCGAGAGCTCCACCACGTGAAGGCCGACGCCGTACGAGTCGAGCGGGCCCGTGCCGAGGAACTGCCGCGCCGCCTTCACCGCGCCGTCGACGTCGCCGCCGCCGAGCGCGCGGCCGTCGAGGGCTGAGGCGAGCCGGTCGACCGCCTGCGCGCTCGTGGGATCCGGGCGGTAGGTCGCGTCGACGTGGCCGTTCTGGAGGATGCGATCGTTCGGGTGCCAGTAGCGGAGGATGACGAAGCTCGTGCGTGGCGGCTGCCGCAGCGCCGCCCGGAGCTCCGACGGGTAGTACGGCGCGGTCTCGCCGTCCGTGAAGAGGATCACGAGCCGGTGCTTGAGGCCGGCGTCGAAGAAGTTGTAGTCGGCCAGCGTGTCGAGAGCCGCAAACGTCGTCGACTGCGAGGAGAGGCCCTTCGCAGGGGGGCGATCGATCCCGACCGTCTGGTCGAGTGTGGCGGTGAAGACCTGGTTGTCGGGCGTCGGGAAGAGGTTCGGGAGGACGCGGTCGGTCATCGTCGCGGCGCCCGACCGGAACTCGGAGAGCCGCAGGTGGATCCGCGCCGCCGCCGACAGTGCCTGGTCGAGCCTCGTGGCCGCGCCCGGGCGGCCGGCCTGCATCGAGCCGGACGTGTCGAAGACGTAGAAGATCTCGGCGTCGGTGCGCAGGTGCTCCACCTGGTTCGAGCGGAGCACCGGCTGGGCGAGGGCGATCCCGAGCAGGACCGGGACGAGGCACAGGGCGACGAGCGTCGGGATGCGCGAGCGCCGGGTGGGCGCCTCGAGGCCGAGCTCGGCCCGGATCCGGGAGGCGCGCCGCTCGTGGAGTGCGAACGCGCCGAGTGTGAGGATCGCTCCGGCGGCGACGACGGCGCCGACAGGCGTGAGGAACGTCAGCTCCACACGGTCTCAGTAGCCGTAGCCTGCAGGGCGAGAGCCCGATCCCTTCGACCCGAGCCTCTCGCCGCTTCCCGGGCGCGGGCTGACGCGCTCGGAGGGTGGAACGACCTGGTGGAGCATCAGCTCGAGGTGGCGTTTCGCGTCGTCGTTCCCCGGGTCGAGGCGGACGGCGAGCTGGAACTCCGCCATCGCCTTCTCCTCCGGGCTCTGGTCGCTGGTCGTGCCTGCCGCCACGTCCTTCGGGTTCACGTAGGGGCTGATCACCTCCTGCGGGTTGTTGCGCTCGGCGTACAGGAGCAGCCCGAGGTAGTCCGCCGCGCGCGAGGCGCGAACAGGGTCCGGATCGGTCTGCGAGAGGCGCGCGAGCGCCGTCTCGACGACGACGGCCTGCTTGGCCGACGAGCCCGCCGAGGTCGGCGCGAGGATGATCTCGCGGATCGCGGCGGAGACCGTGCGGCGGTAGTCGAGGTCGTCGTCGACGCCGAGCACGCCGCGGACGAAACGGGACGGGAGCAGGGTGCTCGCGCTCCACGTATCGGTGCCGACCTGCTCGACCGCCGCCCGGCGGTCGCCCTCGGAGACCGCCTTCCCCCAGTGCCACGCGTCGTGGGCGAACGCGGCGAGCAGCCCGGCGGCCGCGACGAGCACGACGGCGAGCGCGATCCGGCGGGGAGCCAGGCCGCCGGTCACGTGCCCCTCCGCGCCCGCCAGCTGAAGGGCTCCGCCCACCACTCGTTCACCGCGAGGAGCGCGATCACGAGGCACGAGGCCAGAAGCAGCCAGCGCGGGAACGTCCCCACGAGGGCGAGCTTGCCGCTCGACTCGGCGCTCGTCGGCAGGCTCGCCTTCTGGATCAGTGCCTGCGCCCCGAGCAGGTTCTTGAAGAACTCGGCGTTTTGCTGCGACGGGTTCAGGGCGACGATCTCGAGCGGGATGTGCTGCTGCTGGAGCAGGCGGACGGCGTTCGAGAGTGGCGCGTAGTCGGTCGGGTCGTCAGCGAGATCGCTGATCAAGAGGATCGAGCCGTGCTTGACGTTGTTGCGTAGCAGCATGTTGGCGGAGAGGAAGAGCCCGTTCGAGATGTTCGTGCCGGCGGAGAACCACTGCTGCCAGGGGCCGGCCGGGATGCCTCCCGACGAGGGCAGGTCGCTCGCGACCGCCGAGCCCGGCGGTGCGAAGAAGCGCAGGAGCGGCTTGAGCTCCGCGGCCGGCGTCCCGGGCGGCAGCGCCTCGTAGGCGACGTCGGAGAAGAGCACGAGCCCGAAGCGCTGCCGCGTCGCGGCGAGCGTCGCCAGCACGTGCTCGATGCGGTAGTAGGTGCCGGGCCGGATGCTCGAGGAGACGTCCAGCGCGACGATCCCAGCCGTCTTCGCGGGCAGGAAGCGCCGCCCCGGTTCGGCCGGCGCGAGGAGGAACGCGCCGACCCCGGCCGCGACCAGGCATGCGCCGAGCGCGAGACGGACGCGGCGCGCGCGCCGCGTCGCGCCCTCGAACGTACGCGCATCGGCGAGCGGGATCGCCTCGCCGTCCCTCGGGCGGAGAAGCCGGAGCCGGCTCTCGCGGAGGTCAGCGCCCACCGTTCGCCCTCACCGACGCGGCGAGCACGCCGACCGTGTCCGGGGTCGGATCCCCCTCCGACCAGGCGAGCCGGCCCGCCCGGCCGGCGAGCTCGATGTCCCCCTGCCGCTCGAGCTCGACCGCGAGCCGCTGCAGCGCCTTCCGCTCCTCTTCCGGCTCACCGTGGGCGGCCGCGTGCTCGGCGAGGCGGAGTGCGCGCTCGACCGGAGAGAGGTGCTTGGGGATGCGCGGAACCCGGAGGCGCCGCGCGTCCTGTGCGAGCGGCGAGATCAAGATCCATGCGGCGGCGAGGACGAGCAGCACCGAGGCGGAGAGCGCTGCGGCGCCGGCGGCATTCGGCGTCACGCGCCACGATGGCCCAGGCGGTGTGAACGTGGGGCTCGCCTCGGGGGTCGCTAGCTCGATCTCCGGGCCCGACAGGCGCGAGTGGACGACGAACGACGGCCACGACACCGGAATCGGCACGGCGCTGCCGTCGGGCGCCTTGGCGGTCACGCGGGGCGGCCGGAGCTGGATCGACCGCGTCTCGCGTGCCGCGCCCGATCCCTGCACCATCAGCGTGACGCAGTCGGCGGAGAGGCACTGGATCGCCCAGGTGTAGCGGATGAGCTGCGACCGGCCGGGGCCGTCGCCCTGGCTCCGCGACTCCGACACGATCTTGAAGGGGGCGAAGGTCGGCGTCAGCGCGATGCTCGACGGATCGACGCGCCGTGGGTCGACGAGCACGTCCACCCGCGGCGTGAGCGTGTCGCCGAAGAGCGAGCTCCGCGGGCTCACCGAGGCCTTCGCGACGGCGGTCGCGGGCGCATACGACCCGCCCGAGCTCCGCCACCAGCCCCGCCCGTAGACGAGCACGAGCACGAGCAGCGCCACGACTGCGACCGCCGCTACCGCGAGCGCCGCGAGCCGGCCTCGCGTGACCCAGCCGCCGGCCGCGCTCACCAGTGCCGACCGCGGAGCGCGAGCCGCGCCTCCGCCCAGTCGAGGAACGCGGCCCGGACCGCGTCGGCGCCGTCGTCCTCGACGAGCACGGCGTCGAAGCCGAGGCCGGCGAACCCGCCCCGCAGCGAGGCGAGCCTGGCCTCGTTCGCGCGCCGCCGCTCTCCGACCTCCTCCCGGTCGAGGCGCACGCGCCTCAGCTTCCCAGTGCCCGGCTCGGCGATCGCGGTGAGGACGCCGCTGATCTCGGGGAAGCTCTGCTCCCAGGTGCGGTCCTGGATGATCACCGGGATGATGTCCCATCCCTGCTCGATCGCCCTCACCCAGGCCGGGGGGTGGAGCGGAGCGGTGAAGTCCGAGATCACGAACACGAACGAGCCGAGGGGGAGCGAGCTCCGAACCGAGAAGAGGAAGTCGAGCGACCGCTCGACCGTGTCCGGCGGAGCGTCGAACCCGCCGTCGAGGTGGCCTGTGAACCGCTCGCGAAGGTCGCCCCCCCAGACGCCGGACGCGGCGCGCGGGCGCTGCCAGAAAGAGCCGGCGTCGGACGGGTCCGCCCCGTGGGTTGCGCCGTCGACGTAGCCGACGAGACCGCGCTGGTTCAGCGCGCTCGCGACGATCAGGTCGACAGCAGCGGCGACCGCGGCCGGCTTGTGCAGCCAGGGGAGATCCCGGGGGTAGAGGGCCATCTCCGGGCGCCGGTCGACCGCGAGCACCACCCGCGACATCTCCTCCGAGTGCCGTTCGCGGACGATGAATTCGTCGCTGCCGTGGGCGGCGGAGAGGCGGGCGGAGGCCTTCCAGTCGATGGTGCGGAAGTGGTCGCCGGGTTCGTAGGGACGGGAGCTCGCGATGTCGGTGCCCTCGCCTCGGCGGATGCTCGTGAAGCCTCCGAACGTCGAGCCGAGCAGCCGACGCCGCGGGAGAAGCGGGACCGTCTCGACGTCCGCCGCGAGCACGTCAGCTTCCGGTCAGCACACTTAGCTCGCGCTCCTGCGAGGGCTCGGGCGGCGGAACCTCGGCGAAGATCTGGTCGCGGAACGACGTCAGCGCTCCCTCCCGCCCCAGGTGGCGTGCAGCCGCGACGAAGGTCGGCTTGAAGACCACGCGGTGGCTCATCACCGGCAGGAACAGCAGCTCGACGTCGTCCGGGGTCACGTAGTTGCGCTCGTGCATGAGCGCCCAGGCGCGGGCGGTTCGCTCGATTGCGAGGCTTGCCCGCACGGAGGCGCCGAGTGCGACCGGCTCGGCGGTCCGGCTCGCCTGGACGATCTCGACGATCCACCGCAGCAGCAGCTCGTCGACGTAGACCTCGCCGACCGCGTGCTCGAGCTCGACGATCTCCTCCAGCGTCACGACCGGGCGAAGCCGCGCGAGCGGGTGCTCGTCGCGCTGCTCGCGCACGATCTGCATCTCCTGCTCGACCGTCGGGTAGCCGAGCTCCGTCTTGACGTAGAAGCGGTCGAGCTGCGCCTCGGGGAGCAGGAACGTCCCCTCCTGCTCGATCGGGTTCTCCGTCGCGATCAGCAGGAACGGCTCCGGGAGCGCGTGCGTCACGCCGTCGACCGTTGCCTGCCACTCGGCCATCGCCTCGAGCAGCGCCGACTGCGTCTTCGGCATCGCGCGGTTGATCTCGTCGACGAGCAGGATGTTCGCGAACACCGGGCCGGGCCGGAACTCGAACTCGCGCGTCTGCTGGTTGTAGACGGACAGCCCCGTGACGTCGGTCGGCTGCAGGTCCGGCGTGCACTGCACGCGCGCGGTCGTCGCGCCCTCGATCGAGCCAGCGATCGCCCGTGCGAGCACCGTCTTCGCCGTGCCGGGCACGTCCTCGAAGAGCACGTGCCCGCGGCAGGCGAGCGCGGCGACGACGAGCTTCACCCGCTCCGTCTTGCCGTGGACGACGGTCTCGATGTTCGCGATCAGGCGGTCCGCGGTCGACCTCGCCCGCTCCAGGCGCTCGCTCGGATTCGTGTCCATCGGGCGCGACATACTACGGGTGACCCTGCGGGAGAGCGTACGCGATGATCTCGGGCACGGACGACGCCGCACCCGGGAACGGGGCGCCCGCGCCGACCACGAGCAGGTCGCCGGCGACCGCGGGGCAACCGATGATCCCCGCGCGCGTTCGGGTCCGCCAGAGCGTCCGGCCGTTGTTCGCCGCGAGCGCGAGCACGCGTCCATCGTAGGTCGGTGCGAACACCACGTCGCGGGCAACAGTCGCGCATCCCGTCGCCGGCGAGCCGAGACGGCGCTTCCAGAGCGGCGTTCCGTCCCGCGCCGAGAGGGCAATGAGGACGCCGTCGGCCCGCCTCGCGTCGGGAAGCTCGGCCGAGTGCGTCGCGCTTTCGCGCACACACTCCTCGACGACCGGGACGAAGAGCCGCCCAGCCGCGTAGGCCATCGGCGTGAGGACCCCGCCCCAGAGTCCGGGGCACACGAGCGTCGGCGCGACCGGCAGCGGCCCGAGGTCGTGCAGGTGGGTCCCGACCGCATGCGCCCAGAGCCGCTCGCCGGTGAGCCGGTTCCAGGCGACGACGCGGCCGCCCTTCCCCGCCCCGATCACGGTGCTGCCGACGAGCACCGGCGAGGCCTCGAGGTCGTAGTCGCGCACGTCGTGCGGCGTGACCTGGTCGTGCCAGAGGAGCCGGCCGGTGTGCGCGTCGAGCGCGAGGAGCGAGTCGGTGTAGAGGGCCTTGCCCGCATAGGCGCCTCCGTTCGGAAGCGAACGGCTGCCTCCCCACGGGCCTGGGTTCGAGATGCCGACGTAGAGGCGGCCGTCCGGGGCGAGCGACGGCGCATACCACGCCCCGCCACCGCCGGCGGCGGGGTGCTTCCAGGGGTCGCGGATCGTCTCGAACCGCCAGCGGATCTTCCCGGTCGCGGCATCGAGGGCGTACAGGGCGCCGCGGCCGCCCGGCGGGAAGCCGACCGTCGACACGAAGACGAGATCGCGGGCGACGAGCGGGGCGACGTCGACGAACTGCTCGTACCGGGTTGTCAGCCTGCGCGCCCACAGCCGCCTGCCGTCGCGCGGGTCGAGCGCGAACGCGCTCGTGTCAGTGGCGCCGTAGAGGCGCGCGGCGGAGAGGGCGAGCCCGTTCGGGCCGTCGTTCGGCGCCTTCATCCGGCGCACCCAGCGGAGCCGGCCGGTGCGGGCGTCGAGCGCGTACACCGACGAGGTGAGGTCCTGGACGTAGACCAGCCCGTTCGCGATGAGCGGCGTGGAGGCGAAGGACCCGAACGGCGAGCCCGCCGGGAGCCGGAAGCGCCAGCGGACGCGCAGGCCGGCGACGGTCGTCGACGAGAGCCGGGTGGCGGTGACCGCTCGGGTCGAGGCGAGACTCGCGTTCGGCTGGGTCCAGCTCTCCGACGCTCCTGAACTCGCCCCGGCGAGTGCCGCAGCCGCGGCAAGTCCTGCCGCGACGGCCGGAATCGAAGCGAAGAGTCTTGGCGACCTAGACGACCTGGAAGTAGCCGCGGACCTTATTGCCGACCTTGTACTCGTACTGTCCGCGGGTGTCGAGGTAGGCGCCGACCTTCCCCTTCTGGCCGGGCCGGATCAGCTTGGTCTTGAGCCCGCCGACGTCGAAGCGGACGGCCTTGTGGCTCTTGTTGATCACGATGAAGTGCGCGAGCCAGCCGCGCTTCGCCACCGAGCGGTCGAGTACGACGCGCCCGTCGGTGATGGTGACCTTGATGTTGAAGTTGTAGGCCGGCGAGGTCGTCGCGGGCGCCGGCGATGCCACGATCGCGGCGAGCGAGGCAAGGAGAGCGAGAACGAGCAGAGGCTTCTTCATCGCCTCAGAGTACCAACGTCCCTCGGGCACCGTGACCGGAAAGGCGTGCGTTCTTCCCAAGAATGCCCCATATTCTCTCGTCGGCGGGTTAGTATCGCCAGCGACCGGGTCACTAGGCTAGTCACCAAGGAGGTTTGATGAAGGCCGTACGTTCACCTGTCGGGGTGGGTGTGGCATTGCTGGTGCTCGCTGCCCTCGTGATCATCTCCGTAGCTTCGGCGAAGTCCGGCGAGGCTACGAAGACGACCGCCATCTCGCCGATCCCCGCGTTCACGGCGAGTCAACTGTCAGCGGCGCCGACGACCGACTGGATCGGCGTCCACGGCAACATCCTCAACCAGCAGTACTCGAGCCTCACTCAGATCAACAAGAGCACGATCAAGAACCTCAAGGTCGCCTGGCACACCACCGTCGCCGTGCCGACCAAGGGGAAGCCGAACTTCAGCGGGGTCCTCACGGAGGCGCAGCCCGTCGAGTACAAGGGCACGATGTACATGCCGGACGCGAGGGGCAACATCTTCGCCTTCGATGCCTCCACAGGCGAGCGCCTCTGGTACCACAAGTACGCTCCGCCGGCGCACTTCTCGCCCCTGCTCCAGACGAGCCGCGGTGTCGCGATCGGCGAAGGGAAGGTCTACGCCGCCAACACCGACGCGAGCGTGACCGCGCTCGACCAGTCGACGGGCCGCGTCGCCTGGCAGAGGACGATCGGCAACTGGAAGAACGGCGACACGATGACGGCCGCGCCCGCGTACGTGAACGGCCTGGTCATCACCGGCGTCGCCGGCGGCGACGCGGGCGCGCTCTGTAGCGTCATCGCGCTCGACGCCAAGACCGGCAAGGTCAAGTGGAGGTTCAACGTGATCCCGACCGGCAAGGAGTTCGGTGCGAGCACGTGGCCGAAGAAGCGGGCCTGGACGGGCGGAGGCGCGATCTGGAACACGCCGGCGATCGACACCAAGCTCGGCCTCGTCTACGTCGGTGTCGGCAACCCCGTGCCGTACAACGGCAACGTGCGCGGCAAGGGGCAGGAGCTGTTCACGGAGTCGATCGTCGCCCTGAAGCTGAACACGGGCAAGTACGCCTGGCACTACCAGGAGACGCACCACGACATCTGGGACTACGACGTCGCCGCCAACGGGGTCGTGCTCTTCGACCTCAAGCACGGCGGCACGACCCGGCACCTCATCGCGAACGCCGGCAAGACCGGCTGGGTGTACATCCTCGACCGGAAGACCGGAAAGCCGTTCCTCGGAATCCCCGAGGTGCCGGTCCCGCAGAGCGAGTACCAGAACACGTACCCGACCCAGCCCATCCCGAAGGGCGAGCCCTTCTCGGCTCAGTGCGCGCCGAAGTCGTGGGCGAACTGGAAGGCGCCTGACGGTAATCCCGTCACGGTGGCCTGCCTCTACTTCCCTTACAACGACACGAACTACACGGCGTTCGCGCCGTCGGCGCTGGGCGGGGCCGACTGGCCGCCGTCGGCCTTCGATCCGCAGACCGGGAACATGGTCATCTGCTCGAAGGAAAGCTCGACCGCGTGGAAGGCGCTGCCGGAATCGTCGGCCGGCAAGCTGAAGCCGCTCGGCAACTTCTTCCAGGTCGACGGTCTCTTCCCGGCCAAGAACAGCCCGGCCGTCCATCCGACCGGCACGATCGTCGCGATGAACATGCACACGAACAAGCGCGCCTGGACGGTGAAGTTCCCGGTGGGCGACATGTGCTACAGCGGCGTCCTCACGACCGGCGGCGGGCTCGTGTTCGTCGGCCGCGCGAACAGCACGCTGCAAGCCTACGACGCCAAGAACGGCAAGCTGCTCTGGACGTCGCCCAAGCTCAAGGCCGCCGTCGGCGCCGCGCCGATGACCTGGAGCCAGGGCGGCAAGCAGTACGTCGGGGTGTACGCGGGCGGCAACGGCCTCACGGCGAGCTTCGGGACAGTCCCGCCCGCCTACGGCTCGGAGCTGTACGCGTTCGCGTTGCCGTCCTCCTAGACGGCGGCTACGGTCGACCGACCGAACGAGAGAGAAGAGAGAGGGCCGCGCCGAGCGGCCCTCTCTCGTTTGCCAGGAGCAGCGTGCAAGTCGGCGCGGCCGGCCTCACGGGACGTAGTCGGCGCCCTCGAGGTTGTAGCTCGCCGGCGGCAAGTCGGTCGGGAGCCTGCGCGTCACGAACCCCCTGCCGCGGGGCCGCACGAGCCAGAAGGTGGCCTGCAGCTCCGTCCCGACGACGACGGCGCCGGCGTGGGACGCGAACTGCGAGGCGCGGGCGTAATAGACGGTCTTCGTGTTCGTGTCCGCGACGTAGAGGCCCGGTGCCGCCGCGGAGCGCCGTCCGGCGGCGGAGACGACGGCGATCGCATTCGGCCCATCGTGGAGCAACGCGATCGTCCTGGTCGCGCCCGCGGGGCTCATCGCCACGATCGTGCCGGCGTCCGGTCCCGGATCGACCGTGAGCATCGCGTGACCCGCGATTGAGCCGAAGCTCGCCGGCGCGATCGCGAGACCGTCCGCTCCACCGGGGCCGGCGTAGGCGCCGACGTGCCGCACCTCCCCCTTCGCGTCGATCGTGTACACGTCGCCTCCGGTCGCAGACGCGCTTCCGGACCTGCCGGTGGCGGCGACGAGCCGGTGTCCGAAGCGGCCGACGGTGTCGAAGGCGAGCATGCCGTCCGAGGTCTCCGTCGTGGGGAGCGACGCGAAGAGCCGGATAGTCCTTCCGTTGCCGCTGATCCGGTAGATCCGGTTGTCCGGGACGTGGCAGTAGATCCAGCCGGCCGGGAAGCCGTGAGCGCCGGGCGAGACCGCGCAGCGCGTCTCCTCCGTGATCTCCGGCAGCTTCGCGAAGGGCCGGAGCGGCCCACCCTTCGCGTCGCCTGCGAAGAGCTGGTTGGTCGTGTTCTCGATGTAGAGGAACTGCTTGCCCGTCCAGAGCACGCCGGTCAGCTTGATGCCGGTGTGGTTGAAGACCTGGAAGTGGATCGGCGGTGGGCTGCCCGCCGGCGCGCTTGCGGTGGAGACCATGAGCGCCGCCAGTACACAGAGCACGAAGCGAAGATTCATCGCAACCGCGCGACCATAGCGCAGAATCTTTCGACGGCAGCGTCCGCGCGTCGATCTTGCGTCACGTCCGACTTCCGTCTAGCTTTCCGTCAATGCTTCGTCGCGTGTCGGGTGTAGGGGCGGCGGCCGCGGTTGTCAGCATCGTCGTTCTTCTAACAACCGGGGGCGCGACGGCTCAGCGCGCCGCCGGGCCAGGGAACGCGAACTGGTTGGGCTTCGGGAACACGCCGGATCAGAACCGGTTCTCGCCGCTGACGCAAATCACACCGTCGAACGTCGACCAGTTGGGTCGTGCGTTCACCGTCGACCTGAACAAGGTGGTTCCTGGCATCAAGAAGGGTCAGCAGACCTACCCCGTGGTCGTCGACGGGCGGATGTACATCACCTCGGGCGACGACCAAGTCTTCGCGGTGAACGCTGCGACCGGGGATGTGCTCTGGCACTACGCGCCGTCCAACCTTGCGACGTTCAAGAACTTCGGAATCGTGGCGAATCGCGGCGTGTCGTACTGCGACGGCCGCCTGTATCTGCTCACGCTCGACATGACGATCGTCGCGCTCGATCCGGCGAACGGGAATCAGATCGCGCGTGTGCCGATCTCGCGCGCAGTACCGGGGGCCCAGGCGAACTACGGCTACTCGGAGACGAGCTCTCCGACGTGCGGAGACCATCTCTTGATCGTCGGCGCCGCCGGGTCGGAGTACGGTGCGCGCGGGTTCGTGATGGCGTACAACACCCCGAACCTGACGCCTGCTTGGGCGAACCCGTTCTGGACGATTCCGCCGAACAACACCCAGTGGCGCAGCGCCGCCCGCGTCGTCGGCGGCTGCATGGTGTGGACCCCGACGACAATCGACGTGACGACGAAGACGCTCTACTTCGGCACGGCCGCCGCGTCGCCGCCCTACTACCCATCGCTGCGACCGGGGTCGAACCCGCGCTGCACGTCACTTGTCGCCGTCGACCTTAGGACGGGCGCACTGAAGTGGTGGCAGCAGCAGGTCGCGTCCAACAACTGGTCGTACGACACGTCGCAGCCGCCGCTCGTCTACAGCGCGAAGATCGGAGGAAAGTCGAGGCGGATCGTCTCCGTCGCATCGATGGAGGGTGTCTGGTTCGCCTACGACGCCGCGAACGGGGCACCGATTTGGCAGCGGATCAAGGTCATCGACAACGTCGAGCACCCCAACCTGAAGCCGGGTAAGCCGGTTGCCGTCTACCCGTCGTCGCTCGGCGGCCTCAACTACTCGCCTGCGTCGTTCGACCCGCAGACGGGCTACGTCTACAACGCGGCCGCGGAGACCGCATCGGTGCTCGTCCAGCAGACCTCGGCCCAGAAGAAGCGCAAGGCGCTGCTTGCCGGCGACGTGTACCTCGGCCTCGCGAACGGCGACTACGGGCAGTACCTCAAGAACGGCTGGAAGGACTACGGGTCCGTCAGCGCGATCGACGTCGCTACGGGCAAGCGGGTCTGGAAGTTCGCGACGCCCCAACCCGAGCGCGGCGGCCCGACCACGACCGCGTCCGGCCTTGGTTTCGTCGGGGGAGGAGACGGCAACCTGCGCGCCTTCGACGTGAAGACGGGCAAGGTGCTGTGGACATTCCAGACGGGGTTCCAGATCGCGGCCGGCCCGTCGGTCTATGCGGTCAACGGGAACGAGTACGTCGCGATCGCGATCGGCGGCACGCCGACGTCGTCGTCGGGCGGCACCGTCGCGTCACAGGTTCAGGTCTTCTCGCTCGGCGGCGCTCACAACCAGTCGACGCCTCCGATCATCGCCGGTCTGCGCCTTCCCGCCGACGCGTCCGCGGTAGCGAGTCTCTCGACGCAGGTGCTGGACGCGGGGCGCGGGTTGTCGTCCTCGCACCGGGGCGACGCGACGCGCGTCACAGCTCCGAACGGACTCGTCGTGCGGCCGTGGGATCCCGACTCCTCGAACACGCAGACGGTGCAGGGTCACGTCTTGCTCTCCGGGAAGCCCGTCGTGGGCGCCATCGTCGGGATCGGCGGCTGGGTTTCTCCCTCGCCCACGGACAAGACCGGAGCATTCAGCTACCCGGTCGACATCACCATGGCCACTCGCCACGTGGCCACGGTGGTTGATGTCTCGCGCGCGGCCCTTGACGGCAAGCGCCTCAGCGCGGCCCAGCGCGACAGCGTGCTCGGGAAGAGCGGCGGCATCAGCGTCGGCTACCGCATCGACAAGATCTCGTCGAGTGTGGAAGGCGGAAACGTGGTGCTCACGGGGCAGCTGAGCGACTCGGTCGGCAAGGCTCCGTCGCCGGTGATCCTCTACAGCTATGAGCTCCGGGGGAAGATCACCGATGCGAACGGGCAGCCGGTCAAGGGCGCCGTCGTCACCACGCGCACGGGCGACCGCCAGTACTGGACGCAGTCGCGGCCGTCCGGCGCAAACGGAAGCTACGCGTCGTTCCTGGTTGCCGCGGACGAGGACGGCAACGATCCCGTACCGATGCAGGTCGGTGTCGCCGTCGGAGACACTGCGTACGCGGAGCCGTTCGCCGACCTGATCGACTTCGCGAGGCTCAGGAGCGCCACGCTCGACATCCAACTGCCAGCGGCGGCGGGCGGCACTCTCGTGAAGTCGAGCCTCAATCCGCAGACAGTTCCGGGCGCGATCTACACCGGTCTCCTCGTCGGCGTCGTGGGCGGCAAGGGAGGAGTGATCAGGCCGCTGAGTGCGACCTGGCCCGACGGCGCGGGCAGGTTCCGGCTCGTGCTGCCCGGCTCCGCCCGCGGACAGATAGTCCACTTCTGGGAGGCCGAGCGGCAGTTCTTCACGACCAGCACGCCGAAGCCGGGCGGCGCAGTGAACCTCTCCGTCTACCCGAAGTCCCTCCCGTCCGACGCACCCCAGGCCGTCGCCACCTACCGGCTTCCGCGCTGAGCCGGGTCGGCCGCAGCCGGCCGACTCCGTGCCGTCTACGATGTCCGCTCGAGACCTGGGCGGCGAGAGGTTTTCCGCTCGGGGCTGACAGGTGACGCATGACCCGAGCATGAACAGGACCCAGCCGATCGAGCAGCGGACGAGTCCGACGACGGAGACCGCCCGGCGGCTGCTCGAGAACATCGAGACGGTCGTCCGGGGCAAGCGCGAGGAGATCCGTCTCGTGCTGGCCGCCCTCGTGAGCGGCGGCCACGTGCTGTTCGAGGACGTTCCCGGAACGGCGAAGACGGTGCTCGCGCGCGCGATCGCAGGCAGCATCGAGGAAGCCTCGCCGTCGCGCATCCAGTGCACTCCCGACCTGCAACCGACCGACGTCACGGGCCTGAGCGTCTTCAACCAGGAGCTCCGCCGATTCGAGTTCCAGCCAGGCCCGCTGTTCGCGAACATCCTCCTCGTCGACGAGATCAATCGTGCGATGCCGAAGACGCAGTCGGCACTGCTGGAGGCGATGGCGGAGCATCAGGTCACAGTCGACGGCGTGACGCGGCCGCTCCCAGACCTCTTCCTGCTGATCGCCACCGAGAATCCGATCGAGTACGAGGGGACGTTCCCGCTCCCGGAGGCGCAGCTCGACCGGTTCTTCGTCCGGGCGAGCCTCGGCTATCCGGGCGAGGAGGAGGAGCTCACGGTCGTCCGGGCACAACAACACGGGCACCCGTTGGACGCGCTCGGACCGGTCGTTTCCGCTGGGGAGATCGCCGAGTTGCGTCGCGCCAGCGAGGACGTCTACCTCGACGCGCTCCTCGACCGCTGGATCGTGCAGCTCGTGCGTGCGACCCGGACGCTCACGGAGGTGGAGGTGGGCGCGTCGGTCCGCGGCTCGCTGGCCCTCGTCAAGGTGGCCCGCGCCTGGGCGCTCCTGCACGAACGGTCCTACGTCACGCCGGAGGACGTCGATCAGCTCTTTCTCCCTGTGCTCGGCCACCGGCTCATGCTGTCGCCGTCGTACCTCGCGGAGACTCGCGATCTGACCCGGGGTGAGGCGCTCGCGCAGATCAAGGCGCGCTGCCTGGAGATCGTGCCGCCGCCTCGACCGGACTGGGCGAGCACGGCAGCCCCGGACGACTGGGCGCGACGAAGCGCCGCCGTCGCCTGACCGCTCGTCCGTGCCGTCGCGGAGCCGCACCGTCTTCCCCCTGGTGCCGAGGTACCGCGTCGCCGGGTTGCCGTTCGGAGGCACGCCGAGTCTCCGCCGCGGGCATGGCTCCGACGTCGCCGGCTCGCGCCCCTACGTCCGGGGTGACCCGATCTCGACGATCGACTGGCGTGCGAGTGCGAGGCTCTCGACGGCGCGCGGCCGCGACGAGTTCGTCGTGCGGGAGCGATACGCGGAGGAGGCCCCGCGAGTGGTCGTGTTCTGTGACCTCCGACCGTCGATGATGCTGTATGCGTCCCCTTTTCCTTGGCTCTCGAAGCCTGCGGCCGTCCACAGCGCCACCGAGCTGATCGTCCGTAGCGCGGAGGCCGGGAATGCGGCCGTCGCCTACCTCGACTTTGCCGGCAGTCGTCGAGCCGGCGGCCCGTACTGGATGGCTCCCGGCGGGCGTGCGATTCTGGAGCGCGTCGAGGCCCGGCAGGCCGAGATCGAGGAGTTCGACGCGCCGCGGGACGGGCTCACCCGCGGGCTCGAGTTCCTCGAACGCTTCAGGAGCGAGCTCTCGTCGGGAACGTTCGTCTTCGTCATCTCCGACTTCCTCGATGTGCACCTCGACGAGGCGACATGGCTCACAGCGGCCGCGCGACGCTGGGAGATCGTCCCGGTGGTGGTACAGGATCCGACGTGGGAGCAGAGCTTCCCGGACGTCGGCGCGCTGGTGATCCCGCTCGCGGATCCGCGCGGCGGGCCGACGGTCGAGGTGCGCGTCTCCCGGCGGGAGGCACGTCTTCGGCGACTGGGGAACGAGCGCCGCCGCAACGACCTGCTCGCGCGGTTCCGGGCGCTCGGCCTCGATCCGGTGCTGCTCGACACGAGCGACGCCACGGCCATCGATCGGGCATTCCTCGACTGGTCGGCTCGACGCCGGGATCTGAGGCAGCGTCGATGAGCGGGCGCTCCGTAGTCGTCGGCGCCGTCGCGGGTGTCGCGATTCTCGTCCTGATCGCCGTGACCGGCCTCGGCTGGTGGAGCGGAACGCCCGCGGGTGGAGTCCCGAGCTTGGCCCTCGAGGTGCGGACGTCCCTCAAGCCGAACCCGTCGTTCTTCGGCGACCCCGTCGTCGCACAGGTGGCGGTCCAGCGGGACACGAGGGTCGTCGCGGCGCGCAGCCTGCGCGTCGACGCCAGCTTCGCGCCGTATGTCGAGACTGCCCCCCCGGTCGTCAGCCGCAGCACAGCGGGCTCGGCCGAGACAACGCTCTATCGCTACACGATCCAGTGCGTGACCGACGACTGTCTGCCGCTCGGGAAACCACGGACCGTCCAGTTCCCACCAGTTGTCGTCACCGCGAGCGCACGGACGCGGAGCGTGAAGGCGAGCGGGCGCTGGCCGCCGATGCTCGTGACGTCGCGTCTGACAGCGGCGGACGTCGCTGCGTCCGGCGGCCGTTTTCGGCGCCTGGCGACGATGCCGCGTCCCGTCTACGCCGTCTCGCCGGGCCTCCTGGCTGGCGCGCTCACGGCGGCGGCCGTCGTTCTCGCGCTGGCGGCACTCGCCCTTCTCGGTCTCGAGCTCTCGCGGCTTGCGGGGCGCCGACGCCGTGATGCGGCCGCCGAGCTCACGCAGCTCGAGGTGGCGCTCGCGTACGTGCGCGAGGCCGCGAGCCGGGAAGACGTCGCCGATCGGCGCAAGGCGGTGGGCCTGCTTGCCGAGACGCTCGCCGTCGAGGGTCATGGGGGGCTCGCGGCCTCGGCGGATGACGTCGCCTGGTCGGAGGTGCCTCCGTCTCCGGCGCGCACGCTCACGCTCGCCGACGAGGTCGAGCAGACAGACAGATCGGGACCGGCGTGAAGGCGATTCCGTACATCGGCGTTCGAGCGTTCACCGGTCTCGCCGCCAGAACCGCGATCGTTCGTGCTGCGCTCGGGATCCTCCTGGTCGGCCTCGTCCTGACGGCCGCGCTCGCGGCCCGCCGGCCGCATGCCGACCGGCAGCCACTCGTCTCGCCCACGGCGGGAGGGATCGTGGTGCTCGACCTCTCGGCGAGCATCACCTCCGACACCTACTCGCGCATCCACCAGACGCTCCAGGAGCTCGTCTCGAGGGGCGGCAGGTACGGGCTCGTCCTCTTCTCGAACGTCGCCTACGAGGCCCTCCCGCCGGGAACGCCGGCATCCGCCCTGGAGCCTCTCGTCCGCTACTTCGCGCTGCCCGTCCAGGCAGCGCCCGGCGAGCAGCCCACGTTTCCGACCAACCCGTGGAGCTCCACGTTCACGAGTGGGACGTCCATCTCCTCGGGGCTCGACCTCGCCCGGTCGATCGAGCTCGCCCGGCGAACGGCCCATCCAGCGGTCGTCCTGGTCAGTGATCTCGCGGACGACCCGAACGACATCCAGCGGCTGACCGCCGTCCTCACGAAGTACCGCGCCGAAGGGATCGCGCTCCGCGTGATCGCCCTCAACGCCTCGCCGAGCGACGCGGAGTACTTCGCGCGGCTCGTCGGCACCGCGAGCTCGATCATCCCGGCCGATCTCTCGCCGAGCAACCGAGCGGTGGCGCGGGCACCACGGACCAGGTTCCCGATCTGGCTCGCGTGTCTCGCAGGCTTGGTCGCCGCGCTCCTGGGGGCGAACGAGTTGCTGGCGGCGCGGCTGCGATGGGGCGCTGCCGCCGAGGCTTCGAGATGAGGAGGAGCCGCGTCGCGCTCGCGTTGGCGCTGCTCGTGCTGGCCGCGTTCGCGAGCATCCTCGCGGCCGACGTTCGCAGCTGGCACGCCGCGGTCGACTCGGGCGACATCCGTTTCAGCCAGTCACCGGCGACGGCTCGGTGGACAGCGGCGACTGTGCTGCCATCCGATCCTGCGCGCGCGATCCTCGGCCTCTCGAGCCAACTCGCGTTCAGGCGCGCCGTGAAGGACTTCGTCGCCGTCGACGCCCTTGGCAACGGGCTCGACAACGGCTACTCCGAGTCGCGTGCGCGCGGGGCGCTCGAGGCTGTGCTGACGAACCTCGCGCGGAGCTCGGACACGCAGCGCGCCGCCGAGGCCGAGAACCTGCTCGGCATCCTCGCGTTCGCCGACTCGCGTCAGCGAGGGCCGAGCGCACCGGCGCCGATCGAGCGCAGCGTGGCCGGCTTCCGGGCTGCGGCCCAACTCGACCCATCGAACGAGGACGCAAAGTTCAACCTCGAGTGGCTCCTCCGGAAGCTCGTGGCGAAAGGGTCACGCGCAGGGACGAGCAGCGGGAGTGGCGGTCCCGCCAAGGGGCGCAAGGGGGCCGGTGGCGGCCTGCCCGGAAGGGGCTACTGATGCTGGTCGGCTCGCTCGTCTTCCTGACGCCGTTCGGTGCCCTCGTCGCCCTCGTCGCGGTTTTCCCGCTGGCGGGGCTCGCGCTCGCCGCGAGCCGCGAGCGGCGCGGACGAGAGGCTCTCGGCCTGCCGCCTCCGCCGCCCGCACGGCGACTGACGCACGTCATCGCCCTCGCGGCGGTTCCACTGCTGCTCGGCTTCGCCGCGGCTCAGCCCGCCCTGCGAACGACGACCTCTCTCCGGGTACGCACTGACGCCGAGGCGTTCTTCGTACTCGACACCTCCCGTTCGATGCTGGCCGCGCACCACGCGGGAGCGCCGACGCGGCTCGCGCGGGCGAAGGCAGGCGCGATCAGGATGCGCGAGGAGATGGCGGAGGTACCCTCGGGCGTCGGGACGCTCACTGATCGCGTCCTTCCCAACCTCCTGCCCAACGCCGACTCGTCGGTCTTCCGGAATACGGTGCAGCAGGCCGTCGGGATCGAGCAGCCGCCGCCTGCGACCACGGACGTCGTCGCGACCGACCTGGGTGCGCTCGGTGCCGTCGCGACGCAGAGTTTCTTCTCGCCTCCGGCGGCCCGGCGGCTCGTGGTCGTGTTCACGGACGGCGAGAGCCGGCCGTTCGACCCGCGGCAGGTGGCGCATGGGCTCGCCACGCGGCCGGGTGTCCACCTGATCCTCGTTCGCCTCGGAACGAGCGGGGAAGCCGTCTACCTCGACGGGAAGCCCGAGTCGGGCTACCACCCTGACGCCGCGAGCGGCCAGGCGCTCGCGGCGCTCGCTTCGGCTGCCGGCGGAGAGGTCTTCGACGAGCAGTCATTGAACGGCGCGATCCGGGACGCGAAAGCCGAGCTCGGATTCGGGCCGACGCTGCGCAAGGGAACGAGCAGCCGCACGCGCACGCTGGCTCCGTACGTGATCCTCGCGTCGCTTGTCCCGTTGCTCGTGATCGTCGGGCCAGCCACGATCCGGGCGCTTCGCGTGCTCGCAGGGGTGGGACCCGAGTCGGCCGGCCGCCGCCGGATGCCGCGCCGCCCTCGACTCAGGTCAAGCCGCGACCGAGCCGTCGAGGCGGCTCGGTCGCGCTAGCCAGCAACGTGCCGAGAAGCGCTAGTGCTCGGATGCGTAGATGAACGCCGCCACCGCGGCGATCTGGTCGGAGCTCAGTTGGCCGCTGAACGGCGGCATGAACCGGCCCCCGCTCTCGATCTGGTGGGTGATGACCGCGACACTGCGCTTCACGTTGTCGAGGTTTGGCCCGATCGTCCCGGTCGTCCCCGCGGCTTTCAAGACGTGGCAGGTTCCGCAACTGGCCTTGAAGACGGTCTTCCCGACTGCGAGCTGGGCTGCGCCTCCGCCTCCGCCTGACGACGGCGCTGCGCGGACCACCAGCGTGCCTTTCTTCCCGCCGTTCGTCACCCGGTAGGGGTACTTACCGGCCTTCTTGAAGACGACGTTGAGCGTGCTGAGGCGGCCCGGGGCGACCGTTCGACTCGTCTTGCCCGCGATGCTAAACGCGTGCGACTTCTTGCCCGTGTTCTTGATGGCGAACCTTGCGGCCCCGGTGGGCGGTGATTTCACCGAGAACTTCACGGTGGTGTCGCTCATCGTCACGGTTATCGCCTTCACGGAGCTCGCCGCTTGCGCGAAGGAGACGAGCAGAAGAACGACGGCACTGAGAACAGCGAGAGCGAGGGCGGAGGTGAGGCTGCGGCGAGAATTTGTCATGTCGCCACTTATACCAGCAGGCCCGCGAGGACTGCTGCGGTCTCGGCAGGTGGCCGTACGTGTGCCCGCCAGGCTCTCGATGGTGTCCGGGAGCGGGATCTCGGCCGCGATGGGCTCGACGCGTTCATGTCGATGCTGCAACTCGACCAGGCCTCGCCTCCGAGCCGCGCTGCTGTGTCAGGCGCGGCAGCCGGGGTCGCCGCGAGCGATCAACGGCGAGCTCGGGACCGGGCTGTGAGCCGTGTTCGCCTCGTTCGACGTCCTGCTGGCGGGGCTCGGCGTTGCGGTCGGCATCGTGCTCACGCGCCCGGGCGTGCCTGCTCGCCTGCGGGCGCTCACTGCGCGCGGCGGCGGCCGATAGGGAGGCCGCGGGGAAGGCGGGCGGCGCGAGCCTGCCTGCTTCGATCCGGTCGTCTCGCTCGATAGGGTGGGACGCCGATGCTGACCCTCCACCACTGGAACGGCGCGCTGGTGATCGCGGTGTGCGTCGCCGCCGGTGCCACGGCGCTCGTGGCGCGGCGGCGAACCGTCCGCGGCGGGCTCGTCCCGAACCTGATCGCCCTGACGCAGACCCTGCTCGCGGCCCAGATCGGAATGGGCCTGCTGCTGATCGCCGACGGCAAGCGCGCCCCCGAGCGGCTGCACTACGCCTACGGCGTCTTCGCCCTGCTCGCCGTGCTCGCGCCGTTCCTCTACGCGCCGTCGGAGCCGCGCGCGCGCCTCGCCTGGTTCGGCGTCGCGGCGCTGATCGCCGCCGCCCTCGCAGCCCGCGCCTACATGACCGCGACATGAGCCGCAGGCTGGACGGCGGCTCACAGGGAGCGGAGGCACCGGCCTTGCCGGCGCTGGAGTGGGGATGAGCTCCATTCCTCCGTTCGCGCGCAACATGGCGATCCTGGCGCTGGTCGCGCTCGTCGTCGTCCTGCTGAACCTCGAGACATCGCTCGTCACCGCGTCGATCCTGCTCCGGATCGCGTTCTTCATCGCGATCGCCTTCGTCGCCTACATGCTCTGGCGCGACTTCGGCCGCCGCGAGATCTCGATGTGGTCGCGCCGCGCCCAGTGGGTCTTCTACGGCGCGGTCGCCCTGCTCGTGGTCGACCTCGGCTGGTTCTTCCTCACCTCGCTGAGCGGCCTCGACGCCCTCGCGTTCTTCCTCGTCGCCGCCGGCTGCGTGTACGCGGCCGTGCGGACCTGGCGCGACGGCCACCGCTACAGCTGAGTCAAGCCTCGACGCGGGCGCCGACGCCGTCGAGGCGGTCGAGCGCGGCGCGGACGTTCATCAGCTGGCCGACGAAGATCGGCGTGTCGCGCTCGGTGTAGGCCGAGGCCTCGGTGTGGCGCAGGGTCAGCATCAGGTGCATGAAGTCGGCGGGCTCGTCGCACTCGAACACGGTCATGAACTCCTGGTCGTCGATTCCGAACGAGTACGTCGTGTAGTTGTGGATCGAGGCGTGCTCGTGCCCGATGCGCATGTGCTCGTCCATCGCGCGCTGGCGCGTCTCCTCGGGCAGCGCGTACCACGGGCGGATCTTCACGAACGGGTAGACGACGAGGTACGGCGAGCCCTTGGGGATGATCTTCCGCGCCTTGCGCGCGCTCGTGTACTGCGACGCCTTCGTGGTCGCGAGGTAGGAGTACGGCGTCTCGACGTAGCCCGCGAGCGGCGTCGCGTTCAGCGCCGCGCCGAGCTCGCCGAGGTCCTCGTAGCGCTGCGTGATCTTCCAGAGGAAGAAGTCGGTCTCGGGGCGGACGCCCGTGGTCGAGTAGGCGTTCAGCGTCTCGAAGCGCGGCGCGAAGTCGTCGATCACCTCGGCGAACGCGTCCTTCGCGGCCTCACGCTCGTCCTCCGGCAGCCGCCGCCACTCGGGCTGGACGCGGAAGAACGTGTACGCGAGGTACTGGCCTGAGGCCTTGTCTCCCACAGGCGGCTGTTCGCTCATCGGACCGAGGATACCCTGGCCCGCGGTGTCCGAAAAGACAGTGGCGACCGAGCACGTCGCGGGCCAGCTGAAGCGGCTGCCGGCAGGCCCCGGCGTCTACCTCTTCCGCGGCGAGCGCGACGAGGTGCTGTACGTCGGCAAGGCGAAGTCGCTGCGCCCGCGCGTGCGCCAGTACTTCCAGGCCGGCAGCGGCGACAACCGCGCTGGGAATCGATCAGCTGGTCGCGCGGGTCGCCGACGTCGAGACGATCGTCACCGGCACCGAGGTGGAGGCGCTGCACCTGGAGCAGAACCTCGTCAAGCGCCACCGGCCGCCGTTCAACGTGCGCCTGCGCGACGACAAGTCGTTCCCGTACATCGCCGTCACGGTCGAGGACGACTACCCGCGAGTGATGTTCACGCGCGAGCGGCACCGCCGCGGCGTCGTCTACTTCGGCCCGTACGCGAACGCGAAGAAGGTGCGCGAGACACTCGACGTGCTCAACCGGGTCTTCCGCTACCGGCCGTGCGAGGGGCCGCAGCCCGGCCGGCACAGCGGCATCCCGTGCCTCGACTTCCACATCGAGCGCTGCTTCGCGCCGTGCGTCGGCTACATCTCGAAGGAGGACTACGGGCGCGTGATCGACGGCGTGATCGAGTTCCTCTCGGGCGACGACCGGCCGATCAAGCTCGAGCTCGAGCGGCAGATGCGCGAGGCGGCCGCTGGCGGAGCGGTTCGAGGACGCCGCGCGCTACCGCAACCGGCTGCGCGCGGTCGAGCGGCTGGCCGAGCGCCAGGCGGTCGAGCGGCGGTCGATCGGGCACGATCGACGTGATCGGGGTCGCCGTCGGCCCCGCGCGGGCGGCGGTGCAGGTGTTCCCGCTGCGCGAGGGGAGGATGATCGACCGCTACTCGTTCCACCTCGAGAACGCGGCCGGCGAGGAGGTGGCCGAGGTGCTGGAGCAGTTCTGCGCTCGAGTACTACGGCTCGGCGCCGTCGATCCCGCCGCAGATCCTCGTGCCGCGCGGGCTGGGGGACACGGCCGCGCTCGCCGGGTTCCTGTCGGAGCTGCGCGGCTCGCGCGTCGAGGTGCGCGCGCCCGAGCGCGGCGAGAAGCGGCGGCTGCAGGAGCTCGCCCAGCAGAACGCGGAGCTGGCGCTCTCCTCCGAGACGTTCGTCGCCGAGTCGAAGCGGCTGCGCCGGGTCGAGGCGCTCGAGGAGCTGCGCGAGGCGCTGAACCTGGAGGCGCTGCCGATCCGGATCGAGTGCTTCGACATCTCGAACATCCAGGGCCAGGAGATCGTCGGCTCGATGGTCGTGTTCGAGGACGCGCTTGCGAAGAAGGCCCACTACCGCAAGTTCGGGGTCGAGGGCCTCGACGGGCAGGACGATTTCGCCGCGATGGGCGAGGTCGTCTCGCGGCGCTTCGGCCGGCTCGCGGCTGGGGCAACGACCGAGCAGTGGGACGAGTCGTTCGGCGCCACCCCGAACCTCGTCGTGATCGACGGCGGCAAGGGGCAGCTCTCGGCCGCGCTCGCCGCGATGCAGCGCTACGACCTGCCGCGCGTCGCGGTGATTGCGCTCGCGAAGCAGCTCGAGGAGGTGTTCGTCCCCGGCCGCTCGGACGCGATCGTGCTGCCGGAGCACTCGGCGGGCCTGCAGCTCCTGCGCCGCATCCGCGACGAGGCGCACCGCTTCGCGATCACCTTCCACCGCCAGCGCCGCGACGCCGCCTCGCGCGAGTCGATGTTCGACCAGCTCGAGGGCGTCGGCCCGGTGCGGCGGCGAGCGCTGCTCCAGCACTTCGGCTCGGCCGAGCGGCTGCTGGCGGCGAGCGCGGAGGAGTTGGAGGGCGTGCCGGGCGTGCCGGCGAAGACGGCGCGGTCGATCTACGCGCAACTCCACCGCGCCGGCGGCGCGTAGGTCGGGCGGTGGCGGGTCGCGGCGGGTCTCGTGCCGCCGCGACCCGGAGCCGAACTACCTGTCGTGCTTCTTCCTGTCCGTTTCGACCACGCCGCAGGCGAAGCGCGCGCCGGCGTCGCCGGTCGAGAGCGTCGCGGCGTTCGGCGGGCCGTAGACCGCCGGGATGTTGGCGTAGTTGTCGGCGTTCGCGTGCACGATCACCGCACTGCCGTCGGCGTCGAAGAGCTCGTCCACGGTGAAGCGGTCGGTCTGGAACGACGCCTCTGCGCTGCCGTCGGCCTTGACGAGCAGGACCGGCATGTCGCCGGCGTGGCCGCCGTGGTCGACGCCCGCCGGATTGAGGTGCCCGCCGGCCGAGGTGAACCCGGGTGCGGTGCAGTCCCCGATCGTGTGCACGTGGAAGCCATGGAAGCCCGCCGGAAGAACGTCGAACTTCGCCTCGACTTCGACCGCGTCGCGCTCCTGCTTGAACTCGACGGTGCCGACGGCGTTACCGGAGCCGTCGTGGAGCGTCGCCTCGGCCTTCTTGATCGCCTTGTGCGATCCGCCGAAGGCGTAGAGCGGGGCTGCGATCGCGACGCCCAGCCCGAGTACGGCGAGCACCGCGAATCGGCGTGAACGTCCTGATGCCAGCTTGCGAATCATGGATCTCCCTTCGTCGGACGACCGGGCAAGCCGGAAGCGAGTGGGGCCCAACCCGAGCGCGCACATATCTTCCGATAACTTCTCGGGAGAACGTAATCCGTCGCGCGTGCTGGTGTCAAGCGTCGACCGCGCACCGGCTTTGCCGGCCGTTTCGCGGCGACCCCACGGCTCCGTGTGTCTCCTGTGCGGCTAGCTCTCGAGGAACGGGTAGCGGTAGTCGCGCGCCGGGATGAAGGTCTCCTTGAGCGACCGCGGCGTGACCCAGCGGATCAGGTTCCACATCGAGCCCGCCTTGTCGTTCGTGCCCGAGGCGCGCGAGCCGCCGAACGGCTGCTGGCCGACGACGGCGCCCGTCGGCTTGTCGTTGACGTAGAAGTTGCCGGCGGCGTAGCGCAGGCGGTCCTTCGCCTCCTGGACGGCCGCCCGGTCCTCCGCGAACACCGCGCCGGTGAGCCCGTACGGCGCGGTGTTGTCGACCAGATCGAGGGTGCTGTCCCAGTCGCCCTCGTCGTAGACGTACGTGGTCACGACCGGCCCGAAGAGCTCGTCGCGGAGCAGGCGGAAGTCGGGATCGCGCGTCTCGATCACGGTCGGCTCGACGAACCAGCCGCGAGCGTCGTCGGTGCCGCCGCCCACGACGACCTCCGTCCCCGCGTGAGCGCGCGCCTCCTCGATCGCCTCGCGCTGGGTCGCGAACGACGCGCCGTCGATCACCGCGCCCATGAAGTTCGAGAAGTCGGCGACGTCGCCCATGCGGATCGAGGCCACCTCCTGCTCGAGCCGCTCGCCGCAGTGCCGGCCAGAGGTTCGACGGCGCGTAGACGCGTGAGGCGGCCGAGCACTTCTGGCCCTGGTACTCGAACGAGCCGCGCACGATCGCGGCCGCGAGCGCGTCGAGGTCGGCGGAGGGATGGGCGACGATGAAGTCCTTGCCGCCGGTCTCGCCGACGATGCGCGGGTAGTTGCGGTAGCGGCCGACGTCACCGCCGACCGTCTTCCACATGCCGTTGAAGACGGCGGTCGAGCCGGTGAAGTGGATGCCCGCGAGGTCGCGGCTCTCGAGCGCGACGCCGCCGATCGCGGCGCCCGAGCCCGGGAGCAGGTTGATCACGCCGTCCGGCAGGCCGGCCTCCTGGAACAGGCGCATCACGTAGTAGGCCGAGAGCATCGCCGTCGACGCCGGCTTCCAGAGCACGACGTTGCCCATCAGCGCCGGCGAGCTCGTCAGGTTCCCGCCGATCGCGGTGAAGTTGAACGGCGAGACCGCGAGCACGAAGCCCTCGAGCGGGCGGTACTCCATGCGGTTCCAGACGCCCGGTGACGAGACGGGCTGCTCGGCGTAGATGCGGGTCATGAACTCGACGTTGAAGCGCAGGAAGTCGACCAGCTCGCAGGCGGCGTCGATCTCGGCCTGGTGCGCGGTCTTCGACTGGCCGAGCATCGTCGCGGCGTTGAGCGTGTCGCGCCACGGGCCGGCGAGCAGCTCGGCGGCGCGGAGGAAGACGGCCGCGCGCTCCTCCCACGGCCAGCGCGACCAGTCCTTCCAGGCGGCCGCGGCGGCGTCGATCGCCTGCCGGACGTGCTCGGCGCCGGCCTGGTGGACGTCGGCGAGGACGTGCGAGCGTGTCGTGCGGCATCACGGCGGTGCGCGTGTCGCCCGTCGCGACGTCCTTGCCGCCGATCACCAGCGGGATCTCGATCCGCTCGCCGGCGACCTCGGTCGAGGCGCCGCTCGAGGGACGCGCGCTCGGCGCTGCCGGGCAGGAAGTCGTTGACGGGCTCGTTGCGGGCGGGCGGCGGCCGGAAGTGCGCGTGTGTGCTCACCGCTGCTTGACGAGGTACGTCGTCGCGACGAGCACCCAGATCATGAAGCCGAGCGAGGAGGCCCAGAAGGTCGAGCCGACGAACGTCCAGCTCGGCCGCAGCCTCGCAGACGCCGAGCAGCAGCACGGCGATCCCGCCTGCGATCCCGAGCCGGCCGAACCACCGCGGCACCTTGCGGGCGTCCATCGCCGCGAGCGATGAGCCGATGATCACGGTCGAGGCGCAGGCCGCGCTCGGCGCGGCGACCTCGGGCGAGCGCGAAGCGAGCGCGGCCGCCTGCAGCGCCAGGAGCGAGGCGCCGCCGAGGACGACGATGCTCGCGAAGAACCCGTCCGGGTCGTAGCGGATGATCCGTGCGTGCAGGCTGCCGAGGAACCACAGCAGCGAGAACGCGGCGGCGACGAAGAGCGCGGAGGCGGCTTGCTCGTGGGCGCCGCCGAGCGCGAGCGCGAGCACGCCGCAGGGGACGTAGACGTAGCCGAGGAGCGGCGCGTAGGTCCGCATCAGGGCGCGGCGCTGCATGGGCCGCGACGCTACAACATTCCGGTGGTGACGCCGCAGCTCGTACGGTACGAGGCAGCCGGCTGGGGCGTGGGAGAGGTGTGGCTGGAGGGCGAGCGGGTGGTCTGGTCGGAGCTACCTCGCCCCGTTTCGACGCGTCCTTCCAGGACATGTCCGGGGACAGGCCCCGGACATGTCCCGAGCCGCGCTCTCGACGGAGCGCCAGCGTGCTCGCGACGCGAGTCGTGGCCTGGGGTAGCGCCGGTGCCGGGCCGGGAGGTGGCACGCCCTTCCGAGACACGTCCGGGGCCTGTCCCCGGACATGCCCTCTCGGGACGGCTGGCGGCGTTCTTCGCCGGGGCGGCCGACCACTTCGCCGACGTCGAGCTCGAGCTCGACGACGGCTTCTACGGCGACTGCGCCCGCGTGCTCCGTGCGGTGCCGCGCGGCGAGGTCGTGACCTACGGGGAGCTCGCCGCGCTCGCCGGCCGCCCCGGCGCCGCGCGCGCGGCCGGCACGTTCTGCGCGCGCAACCGCCTCGCGCCGTTCGTACCCTGCCACCGCGTCGTCGCTGCCGGCGGGATCGGCTCCTTCGGCTCGCTCGGGGTCGAGTACAAGCGCCGCCTGCTGGCGCTCGAGCATGTCGCTCTCTGACGATCTGCGTGACGAGCTCGCCGCGATCGCGCCGCGCCGGCCCTGCTGCGGGCTCGCCGAGCTCTCGGCGCTCTTCCACTCGGCCGGCACCTGGCACCTGCACGGCCACGGCGAGCTCGCGGTGCACCTCGACCTCGCGAGCGCCGCGGCCGCACGCCGCGCGTACACGCTCCTCCGCGGGCTCGGCGTCGCGCTCCGAGATCCGCACCTACCGCCGGCAGGCGTTCGACCGCGCGACGCGCTACCAGCTCCACGTCGACGTGGACGACCGCGCGGCCGACGTGTTGCGCGAGGCCGGCGTCCTTTCGGCCCGCGACGCGCCGCTCGAGCGCCCGGCGAAGCGCGTCGTCGGCCGCTCGTGCTGCCGCGGCGCGTACCTGCGCGGCGCTCTCCTCGGCGCAGGCTCGCTCTCGGGCCCGCGCGGGTCTCACCTCGAGCTGCGCGCGAGCGGCACGGGCGGTGCAGCCCTGCTCGCCGACATCGCGGGTCAGGAGGGGATCCCGCTGCGCGTGCTCCAGCGCCGCGCCTACACCGTCGCCTACGCGAAGGGCAGCGAGCCGATCGCCGACCTGCTCGCCGTCGCAGGCGCGAGCGAGACTGCACTGCGCCTCGACGAGCACGGCGTCCTCGCAGCCACCCGCGCCGAGGCAAACCGCCTGGCCAACGCCGACGAGGCAAACGTCAAGCGAGCCGTCCAGGCCGCAAGACAGCAACTCGAAGCGATCGCGCAGCTCGACCTGGATCGGCTCCCCACCAAGCTGCGCGAGATCGCAACCCTCCGTCGCAAGCACCCGTCACTCTCCCTGGCAGAGCTGGCCGCCAAGTGCCGCCCGCCGATCACGAAAGCAGCAGCCCACCACCGCATGGCCGTGCTGCGCCAGCGCGCGGAGATGCCGGATTCACTCCGGCCTCGACCACCACGAAAGGCGTAGCCACGAACCCGCACGAAATACCTCCGAGCGTGAGCGAGGAGGGACATTTCGTGGGGGAAAGGGCGGGCCGGAGGGGAAGCTCCGAGGACGACCTTCCCCTCCGGCTGAACCACGCTCCGGACCGTTGGCGGTGGACGGGGTCTGAATCCACCACCGGAAGAGCATGGACCCGCCGGGCCGAGTATCCCTGCCGGTGGAGCGCCGTTCTAGGGGATTTGCAAGTCGTACAGAGGGCTCGCGCCGCCGGGTGTGCGATAGGTTCCGCCCGATGGCGAGGAAGTTCGACGAGTTGGTCGGCCGGCTGGCCGAGATCAACGACCTGGCGCGGGCCGGCGCCGTGCTCGGGTGGGACCAGCAGACGATGATGCCGCCGCGCGGCGCACCCGTTCGCGCCGAGCAGTTGGCCACGCTCGGCCGCGTCACGCACGAGAGGTTCACCTCGTCCGAGATCGGCCGCCTGCTCGACGACCTCGACGGGTTCGAGGAGCAGCATCCGTACGACTCGTTCGAGGCGAGCCTGCTCCGGGTGGTGCGCCACGACTGGCGGAAGGCGTGCAAGGTGCCGTCAGAGCTCCGGGCCGAGATCGCCCGCTCGTCCTCGCTTGCGCTGCCGGTCTGGGTCGAGGCGCGCGCGACGAACGACTTCGGCGCCTTCCTGCCGGCGCTGCGCAAGAACCTCGAGCTGCGACGGCGTTACATCGAGTGCTTCGACGGCGACTACGCCGAGCCGTACGACGCGGTGCTCGACGACTACGAGCGCGGGATGACGTCGGCGGAGGTGCGGCCGCTGTTCGCCTACCTCAAGGAGCACCAGGCGCCGATCGTGAAGGAGGTCGCGCAGGCCGAGCCGCCGTCGGAGCAGCCGCGGCGGGCGTTCCCGCTCGACCGGCAGAAGACCTTCGAGCTCGACGTCGTGCGGCGCTTCGGCTTCGACGAGGACGCGTGGCGGCTCGACCCGACGGTGCACCCGTTCGCGACCGGCGTCGTCCACACAGGACATTCGCCTCACGACGCGGTACTTCGAGGACAACCTCGACGGCCTGTTCGCAACGATGCACGAATGCGGCCACGGCCTGTACGAGCACCAGGTCGACCAGTCGCTCGAGCGCACGCCGCTCGCGCGGGGAGTCTCGCTCGGCCTCCACGAGTCGCAGAGCCGGATGTGGGAGAACCTCGTCGGCCGGTCGCTGCCCTTCTGGCGCTTCTTCTTCCCGCGCGCGCAGGAGCTCTTCCCGGAGGCGCTCCGCGGCGTCGACGTCGATGCCTGGTACCGAGAGGTGAACGCGGTGCGGCCCTCGCTGATCCGGGTCGACGCCGACGAGACCACGTACAACCTCCACATCATCCTGCGCTTCGAGCTCGAGCAGGAGATGCTCGCGGAGTCGTTCCCGCTCGAGCAGCTGCCCGAGGAATGGAACCGGCGGATGTGGGAGTACCTCGGGATCGAGGTGCCCGACGACACCCACGGCGTGCTGCAGGACACCCACTGGGCGACCGGCTCGCTCGGCTACTTCCCGACCTACGCGCTCGGCAACCTCATCTCGGCGCAGCTCTGGGAGCGCGTGCTCGCGGACATGCCCGACCTGTACGGCGAGTTCGAGCGGGGCGAGTTCGGCGCGCTCCGCGAGTGGCTGCGCGAGAACCTCCATCGGCACGGGCGCAAGTTCACGCCGGCCGAGACGCTGGAGCGGGCCGCCGGCGTCTCGAAGATCGACCCGGAGCCGTACGTGCGCTACCTGCGCCACAAGGTGGGCGAGATCTACGGTCTGCCCGTCGTGGCCGAGTAGAAACCGGTCTTTCGAAGCCGCGCTGACGGCTCCGGGAGGCGGCTTGCGACCGCGGCGAGGGCGCCGAGCGGTTCGATCGGCCGGTCTCCCGACTCTCCACTAGAGTCCGCGCCATGGCGAAAACACGGGTGGGCATCAATGGATTCGGCCGGATCGGCCGCAACTTCTTCCGGGCGTCGCTGCAGCGCGAGCTCGAGTTCGAGCTGGTCGCGTTCAACGATCTCGGCAACGCCGGGACGATGGCGCACCTGCTCAAGTACGACTCGATCCTCGGCCCGCTCGACGGTGACGTCGCGGTCGAGGACGGGCTCGTCAGGGCGGCCGGGCACGAGCTGAAGGTGCTCGCCGAGCGCGATCCGGCGCAGCTGCCGTGGGGCGAGCTCGGCGTCGACGTGGTGATCGAGTCCACCGGGTTCTTCACCAACCGCGAGGGAGCGCAGAAGCACCTCGACGCAGGCGCGAAGAAGGTCGTGATCTCGGCGCCGGCGACCGATCCCGACCTCACGGTCGTGCTCGGCGTGAACGGCGACCAGTACGACCCGGCAGAGCACAACATCGTCTCGAATGCCTCCTGCACGACCAACTGCGTGGCGCCGCTCGCCAAGGTGCTGAACGACGCGTTCACGATCCAGCGCGGCTTCATGACCACCACCCACGCGTACACGAACGACCAGCAGATCCTCGACCTCCCGCACTCGGACCTCCGCCGGGCCCGCGCCGCCGCGATCAACCTGATCCCGACCTCGACCGGCGCCGCGCGCGCGATCGGGCTCGTGCTGCCGGACCTCAAGGGCAAGATCGACGGTGTCGCCGTGCGCGCCCCGATCGCGACCGGCTCGATCACCGACCTGACCGTGCAGCTCGGCCGGGAGGTCACCGCAGACGAGGTCAAGGCCGTCTACCGGGCGGCAGCGAGCGACGGGCCGCTCGCCGGCTATCTCGAGTACTCGACGGCGCCCCTCGTCTCGACCGACATCAACCAATCGCAGTACTCGTGCATCTACGACAGCGACCTCACGATGGCGAACGGGAACATGGCGAAGGTCTTCGGTTGGTACGACAACGAGTGGGGCTACTCGTGCCGTCTCGTCGACCTCGTGAACATCGTCAGCGCCTCGCTCTAGGCTGCGCGTGAGGCTGCCGCGCTCCGTCCGCGAGGCCGATGTCAGCGGGAAGGTCGTGCTCGTCCGGGCCGACCTGAACGTGCCGCTCGCGGACGGCCGCGTCGCCGACGACGCGCGCATCCGCGCCTCGCTGCCGACCCTGCAGCTCCTGCTCGACGAGGGCGCGGCCGAGGTGCGCGTCTGCTCGCATCTCGGCCGGCCGAAGAGCGAAGACGACCGCGCGAAGTACGCGATCGAGCCGGTGCGGGCGCGCCTGGCCGAGCTCGCTGGCGGACGACCGCCTGAGGGTGCTCGAGAACACGCGGTTCAACGCCGGCGAGACCGCCGAACGACGAGGCGTTCGCCGCGCGAGCTCGCGGAAGGCTCCGACCTCTACGTCAACGACGCATTCGGCTCCGCCCACCGCGCGCATGCGTCGACCGAGGGCGTCGCCCGGCTGCTGCCGGCCTACGCAGGCCTGCTGCTGCTCGCCGAGCTCGAGCACCTCGGCGCGCTGCTGGGCGAGGTCGAGCGGCCGTTCGTGATCGTCGCCGGCGGTGCGAAGGTCGAGGACAAGGTCGGCGTGCTCCGCAACCTCGGCGCCCGCGCCGACCGTGTGCTGATCGGCGGCAAGATGGCCGAGGACGTGCGCGCTGCGAACCCGTTCCCGTTCGAGGTGATGCTGCCCCGCGACGTCGTCGCGGCCGACTCGTTCGCCGCCGACGCCGAGACGAGGGTCACGCCGTACGGCGACCCGCCCGAGGGCTGGCTCGGCCTCGATGTCGGGCCCGAGACACGCGAGGAGTTCGCCGCGGCGATCGCCGACGCGAAGACCGTGTTCTGGAACGGGCCGATGGGTGTGTTCGAGTGGCCGCGCTTCGCCGAGGGCACGTTCGCCGTGGCGCGCGCCGTCGCGGCGTGCGAGGGGCTGACCATCGTCGGCGGTGGCGACTCGGTGCGCGCGATCTACGACGCGGGCGTGGCCGACCGCATCTCGTGGATCTCCACCGGCGGCGGCGCCTCGCTCGAGCTGCTCGAGGGCAAGGAGCTGCCGGGCGTGGCCGCGATCCCGGCGGCGGTGTGACCCGTGCTGATCGCCGGCAACTGGAAGATGTTCAAGGGCCCGGCCGAGACGGTGGCGTTCTGCACCGCGCTCCGCGAGGCCGAGCTCGACGAGGTCGACGTGGTCGTCTGCCCGCCGTACGTCTCGCTCGACGCAGCCGTCCAGACGCTCGCCGGCACGGACATCGCGGTCGCCGCGCAGAACGTCCACTGGGCCGCCGACGGAGCGTTCACCGGCGAGGTCGCAGCGCCGATGCTGCTCGAGCTGGGCGTCTACGGGACGATGGTCGGCCACTCCGAGCGGCGGCAGTTCTTCGGCGAGACCGACGAGACGGTGGCCCGGCGGACGCTGACGGCGCTCGAGCACGGGCTGAACGTGATCGCGTGCGTGGGCGAGCTCGAGGCCGAGCGCGAGGCGGGCGAGACCGAGGCCGTGCTGCGGCGCCAGGTCGAGGCGATCGCGGCGGTACTCCCCGAGACGGACGACCTCGTGCTCGCCTACGAGCCGGTCTGGGCGATCGGGACCGGGAAGACCGCAACGCCCGCGATCGCGCAGGCGGCGCAGGCGTTCATCAAGACGATCCTGGACGTGCCGGTGCTCTACGGCGGCTCGGTGAAGCCCGACAACGCGGCCGAGCTGGCCGCGCAGCCCGCAGTCGACGGCGCCCTCGTCGGCGGCGCCTCCCTCGACGTGGAATCGTTCGCCGCGATTTGCCGCGCAGCGTCCCTCTCGTAACGCTCGTGATCCTCGACGGCTGGGGTTGCGCCCCGCCCGGGCCCGGCAACGCCGTCGCGCTCGCAGAGACGCCGGTCTTCGACCGCCTCTGGGCGACCTCGCCGCATACGACCATCGAGGCCTCCGGCGAGGCGGCCGGCCTGCCGCCCGGCCAGATGGGCAATTCCGAGGTCGGCCACCTGACGATCGGCGCGGGCCGGCGGCTCTACCAGGACCTGATGCGGGTCAACCGAGCGATCTCCGACGGCTCGCTGTTCGAAAACGAAGCGCTCCGCGGCGCGTTCGAGCGGGGCCGCCGCGTGCACCTGCTCGGGCTCGTCTCGCAGGGCGGCGTCCATTCACACATCGACCATCTGCGGGCGCTCCTCCGCTTCGCGCCGGAGAAGACGTGGATCCACGCCTTCACCGACGGCCGCGACGTCTCTCCCCATGCGGCGATCGACGACCTGGCGTCGCTGCCGCAGGAGCGGATCGCGACCGTCGTCGGCCGCTACTACGCGATGGACCGCGACGGCCGCTGGGAGCGCACGCAACGTGCCTTCGACGCGCTGACGGCCGGCCGGGGCGTGCACACGCACGACGTTGCGGAGGCGATGCAGGCGAGCTACGACGCGGGCGTGACCGACGAGTTCGTCGAGCCGATCGTGGTCGACGGCACGCCGCGGCTCGAGCCCGGCGACGCGGTCATCTTCTTCAACTTCCGCCCCGACCGCGGGCGCCAGCTCACGAGGCTGCTGCTCGACGCGGGTCATGACGTGACGACGCTCACGCGCTACAGCGGCGAGCTCGACTGCCCGGTCGTGTTCGAGGAGCAGACCGTCGCCGAAACGCTCGCGGAGGTGCTGTCGCGGCAGGGCATGCGGCAGCTGCACGTGGCCGAAACCGAGAAGTACGCGCACGTGACGTACTTCTTCAACGGCGGCGTCGAGCGGGAATGGGAGGGCGAGACGCGCATCCTCGTCCCGAGCCCGCGCGAGGTCGCGAGCTACGACCTGAAGCCGGAGATGTCGGCCGATGCCGTCGCCGATCGCTTCTGCGCGGAGGTCGGCGACGGCTACCGCTTCGCTGTCGTCAACTTCGCGAATCCCGACATGGTCGGCCACAGCGGCGTGATTTCTGCGGTCGTGCGCGCCGTCGAGGCGACAGACCGCTGCCTCGGGCGCATCGTCGACCGCGTCGGCGCGTTCGGCGGCGCGTGTCTCGTGACCGCCGACCACGGCAACGCCGAGCAACTCCTGGCGCCCGACGGCGTCTCACCGTTCACCGCGCACACGACGAATCCGGTTCCGTTGCTGCTCACAGGCTCCGATCTGCCGCTGCGGAGCGGTGGTGAGCTCGCCGACCTGGCGCCGACCTGCCTCGATCTGCTCGGGATCGAGCAGCCGCCTGCCATGACGGGCCGGAGCTTGCTGAAGGAAAGCTAAGAACGGACGGTTGCTGCGTTGAGCGAGGAGTAAGCATTTGGTTATTCCATCGCCCGGGGGCTACGTGACATGAGATACGCGGTTACTCTGTTGCCCGGTGGCGCTCGAACAGCCCGATCCGGAGATCCTGCGCAGGGCGCAACGCGGCGACGAGCGGGCCTTCTCGCTGATCGTCCGCGAGTACGAGACGCCGATCTTCAACTACGTGCTCCGGCTCACCGGCGACCGCAGCCTCGCCGAGGACATGACGCAGGAGGTCTTCATGCGCGTGTTCCAGGGGCTGCCGCGGTTCTCGCTCCGCTGCAAGTTCACGACGTGGCTCTTCCAGGTCACGAAGAACCGCGTGCTCGACGAGCTGCGCGCCCGGGACCGCCGCCCTCGCATGAGCGTCAACCTCGACGACATGCCGAACCTCGAGGTCCTCGACCGGCCGGTCGAGGAAGGAGAGACGATCGACGCCGTCTGGCGCGCCCTGCACGAGCTGAACCCCGACCTCAAGATGGCGCTCCTCCTCCGCGACATCGTGGGGCTCCCGTACAACGAGATCGCCGACTCGCTCGAGATCACGCTCGCCACGGTCAAGTGGCGGATCTTCAAGGCGCGCGAAGAGGTCCAGCTCGCGCTCGCCCGCGAGGGCATCACCTTCGGCGACACGGCACCTGCCGCCGACATCGTCCTGAACTAGCTCGAGCTCCGCGCAAGCGGGCCCGTCCGCGATAGTTCGCTCGGATGCCGGAGGCGAGGTCGACACCGATCGGAAGGCTCGGGTGGATCCTGCTTGCGGCGTGCTGCGTCGGCGTATGGATCTTCGCGGCCGTCTCCCTCTGGGGCACGACGGTGCCGTCGCTCGATCTCGGTGGGTTCGACGAAGGCCGCTTCTTCTCGGCGCGCGAGCTCGCGCGTGCGCACGACTACGAGGCCGGCACGCGCGCGCTCTGGCTCGCTTCCAACGTCGCAACGATCGCCGCGCTCGTGGTGCTGATGCGCGTGCTGCCGCGCTCGGTACGCGGGATCGGGCTCGGCCGGATCGGGACCTCGGTGATCGTCGGCATGGTCGTGCTAACGACGCTGTGGATGGTGACCTTCCCGTTCGGGATCGCCGAGCTGTGGTGGCAGCACCACTGGGGTCTCGGTCCGTTCGACGTCTTCAGCTGGCTCGTCGAGCAGCGCTTCACGCTGGGCGCGAGCGCGGTGTTCGCGATGGCGACGATTGTCGTGCTCGTGGCGCTCGCGGGCCGGTTCCGGCGCTACTGGTGGATCCCGGGTGCGGCCGCCTTCGTCGCTCTCGCGGGCTTGCTCACGTTCACGTCCGGGTGGCTCGCCACCGTCGGCACCCATCCGATCCGGAGCGCGTCGCTGCAGGCCGACGTCGATCGACTCAAGCGCGACGAGGGGGTGAGCCCGCCCGTGCGGGTGCAAAAGGTGAGCGACTGGACGAGCCAGGCGAACGCGTTCGCGACGGGGTTCGGGCCGTCGACGCGCGTCGTGCTCTGGGACACGCTCCTCGACGGCCGCTTCTCGCGCGGCGAGATCAACGTGGTCGTCGCCCACGAGCTGGCGCACGTGAAGAGCAACCACGTCCCGAAGAGCCTCGCGTGGTTCGCGCTCTTCGCCTTTCCCGCGCTGTTCGTCGTCGCCGAGGTGACGCGCCGGCGCGGCGGCCTCCGCGACCCGGCGAACCTCCCGCTCGCGGTGCTCACGATCACGCTCGTCTCGCTGGCCGCGGCGCCGCTTCAGAACGCGGTCTCACGACGGTACGAGGCCGAGGCGGACTGGCGCGCGCTGAAGGCGACGCACGATCCAGCGTCGATGACCCGCCTGTTCAAGGGGTTTCAGGAGACGAGCCTCCAGGACCCGAACCCGCCGTCGTGGGCCTACCTCTGGTTGGAGACGCATCCGACACTGATGCAGCGCATCGCGATGGCGCAGCGCTTCGAGGAGGCCGACGAATCGCCGTGACGACCACCGCGGCCGGGTCGCACGGGCCTGGCTATGGTGGCGCCGCGATGACCGGACTGCTTCTCACGCAGGCGCGCAATGGCGCCTAACGCCGTCGGCCGCCTCGCCGAGGCCGTCGGAGAGCTGGCGGGGCACCCGGTCGAGCTCGACCGCCCGAAGGATCCGGCCTTCGGCGACTACGCGACGAACGTCGCGCTCCAGCGTGCGAAGCAGCTGCGCCGTCCGCCGCGGGAGCTCGCCGAGGAGCTGGCCGCGAAGGCAGTCGAGCTGCCGGAGGTCGAGCGCGCCGAGGTCGCCGGCCCGGGCTTCGTCAACCTCTGGGTCACCGACGCCTTCCTCCTCGGCGCGGTCGAGGAGATCGGCGCCGACTACGGGGCCGGCTCGGCCGCGACACCGGAGCGCGTCCAGGTGGAGCTCGTCTCGGCCAACCCGACCGGGCCGATCACGGTCGCCTCGGGGCGCAACGGCGCATACGGCGACAGCGTCGCGCGCCTGCTCGAGTTCGCGGGCCACACGGTCGAGCGTGAGTACTACTTCAACGACGCGGGCGCGCAGATGGATCGGTTCCGAGCCTCGGTCGAGGCGATCCGGGGTGGGCACGAGCCTCCGGAGGACGGGTACCACGGGGAGTACGTCGCGGAGCTCGCGCGCGAGGCGGGCGACCCGGTGCCGCGGATGCTGGAGCAGATCCGGGACACGCTCGCGCGCTTTCGGATCGACTTCGACACCTGGCAGAACGAGCTCGACCTGGCGGAGAAGGTGCCGCGGGCGCTGGAGCGGATCGACACCTACGAGGCCGACGGCACGCTCTGGGCGCGGACGAGCGCTCACGGCGACGAGAAGGACCGGCCGCTCCTGCGCTCGTCGGATGGCAGCACGCTCTATTACGCCTCCGACGTCGCATACGCGCTGGACAAGTTCGAGCGCGGCTTCGACCGCGCGATCTACGTCCTGGGCGCCGACCATCACGGCTACCTCGCACGGCTGAAGGCCGCCGCGGCGATGCTCGGCTACGACCCGGACCGCGTGGAGGTGCTGCTGTACCAGCTGGTGCACCTGACCCGAGGCGGCGAGCAGACGAAGATGTCGAAGCGGCGGGGCGACGTCGTCTTCCTCGACGAGTTCATGGACGAGATCGGAGTCGACGCCGCCCGCTGGTACCTCGTGAACCGCGGCCCCGACCAGACGATCGAGATCGACATCGACCTGGCCGCCGAGAAGACGCAGAAGAACCCCGTCTACTACGTCCAGTACGCGCACGCCCGCGTCGCCGGCATCCTGCGCAACGCGCCGCTCGGTGCCGGTGACGACGTCGTCGCTTGGAGGCGTTGCGCTGGAGCCCGCTGAGCGCGAGCTCGTCAAGCGGCTCGCGGACTTCCCCGCGCTCGTGCGCGAGGCGACGGAGCGGCGCGGCCCGCAGATGGTGCCGTTCTACGCGATCCGCGTCGCGGACGACTACCACCGCTTCTACCACGACGTCCGGGTGCTCGGCTCCGGGGCCGAGCCGTTCCGGCTGGCGCTCTGCCGCGCGACCCAGCGCGTGATCGCGCGCTGCCTCGACCTGGTCGGGGTCGACGCGCCCGAGCGGATGTAGGCGCCCGGCTCGGAGCAAGCGCCTGATGGCGTGGCCTGGTGGCCCGTCCGGTGAAACCGCCGACGCGCACCGTCACGGCGGCCCGGCCAGATGCGCAGTCGACGACCACGTGGCCCGCGGCGCTCGCCCGTCGCCGGTCGTCGGATGACTCGCGTTCTCCCGACGGCGAACGGCCCCACCCCTGGGTGGGGGACCCAGCGCCCGCCACCCGCCACCATCCTGGCTCGCGCAGGGCACTGCCGCAAGGTGTCCCTTGCAACAAGAGCGTGATTTTTCGTCCACAGAGTGGAGGGCCACCCGCGACGGTTCTCTGGTAGGGCGTCGGCAGGGTCTGTCTAGACTGCGGCGCGATGCGGGTCGGAATGCTCACCGGGGGAGGCGACTGTCCCGGCCTGAATCCGGTCATCCGCGCGGTCTGCCGTCGCCTCTGGGAGCACGGCCACGAGACGTTCGGCGTGCTCAACGGCTGGCGCGGGATGATCGACGGCGACCTGAGGCAGCTCGGCTATGCGGAGACGTCCGGGATCCTGCACAAGGGCGGCACGATCATCGGCACCTCACGCACGAACCCGTTCAAGAGTGAGCGCGGGGTCGAAGGCGTGAAGCGCACCTTCGAGGCGATCGACGCGCTCGTCGCGATCGGCGGCGAGGACACGCTGGGCGTCGCGGCCCGCCTCTTCGCCGAGGAGGGTCTGCCGGTCGTCGGAGTGCCGAAGACGATCGACAACGACCTGAACGGCACCGACTACACGTTCGGCTTCGACACGGCCGTGACGGTCGCGACCGACGCGATCGACCGCTGCCACTCGACCGCCGAGTCGCACAACCGCATCATCGTCGTCGAGACGATGGGCCGCCACGCCGGCTGGATCGCGCTCTTCAGCGGCATCGCCGGCGGCGCCGACTACATCCTGATCCCGGAGCAGCCGGTCGACTACGACGCCGTCGCCGCCGCGGTCGAACGCCGCAGGGCGCGCGGCAAGAACTTCTCCGTGATCGTCGCGAGCGAGGGCTCCGAGCTGCCCGGGCGTCAGTGACGAGGGCGAGGTCGACGAGTTCGGCCACGTGCGCGTCGAGAACCGCGCCGTCGGCGACACCGTCGCTCAGGAGGTCGAGGCGCGCACCGGCATGCAGGCGCGCGCCACGGTGCTCGGCTACATCCAGCGCGGCGGTAGCCCGACCCCGCGCGACCGTATCCTCGGCCTCCGTTTCGGCCTCGAGGCCGCCGACCTGGTGCAGGCCGGAACCTGGGGTCGGATGGCCGCCCTCCACGGCGACGAGGTGGTCTCGGTCCCGCTCACCGAGGCGACCGCCGAGCTGAAGCTGGTGCCGGAGGACTGGTACCAGACCGCGAAGACGTTCTTCGGCTAGCGGCCACCCCGTTCACCGGGCGTCCGGGCCGCGCGCCGCGCGGCACTCGCTGGACGGTTGGGACGACCGCTGTGATCATGGGCGACCGTGCTTCCAGCCGCCGAGCCCACCTGCTTCCTGATCGCCGACATCTCCGGGTACACGGGCTACCTCGCGGACGTCGAGCTCGACCACGCGCACGACATCCTCGCGGATCTCATGGGCGCCGTCGTCTCGGCGCTCCGGCCGAGCTTCCGGCTGTCGAAGCTCGAGGGCGACGCGGTCTTTACCTTCGCGAAGGCCGAGAAGATCGACGGGTCGATGCTGCTCGACGCGATCGAGCGCTGCTACTTCGGGTTCCGCCGCCGCCGCCGTGACGTCCGCCAGGCGAGCTCATGCGACTGCAACGCCTGCATGCGGATCCCCGATCTCGATCTGAAGTTCGTGGTCCACCATGGCGCGGCCGTCCACCAGGAGTTCGCCGGCCAGCTCGAGCTCGTCGGGTCCGACGTGATCGTCGTGCACCGCCTGCTCAAGAACGACGTCGTTGCGCAGCTCGGGCTGAACGCCTACGCGCTGATGACGCAGCAGTGCATTGAGGCCGCCGACATCGACCCGGGCGCCCTCGGCATGCTCGAGCTGACGCAGGCCTGCGACCGGATCGGCGACGTCCAGACCTGGGCGCACGATCTGGAGCGGCGCTGGCTCGAGGAAGAGGATCGGCACCGGGTCTTCGTCTCTCCGGAGGAGTCCGTCCTCACCATGTCGCTGCCCACGAACGCGCCGCCCCAGGTCGCGTGGGAGTTCCTGACCACGCCGGGGAGGCGGAAGGAGTGGCAGTTCGGCGTGACGGACGTCGTCGTGACCGGAACAACCGGAGGCCGCCGCGGGCTCGGCTCGACCAACCATTGCATGCACGGCGAGGATGCCGTGATCGAGGAGATCCTCGACTGGCGGCCGTACCACTACGTCTCCGATCGGACGATCGTCGACCATCCCGCCGGTCCGGTGAAGATCCCGCACACCGTCGAGCTGGAGCCGGGCCCGACGGGCACGACCATCCACTTCCGCTTCGGCCTGCCCGAGACCGAACGGGAGAGGACGGTGATGGAGGAGATCGCCCCCGCCTACGAGCGAGGATTCCGGTCGACCTTCGACAAGCTGGTGGCGCAGATCGATGCCGAGCTCGCCGCGCGCAGGGCCGCCGGCAGCCCGGAGCCCGACCTGCCCGAGCGCAGCGCGAACGGCCCTCTCACCGGACTCGCGCCGCTCCCTCTCGTCGACTGACCGACCGCCCGGCGACCGACCCTGCGAAAGCGTCGAAAACGCGCATGTTCGATATGGTTAGCCACCCGCGCGGGCGTAGCTCAGTTGGTAGAGCATCAGCTTCCCAAGCTGAGGGTCGTGGGTTCGAGCCCCATCGCCCGCTTCAACGAAAGGCCCGCTCAGCCGGGCTTTTCTTAGCAGCAGTGGACTTCGTCCGATCATCGGAGAACTGCGCGCCAGGATGCGCGCCAGTCCGCGTCCCGCCGACGGCGAAGGTGATGGATACGCGATCCGGCGCCGGCCACCTGGTCCATACCTTCCGCCGCGACGCGAACCTCGCCTACTTCGTGATGAGCAACGAGACGTACGGCCTGACGAAGGGTCAGCGCTCCCGACGCGGCTCGCCGACACGGCCCCACGTGGACGGCCGCCTGGAGGCGGTGCTGATGGGGCTCTCGAACTCGACGACGACGTTCCTGGCGCTGCGACACCTATCCGCGGTGGGACCAGGCGCTCCACGACGTCGATGCCGGCGAGAACGCAAGAGCCCTGAGCCGCGCTCGGCGGCCGGCGGCCGGCTCACCAGGGGCCGTAGATGGCCCTGTTGGCCTCCCGCAGCGCGCTGACATAGCCCGCTCGTTCGTAGACCGTTTCGTCGGTCCCGGGCTGGACGGCGAGCAGTCCGCGGAAATCGCCGACGGCTGAGAATCCCTTGCGTGTCATCCACTCCGACAGGTCGTCGAGCAGCACGGTGGCGTGCTCGGGGCCGTGGCGGAGCAGCGCCGAGGCGGTCATCACGACGTCGGCGCCGGCGAGAAGGTACTTGGCCACGTCCTCGACGGTCTCGACGCCGGTGGTCGCCGCGAGCGAGGCCTGCACGCGCCCGCGCAGGAGTGCGATCCACGTCCGTGGCAGCCGGGCCTCGGCCGGGCTGGAGAGGCCGACCCGAGGCACCACGGCGAGCGCTTCGGGATCGATGTCGGGCTGCAGGAACCGGTTGAAGAGCACGAGCGCGTCGGCGCCCGACTCGTCCAGTCGCACCGCCATCTCGCCGGTCGAACTGAAGTACGGGCTCAGCTTGACGGCCACTGGCACGGCGACCGCCTCCTTGACCCGGGTCAGGACGTCGACGTAGCGCTGCTCGACGTCACGACCGGAGATGTCCGGGTCGCCGGGAAGGTAGTAGACGTTGAGCTCGATCGCGGCGGCGCCGACGTCCTGCATCGCGCGCGCGTAGTCCGTCCAGCCGCTCGGAGTCACGCCGTTGAGGCTGCCGATCACCGGCACCTCGACCGCATCGGCGGCGCGCTCGAGCAGGCTCAGGTAGCTGCGCGGGCCGGCCTCGTCGTCGGCGGCCGCCGGGAAGTAGGAGAGCGACTCGGCGAAGCTCTCGGTGCCCGCGTCGACGAGCTGCGCGTTCCGGGCCGCCTCGCGGCGAAGCTGCTCCTCGAAGAGCGAGTACAGGACGACCGCGCCGACGCCCGCATCGGCGAGTCGTCGCACGCCTTCGACTGTCTGCGAGAGCGGGGAGGCCGACGCGACGAGCGGGTTGCGCAGCGTCAGGCCCATGTAGCCGGTCGCGAGGTCCATCAGCGGCGCTCCTTCCTCGCGTCGGCGGTGAAGTGCTGCGCGCCGCGGGTCGCCATCTCCTCGTACACGTCCCAGCGCTGGTCGACCGCCTCCTCGGCCAACCCCTGCAGCCGCTCGGCCTCGGCCGGGTCGGTGTTCACCAGCGAGCGGTAGCGGAGCTCACGGTTCGTGTAGTCGGCGAGCCGGATGCGCGGCCGCGGCGAGTCGAGCAGGAACGGATTGCCGCCGGCCGCGCGGACCATCGGGTCGTACCGGATCAGCGGCCAGTAGCCGCTCGCGACGGCGCGGTACTGCTGGTCGAGGCCGTTGCGCATCTCGATGCCGTGTGCAATGCAATGGCTATAGGCGAGCACGAGCGAGGGGCCGTCGTAGGCCTCGGCCTCGCGCATCGCGCTCAGCGTCTGCTGGGGATCCGCACCCATCGCTACCCGGGCGACGTAGACGCTGCCGTAGCCGATTGCCTGCAGGGCGATGTCCTTCTTGGCCACGCTCTTGCCGGCGGCCGCGAACTTGGCGACGGCGCCGAGCGGCGTCGCCTTGGACATCTGGCCGCCCGTGTTGGAGTAGACCTCGGTATCGAGCACCAGCACGTTGACGTCGCGTCCGCTGGCGAGGACGTGGTCGAGGCCGCCGGAGCCGATGTCGTATGCCCAGCCGTCGCCGCCGACGATCCAGATGCTCCGCCGAACGAGGTGGTCGGCGACACTCTGCAGGTCGGCGACGGCGGGCCCCTCGAGCGCGTCCAGACGGCGCTTCAACTCGGCCACCCGCTCGCGCTGCGCCCGGAGCTCGGACTCGCGCAGCTGCGGCGCATCGAGGATCGCCTCTGCCAGATCGATGCCGACCGCGTCGCGCAGCTCGGCGACGCGCCGGCGGGCCAGCTCGGTGTGCCGGTCGGCGGCGAGCCTGAAGCCGAGCCCGAACTCTGCGTTGTCCTCGAACAGCGAGTTCGACCAGGCCGGGCCACGCCCGTCGGCGTCGGTGGTCCACGGCGTGGTCGGCAGGTTGCCGCCGTAGATCGACGAGCAGCCCGTGGCGTTGGCGACCATCAGCCGGTCGCCGAAGAGCTGGGAGAGGAGCTTCAGGTACGGCGTTTCGCCGCAGCCGGCGCACGCGCCGGAGAACTCGAACAGCGGCTCCAGGAACTGGGTGCCGCGCACCGTGCCGAAGTCGACGCGAGTCCGGTCGCTCGCGGGCAGCGTCTCGAAGAACGCGATGCTCTCCCGCTCGGCCTCGACCAGGGGCTCCCGCGGCGCGAGGTTGATCGCCTTGCGGGCCGGGTCGGCCGGCGCGACGACCGGGCACGCCTGGACGCACAGCTCGCATCCGGTGCAGTCCTCGACGTAGACCTGCAGCGTGTACCGGGTGTCGGGCAGCCCGACGGCTTGGAGGGGAGCGGATCGGAACGCGTCCGGCGCGCCCTCGAGACGGGACTCGTCGTAGTAGCGGGAGCGGATCACGCTGTGCGGGCAGACGAAGCTGCAGTTGCCACACTGGATGCAGAGCTCCGAGTCCCAGACCGCGACGAGGTCGGAGATGTTGCGCTTCTCGTACGCCGTGGTGCCGCTCGGATACGTGCCGTCCACCGGCAACGCGCTCACCGGCAGGTCGTCGCCGCGGCCGGCCATCATCTCGGCGGTCACGGTGCGGACGAACTCGGGCGCGTGAGCGGGGACGACCGGCGGCAGCTCGCGAGTCGCCGTCGCGCGGTCGGGCACATCGATCCGGTGGAGGGCCTCGAGCGTGCGGTCGACGGCCGACTGGTTGCGCTCGACCACCTCGGCGCCCCGCCGCCCGTAGCTCTTTGCGACCGCTGCCTTGATCCGCGCGATCGCCTGCTCGCGCGGCAGGAGACCCGAGACGGCGAAGAAGCAGGTCTGGAGGATGATGTTGACCCGTCCGGCGAGGCCTGCCTCGCGCGCGATCCGGCCGGCGTCGATCGCGTAGAGCTCGACGTGCTTGGCCAGGATCTGTTCCTGCACCGGTCGCGACAGCGCGTCCCACACCTCCTCCGGCGGGCGCGGGCAGTTGAGCAGCAGCGTCGCGCCGTCGGCCGCGCGGCCCAGCACGTCGGCGCGGTCGAGCAGCCCGAACTGGTGGCAGCCGACGAAGCTCGCCTGCTGCACGAGATAGGGCGCTCGGATCGGCAGCGGCCCGAAGCGCAGATGCGAGACGGTCTGGGAGCCGGACTTCTTCGAGTCGTAGACGAAGTAGCCCTGCGCGTGGAAGCCCTCCTCGGCGCCGAGAATCTTGATCGTGTTCTTGTTGGCGCCGACCGTCCCGTCCGAGCCCAGGCCGTAGAAGATCGCGCGCACCGTCTCGGGCGGCTCGATGTCGAGCGTCGCCTCGTAGTCGAGGCTCGACCCGGAGACGTCGTCGACGATGCCGACCGTGAACCGGCGTCGCGGCTTCTCCGCCGCGAGCTCGTCGAACACGCCCGCCACCATCCCGGGCGTGAACTCCTTCGAGGACAGGCCGAAGCGCCCGCCGATGACGCGCGGCATGGTGTCGCGCTCCTCCATCAGCGCCGCGACCGTGTCGAGGAAGAGCGGCTCGCCGATCGATCCGGGCTCCTTCGTCCTGTCGAGGACGGCGACGCTGCGCACGGTCGGGGGCAGCGCACGGGCCAGCGCCTGCGCCGGGAACGGCCGGTACAGCCGCACCTGCGCAACGCCGACGCGCTCGCCGCGCTTCTCGAGCGCCGCCGCGGTCTCGCGCACCGTCTCCCCGCCGGAGCCCATGACCACGATCACGCGCTCGGCCTCCGGGTGGCCGGCGTAGTCGACGACGTGGTAGCGGCGGCCGGTGCGCTCTGCCAGGCTTGCCATGGCGTCCTCGACGGCGTCCGGCACGCGCGCGTAGAAAGGGTTCACCGTCTCGCGCGCCTGGAAGTAGATGTCGGGGTTCTGTGCCGTGCCGCGGATGAACGGCCGCTCCGGCGAGAGCGCGCGGTCGCGATGGGCGCGGACGAGATCCTCGGGCACGAGCGCGCGCAGGTCGTCGTCGGAGAGCAGGTCGATCGTGTTGAGCTCGTGCGAGGTCCGGAACCCGTCGAAGAAGTGCACGAAGGGCACGCGGGTCCGGAGCGTCGCGGCCTGCGACACGAGCGCCAGGTCGTGGGCCTCCTGCACCGATGCCGACGCGAGCAGCGCGAAGCCTGTCTGGCGCACCGCCATCACGTCGGAGTGGTCGCCGAAGATCGACAACCCCTGCGCCGCGAGTGACCTGGCGGCCACGTGCAGCACCGTCGGGGTCAGCTCGCCCGCGATCTTGTACATGTTCGGGATCATCAGCAGCAGGCCCTGCGACGCCGTGAACGTCGTCGCGAGCGCGCCGCCCTGCAGCGCGCCGTGAAGCGCTCCGGCGGCGCCGCCCTCGCTCTGCATCTCGACGACCGCGGGCACGGTGCCCCAGACGTTGGTCTTGCCCTTGCTCGACCACTCGTCGGCGAGCTCGGCCATCGGCGACGACGGGGTGATCGGGTAGATGCAGCAGACCTCGTTCAGCCGGAAGGCGACCGACGCAGCAGCCTCGTTCCCGTCGACCGTCGTGCGCATCAGCGGTCGCTCTCCGCGACCATGTCGATCGCGTGCACCGGGCACTGCTCGGCGCACACGCCGCAGCCGGTGCAGCGGTCGTAGTCGAAGCGGTAGCGGTGGCCCACGCCCAGCTTGATCACGGCGTCCTCCGGGCAGGCGCCCAGGCAGCCGTCGCACTCGAAGCAGTTGCCGCACGACAGGCACCGGCCGGCCTCGTAGACAGCCTCCTCGGGTGAGAGACCGCCGAGCACCTCGCCGAAGCCCTCGACCCGCTCCCCGGGCGGAAGCTCGGGCTGCTCGCGCCGGGCGTTGTCGCCGAAGTACCAGAGGTTCAGCTTGTCGAAGCTCGCCAGCTCGTGCTTCGGTGCGCTCACGGCCTCGACGCTTCTCAACCAGGCGTCGATGTGGCGCGCGGCCTTCTTGCCGTGGCCCACGCCGACGGTCACCGTGCGCTCGCTCGGCACCATGTCACCGCCCGCGAACACGCCCGGTGCCCCGGTCTGGAGCGACGGCGAAACCTGGACCGTTCCGTCGCGCTCGACCTCCACGCCGGGCACCTCGCGCAGAAACGCGGTGTCCGACTCTTGGCCCAGCGCGAGGATCACGGTGTCCGCGGCGAGCGTCTCGAACTGCCCGGTCGGCTGCGGGAAACCGGACTCGTCGAGCTCCATCAGCTCGACCTGCAGCTCCGGGCCGTCGAACGCCGTGATCGTCCGCAGCCAGTTGATCCGCACACCCTCCCGCTCGGCGTCCTCGGCCTCCTCGAGATGGGCCGGCATCTGCTTGCGGGTGCGCCGATAGACGATCAGCGTCTCGTCCGCCCCCAGCCGGCGGGCGACCCGGGCGGCGTCCATCGCGGTGTTGCCGCCGCCGTACACCGCCACGCGCCGGCCGATCACCGGCCGCTCGCCCGAGGCGACGCTGCGCAGGAACGACACGGCATCGACGATCGGCCCGGCGTCCCGGGCCGGGATGTCCACGCGTTTGGAGAGGTGCGCACCCACGGCAGCGAAGACCGCATCGAACCCGCCGTCGTGCCGCTCCGCGACGACGTCCTCGACGCGGTGGTCGCAGGTGATCAGCACGCCCATCGCCGCGATCCGGTCGATCTCGCCGTCCAGGACGTCCCGCGGCAACCGGTAGGAGGGGATCCCGTACCGCATCATCCCGCCGGGCTCGGCGCCCAGGTCCCGGATCTCGACCTCGTGGCCGAGCCGGGTCAGGTGGTAGGCGGCCGAGAGCCCGCTGGGGCCGGCGCCGATCACGAGCACCCGTCTGCCGCTGCCGACGGGTGGCTGGTCGAAGCGCCAATCCTGCTTCAGCGCGAGGTCTCCCAGGAAGCGCTCGACCGAATGGATCGAGACGGCGCTGTCGAGATTCGAGCGGTTGCAGACGCTCTCGCACGGGTGGTAGCAGACCCGCCCGTGGACGGCGGGCAGCGGATTGTCGGCGACGAGCTCTCGCCAGGCTTCCTCGTGCCGGCCGGCCGTGGTGTGCGACAGCCAGGCCTGGATGTTCTCGCCGGCCGGGCAGCCGGCGTTGCACGGCGGCAGCAGGTCGACGTAGACGGGACGGCGCTCGCGGACCGGGCCGGTAAGGGAGTGCCCGTGCAGCAGGTCGGGCAGCGCGGTCACGTCCCGCATCGGGTCGCTCATGCGCGTGGCCCGGGTAGGACGGCCATGACTGCCACCTTAACCTGGTTGCGCGACCCGGCCGTGCAGCCGATCTCGTTCAGCGGGCGGGTCGGAGTCGTGTCGCCAACGGCGAAGTGCCGACCCGACACGGTGCGCGGCAAGGGCGATACCGCGTGTCCTCGAGAGGAACTCGGTGGCCACCTCGCCAGGTTCGGCAAGACCGGCAGCGGCACAGGAATGCTCAGCCTGCCGACGCCGGATCGGAAGGCGATGGAACTGGCAGGTGCGCGCCAGTTGCGCGCCAGTGAGCACCGGGCTGGAGCGGGCTGGAGCGGCTCCCAGCGGCATCGTCTTGGCTCGCCTACCCCAGATTTGGCTCAACCATGCGGCCTGTGGCTGTGTTTCCCAAGCTGGGAGTCGTGGGTTCGAGTCCCATCGCCCGCTTCTACGAAAGGCCCGCTGAGGGATGCGTTCCTTCTTGGCGGAGGGAGTCCATCTGGCCGTAGGCACACCGTGTGCGCCTGGACGGGCGCCAGTCGGTAGGGTCTGGCGAGGCTCAGGTGGTGCGGCGGAGCCAGTGGCGCTGGTTGAACGGTGTTGTGTTGGCTGCGTCTGAGCGGAGGAGCGCGTCGAGGGCGTCGACCATCCGGCCGATCGTGCGCGGGTCGGCGCGGTCGAACTGGCGGGAGGTGCAGAGGATCACGCCGTGATGTGTGATCCCTGTTCGTTCCTGCTCGGCGACGATGTGCAGGTAGTCGTCGATGTTGTCGGTGACGATCGTCCGCTCGTCTTCTTGAGCGCGGTGGAAGAGGAGCTCGTCGGTGATGCCGGCGTAGCGTGGCCGGTGGGCGTCTTCTTGGGCGGCGATCGCGTCGTGGCCTCGGCGGCGGAGCTGGCCGGCGATCGCCGGCGACCACATCTCGTCGAGGACGAGCCTCACGCAGCGGTGAGGCCTGCGAGCGCCTGTTCGGCGGCGTCTTGGAGTTCCTGGTTGCGCTCGATCCGTGCGTCGATCTCGTCGGGGTAGCGGCTGTAGTAGGCGGCGGCGAGGCGTACCTGCTCGTCGGAGAGGCCGCTGCCGCGCACGACAGTCTCGACCGGGTCCCCTTTGGAACGCAGCTTCGCGCGTTGCAGATCGGCCAGGATCTCCCAGACGTCGGGGCCACCGAGAAGCGAGGCCCGCCGGCCGGTCGGCCCGTTGCGGAAAACGACTCCGGGGAACTCCTCCATGCGCAGGCCCTCGTCGATCAGCCGTTCGGCGACCCGCGAGCGCGGTTCGCCGAGTTCCTTGCTGCGTCGGGTGAGGCGCGCGAGCAGGCGCTCTTCCATCCGCGCGTTCAGCTGTCCACTTCGACTCATTCCATCACTCCTGCACCGCATTGTGACACAAAGCGACGCATCTGTCAGTCGGCCTCGGCACCAGCAGCGCAAGTGTGTGCACAGACCACGCCGACGCCGCACCAGCAGCATCCACGAGTGTGACCTCGAACGCGAATCGGCCGTGACTCCTGCGGGTTCTTTCGCCCGCTGGAGGAAATCGCGCTCGGAAAGTTCGTTCCGCCGGAGACTCCTGAGCAACGGGCCGTTCACGGTCGCGAACTGACGGCAGTACATGCCGCTCGCCGTTGGCACCCCGTGGCTGAAAGTGCGCCAGTTGCGCGCCAGTGAGCACCGGGCTGGAGCGGGCTGGAGCGGTTCCCAGCGGCATCGTTTTGGCTTGGCTGCGCGGATTTGGCTCATCTATGACGAGGCCGACCCGTGTCAAGGGTTGATGGGTCGGGGTTCTTGTTCAGGGTGATCTGGGTTGCTGTGTCATCTGGGTGCTGGGGTCGGTGGTCCACTCATCTATTCGGCCGTGGTGGGGCCAGGGTGTCGGTGCGGATCGCCCGGGGACTCAATCAACCAGTCGGCCCGCCTGTGGGGGCCATAGCCAAAGGCGAGTTCGCCCGGGCAGCCGCTGCTTCGAGGCGGCGGATCTCGCCGTCGCGAAGGCCGTAGTAACAGAGGGTGAGGATCTCGCGCGCGACCGCGACCTTCGCCACTTTGCTGCCGCGCCGGTGCTTGATCCTCTCGTAGAACGCTTTGAGTGGCCCGTCGGCCTGCACTGCCGTCTGCGCTGCTTGAACGAGTCCCCAGCGCAGATGCGGTGAGCCCTGATGTGTGATCGAGCCGAGCCGGACGCGCTCGCCGGAGTTGCGCACGCGGGGTGTGAGGCCGGCCCAGGAGCCGAGATGACGAGCGCTCGGGAACCGGGTGACCTCACCGACCTCGGCGATCACGAGCAGGGCGGTGAAGACCCCGACTCCTGGGATACGGGTGAGGACGGTGACGCGCGGGTCGTTCTTGGCGCGCGCTTGGATCTCCCGCTTCACCACCGAGAGCTCGCGGTCGAAGTCGGCGATCAGCGCCAGCAGCGACTCGAGCCGACTACGGGTCGACTCCGGGAGCGAGAGCCCGGCGAGGAACTGCCGCCCCTTCGGTCCGAAGAGTTCGGCGCGTCCGCGCTGGATCCCCTGGCGGGCAAGTACGGCATGGACACGATTCTTGAGCGCGGTGCGCAGGTGGGTGAGCCCGATGTGGTGGCGGAGAAGCTCGCGCAGGTCTCGCAGCTCGCGAGGTGCGACGTAGGCCTCCGGGAGCAGATCGGCGCGCAGCAGATGCGCGAGCGTCCGCGCGTCGACGGCGTCCGTCTTCACCCGCGCCGCCGCGATCGCCTTCGTCTGACGCGGATGGGCAAGGTGCAGCTCGATCCCCTCCGCCTCGAGGAGATCTGCCAGCCACTCCCACCCGTAAGCAGCCTCGAGCGCAACCCGAGCCTCTCCGCCCAACTCAGCGAAGATCGCGCGAAGCGTCTCAGGGTCGTTCACCACCCGGCGCGAGAGCAACTCGAGCCCATCATCGTCGAAGGCAGCTACGTGCGAGGTCTTGCGATGCAGATCAATGCCGACGTACACCACAGCCGTCTCCTTTCCTGAGCTGACCACCCCGGCATAGCGCCGAGACAAGACGGACTCAGGCAGCCCGCCTCGTCATGACATCAACCATGCTGTGTAGCGTCGTTCGCCGGTCGTCTCTGTCCGAGGGGCGGCTGAGAGTGCGGAGCGGCGACGGGATGACCCACAACCATGCTGGCGGATCTTTGGTGCCTTGAATCCGACCTGTCTCCCGTCGCCGCTTCGCTCGACTGGCCGGTGACCTGATAGAAGCGTGCGCCTTTGCCCGACACAGCCCTGTCCAGGCCGGTCGACCATCTCGACGAGAAGGAGGCTAGGTCATGGAATGGACGGTGGCGATCGGGGTCGACACGCACAAGGAGGTCCACGTCGCTGTTGCGCTCGACGTGCTCGGCGCGCAGCTCGACAGCCGCGAGATCGCGACGACGGCTGCGGGCTACCGGAGCCTGCTTTCGTGGGCGCAGGAGCTCGGGGTGCCCGCGTTCGCAGTCGAGGGCACAGGCAGTTACGGCGCGGGGCTTGGTCGCTTCCTCCAGCGTGCTGGGGTCAGCGTCTACGAGTGTGAGCGCCCGCGCCGCCAGGAGCGGCGACGTGGGAAGAGCGATCTGATCGATGCCGGCCTGGCGGCGCGGCGGCTACTCAGCGGCGAACGCCTAAGCCTTCCTCGCGGCGGTGGACGGCGCGAGGATCTGCGTCTGCTCTTGCTCGAACGCCGCGGCGCGATGCAAGCGCGCAACGCCGCCCTCAACCAGCTGAGCGCGCTCCTGGTCACCGCTCCCGATCACGTCCGCGAGCGTCTCGGCGCGCTCTCCGGGGAGCGCCTCGCCCGCGCGGCGGCTCGGCTGCGGCCCAGCAGCGAGGTCATGAACGGCGTTCTGCGCCGCCTCGGCCGACGAGCCGAGCGGTTGTCGGAAGAGGTGGCGGAGGCCGAGCATGCGCTCGCAGCGCTGGTCGCCGAGGTCGCGCCCGCGCTGCTCGAGGAGTGCGGCGTAGGCCCGGTCTGCGGTGCGCAACTGCTCGTCTCGAGCGGCGACGCCGGTCGGATGAGAAGTGAGGCATCCTTCGCCGCGCTCGCCGGCACCAGCCCCGTCGACGCCTCGAGCTGAAAGCAGCGGCGCCACCGGCTCAACCGCGGCGGCGACCGCCAGCTCAACTGGGCGCTCCACGTCATCGCCCTCCAACGGATCCGCCACCACGACGAGACCAGCACCTACTACCAGCGGCTACTCGCCGCCGGCAAGACCACCAGAGAGGCACGCCGCTGCGTCAAGCGCGCACTCGCCCGCCACTTCTACCGACGCTTCGCCAAACTGCCAACACTCCCCTTGACAACATAGAAGCGTCTGCTCTGGCGGCGGGAGCGCGATGGTTGAGCAGCCCGCGCCGTGAGGACCGGCTGAGAGCATGCCGTCCCCCTGGAGAGGACGGCATGCTCTCCTCGCGCTGCGCGAGCGGAATCGCGCCCGGGATCGCGCCGGAATGCGTGCTTGAATGTGCGCACAAGGGGGTTCGGTGACACAGGAACTTGCGGTTCCGGCGGCGCTCCAACCGGCCGATGCGGTGGTTCGTCTCGAAGCAGTTAGGAAGAGCTTCGGCGACAACCTCGTCCTCGATGGGATCGACCTCGACGTCGCCGCCGGCGAGGTGCTCGTCGTGATCGGGGCGAGCGGGAGCGGCAAGAGCACGTTGCTCCGCTGCGTGAACCTGCTCGAGCCGCTCGACTCCGGGCGGATCTTCTTCGAGGGCGAAGAGATCACCCGCAAGGGCTCGGACGTGTCGGCTGTCCGGCAGCGGATCGGAATGGTCTTCCAGCAGTTCAATCTTTTTCCTCACCTGACTGTCCTGAACAACGTGACCCTCGCTGCCCGCCGGATCCGCAGGATCGGCCGCAAGGCGGCCGAGGCGGACGCTCACCGCCTGCTCGCGCAGGTCGGGCTCGAGGAAAAGGCACTGCAGCATCCGCATCAGCTCTCGGGGGGCCAGCAGCAACGTGTGGCGATCGCACGGGCGCTGATGATGGAGCCGCACCTGATGCTCTTCGACGAGGTCACCTCGGCGCTCGATCCCGAGCTCGTCGGGGAGGTTCTCGTGGTCATGCGCGAGCTCGCACGCGAGGGCATGACGATGATCGTCGTCACCCATGAGATGCAGTTCGCCCGCGAGGTGGGCGATCGCGTGATCTTCATGGACGAAGGGAAGATCGTGGAAGAGGGAATACCTGCGGAGATGCTCGATCGCCCGCAGGAGGAGCGGACACGGCGGTTCCTCCGTCGCTCGCTTCAGCTCGCGCATTCGCTCGAGGAGTTGTCCATAACCGAAGAAGGAGAGGCTGAATGAAACGGATCTTTCTAGCCACGGCCGGGATTGCCATCGTCGCGGTGTTCGCTGCCGCCGTCGGGTTCTCCCAGCCGTCCAAGACGAACGGCGCAGCAAGCGCGGCGGCGAAGAAGAAGCTGCCGCCCCTGCCGGCGAACATCAAGTCGCGCAACCGCTTCATCGTCGGCGTCAAGTGCGACGTGCCGCCGTTCGGCTACATCGACGTCAAGGGAAAGAACGCGGGCTTCGACGTCGAGGTGGCACGCTGGTTCGCCCGCTACGCCTTCGGCCGCGCGCAGCGCGTGTCGTTCGTGTGCGCTCCGACGGCCTCCCGTGAACCGCTGCTGACGACCGATCGCGTGGACCTCGTCATCTCGACGTTCACCTACACCGCCGACCGCGCCACCCGCATCGACTTCTCGCGCGCCTACTACAAGGCGGGCGGCCGCCTGCTCGTGAAGAACAACGGCTCGATCCAGAAGCTCGCTGACATCAGCGGCAAGAAGGTCGCGACGACGAGCGGCTCGGTCTACGACCGGTGGATGAAGAAGTGCTTCCCGAATACGGAGGTGGTCGTCGCGGACACCTTCAGCAACGCCATGCTGAACCTTAAACCAGGGCCGGGCCGACGCCGTGATGTACGACGACGCCGTGCTGCTGCCCGTGGCCGCCGCCGACTCGACGACGAAGCTCACCGACGACTCCTTCCTCGAAGGGCCATTCGGCATCGGCATCAAGCAGGGCAACACCGAGCTGAAGACGTGGGTCGACTCGCGACTCGCGATCATGAAGCAGAAGGATCAGTTCCTGCCGATCCTGAAGAACAACGTTGCGGCCCGTTTCGTGCCCACGTTCTCGAAGAACATCCTGCGCCCGACCAACACGTTCGGGTACCCGGCGCCCGGCGCCCCGAGCGCGGACACCGTTTGCCCGTAGCTCGTGACTTGGTAGTCAGTGATCAGGGGGGCGGCCACACGGCCGCCCCCCTCGCCTGAATGGTCCTCGCCACCTACGACTTCTGGGCCTTCGTCTCGGCGAACCGGGAGGAGCTGTGGCAAGGGTTCCTGAACACACTGAAGGTCTCCGCGATCGCGGTCGTCGGCGCCTTCGTGATCGGGGTCGTCCTCGGCGCCGCGCGTGCGCATCGCGTCCCGGTCGTGAGCCACCTCACCGCCGTCTACGTCGAGGTCTTCCGCAACACGCCCATCCTGGTGCAGATCTTCGTGCTCTTCTACGGGCTGCCCCAGTTCGGGATCGTCTTCGACCCGTTCACGGTCGCCTGGCTCTCGGTGATGCTCTGGGGCGGTGCGTTCAACAGCGAGAACTTTCGTGCGGGGTTCGAGGCGGTCTCGCACCGTCACCGCGAGGCGGCCTACGCGCTCGGTTTCGGGCGGCTCGCTGCGTTCGTCAACGTGACACTCCCGATCGGCGCGCGGATTGCGCTGCCGTCGTCGATCAACACGTACATCTCGGTGGTCAAGAACACGTCACTGATGTACGTCATCACCTACCCGGAGCTGACGACGACCGCGCTCAACATCAGCAACCTGACCCTCCAGACGACGGAGGCGCTCACCTTGCTCGGGATCGTCTACCTGTCGGTCGTGTGGACCATGTCGGCAGCGATCCGGTTCGTCGAGGCGCGGCTCGCGCTCCCGGAGTCACGCTAGATGCTGCCCGACTGGGCCGGGCCGGTTTGGGACTACGTCATCCACGAGGGCCTGCCGAACACGCTCCGTGTCGCTGCGATCGCCGTGGTCGGGAGCACGGTGTTCGGCGTGCTACTCGGCACGCTGCTGACGATCCACTTCCGTCCGTTTCAGGCCGCGATCCGCCTCTACATCGAGGTTTTTCGCGGCTTGCCGATCCTCGTCACCGTCTTCATCGTGTACTTCGGGCTCCCGACGATCTCACCGCAGCTCCGGTTCGAGCCGCTGGACGCCGCGGCGATCGCGCTCATCCTCTGGGGCAGCGCGCAGATCGCTGAGGCCACCCGTGGGGCCGTCCGATCGATCCCGCGCGAGCAGCACGAGGCCGCGGCTGCACTCGGCTTCGGCTGGATCGGCCGCCACGCGTACGTGATCCTGCCGCAGGGCCTGCGGCGGCTCCTGCCGCCGCTCGTGAGCCTGCAGGTGAACATCATCCAGAACACGACACTCGCGGGTGTGATCGGCGGCCTCGATATCCTCGAGGCCGGCAAACGTCAGAGCGAACGGATCAACGCGCAGCCACCGATCGGCATCGGGGAGATTCACTCGTTCGAGATCTTCACGGCGGTGGCAGTCGTCTTCTTCTGCATCTCGTTCCCACTCACCCGTCTCGCCGCGTACCTCGAGAAACGCCTCATCTGATGGGAAACCACGTGGCCGCACAGGCCGCAAGCACTCGCGTGGAACGAACCGGATGGCGACCGGTCAAGACGTCGGCTGGTCCGAAGTGTCACGTGCCCGCTTCTCGGAAACGCCCGGCTCGGGCAAGCATCGGAGATGACCATGTCGAGCGACTCCAAAGCCAGGTTGGCTGACGCCGGTGCTTCCCTCAACCAACCTTCAGCCGGTTCGCGAAGACGAGGGTTTATCGTCACGCGTACCGCACGCGGGGATCCAGTAATGCGTAGACGATGTCGACGACGAGGTTCATGATCGCGACGAGGGTGGCCGTGAGCAGCACGATGCCGAGCACGATCGGCAGCTCCTGCGTCTTCGCGCTCGTGTACGCGAGCCAGCCGAGGCCCTGGATGTTGAACACCGACTCGGTGATGATCGCGCCGCCGACGAGCAGGGCGACGTCGAGCCCGAACATCGTGACGACCGGCGTCAGGCTCGCCCGCAGCGCGTGCTTGAAGATCACCTGACGCTCCGAAAGCCCCTTCGCGCGGGCGGTGCGGATGTAGTCCTCGCCCAGCGTCTCGAGCAGGTTGTTGCGCGTCACCCGCGCGTAGACCGCCAGGAAGAACAACGCCAGCACAGTCCAGGGCAGGATCAGGTGCGAGAACCACCCCGTGAAGCTCTCCGAGATTGGGACGTAGCCAGTGCCGGCCGTCCAGTGGAGCGTGCGCCAGAAGATGAAGAGGGCCATCAGCCCGAGCCAGAACGGGGGCGTCGAGATGCCGACGAGCGCGAACCCCATCAGCCCACGGTCGGCGAGCGATCGTCGCTTGACGGCCGAGAGCACGCCGATGCCCACGCCGATCGTGAGCCACAGCATCGAGGCGCCGAAGATCAGCCACAGCGTCCGCGGAGCCTTCTCCGCGATCACCGACTTGACCGGTACGAACCCGCTGTAGGAGTAGCCGAGCCCGGGCCAGCCGTTCTCGTCGCCCCGGGTGAAGCGCCACGCGAAGTAGCCGAACTCCTTGTAGAACGGCTCGTCGAGGTGTAGCCGCTGGCGAATGAGCGCGATCGAGTCCTCCGTCGGCTGCCTGCCCGCGAACCGCAGCGCCGGATCGCCGGCCGGGAGCTTGAAGAAGACCAGGAACGTGATGAAGAGCACGACGCCGACGACGAGCACCGTCCATGCGAGCCGTCGTGCGATGTAGATCAGCACGTTCGTGGTGTCATACCGGATCGGCAGCGTGAGTGCGAGCGCCGGGACATTCGTCACCCGTGTGGGACCGACACTCGCGCCGGCATCGCCGGATCGATTGCAGGGAACCTGAGACGACGCTAGGGTCGTGCGGTGGTCGTCGGGACCATCGGGGCTGGGGTTCCAGAGGAAGTGCTCGTGGCGGCCGGCGCCCGTGTCGTTCCCATCGTCGGCAAGCCCGGGGACGGTACGGAGCTCGCAGATCGCTACGTCGAGCCGATGGTCGGCGAGCGCGCCCGCTCGCAGTTGCAGCGCGTGCTCGACGGCACCTACGCACACATCGACCTGCTCGCGTTCTCGCGCGAGGAGGACGCTCCGCTGCGGCTCTTCTACGTGCTCCGCGAGGTTCGACGGCTCGAGCCCGGTCGGCTGGTGCCCGAGCTCCACCTGCTCGACATCGAGCACATGCGAACTCCCGCAACCCGTCGCTGGAACGAGGATCGCGTGCGCGACCTCTGCGATCTCGTCGGCGCCGACGCGGACTCGCTCGCGAGGGCGCTCGCCTCGAGCAGCACGCCAGGAAACGGCCGCGACTCCGGCCGCGAGCATCGCCGCGTGTACGTCACTGGGAGCGCGCACACCGAGACGGAGCTCGCCGCTGCCGTCGAGGCGGCCGGAGGGACGATCGTGGACGGCCGGCCCGTGCCGACGGACGAGGAGCTCGCGCCGGTCGAGGCGATCGCGCGCCGGCTCGAGCACCCGCTGCTCGCCCGTGCCCGGGCCTCGAGCGTCGAGCGCGCGTCGGCGATCGCCGAGGATGCCGTGGCCGCCGCGGCGGACGTCGTCGTCGCGTTCTACCTCGAGCACGACGACGGGCTGCGCTGGGAGTACCCGGAGCTTCGTGCGGCGCTCGAGCGGCGCGGCGTGCCCGTGATCCTGCTCGACCATCAACCGTACGACCTTCGCGGGCTCGAGCTCCATGTCTGAGACCCGCAGCGTCACGACGCTGCAGGCAGCGCGCGACGCCGTCGCGCACCAGCGCGCGTGGTTCGCCGAGCTCCGAGCCGAGGTCGAGGCGGGTGCGCCGCTGGCCGTGGTGAACGCCGACTCTCCGCACGAGCTCTTCCGCGCGTTCGCCGTGCCCTACGTCGTCAACCAGTGGTGGGCATCGGTGGTCGCGGCCAAGCAGAAGTCGGGGCAGTACCTGGCCGCGCTTCGCGATCGCGGCTATCCGGACTGGACGGATCAGTACGGCTCGCTGGCCCTCGCCTCGTCGCTCGTGGACGACGACGAGCCGCCGTGGGGAGGCTTCCCGCGGCCGACGTTCCTCGTCGCCCACCTGACGGACGACGCGCAGCGCAAGATCTTCGAGCTCTGGGCCCGCGAGAGCGGCGCCGCGTTCTTCGGGCTCTCCGCGACGGTGGCGAACACGGTGTCGCCGAGCTGGCACGAGACCATCCAGCGCGACTGGGAGGAGGTGATCGGCAGCGACCGCCTCGATCTGATGGTCGAGGAGCTCGGCGGGCTCGTCGAGCTGATCGAGGAGAGGACAGGGCGGGCGTTCGACGCCGCCCGGCTGGCCGAGGTGATGCGGCTCGCGAACGAGCAGGCGGAATGGAACCGCCGTACCCGCGATCTGATCGCCCGCACCTCGCCCTCTCCGATCTCGGTTGCCGACGCGATTCCCGCGGTGATGCTGCCGCAGTGGCACCGCGGGACCGCGTACGCGGTCGAGGCCGCTCGTGCGCTCCACGACGAGGTTGCGGCAAGAGCCGCCGCCGGCGAGGGGCCGAACGAGCGTGTCCGGCTCATGTGGATCGGGCGCGGGCTCTGGTTCAACATGGGCTTCTACCAGCACTTCGAGGACCGGTACGGCGCGGTCTTCGTCTGGTCGATGTACCTCGCGGTCGCCGCCGACGCGTACCTCCGTTACGGCGACGACCCGCTGCGGACGCTCGCGGCACGCTTTGCGGCGTTCGGCGACCAGATCAACATGCCGCCGTGGTCGGCCGAGTGGTACCTGAAGGAGGCCCGGCATAACCGCGTCGACGGGGCGGTTCACCTGGTCGGCGACGCCTTCCGTGGCGCTCCGTTCATCACACGCGCGCTCGAGGACGCAGGAATCCCCGTCTGCGAGATCAACGCCCACAACGTCGACCAGCGCGCCTGGGACGACGAGGCGATGAAGGCGCGCGTCTCGGAGTTCATCGAGACCCGGATCCTGTGAAGCCGCTCGAGGGGATCACCGTCGTCGACGTCACCGCCGCGCTGGCCGGGCCGTACGCGACCTTCCTGCTCGCCGCGCTCGGCGCGCGGGTGATCAAGGTCGAGAACCCGCGAGGAGGCGACCGCGTGCGCAACCACCCGCCGTTCGCGGGCGCGAACGGCGTGTCGTTCCGCCGTGTGGAAGAGACCGATCTCTCGGTGCCGTTCCTCAGCCGGGGTCGCGGTAAGGAGAGCGTCACCCTCGATCTCAAGCACGCCGACGGTCCCGGAGTGTTCCTCGATCTCGTTCGCGGCGCCGACGTCGTCGTCGACAACTTCAGTCGCGGAACGGCGGACAGGCTCGGGATCGGCTATTCGGCGTGCCGCGAGGCAAACCCGAAGGTCGTCTACTGCGCGATCAGCGGCTTCGGCGCCGAAGGACCGTCCGGCGACGACAAGGCGTACGACACGGTGATCCAGGCGCTGTCGGGGATCATGATGTTGTCGGGCGAGGAGGGCGATCCCCCGGTCAAGATCGGGATGCCGTTCGCCGACCTGATCTCGCCGCTGTACGGCCTGATCGGGATCCTCGCCGCGCTGCGCGTCCGCGACGCGAGCGGCGAGGGGCAGTTCGTCGACGTGTCGATGCTCGGCGCGGTCACGTCTCTGGTCGCGTCGGAGCCGTTCGAGGTGCTCGAGCGATTCGGCATCCCGGCACGCACGGGGAACAGCACGATCCGGCTCACCCCGTTCGGCGTCTTCGGGACGGCCGACGGGCACATCGCGATCTGCGCGACCAACGACCACGAGTGCGAGCGGCTCTTCGAGGAGATGGGGATGTCGCACCTGCTCGAGGACGAGCGGTTCGCCACCGTGCAGGCGCGCGTCGAGAACTCCCGTGCCGTGGAGGCGGCCGTCGAGCAGTGGACACGCACGCTTCCCACCGCCGACGCCGTTGCACGGCTGGCCGGCGCGGGCGTGGCGGTTGCGCCGGTGCGCGAGCCGAAGGACGCCGTCCGCGACGAGCAGGTCGTCCGGCGCGGCGAGACCGCACGACTCTCGCACCCGCTCTTCGAGGGAGTGACGGAGGTCTTTGGCCCGGGCCTCCCGATCCGATTCTCCGGCGCGGAGACCTCGCTCGGCACGCCTCCGTTGCTCGGCCAGCACAACGAGCCCGTTTACCGTGACGTGGCGGGCTATTCGGTACAGCGGATCGCGGAGCTTCGCGAACGCGGCGTCATCTGAGGCGCGACCCAACCTTCGACGTGTGCCGCCGTCTTAGGGCTGGACGTGTTGAAAGTGTGTCAGGCTACCTGATACTGTGGCCGACGACCTAGCGAGGAGGACGATCGATGAAAGATTTCCGTCTGAGGACTGTGTCCGTTCTGCTCATCGCAGTCGCCGTACTCGCAGCTGCGGTTGGAGCGAGCGCTGCGAAGAAGCCGCCCAGGGTGACGCTGCTGCACCCGGGCGCGACGCTCGCACCCCTCGTCAAGAAGGCCCAGGCCGAGGGAACGCTCACCTTCTACACGGTGCCACCGGACGCTTCCGTCCGGCGCGTCGTCGACGCGTTCACGAAGAGGTGGGGTGTCACCGCGACGTGGACGAGGTTCGGCACGGCGGCGCTTCAGGATCGTTTCGGTGCGGAGGCGACCGCGGGGAATCCCGGCGCCGACGTGATCCTGCTCTCGAACTCGCCGTGGATCGGCCTGGCGATGCAGAAGGGCTGGATCATCGGCCCGGCGAAGGCTGACATCCCTGGCTGGCCCGCGGGCAAGGTGCCTGTCTACCCGAAGAAGTATCTGACCAATGCCGGCTCGGCGATCGTCCAGTTGCAGCCGTCGGGGATCATGTACAACACGAGCCAGGTTTCGGCGGCAGACGCGCCCAAGGACTGGAAGGATCTGCTGGATCCGAAGTGGAAGGGCAAGATCATCCTCCCGGACCCGACCCAGTCTCCGGCGTTCGTCGACCTCTGGTGGGCGGTGGCGAAGAAGAACGGCGGCATTCCGTTCCTCGAGAAGCTCCGCGCCCAGGCCTCCCGGCTCTACTCCGGCGTCTCCCCGCTGACGCAGGCGCTCGCGTCCGGCGAGGCCGCGATCGCGGCGCCGGGTGTGCCCTCGCTCTTCGTGCCCCTCAAGACGGCGGGCGCGCCGATCGGCATGAACGTCCCGTCGGTCACGACAGGCCCGGAGGCGACGATCGGGATCGCGAAGGACGCGAAGCACCCCTACGCAGCGAGGCTCTTCGCCTACTGGCTGCTGACGAAGGGCGGCCAGAACGCGCTCGACGCGGATCCGGGCTCGGTCTCCCCGTGGGACACGACGAACGAGCCGGCGGGCTACATCCGCGTCGACTCGAACGTCTCGCAGAAGAGCGCGCAGGAGATCTACGCGGCGTTCGGCGTGAAGTAGGCCAGTGGCTGCTACCGCTCGGGTAGCGGCAACACCGAGGCGGCGGCGCTGGTTGCGTCGCCGCCTCACGCCGTTCTCGGCGTTCTGCCTGCTCGTCGGGCTGTTCCTCGCTGCGATCGCGATCTACCCGCTCGCCACGGTGCTCGTCCGGATCTTCTTCACGGACGGCCACCTCGACCTCAGCGGGCTGCGGCGCACCTTCGAGGAGCCCGGTCTCGACACGCTGGTCAAGAACACGCTCATCGTCGTGCTCGGCAGCTCGGCGATCGCCCTCGTCGTCGGCGGTGTGCTCGCCTGGGTCAACGAGCGGACCGACGCGCGAATGGGCGTGGTGACGGCGGCACTACCGCTGATCCCGTTCCTCCTGCCGCCGATCGCGGGGTCGACCGCGTGGGTGCTGCTGCTGTCCCCCGGAGCCGGTTTCATCAACGTCTGGATCCGGGACTTCCTGGGCTTCTTCGGGATCGACCAGACGACGGGGCCGCTGAACATCTACTCGTTCACGGGCCTGATCCTCGTCTACACGATCTACCAGGTTCCGTACGCGTTTCTGCTGATCACGGCCGGGCTCCGCAACGTCGACCCCGCGCTCGAGGAGGCCTCACGTGTCTCGGGCGCCGGGCTCCTGCGGACGCTCCGGCGCGTGACGCTGCCCTCAGTCGCCCCCGCGATCGCCGGGGCGGTGCTGCTCATGGCCTGGAGCGGGTTCGGGCTCGTCTCGATCCCGCTCGTGATCGGCACCGGCGCGAACATCCACGTCCTCTCGGAGCGGATCGTTCGGGTGCTGCAGCAGTTTCCGCCCGACGAAGGAGTTGCGATCGGGCTGAGCCTGATCATGATCCTCTTCGTCGCCGCCGCCTGGATCGCGCAGGCGCTGGTCATCCGTCGCGGCCGCTACGCCTCGATCGGCGGCAGGGGGCAGCGCGTGTCGCCGATCCGGCTCGGCCGCTGGCGCTGGCCCGTGCGGGCGGGGATCCTCGGCTACATGGCCGTGACGACGATCCTGCCGCTGTTCGCGCTCGTGATCGTGTCGCTCGAGAGCTACTGGACGGCCGATATCCCGTGGGACAAGCTGAGCCTGCGCGCCTACCGCGTCGGCATCTGGGAGGAGGCGACCGCCCGCAAGGCGATCCTCGACAGCCTCGAGCTCGGCCTCATCGTCGGCACGGTCGGCGTCGTCGCCGCCGCGCTCGTCTCGCTCTTCGTCGTGCGGAGCGGTCGCGGTGGCCGGGTGCTCGACGGCGCGATCAAGTTCCCGGCCACGCTGTCGCACATCGTGATCGCGGTCGGGTTCGTGCTGGCCCTGGGGGGCGGGCCGTTCAACCTCGCCGGCTCGGTCGTGATCCTGATCCTCGCGTACCTCGCGCTCTACCTGCCGCAGACGTCGGTCGCGACCGACAACGCCGTCGCGCAGGTCGGCCGCGAGTTACCCGAGGCTTCGCGGGTGGCGGGAGCAGGCGAGGGACGGACCTTCCGGCGCATCTACCTGCCGCTGATGGCGAGCGGTATTGCGGCCGGCTGGGCGCTCCTCTTCGTGCGCTGCGTCGGCGACCTCACGGCGTCGTCGATCCTCGCCGGGCCGCGGAACCCGGTGATCGGCTGGAAGATCCTCCAGGTCTACACCGATGGTTCGTACGCCGAGATGGCGGCGCTGTCGGTCGTGCTCACGGTCATCTCCGGTTTGGTCGTCGTCACGGTGATGGCGCTCACGCACAGGCGGGGCCGGGTCGCCTTCCTCTCGCGCCGCGGGGCGGCTCCGTCGCAATGAGCGAGGCGATCGTCGCCGTGCGCGGGCTCGAGAAGGTCTACCGTCGCGAGGACGGCACGCACGCTCGCGCGATCGACGGCGTCTCACTCGACGTCACCCCGGGCGAGTTCATGGTGCTGCTCGGCCCGAGCGGCTGCGGCAAGACGACGCTCCTGCGCTCGATCGCCGGGCTCGAGCAGCCGGACGCAGGCTCGATCGCGATCCGCGGCACGTCCGTGTTCGAGGCGGACGCGGGCATCGACGTCCCGCCGGAGCGGCGGCGACTCTCGATGATCTTCCAGTCGTACGCGCTCTGGCCGCACATGACTGCGTTCCAGAACGTCGCCTACCCCTTGCAGAACCGGCGGCTGAAGAGACGGGAGATCGCCGAGCGGGTCGGGCGGGTCTTCGAGCTGGTCGGGATCCCGGAGCTCCAGCGCCAGTATCCCGGACAGATGAGCGGCGGCCAGCAGCAGCGCGTCGCGCTCGCCCGGGCGCTCGCAGGCGACGCCGACCTGATCCTGTTCGACGAGCCCCTCTCGAACGTCGACGCGAAGGTGCGCGAGCAGCTGCGCGTGGAGCTCCTTTCGATGCAGCGCGAGCTCGGCTTCGCGGCGATCTACGTGACCCACGACCAGGCCGAGGCCATGGAGCTGGCGCACACGGTGGCGGTCATGCGCGAGGGGCAGATCGCCCAGTCCGGCCCGCCGCAGCAGATCTACCTGGAGCCCGCGACCCGGTACGTCGCCGATTTCGTCGGCTCCTCGAACGAGCTCCTCGGCACGCTGCGCGCCCTCGACGGCGGCGTGGCCGTCGCAGAGACCGACCTCGGCGAGGTGCGGGGCGTCGCGGCCGACGGCCTCGCGGCCGGAGATCGCGTCGTCGTGATCTGCCGCCCGGAGCGCACGCGGCTCGCCCGAGAGGAGCCGGAGTCGCCGAATCGCTGGCAGGCGGAGGTGCGAGCCGCGGCGTTCCTCGGCCCGAACCTGGAGCACGTCGTCCGCGTCGGCGGGCACACCTTCCGGGTCTGGAGCGTCGACACGCGGCTGCTCGATGCGGGGACGTCGGGCTGGCTGTATGTCGAGCCGGAGCACGTCCGGGTGCTGGCGAGATGAGCGATTTCGATCCGCTGGCCCCGGAGACGTTCGGCAGCTTCCACGAGGAGTTCGCGGAGCTGCGGCGGCGCTGTCCCGTCGCGTGGAGCGATGCCTACAACGGGTTCTGGGCGCTCACGCGCTACGAGGACGTCGTCGCGGCGGTACGCGACCCGGCGACGTTCACGACCACCGTGCAGAACGTCGTCCCCAAGGTCGCGTTCACCGGGCGGCGGCCGCCGCTCCACCTCGACCCGCCCGAGCACACGCCCTACCGCACGGCCCTGAATCCGTACTTCACGAGGGAGAAGATGGCGCGCCTGGAGCCGAGGCTCCGCGGGATCGTCGGAGAGCTGCTTCAGTCGCTCGTGGATGCGGGCCGGCGGCGACATCTGCGAGGACTTCAGCTACCGGCTGCCGGGCTACGTGTTCGCGGAGTTCTTCAACCTCACGCCCGAGCTCGGCCTCCGCATCCGCGCCGCGTCGCGGGAGTTCAACCTCGCCGTCCAGGATTTCGTCGAGGAGGACGTCAAGCGCACGAGCATGCAGCTCTACGAGATCGCGCGCGAGATCATCGCGATGCGGAAGGCGGAGCCTCTCGATCCGGCCGACGACCCGGCGACCGGCCTGCTGGCGACCGGGCTTCCCGAGGAGATGCTGCTCGGAACGATCCGGCAGTTCATCGTCGTCGGGATGATCGCGCCCAGCGTCTTCATCGGGTCGATGGTCATCCACCTTGCAGACAACCACGACCTCCAGCAGCGGCTGCGCGAGGATCCGTCCCTCGTCCCCGCGGCCGTCGAGGAGTACCTGCGGCTGCTGACCCCGTACCGCGGCTTCGCACGGACGCCGACGCGGGACGTCGAGATCGGCGGACGGACGATTCGCAAGGACGAGCCGGTCGCGGTCGTGTTCGCCTCGGCGAACCGCGACGAGGAGGTGTTCCCGGAGCCCGACCGCTTCGTCCTCGACCGCCCGAACATCGGCGCCCACGTCGCCTTCGGCCTGGGGCCGCACCGCTGCGCCGGCGCGCCTCTCGGCCGGTTGATGCTTCGGCTCACGCTGGAGGAGCTGCTCGCCCGGACGTCGGCGATCGACGTGGTGGGGACCCCGCGGATGACGCGCTGGCCCGAATGGGGAACCCTCTCGGTGCCGGTGAGGCTTGCGACCGCCTGACTTCGATCCGCTCGACCCGGCGTTCGTCGCCGACCCGCACCCGACGTGGACGCGGCTACGACGGGAGTGCCCCGTCGCGCGCGGCGCCCGCTGGGACTTCCTGGCGCTGACGAGGTACGACGACGTGAAGGCCGTCAGCGCCGACTACGGCGCGTTCACCAGCGAGCTCGGCATCGTCGTGCCGAGCAACCCCGTCTCCGGCCGACGCGCGCCGTTGCACTTCGACCCTCCCGAGCATCCGCGCTATCGCCGTCCGCTGAATGGGGCGCTCGCCGAGGAGAAGGTCGCGGCGCTCGAGCCGACAGTGCGGTCGCTCGCGGTCGAGCTGCTCGAGCCGATGCTCGCCCGAGGGCACGGCGAGGTCGTGCGTGAGCTGTCCTCGCCGCTCACGGCGCTCGTGTTCGCGGAGTTCGTGCAGCTGCCGCGCGAGCGCGCGATCGAGCTCAACGGCCACAGCGAGGCGTTCGAGCGGGCCCAGCAGCAACAGGACACGGCTACGGCGGAACGCGAGAACCAGTGGCTCTACCGGGCCTGCCGGGAGCTCGTCGCCGAACGGACGGAGAGCCCGCTCGACCCGTCCGCCGACATCGTCAGCGCGCTGCTGCAGCTCGACGAGGACGACGAATTCGTCGCCGGGAGCGTCCGGCAGCTCCTGATCGCGGCGCACGTCGCGCCGACGGCCGCGATCGCGAGCGCGGTCCGCCACGTCGCGGACGATCCCGAGCTGCAGACGACATTGCGCGACGCTCCGGCGCTCGTGCCGGGCGCGGTCGACGAGCTGCTGCGGCTCCACACGCCGAACCAGGGCTTCGCCCGCACGGCCCGCGTCGACGCCGAGATTCGCGGCTGCCCCGTCGGCGCCGGGCAGCAGGTCGCGCTCGTGCTCACGTCCGCCAACCGGGACGAGGACGTCTTCGCCGACCCCGACCTGTTCCGGCTCGACCGGACGGCGGCGCACGTCGCCTTCGGGCACGGGCCGCACAAGTGCCCGGGTGCGCACGTGGCGCGGCTCGAGCTCGCGGTTGCGCTCGAGGAGCTGCTGGCCCGTACGGCGGGCTTCGAGGTCGCCGGACCGGTGGAGATGGTCCCGTGGCCGCTGTACGGCCCTGCAGCGCTGCCGCTTGCGCTGTATCAGGCCACCTGATAGACCGACGGCTGTGCTCGACCGCGAACCGGACTGGCACCCGCTGGCGTCGGAGGCGCGTGCGAACCCGGCGGAGGCTCAGGCTGCGCTCCGCGAGCGGTGTCCCGTCGCCTGGACGGACGATCTCGGCGGTTTCTGGTCGGTGCTCCGGTACGAGGACGTCGTCGCGGTCGCCCGCGACGCGGACACGTTCTCGAATGCGCTGAAGCCGCGTTTGGGCGCCGCGCGCGTGCCGCTCGAGACCGATCGACCCGACCACACGCGCTATCGACGGCTGCTGCAGCCGCACTTCTCGCCGGCGCGAATGCGCGAGCTCGAGCCGCGCGTGCGCGCGTTCGTGGTCGAGCTGCTCGACCCGCTGCTCGCGTCGGGCGGCGGGGACGTCGCGCCGGCGCTCACCTATCCGCTGCCCGCGCGGGTCGTCTGCGAGTTGCTGGACGTGCCGGGCGAAGACTGGCCGCTGATCAAGCGGGCCTCCGACGACGTGTTCGAGGCGGCGCCCGAGCAGGGCGGCGACCACGAGCTCTTCCGCTCGGCGAACGAGCGGCTCTACGACTACTGCCGGGAGCTCGTCGGGAGCGGCCGCTGCCGCATGGCAGTCGATCTGCTCGACGCCGGCGTCGACGAGGCGACCGCCGTCGGCGCGATCCGGCTGATGATCTCCGCGGGCCACGACTCGACGACGAGCGCGCTCGGCATCTCGATCCTGCGGATCGCCGAGAGCGACGAGATCCAGGAGCGCCTTCGCCGCCGGCCCGAGCTGATCCCGGCGGCCGCGGAGGAGTTCATGCGCCACGAGACGCCCGTGCAGGCGATGGCGCGCTACCCGGTCCGCGACGTCGAGCTCCACGGCCGGATGCTGCGCCGTGGCGAGCCGGTCGAGCTCGTGTGGGCCTCGGCGAACCGCGACCCGGCAGCGTTCCCCGAGGCCGACACCTGCGTCCTCGACCGCTCGCCGAACCGGCACCTCGTCTTCGGCGTCGGCATCCACAAGTGCATCGGCATGCCGCTCGCGCAGCTCGAGCTCCGCGTGGCGCTGGAGGAGCTGCTTGCGCGCACCGGCCGGATCCGGGTCGCCGGCCCCGTTCTCCGCACCTCCTGGCCGCGCTGGGGCGTCTCCTCGCTGCCGCTGGAGCTCACGGATGCCCGCTGAGCAGGCGGACTGGGATCCGCTCGCGCCGCCGGCGCTCGACGATCCGCCGGCGGCGATGGCCGAGCTGCGCGACCGCTGTCCCGTTGCGTGGACCGAGCGGGCCGGAGGCTTCTGGGCGGTCACCCGGTACGAGGACATCCGCGAGGCGACACGCGATTCCACGACGTACGTCAATGGAGGCGGGCCGCAGTGGGGCAAGGCACGGCCCCCGCTCGAGGTCGACCGTCCGCTGCACACGAAGTTCCGCAGGCTGCTGCAGCCGTACTTCCACCGGCAGCGGATCGCCGCACTCGAGCCGCAGGTGCGCGCGGATGCCGTCGAGCTGCTGCAGCCGCTGCTCGACGCCGGCGGCGGCGACATCGCGCCTGCGCTCACCTACCCACTACCGGCCCGCGTGCTGGCGTCGTTCCTCAACTTGCCTGCGGACTCGTGGACGTTCCTGAAAGCGTGGTCGGAAGAGCTGTTCGAGAACGAGGAGGGCCGGGGCAACGACGCCGTGAAGGTGCACGCGGCGAGCGAGCGGCTGTACGCCTACTCCGCCGAGCTCGTGGCGCGCCGCCGGGCTGCGCCGCTCGACCCGGCCGACGACCTGATCACCGGTCTGCTGCTGGCGGAGGACGTCACCGACGACGACGTCGTCCAGGTCCTGCGGCTGATGCTGACCGCCGGGCACAACTCGACTACCAGCGCGCTCGGCATTGCCATCCTCGCCGTGGCGCGCGATCCGGACGTGCAGCGCCGACTGCGCGAGGACCCGGCGCTGATCCCGGGTGCCGTCGACGAGTTCATGCGGCTCGAGACGCCGGTGATGGCGATGCCGCGCTGGGCCTCGCGCGACACCGAGCTCGCCGGTCGGCGGATCGCGGCGGGCGACCAGCTGTTCCTCGTCTGGCAGTCGGGCAATCGCGATCGCGCGTTCTGGGGCGAGACCGCCGACGACTGCGTGCTCGGCCGAGCCCCGAACCCGCATCTCGTCTTCGGGCACGGGCTCCACCGCTGCATCGGCGACGTCGTGGCGCTGCTCGAGCTGCGCGTCACGCTCGAGGAGCTGCTCGGCCGCACCGGCTGGATCGAGCTGGCGGGCGAGCCGGTACGGACGACGTGGGTGCGGTACGGCGTGAGCAAGCTGCCGCTCGCCTTCCGTGACTATCAGGTTTCTTGATACTCAACAGGGAACCTGTCACCATGACCGCTTCGCCAACGGAAGAGGAGGGGGCTTCATGCGAGGCAGGATCGTTCTCGGCTTCGTGTTCGTACTCACAGTCGCGTCCATCACGTCGCTCGGGCTGGGACGCGCCGGTGCCGACAGCGGAACGCCGATCGACGTCCAGGGCGTGTTCCACGCGGGCGAGCCCGGCCAGGTGGTGTGGCGCGCCATCAAGCCCGCCGCATGGAACGGCACGCTCGTGCTCGACCTCGACTTCAACACCTGGTCGACGCAGCAGCGGACTTGGTTCCTGGACAAGGGCTATGCGATCGGCGGCATCCAGCGCACGCAGAACGAGACGGCGTACGAGCTGAAGAAGTACGTCGACGATCTGGTCGCGACGCGCCAGAAGCTGATCGACGCGGGAGCTTCCACGCCGACGCGGACGGTGGCGTTCGGCGCGTCTCGAGGCGGTTTCGTTGCGCGCATGGCGCCGCAATACCGCCCCGACATCTTCGTCGGAGCGCTCGCCTTTGCGGGCGGAGGCTCGGGCGTCATTGCCGCCTGGCTCGGCAAGTCCGACGCCGTCTGGGCGCTGAAGATGCTCGTCGACCCGTCCGCGCCGCTCGCGATCTCCGGGCTCCCGGACATCGCGCCAGGAGCGACCTACGGCCCGAGCTACCAGCAGGACGTCGCGCTCGGCCAACTCGTCACCAAGGCGAGGGCGACGGACGCCGGCATGGCGCGGCTCGTTCTCGCGGCCGCGTTCGAGCAGGCGCCAGGGTGGCCGACCGGCGCGGTCGAGCCCGCCGACGACGACTACCTGACGCAGGGGAACCTGATCGCCAGCCAGTTCGCGTTCGGCAATCCGCAGTTCGTGCACAAGGAGATCGAGGTCATGGCGGGCGGAGCGATGACGTGGAACCACGGCGTCGACTACCGCGACCTGCTCGCCCGGTCCGGCTCGGATGCGCGCGTGCGCTGGTGGTACGCGAAGGCAGGCCTCGATCTCGACGCCGATCTCGCGCTGCTCGACGGCTCACCGCGGTTCTCGGCCGAGCCGGCCGCGGTGGCGCGCGTCGAGCAGATCGGGACGTTCAACGGCCAGACCGGCGGGCCGGTGCTGAGCATCAAGACGATCGGCGATCCAGCCGACCCGGTGGCCCTGGACGAAGCGTACGTCCGGACGTTCGACGCGGCCGGGACGGGTGCCATGCTCCGGACCGCGTTCATCCACCGCAGCGGCCACAGCAGCCAGTCGCTTCGCGAGCGGCTCGCAGCGTTCCAGACGCTGATCGACCGGCTCGACACGGGGAGCTGGGGCGATACGACCTCGCCGGCGGCGCTGAACGCGAAGGCGGCGACGATCGGCGACGGGACGGCGCTCACCCCGGCCCAGCTCGGAACCTCGGAGTTCATCGACTACGAGCCGACCCCGACGCTGCGCGCGTGGGACTTCACGAGCTGGGGGACGTACTTCGCGTCGTACGTCGAATCGTTGGAGCTCAAGAGCCCGTCGGAGTTCGTCAACGCGCTGAACAACATGGCGAAGCACTGGCAGCGGGGGCAGGCGAAGCAGGCGTGCTCCGAGCTCGACAGCTTCGCCAAGAAGGCCAAGCAGCAGTCGGGCAAGAAGCTCGCTGCTGCGCAGTCGGCCGACCTCACGGCGAAGGCGTCCAGCCTCGCGCCCGAGCTCGGCTGCTGAAACGAGCGCGGCTGAGGGGAGAGCCCGGCTCTCCCCTCAGCCGTCGAGCACGGCACGGTCGATCGCGCGCTTGAGGATCTTCCCCGTCGGGCCCTTCGGAAGCTGGTCGACGAAGACGATGCGGCGCGGATACTTGTAGGCGGCCACGCGCTGCTTCGTCCAACCGCTCAGCTCGTCGGCCGTCGTGGAGGCTCCGGGCGTGAGCACGACCAGCGCCGCCACCTCCTCTCCGAGCGTGTCGTGCGGGACGCCGACGACCGCCGCCTCGAGCACGTCCGGATGGGCGTAGAGCGCCTCCTCGACCTCGCGCGGGTAGACGTTGTAGCCGCCGCGGATGATGAGCTCCTTCTTGCGGTCGACGAGGAAGAGATAGCCGTCCTCGTCGAGGTAGCCGAGGTCGCCCGTCGCGAGCCAGCCGTCGGCGTCGAGCGCCTTGCGCGTCGCGTCGTCGTCGTCCCAGTAGCCCGGGATCACCGACGGCCCGCGGAGCATCACCTCGCCGACGCCGCGCTCGTCCGGTCCGGCGATGCGGATCTCCGTCCCGCCGAGCGGCATCCCCACCGACCCCGCCTTCCGCGGCTGGCCGACACCGGTCGTGGTCGCGATCCCGCTGAGCTCGGTCAGGCCGTACCCCTCGCGAACCTCGCCGCCGAAGGTGCGCTCGAACTCGCGCGCCACCTCGGCAGGGACGGCCGCGCCGCCGACGTGCGCGAGCCGGACCGGCGGGAGCTTCGGCGCCGTGCGCGCCGCCTCGGAGAGCGCGATGCACATGGTCGGGACCCCGAGCAGGATCGTCGTCCGCGTCGCGGTCATGGTCGCGAGCGTCTCCTCCGCGTCGAAGCGCGGCACGACGGCGACGGCGGCGCCCGCCAGGAACGTCGAGACGAGCCCGGTCGACTGGCCGAGAACGTGCGAGAACGGCGCCGCGCCGAGCACCACGTCGTCGGGTCCGAGGGCCATGGCGTCGGCGGCGTTGCGAGCGGCGACCCGAATCCCGCCGTGGGTGAGAACGGCTCCTCTCGGGCGACCTGTCGTCCCGGAGGTGAAGAGGATCACGGCCGGATCGCTATCGGCCCGCTCGACGATCGCGGAGATCGACTCGGTCGTGGACGCCGGCTCGTCCTCGAGGACGGCGACCGGCGATGCCAGCCGCAACCGCTGCTCGACCTCCGGCGGGGCGAGCAGCGTGTTCAGCGGGACGGCGACGGCGCCGGCGCGCAGCACGCCGAAGTAGGCGGTGACGAACGCGGTCGAGTTCGGGAGCCTCAGCGCGACGCGGTCTCCGGGCTCGACGCCCCGGCTGCGGAGCGCGGCCGCCGCCCGGCCGATGCGCCGCTCGAGCTTCGCGTAGGAGACCGGCCGCCCTTCCACCCACAGCGCCGGACGCTCGGGGTGCTCGGCCGCTCCGTCTGCGAGGATGCGGGCGAGGTTCACCGCCACACAATCGCAGGTCCCCTGAGATGATGGAAGCATGACCGAGCCGGCTCCCACCCAGCAGCCTTCCGACGACCAACCACGAGGGCCGCGGATCAGCTACGTGGTCGCGCGCCTCGAGCGCGCGATCAGGCAGGCGATCAACGAGCAGGTGAAGCCCTACGGCCTGACGACGCTCCAGTACACGACCCTCAGCGTGCTCGGCCGGCGCGGCGAGCTCTCCAACGCTCAGCTCGCGCGCCGCGCCTACATGACGCCGCAGTCGATGAGCGAGGTCATCGACGCGCTCGAGAAGAAGGGCCTGATCGAGCGCAACCCGCATCCGAATCACCGTCGCGTCTTTCCGGCAGCGCTCACGGACGAGGGCCGGCGCGTGCTCGGCGCCTGCGACGCGGCGGTCGACGAGCTCGAGCGCGAGATGCTCGCGGATATGACGCCGCACCAGGTACGGAGCCTGCGCAACGGCCTCGTTTCGGCGGTGCGGGCGCTCCATGCAGGGTTTCCCGAAACCTGACTGTCAGGTAACCTGATGCTCCCGAATGAGGAGGTGCCATGGGGGTGCTCGACGGCAAGTCCGCGATCGTGACCGGCTCGGCCCGCGGGATCGGCCGCGCCACCGCGGCGCTGCTGACCGAGCATGGTGCACGGGTGGTGATCAGCGATCTCGACGGCGACGTCGCGGCGCAGACGGCGGCCGAGATCGGCGGAGAGACCGCGGTGTTCACCGGAGACCTGACTCGGGACGGCGTTCCGGACGCTCTGGTCCAGAAGGCCGTCGACGCGTTCGGTCAACTCGACATCCTCGTCAACAACGCCGGCTATACGTGGGACGGCGTGGCGCACAAGATGACGCGACGAGCAGTTCCGACGCGATGCTCGAGATCCACGCGATGGCACCGTTCCGGTGATCCGGGCCGCTGCGCCCGCCCTGCGCGATGCCGCGAAGCGGGAGCGCGAGGAAGGCGAGATGTCGTCCGGAAGATCGTCAACGTCTCGTCCATCTCCGGCGTGAGGGCAACGCCGGCCAGGCCAACTACTCGCGGCCAAGGCCGGCCTGTCGGCCTGACGAAGACGCTCGCGAGGAGTGGGGCCAGTTCACGATCAACGTGAACGCGGTCGCGTTCGGCTTCGTCGAGACGCGGTTGACGGCCCCGCCGGGGAGGCGGGAGCGTCGAGCGCGGCGGCAGACAGATCGAGCTCGGCATCCCCGCGGAGATGCGCGAGCTCGCGGCGTCGACCATCCCGCTCGGGCGCCCGGCAACGCCCGAGGAGGCCGCGGGAGCGATCTTCTTCCTCTGCTCGCCGTGGTCGAACTTCGTGCACGGCCAGGTGCTCACCGTGACCGGCGGCCAGATGCCGGGATGACCTGGTGAGGAGAGTCTGATGCGCTTCGAGCTCGAGACGCTCGACCGGTGGACGGCGGAGCGCCGCTTCCGGGTCGAGCGAGATCGGCTCAGGGCCTACGCGGCCGCGACGAACGAGACGACGCCCGCGTTCGTCGCCGGCGATCTCGCCCCGCCGGTGTTCGCGATCCTGCCCGCGTGGGAGCGATCCACGCCGCGACCCCGCCGTCGCCCCGGAGGCGAGCCCGCCCGCGGGTCGTGCACGGCGAGCAGGACATGTTCCTGCACGCCGTCCTCCGGCCCGGAATGGAGCTCGCGACTCGCTCGGCGGTCGTCGGGCTGCATCCGAAGTCGTCGGGGACGACGCGTGATCGTGAAGATCGAGACTCGCGACAGCGAGGGGGCGCTCGTCAACGAGCAGTACGTGACCGAGTTCTTCCGCGGGATCGAGGGCGACGAGGGCGGAGGCCGGCCTGCGCCCGACCATCGCGCGCCCGAAGGGCTTGACGGCAAGCCTCCGATCGCCGAGGTGACCTACCGCGTCGACGACGACCAGACGTTTCGCTACGCGGACGCCTCGGGCGACCGAATTGCCATCCATCTGGACGACGAGGCCGCGCGGGCCGTCGGTCTGCCCGGCACGGATCGTCCACGGGCTCTGCGTGATGGCCTTCGCGGGGCGGGCGGTGCTCGAGGCCGCCGGCGTCGATGGCCCGGCAAGCGTGCGGCGGCTCGCGGTGCGATTCTCGGCGCCCGGTCTTCCCCGGCGAACGTCCTCACCACGCGGATCTGGGCGATCGCGCCGATCGCGTCGCCTACGAGACGGTCGACGATGCCGGCGAGACCGTGAGCGCGCGACCGTGGCTCGCAGAGGCTCCGAGGAGCGGACGTCGCTCGCGCGCGGACGATCGACCTCGACGCCACGGATCGTCGCGATCGACGTCCACACCCACGCCGAGTATCGGCGCGCACGGCGAGGACGGGCCTCACACCCGAGTGGCGCGCGGCGGCCGCCGCAGTACTTCGGCGAGGCGGGCGCCGGCCGACGGTCGAGGACGTCGCCGTCGTACTACCGCGAGCGGAACGATGGTCGCCGTCGTCTTCACCGTCGACGCCGAGTCGCGTCACCGGCCGCCGGCGGGTTCCGAACGAGGAGATCGCCGAGGTCGCTGCGGCCAACCCCGACGTCCTGATCCCGTTCGGAGCGTCGACCCGCGACGGTCCGGACACGGTCCCGCGAGGTCACGGCGGCTGATCGCGCGAGCACGGCGTGCGCGGGCTTCAAGTTCCACCCGAACCTCCAGGCGTTCTTCCCGAACGACCGCAAGGCGTCTACCCGCTCTACGAGGAGATCGCCGGGGCCGGCCTGCCGGCGCTCTTCCATACCGGTCACTCCGGCATCGGCACGGGGCTCCCCGGCGGCGGCGGGATCCGTCTCAAGTACTCGAACCCGATGCACGTCGACGACGTCGCGGCTGACTTCCCGAGCATGCCGATCGTGCTCGCGCATCCGTCCTTCCCATGGCAGGACGAGGCGATCTCGGTCGCCCTGCACAAGCAGCAGGTCTACATCGACCTCTCCGGCTGGTCGCCGAAGTACTTCCCGCCGCAGCTCGTGCGCTACGCGAACACCCTGCTAAGGACCGCGTGCTCTTCGGCTCCGACTACCCGATGATCACCCCGATCGCTGGCTCGCCGACTTCGAGCAGGCGGACTTCAAGGACGAGGTGCGGCCGCTGATCCTGAAGGAGAACGCGGCGCGGCTGCTCGGCCTCCGGTGAGGACGCAGGTGGGCATCGTCGGCGCCGGCCCGGCCGGGCTGACACTGGCTCGGCTGCTCGAGCAGGCGGGCGTCGAGGCGGTCGTGCTCGAGAGCCGAAGCCGTGAGTACGTGGAGGCGCGGATCCGGGCGGGCGTGCTCGAGCAGGCGACGGCCGACCTGCTCCGGGCTCGGCGTCGCCGAGCGGCTTGACCGCGACGGGATCGTCCACGGCGGCATCCACCTCCAGTTCGCGGGCGAGCGCCATCATGTGCCGATGGACGAGTTGACCGGCGGGCGCTCGATCGTGATCTACGGTCAGACGGAGGTCGTGAAGGACCTGATCGCGGCGCGGCTCGAGTCAGGCCTCGAGCTGCACTTCGAGACCGAGGTGGAGAGCATCGATCCCGAGCACGGCGTCGTCCGCCATGCGGGCGGCGAGCTCGAATGCGAGGTGATCGCCGGCTGCGACGGCTTCCACGGCGTCTGCCGGGCCGCCGTTCCCGAGGCGCTCCGGCGCGAGTACGGGCGCGAGTACACGCTGGGCTGGCTTGGCATCCTCGCGCAGGTCGCGCCGTCGTGCGACGAGCTTGTCTACGCGCACCACGAGCGGGGCTTCGCGCTGCTCTCGCTGCGCTCGCCGCAGCTCTCGCGGTACTACCTCCAGGTCGCGCACGACGAGGATCTGGAGGAGTGGCCCGACGACCGGATCTGGGACGAGCTCCGGCTCCGCACGGCGCTCGACGGCTGGACGCTCGCGGACGGCCCGATTCTGGAGAAGGGCATCACCGGGATGCGCAGCTACGTCTGCACGCCGATGCAGCACGGGCGGCTCTTCCTCGCCGGCGACTCCGCGCACATCGTTCCGCCGACCGGTGCGAAGGGGCTCAACCTCGCGATCCACGACGTGCGGCTTCTGGGCGACGCGCTCGTCCGCTTCTTCGACCACGGCGATCGTTCGGGCCTCGACGGGTACTCGGACGCCTGCCTGCGGCGCGTCTGGCGGGCGGAGCACTTCTCCTGGTGGATGACGTCGATGCTCCACCGGCTTCCCGGGAACGACGCCTTCGACGAGCAGCTGCAGCTCTCGCAGCTGCGCTATACGGTCGGCTCGACCGCCGGAGCGACTGCGCTCGCCGAGAACTACACGGGAATCGTCGACTGAGATGGCCGAGTTGACTACGCTCGCCGAGGCCGTCGCCGCGCTCGTCCGCGACGGCGACACCGTCGCGCTCGAGGGGTTCACGCACCTGATCCCGCACGCCGCCGGGCACGAGCTGATCCGGCAGGAGCGGCGCGGGCTCACGCTCGTGCGGATGACGCCCGACATCGTCTACGACCAGCTCATCGGCGCCGGCTGCGCCGCGCGGCTCGTCTTCTCGTGGGGCGGCAACCCGGGCGTCGGCTCGCTGCACCGGCTCCGCGACGCGGTCGAGAACGGCTGGCCGCAACCGCTCGAGCTCGAGGAGCACTCGCACGCCGGCATGGCGGCGGCGTACGCGGCCGGCGCGGCCAGGCTCCCGTTCGGCGTCCTCCGCGGCTACGCCGGCGGTGACCTGCCGGCCCGCACGCGCGTCGAGCGCATCACGTGCCCATTCACCGGCGAGGAGCTCGCGGCGGTGCCGGCGCACCGGCCCGACGTCGGCGTCATCCACGCCCAGCGTGCCGATCGCCGCGGCAACGTGCAGCTGTGGGGGATCGTCGGCGTCCAGAAGGAGGCGGTGCTCGCCTCGGCGCGTTCGATCGCGACCGTCGAGGAGGTCGTCGAATCGCTCGCCCCGCAGCCGGGCGCGATCGTCCTGCCGCACTGGACGCTCGACGCGGTCTGCGTCGTGCCGCGCGGCGCGCATCCGTCCTACGCGCACGGCTACTACGAGCGCGACAACGACTTCTACGTTGCGTGGGATGCGATCAGCCGCGACCGCGAGACGTTCGGTTCGTGGATGGACGAGCACGTCCTGAACCCGGTGCTGGCATGACGGTCGCCGCTGCCGCGTACACCCGCGAGGAGATGATGGCCGTCGAGGCGGCGCGGCGCGTGCAGGACGGCACCGTCTGCTTCGTCGGGATCGGGCTGCCGAGCCTCGCCGTGAACCTCGCGCGCAGGCTGCATGCGCCCGACTGCGTGCTCGTCTACGAGAGCGGCACGATCGGCGCGAAGCCCGACGAGCTGCCGCTGTCGATCGGCGACGGCGAGCTGGCCGAGACGGCGGATACGGTCGTGCCGGTGCCGGAGATGTTCGCCTACTGGCTCCAGGGGGGCCGCATCGACGTCGGCTTCCTCGGAGCCGCGCAGATCGACCGCTTCGGCAACCTGAACAGCACCGTGATCGGCGACTACGACGCTCCGCGGGTGCGCCTGCCGGGGGGCGGAGGCGCGCCCGAGATCGCGACGTGCGTCCGCGACGTCTTCGTGATGCTGCGCCAGTCGCCGCGTGCCTTCGTCGAGCGGCTCGACTTCACGACGAGCGTCGGCGAGCGCGTGCGCGTGGTCGTCACCGACCTCGGTGTGCTCGAGCCGCGCGGAGGTGAGCTGACGCTGGTCGCCGTCCATCCTGGCGTCTCGGCGGACGACGCGCGTGCCGCGACCGGCTGGGAGCTCGGCGTCGCAGAAGACCTGCGCGAGACGGCGGCACCGCACGAACGCGAGCTCGCCGAGCTGCGCGGGCTGAAACGGAAAGGGAGCGCGTGAGCGTCGGCGACGACCGGATCGTGCTGCCCGACGACCCGTCGTTCGGCCCCGACGTGCAGGTCGACTACCCGGGCTACCGCGCGACGCGCCTGCGTGCGCCCGACCGGCCGCTCGTGCCCGTGCCGGAGGAGCTCCACGAGCTCGCCGGCCCGGTGTTCGGCGATGGCGCGCTCGACCCGTCGGACGATGACCTGACCCGTCAGCACGACGGCGCGCCGCTCGGCGAGCGCATCGTCGTGAGCGGGCGGGTGCTCGACGAGGACGGCCGGCCGATCGGCGGCGCGCTCGTCGAGATCTGGCAGGCGAACGCTGCGGGGCGCTACCGGCACGAGGTCGACCGGCACCCGGCGCCGATCGACCCGAACTTCTCTGGGGCGGGTCGCTGTCTCACCGACTCCGAGGGCCGCTACCGCTTCGTCAGCGTGAGGCCCGGCGCCTACCCGTGGCCGAACCACCCGAACGCATGGCGGCCGTCGCACATCCACTTCTCGATCTTCGGACGTCTGTTCACGCAGCGGCTCGTGACCCAGATGTACTTCCCAGGCGATCCGCTGTTCCCCTACGACCCGATCTTCAACGCCGTGCGCGATCCCGCTGCCCGCGAGCTGCTCGTGGCGCGCTTCGACCTGGAGACGACCATGCCGGAGTGGGCGCTCGGCTACCGCTGGGATGTCGTCCTCGGCCGCGGCGGCTCCACGACGCCCCTCGAAGAGGGTCCGTGACGCTTCCGCGCACGCCCTCGCAGACGGTCGGGCCGTACTACGCGATCGGGCTCTGCCGCCGCGCCGCCGAAGCGCTCGACCCGCACGGCGTCGAGCTCTCAGGGCGGTTGCTGGACGGCGCCGGCGAGCCGGTCCCCGACGGCGCGATCGAGCTCTGGGATCCCGCGGGCGGGCGCTGGGGCCGCTCCGGCACCGACGCCGGCGGCCGCTTCCGGTTCCGCGTGCCGCGCGACGCCGACCACCTCGAGGTGTACGTGCACGCGCGCGGCCTCCTCCGTCACCAGATCACGCGGATCTACCTGCGCAACACCTCCGACGCCGTGCTCGCCGCCATCGAGCCCGAGCGGCGCGCGACGATGCTGGCGCGGCCCGATGCGGGCGGCCTCTCGTTCGACATCCGCCTGCAGGGTGACGCGGCAACCGTGTTCTTCGCGCCTTGACGACGTTCGCGCCGCTCTTCGTGCCCGAAGCGCTGCGCGCCGCCGTGTCCGACGGTGCGTGGCTCGAGGGGATGCTCGAGGCCGAGCGCGCTCTGGCCGTCGCCTCGTCGCGTGCGGGCCTGATCTCGACCGACGCGGCGACGGCGATCGCCGCGCGCTGCGAGCCGTCGCTGTACGACATCGACAGGCTCGCGGCCGAAGGGGCGGCCGTCGCCAACCCGGCCGAGCCGCTCGTCCGCGCGCTCCGCGAGCGGGTCGGCGGCGAGCATGCTCGCGACGTCCATCGCGGCGCAACGAGCCAGGACGTGATCGACACCGCCGCGATGCTGGTGGCTCGGCAAGGGCGCCTGCTGGTCGTGGGCGAGCTCGACGGCGCGGCGGCCGAGTGCGCGCGCCTCGCCGGCGAGCACCGCTCGACCCCGATGGCAGCACGGACGCTGCTTCAGCAGGCGGTGCCGACGACGTTCGGCTACAAGGCCGCCGGCTGGCTTGCAGGTCTGCTCGAGGCACGCGGCGCGGTGGAGCGCGTGGCGCTGCCGGCACAGCTCGGCGGCGCGGCCGGCACCCTCGCCGCTTTCGGCGACCGCGGGCCCGAGGTGCTGACGCTCTTCGCGGCCGAGGTCGGTCTCGCGGAGCCGCTCGTCCCGTGGCACACGCACCGCGCGCCTGTGGCCGGGCTCGCGGCGGCGCTGTCGGGCGCTGCCCGGGCGGCTGCGAAGATCGGCCTCGACGTCGTCCTGCTCGCGCAGACGGAGGTGGCCGAGGTGCGTGAGGCCTCAGGCGGCGCCTCGTCGACGATGCCGCACAAGCGGAACCCGGCGAAGGCCGTGCTTGCGCGTGCCTGCGCCCGCGCTGCTCTCGCCCAAACCGCGCTGCTCGCGGACGGCGAGCACGAGCACGAGCGCGCCGCCGGAGCCTGGCAGGCGGAGTGGGGCGCACTGTCGGCGGCGCTCGGCTACACGGGAGGCGCGCTCGCCGCAGCGCGCGAGTGCCTGGCCGGGCTCGAGGTCGACGACGTCCGGATGCGCGCGAACATGAGCGACGACCTCGCCTCCGAGCAGCGCGTCTTCGGGATCGAGGGCGAGTACCTCGGTGCCGCGACCGTGTTCGTCGAGCGTGTGCTCGAGGCGTGGCGCGATACCACCGGCAGAGGGAGGACGGGATGAGAGACGAGACGTACGAGCGCGGGATGATCGTCCGGCGCGAGGTGCTGGGCGACGATCACGTCGATCGCGCCACCGCAGGGGCGACGCCGTTCACGGCGGACTTTCAGGAGTTGATCACGCGCTACGCCTGGGGCGAGATCTGGGCGCGGCCGGGCCTCGACCGACGAATGCGGAGCGTGATCACGCTGACGGTGCTCGTGGCGCTGGGGCGCGAGCACGAGCTACCGATGCACGTCCGCGCAGCACGGCGCAACGGCCTGACCGCGGACGAGCTCGAGGAGGTGCTGCTGCAGTGCGCCGTCTACTGCGGCGTGCCGGCGGCGAACGGAGCCTTCGCGATCGCCCAGCGGGTGCTCGACGAGGAGGACGCCTGACTCGGGCCGTCATCCTCTCGGCGGTACGAACCCCGATCGGCCGTTACGGCGGTGCGCTCGCGGGGACGCGTCCCGACGACCTCGCAGCACTCGTCGTGCGGGCGGCGGTCGAGCGCGCCGGCGTGCCGGCCGACGAGATCGAGGACGTCGTCCTCGGCTGCGCGAACCAGGCGGGCGAGGACAACCGCAACGTCGCGCGCATGGCGCTGCTGCTCGCAGGGTTGCCGCAGTCGGTTCCGGGCGTGACGGTGAACCGCCTCTGCGCCTCGGGTCTCTCTGCCGTCGTCGAGGCCTGTCGCGCCGTCGCCGCCGGCGAGGGCGACCTGTTCGTCGCGGGAGGGGTCGAGTCGATGACCCGCGCACCTCTCGCGATGATGAAGGGCGACCGCCCCTGGGCGCGCGGCAACGCCGTCGCCTACGACACTCACCTCGGCTGGCGCTTTCCGAACCCGCTGCTCGAGGCGATGTTCCCCCTCGAGTCGATGGGCGAGACGGGCGAGAACGTGGCAGAGCGATACGCCGTGTCGCGCGCGGAGCAGGACGCGTTCGCGCTCGAGTCGCAGCGCAGGTGGGCGGCGGCGCAGGCGGCGGACCGATTCGCAGACGAGCTCGTGCCGGTGGACGACGTGACCACGGACGAGCATCCGCGGCCGGACACGACGGCGGAGAAGCTGGCCGCGCTGCGGCCGGTGTTTCGTGAAGGCGGCACCGTCACTGCGGGGAACGCGAGCGGGGTCAACGACGGCGCTGCGGCGCTCGTAGTCGCGTCGGAGGAGAAGGCGGGCGAGCTCGGCGCCGAGCCGCTCGGCACATTCGTCGCCAGTGCGGCTGCCGGCGTCGACCCCGGCATGATGGGCATCGGGCCGGTGCCGGCCGTGCGCAGGCTGCTCGGTCGGGCAGGCGTCGCGATTGACGAGGTCGACCTGGTCGAGCTCAACGAGGCGTTCGCGTCCCAGTCGCTCGCCGTCATCCGCGAGCTCGGCCTCGACCCGGCGCGTGTGAACGTCAACGGCGGGGCGATCGCGCTCGGCCACCCGCTCGGGATGAGCGGGGCGCGTCTCGTCGTGTCGCTTCTGCACGAGCTTCGCCGTCGCGGCGGCCGCTACGGCCTCGCGACGCTCTGCGTCGGAGTGGGGCAGGGCCAGGCGGCACTGTTCTCGCGGTGACGCCGACGGGCGGCGCCGTGCGCGGCTACCGCTGGACCGTTCTCGCGGTCGGGACCACGGCCCAGGCGACATTCGCGACGTTCACGATCGGCCTTCCGGTGGTCTTGCCGGACGTTCGCAGCGAGTACGGGCTCACGCTCTCGCAGACCGGGCTGGTGCTCGCGGCGGCGAATCTCGGGACGATGCTCGGAATGCTCCCCTGGGGCGTCGCCGCGGACCGTGTCGGCGAGCGGCTCGTCGTCAGCGTCGGACTCCTGGCGGCGGGCGTCGCGATGCTCGTCGCGGCCTCGACGACCAGCGTCGGCTCACTCGCCGTCTGGCTCACGATCGCCGGCTTCGGCGGTGCGAGTGTCGCCGCTGCGAGCGGCCGCGCGGTCATGCACTGGTTTCCGCGTCATCAGCGGGGGCTTGCGATGGGGATTCGCCAGTCCGCGATTCCGGTGGCGGGGGCCGTCGCGGCGCTCGTGCTGCCGAGGCTCGTCGACGCGTTCGGCATCGGCTGGGGCTTCGCTGCGATCGCGATCGGGATCCTCGCCGGTGGAGCGCTCGCCGCCGCGTTCCTGCGCGACGCCGGCGGCGACGCCGACGACGACTTCGTCTCGGGCGCGCGGATCGTCCGCAGCCGGCCGACCTGGCTGCTCGCCGGGGGCTCGGCACTGCTGCTCGTCCCACAGATCGCCCTGTTCGGCTTCACGGTGCTCTTCCTCCACGACCGGCAGGGGCTGTCGACCACCCAGGCGGGCCTCGTGTTCGCGACCGTGCAACTGCTGGCCATCGCGGCCCGGATCGGGGCCGGCCGCTGGTCGGACGTCGTCGGCTCCCGGATCCAACCGCTGCGTGTCGTCGCGGTCGCGTCGGCGGTCGCCGCGGTCGTGACGTCGCTCCTCACGGGCGCGTCGCTGCCGGTGCTTGCGCCGACGCTCGTGATCGCGGGCGTCGTCGCGGCGAGCTGGAACGGTCTCGCGTTCACCGCTGCCGCCGAGGCTGTCGACCGCAGTCGCAGCGGCGCCGCTCTTGGCCTCCAGCAGACGGTTCTCTTCGGTGTCGGCGCCGTCGCTGCCCCGGTCTTCGCCGTGCTCGTCGAGCGCGCGGGGTGGAGTTGGGGCTTCGCGCTGCTGGCGCTCGCTCCCGCCCTCGCCTTCGTCGTGCTCGGCCGCGTTCCGGATCGCATCTCCGCGTGAGCCGGCGCGACCTGCCCGCGGCTCTCGCGCTCGTCTCAGTCCCCGGTAGCGGTGTCGACGTACGAGGCCGGGAACGCACCGGCTGTGGTCCACCCACCGTCGACGTAGAGGATCTGGCCCGTGACGTGCGACGACTCGTCGGAGGCGAAGAACACGGTGGGGCCGAGCATCTCCGCCGGCTCCGCGATCCGGCCGAGCGGGATCAGCGGTGCCCACACCTCGGCGTAGCGCGGGTCGTCCTCCAGGTTGCGCTCCACGTTGGTCGCTCCGGGTGCGATCGCGTTGACGCGGATCCGGTGCGGGGCGAGTTCGCCCGCAAGCTGGACCGTGAGCGCGTTGATCCCGCCCTTGCTCGCCGCGTACGCCGACAGGTTGCGCAGCGCGCGCGCCGCGACCACGCTCGACACGTTCACGATCGAGCCTCCGCCGCCGGCACGCATCAGCCGCACAGCGTCCGTCGAGCAGAAGAACGTGCCCTTGAGGTTCGTGTCGATCACGCGGTCCCACGTCTGCTCGCTCGGATCGTCGAGGTCGATCCAGCCCGTGATCCCGGCGCAGTTGACGAGGACGTCGAGGCGGTCGAGGCGCGCGAACATCGCGCGGATCTGCGACCTCTCGGAGACGTCGTAGGCGAGCGCGAGGCCGCGCCGGCCTTCCGGGAGCACGGCAGCCGTCGCCTCGGCTCCCTCGACGTCGTTCGCATGCACGGTCGCGCCGTGCTCGGCCAGGCCGAGCGCGAGCGTCCGTCCGATGCCGCGGCCGGCGCCCGTGACGAGAGCCACCTTGCCGGCGAGCCGGACGCTCACGACGTCACCGCTCCGTGTGCGGAAGCGCCGACCCTGAGTGCGTACTCAGCGAGCAGACCGCGCACCACGCGAGGCGACTGCGCCGGGCGCACCTCGGCCCGAACCGCGAGCTCGCCAGCCGTCAGTTCGGCGTCGAGCCGCCTCGCGTCGATGTCGAACGCGACCAGCGGCTTGCTCCAATCGCGCTCGGCGAGGCCCATTGCCCGCAGGTGGGCTCTCGCTCCCGCCCGGCGCGGGTCGGAGACGAGATATGCATTGGCGATTCCCGACGCCACGAGCTCGATCCTAGGCGTCCGCCTGGCGCTGCGCTTCGCCTCGCGGTGCACTCGGAGCGCAAGGCAGGGTGGACCGCGACCGGCTCGCACGTAGTCCACGGCTAGCCTGACGAGCGATGCGGATCGCGCTCTTCGTCACGTGCCTCGCGGATTCGCTGTACCCGGAGGTCGGACGGGCGACGGTGGACGTGCTCGAGCGGCTCGGCCACGAGGTCGTGTTCCCCGACGGGCAGACGTGTTGCGGGCAGATGCACGTGAACAGCGGCCACCGGGACGAGGCGGCGCGGCTCGCGCGGCGCTTCGTGGAGACGTTCTCGGAGTGCGAGGTGGTCGTCGCGCCCTCGTCCTCGTGCGTCGGCTGCGTGCGGGAGCTCTACCCCGACCTGCTCGGCGAGCGGCCCGCGGTCCTCGACCGTGTGCTCGAGCTCTCGGAGCTGCTCGTCGACCGGCTCGGCGTCGAGGATGTCGGCGCGGCGTTCCCGCACCGGGTCGCCTACCACCCGACGTGCCACTCGCTGCGTGTGACGCGGGTCGGCGATGCGCCGCTGCGCCTGCTCGGCAGCGTGCGCGGGCTCGAGCTGAGGGAGGTGCGCGACGCCGACGAATGCTGCGGCTTCGGCGGCACGTTCGCAATCAAGAACGCCGACACCTCGAGCGCGATGCTGGCCGACAAGTGCTCGCACCTCGAGGAGAGCGGCGCCGAGGTCTGTACGGCGCTCGACGGCTCGTGCCTGCTCCAGATCGGCGGCGGGCTCTCGCGGCGGCGCTCCCGCGTGCGCACGGCGCACCTGGCCGAGATCCTGAACGCGCGGTGAGCGAGAGCTTCCCCGCCGCTGCCCGCCGCGAGCTTGCGAACCCGCAGCTGCGGGCGAATCTCGCCAGGGCGACGGGCACGATCCGCGCGAAACGCGCCGGCGTCGTCGCCGAGGTGCCCGACTGGGAGGAGCTGCGCGAGGCCGGCCGTGCGATCAAGGCCGACGTGCTCTCGCGCCTCGGCGAGGTGTTGCTCGAGTTCGAGGCCGCGGTCGAAACGGCAGGCGGCCGGGTGCACTGGGCCCGCGACGCGGCCGAGGCGAACGCGATCGTCACCCGCGTCGCGAGGGACCACGACGCGACCGAAGTGGTGAAGGTGAAGTCGCTCACGACGGACGAGATCGGCCTCAACGACGCACTCGCCGCCGCCGGCATCCACGCGATCGAGACCGACCTCGCGGAGCTGATCCTGCAGCTCGACGGCGACTGGTCGTCACACATCCTCGTGCCGGCGATCCACCGCAACCGCACCGAGATCCGCGACATCTTCGCGCGCACGATCGCGCCGGATCTCGTCTCCGACGACCCGCGCGACCTCGCGGAGGCCGCCCGCCTCTACCTGCGCGAGCGCTTCCTCGCCGCCCGCGTCGGCGTCAGCGGCGCGAACTTCGGCGTGGCCGAGACGGGCACGGTCGTCGTGGTCGAGTCGGAGGGGAACGGCCGCATGTGCACGACCCTGCCGCCGGTGCTCGTGACGGTGCTCGGGATCGAGAAGCTCGTGCCGACGTTCGCCGATCTCGAGGTGTTCCTCCAGCTGCTGCCGCGCTCGGCGACCGGGGAGCGGATGAACCCCTACACCTCCCTCTGGACCGGGGTCACTCCGGGCGACGGGCCGCAGGAGCTGCACGTGGTGCTGCTCGACAACGGGCGCACCCGCGTCCTCCGCGACGAGGTGGGGCGGCAGGCACTCCAGTGCATCCGCTGCAGCGCGTGCCTCAACGTCTGCCCGGTGTACTCGCGAACCGGCGGCCACGCGTACGGCTCCGTCTATCCCGGGCCGATCGGGGCGATCCTCGCGCCGCAGCTCGAGGGCGTGGAGCACGCGCCGTCGCTGCCGTTCGCCTCGAGCCTCTGCGGCGCCTGCTACGAGGTGTGCCCGGTCAAGATCGACATCCCGACGGTGCTGCTGCATCTCCGCGGAGAGGTCGTGCGGACACAGGGCGCGCGCGGCGAGCGGGCGATGATGCGCGCCGCGGCCTGGGCCTTCGACAGCCCTCGGCGGCTCGCGCTCGCGCACCGCCTCGGCCGCATCGCACAGCGCCCGTTCCGGCGCGGAGACGTGATCCGTCGGCTGCCCCCTCCGCTCGCGGGCTGGACGCGGACCCGCGACCTGAAGCCGCTCGCGCGCCAGAGCTTCCACGACTGGTGGCGGAGTGAGCGCCGATGAGCGAGGCTCGTAGCGCGATCCTCGGGCGGATCGATGCAGCACTCCGCGGCGTCGAGCCGGTCTCCGTCTCCCGGTCGTACCGCCGGGCGAGCGCGCTTTCGCCGACCGAGCGCGTCGACCTCTTCTGCGAGCGCGCAGGTGAGTACCGAGCGGAGGTGCGGCGGGTGGGCGCGGACATCGCCGCCGCGGTCGCCGGTGTCTGCCGCGAGCGCGACCTTCGGCGGCTGCTCGTGCCCGACGGCGTGCCGGAGGCCTGGCGCCCGTCGGGACCGGAGCTCGTCGGGGACGCGGCGTTGACGCCTCGGGAGCTCGACGCGATCGACGGCGTGCTCACCGGCTGCACCGTCGCGATCGCCGAGACCGGCACGATCGCGCTCACCGGCGCACCGGACGAAGGCCGCCGCGCGCTCAGTCTCGTCCCCGATCTGCACGTCTGCGTCGTCGACGAGAGCCGCATCGTCGCGCTCGTGCCCGAGGCGATCGCCGTCCTCGGCGATCTCGTCACCAGGGAGCGTCGGCCGGTCACGCTCGTGAGCGGGCCGTCGGCAACCTCCGACATCGAGCTCGATCGCGTCGAGGGCGTCCACGGGCCCCGGACCCTCATCGTGCTCGTGACCGCCGGATCCGGCTGAGCCCTGCGAGCTCCCGTGGCGTCGGCCGGATTGCCTCGCTTCGATTAGGCTCGGCGAAGGCTCGCACCAATCGGCAAGACGGGTCTTGCGATCGTTTCCGTGCACGGCCCCGATCGACACGGGTGAAGGGAGCGGCGATGTGCTTGGCAATCCCTGGGCAGGTGGTCGAGTTCGTGGACGAGGTGAACCGTCTGGCGACGATCGAGATCGCAGGCGTGCGCCGCAACGTGAACGTCGGCCTGCTCGACGGCGACGGCACGGGCGCCCAGCCGGGCGACTGGGTGCTGATCCACGTCGGCTTCGCCCTCGCGAAGATCGACGAGGACGAGGCGCAGGCGACGCTCCGGCTGCTCGAGACGATGGGGGCCGGGTACGAGCAGGAGCTCGAGGAGCTGAAGGCGAGCGTGATCGAGTGAGCGCCCCGGAGCTCGGCCCCGTGTGCGGCCCCGACGACCACTGCATCACCTGCGGCGATCGCGCGGTGCCGATGCGCGTCCTCCGCGCCGACCCGGGCAGCCGTCTCGCCCGGTGCCGCGAGAGCGACGGAGCGGGCGAGGCCGAGGTCGACGTCGAGCTCGTCGGCGACGTTGCGCCCGGCGACCTCGTGCTCGTGCACGCCGGAACCGCGCTCGTCCGCCTCGAGCCGGAAGGAGAAGCCGCATGAAGTTCGTCGACGAGTTCCGCGATGCCGAGCTCGGGCGCGTCCTCGCGGGCGAGATCCTCGCCACCGTCGAGCCGGGCCGCCACTACAAGGTGATGGAGGTGTGCGGCGGCCACACGCACTCGATCTACAAGTACGGCGTCGACGACCTGCTGCCGGCGAACGTCGAGCTCGTGCACGGCCCGGGCTGCCCGGTCTGTGTGATCCCGATGGGCCGCGTCGACGACGGCATCTCGCTGGCGCACGAGCCGGACGTGATCTTCACCTGCTTCGGGGACATGCTCCGCGTCCCGGGCTCGAAGGGCACGCTGCAGGACGCGAAGGCCCAGGGCGCCGACATCCGCATGGTCTACTCGCCGCTCGACGCGCTGCGGATCGCGAGGGAGAACCCGGATCGCCAGGTGGTGTTCTTCGCGATCGGCTTCGAGACCACGGCGCCGTCGACCGCGCTGACGCTGAAGCGCGCCAAGGCCGAGGGGATCGCGAACTTCTCGTGCATGTGCAACCACGTGACGATCGTGCCGCCGCTCAAGGCGCTGCTCGACTCGCCCGACCTGCGGCTCGACGGCTTCATCGGCCCCGGGCACGTCGCGACGGTGGTCGGCGTCCGGCCCTTCGAGTTCATCCCGGCCGACTACGGCAGGCCGATCGTGATCTCGGGCTTCGAGCCGCTCGACCTGCTGCAGTCGGTGCAGATGATCCTGCGCCAGCTCACCGACGGGCGCTGCGAGGTCGAGAACCAGTACGCGCGCGTCGTTCCGAACGACGGCAATCGCGCGGCGCTGACCGTGATGGCGGAGGTCTTCGAGCTGCGGCCGCACTTCGAGTGGCGCGGGCTCGGCTTCATCTCGCAAAGCGCACTGAAGCTGTCCGAGGCCTACCGCGAGCTCGACGCCGAGGTGCGCTACACCGTCCCCGGCATCCGCGTCGCCGACCCGAAGGCCTGCCAGTGCGGCGAGGTGCTGAAGGGCGTGATCAAGCCGTGGGAGTGCAAGGTCTTCGGCAGCGCCTGCACCCCGGAGCACGCGATCGGGACGTGCATGGTCTCGCCCGAGGGCGCGTGCGCGGCCTACTACCACTACGGCCGCTTCGCGCGCGAGAGAGAGGTGGTCTGACGTGGCGCGCCAGGCCGTGCCGACGGATCGCGAGCAGCGCGTGCTCGACATCATCGAGACCGTCCGCGCGAAGCCGCTGAAGTTCAAGGACGACCAGATCACGATGGCCCACGGCGCCGGCGGCAAGGCCACCCAGACGCTGATAGAAGGGCTGCTCGTCCCGGCGTTCGGATCGCGCGCGCTCGCCGCGCTCGCCGACGCGGGCGCGGTCTCGGTCGGCGGCGTCGACCTCGCCTTCACGACCGACAGCTTCGTGGTCAAGCCGATCCGCTTCCCCGGAGGCTCGATCGGCGAGCTCGCCGTGAACGGCACCGTCAACGACCTCGCGATGGCCGGCGCCCGGCCGCTCGCGCTCACGCTCTCGATGGTGCTCGAGGAAGGACTGCCGGCTGCCGAGCTGCGCGCGGAGGTCGACGCGATCGCGGCCGCGGCCGCCGAGGCCGGCGTCGAGATCGTCGCGGGCGACACGAAGGTCGTCGAGCGCGGTCACGCGGACTCGATGTACCTCTGCACCGCCGGGATCGGTCGAGTCGACCCACGGGCCCGGCTCTCGCCCGCCGGGCTCGTTCCCGGCGACCGCATCATCGTCTCGGGCTCGATCGGCGAGCACGGGACGGCGATCATGCTCGCCCGCGGCGAGTTCCACCTCGATGCCGAGGTCGAGTCGGACACGCGCTCGCTCTGGCCGGCGGTCGATGCGCTGCTCGACGCGGCGGGCCCGCACCTACGGTGCCTGCGGGACGCGACGCGCGGCGGTGTCGCCTCGGTGCTCAACGAGCTCGCCCGCGCATCGGGCGTCGCGATGATCGTCCGCGAGAAGGACGTGCCGGTGAAGCCGGTGGTCGCTGGTGCCGCGGAGATCCTCGGCATCGACCCGATGTACGTCGCGAACGAGGGCAAGCTCGTCGCGTTCGTCGCGCCCGACGGCGCCGACGCTGCGCTCGCGGCGTTGCGCGCCACGCCGGGCTGCGAGGAGGCGGTCGAGATCGGCGAGGTCAAAACCGAGCCGACCGGGATGGTGCTCGTCGAGACCGCGTTCGGCGGCAAGCGCGTGATGGATCAGCTCGTTGGAGACCCGCTACCCAGGATCTGCTGACAGGTGCACGAGCTCTCGGTGGCAGGCGCGGTCGTGGACACGGCCACGAGGCACGCGGACGGCCGGCGCGTGACCGCGGTGTTCCTGCGCGTCGGCCACCTGCGCCAGGTCGTGCCCGAGTCGCTCGCGTTCTCCTTCGAGCACGTCGCCCGCGGCACGCTCTGCGAGGGCGCGCGACTCGAGCAGGAGGTGGTGGCGGCGAGCCTTGGCTGCGAGGCGTGCGGACACGAGTGGGTGCTCGACGAGACGGACTTCCGTTGTCCGGCCTGCGGGTCGGGCGACGTGCGAATCTCGGCGGGCGACGAGCTGGAGGTCGAGTCAATCGAGGTCGAGGAGGACGCATGCATCGCATCCGGGTGAGGGTCGTCGAGGACGCGCTCGACGCCAACAACACGATTGCCCGCGCGAACCGCGCGGACTTCGACCGGCACGGGGTGACGGTCGTCAACCTGATGAGCGCGCCGGGCGCGGGGAAGACGACGCTGCTCGAGCGCCTGCTCGAGGAGCCACTCGACGGCATCCGGGTCGGCGTGCTCGAGGGTGACGTGCAGGGCTCCCTCGACGCCGAGCGGCTCGTGAGCTTCCACGTGCCGGTGACGCAGCTCAACACCGATCCAGGCTTCGGCGGTGAGTGCCATCTCGACGCGAACATGGTGCGTTCGGCGCTGCCCGCGTTACCGCTGGAAGAGATCGATCTGCTGGTGATCGAGAACGTCGGCAACCTCGTCTGTCCGGCGGAGTTCAGGGTCGGGGAGGACGTGCGCGTGATGGTCTCGTCGATCACCGAGGGCGACGACAAGCCGCTCAAGTACCCGCTGATGTTCCGCACGTGCGAGCTCGTGCTCGTGAACAAGATCGACCTCCTGCCGCATCTCGACGTCGACCTCGACCGGCTGATCTCGAACATCGACACGGTGCACCCGGACGTGCCGCGCATGCTCGTCAGCGCGAAGACGGGGGAGGGCGTCGACAGGCTGCGTGCGTGGCTCGGCGACCTCGTCGCATCGCGGGCCGCCGTTCCGGCATGACCTCGGCGGTCTCGACCGACCGCGTGCGCGAGCAGGTCGAGCGCGGGCTCGGCGCGCGGAGCGAGGCGAACGGGCGCTTCTTCCGGGCCGAAGCCGAACGCATCGCCGCGCTCTGCCACCGCGTCGCGGAGCGCTTCGCCCGCGGCGGCCGGCTGCTCGCGATCGGCAGCTCGGCGACCGCCCGCTCGGACGTGCGGCACGTCGCGGTCGAGTTCGTCCACCCGGTGATCGTGGGCAAGCGGGCGCTGCCCGCGATCGGGATCGCGCCCGAGTCCGGCCCCGTGCTCGCGCAGCTCGCAGCCCTCGCCCGGTCCGACGACATCGTGATCGCCTTCGGCGAAGCCGGCGACGATCCCGAGCTCGGAGCCGCGGTCGCCCTCGCGCGATCGCGCGGCTGCCTGACGGTCGCGTTCGCCGCGCTCGGCGCGGAGTGGGAGCTCGACCCGGGCGGCCGCGACCCGTTCGTGGCGCAGGAGCTGGTGGAGACGACCTACCACGTGCTCTGGGAGCTCGTGCACGTCTTCTTCGAGCACCGCGGCCTGCTCGAGGGACGGAACGCTCAGCCCGTCCACGACGCCGGCGCCTCGAGCTTCCTCTATCCGTTCCTCGCCGAGCGCGAGCACGACCTCGACGCCGTGCTCGCCGACGTGCGTGACTCGGTGCTGATGAAAGCTGACGAGATCGAGGCGCTGCGTGCGCAAACGCTCGGCGAGGGCGTCGAGGCGCTTCGCGACGCGGCGGCGGCCTTGCGGGCGGCCTTCGAGTCGGGCGGCACGCTGCTGGCGCTCGGAAACGGCGGCTCGGCCACCGACGCGATGGACGTCGTCGCCGACTTCGGCGCGCCGCCGGCCGCGACGGGCTGGCCCGCGCGCCGCGCGCTCGATCTCACGGCCGACTCGGCGATCCTGACGGCGATCGCGAACGACATCGGCACCGAGGCGATCTTCGCGCGGCAGGTGATCGCCTACGGCGCCGCGGGCGACGCGCTGGTCGCGCTGTCGACCAGCGGCAACTCGCTGAGCGTGCTCGCCGCGCTGGCCGAGGCGCGGCGTCGCGACCTCAGCACGATCGCGTTCGTCGGCTACGACGGCGGGCGAGTTGCCGCCGAAGCGCTCGCCGACCACGTCGTGATCACGCGCTCGCAGCACATCCCGCGTATCCAGGAGGCGCAGGCCACGGCCTACCACCTCCTGCGCGAGCTGGTCGAGCTCGAGCCCCGATGACGGCTGCGGCCGATCCGCGCAGCACGCCGCTCGTGCGGATGCGGGCGCGCATCGAGGGCACGGTCCAGGGCGTCGGCTTCCGCCCGTACGTCTACCGCCTCGCCCGCGAGCACGAGCTGGGCGGCTTCGTCCTGAACGACTCGCATGGCGTCCTGCTCGAGGTCGAGGGCCGTGCGTTGTCGGTGGACGCGTTCCTGGCGCGGCTCCCGGTCGAGGCGCCGCCGCTCGCGGCCGTCGAGCAGGTGACGTGCCACGCAGTGCCGCTGCGCGGCGAGCGTGGATTCGCGATCGCCGCGAGCGCGCACGCAGGCGAGGCGGCCGCGCTCGTCTCTCCGGACATGGCGACCTGCGACGATTGCCTGGCCGAGCTCTTCGACCCGGCCGACCGCCGGTCCCGCTACCCGTTCGTCAACTGCACGAACTGCGGCCCGCGGTTCACGATCGCCCGCGGCGTTCCCTACGACCGGCCGCTGACGACGATGGCCGCGTTCGAGATGTGCCCCGCGTGCCGACGCGAGTACGACGATCCGGCCGACCGACGGTTTCACGCCCAGCCGAACGCCTGCCCGGCGTGCGGCCCGCGCGCGCGGCTGATCACGGTCGACGGCCGCGAGCTTCCGACCGGCACTGCCCTCGATCCGGTGGAGGCGGCCGCGCGTGCGCTCGCCGGCGGCGCGATCGTCGCGGTGAAGGGCCTCGGCGGCTACCACCTCGCCTGCGACGCCGCGAACGAGGCCGCCGTGGCGACGCTTCGCCGGCGCAAGCATCGCGAAGATCGGCCCTTCGCGCTCATGGCCCGCGACCTCGCGACCGCCCGCGAGCTCGTCGAGCTGGGCGCAGAAGAGGAGGCGCTGCTCGTGTCGGGCGCGCGTCCGATCGTGTTGGCGCCGCGGCGTCCGTGGGCGTCGGTCGCGCGCAGCGTCGCGCCGACCATGGCCGAGCTCGGCGTGATGCTTCCCTACGCGCCGCTCCACCATGTGCTCCTCGCCGATGTCGCCGCCCGCGGAGGAGGCGCACTCGTGCTCACGAGCGGCAATGTCTCGGACGAGCCGATCGCCTACGACGACGGCGATGCCCTGGAGCGGCTCGCGGGGATCGCGGATGTGTTCCTCGTGCACGACCGCCCGATCCAGACCCGCACCGACGACTCGGTCGTTCGCGTCGTAGGTGCCGCGGGCAATCGGAGCACGCTCACGATCCGGCGCTCTCGCGGGTACGTGCCGCAGAGCCTCGGCCTGCCGGTGCCGGCCTCGCGCCCGCTGCTGGCCTGCGGCGCGGAGCAGAAGAGCACCTTCTGCGTCGCGAAGGGCGCGCGAGCGTGGGTCGGCCACCACATCGGAGACCTCGAGCACTACGCGACCCTCGCAGCCTTCCGCGAGGGGATCGAGCACTTCGAGCGCCTCTTCGCGGTTGAGCCGTCGATCGTCGCCCACGACCTGCATCCGGGCTACCTCTCCACGGCGTACGCGCTCGAGCGCGAGGGCGTCGAGCTGGTCGGCGTACAGCACCACCACGCCCATCTGGCCGCTTGCCTCGCCGAGCACGGGTTGGACGGCCCGGCCGTCGGTGCGATCTACGACGGCACCGGCTACGGCACCGACGGGACGGTGTGGGGCGGCGAGCTGCTCGTCGGCGGGTTGCTCGGATTCGAGCGCGCCGCGAGCCTCTGGCCGGTGCGGATGCCGGGCGGCGCACAGGCGATCCGGGAGCCGTGGCGCATGGCGGCCGCATGGCTTGCCGAGGCAGTCGGCGAGAAGCGTCCGGTGCCGCGAACGCTGGACGGGCTGGTCGACCCGGCACGGTGGGCTCAGGTCGCGGAGGTCGGCCGCAGCGCGCTCGTCTCGCCGGTGACGACCAGCATGGGGCGGCTCTTCGACGGAGTGGCGGCGCTCTGCGGCATCTGTCCCGAGGCGAGCTACGAGGGGCAGGCGGCGGTCGAGCTCGAGTCGGCGGGCGGGCCCGGCGGGGAGCCGTACCCTCTGCCGCTCACGAACCCGGCCGGTTCCCCGCACGCGCTCCTCGACGCCCGCGAGACGATCCGGTGCATCGCCGATGACGTCGAGCGCGGGATCGACCCGGCCGTCGTCTCCGCCCGTTTCCACGCCACGGTCGCCGCCGCCACGGCCTCGGCGTGCGCCGCGACGGCCGAGACGCACGGGCTCGACCTCGTCGTGCTCAGCGGAGGCGTGTTCCAGAACCGCCGACTGGTCGAAGCGGTTGCAACACGCCTAAACGCCGGCGGCCTCCGGGTTCTCGTCCCCAGCCGGCTGCCGCCGAACGACGGCGGCATCTCCTACGGCCAGGCGGCGATCGCGGCGGCGAGGCTCGAGGGGCGTCCGGCATGAGCACTGCTTCGCTCGAGGCGAGCGGCCGAGGTGCGGGCGGCGCGTCGTCCGAGCGCCGGCGTCTCGTCCTGCTCGCGGCTGCCGTGGCGCTGCTCCACGTCGCCGGCTGGGGCCTGATCGCGATCTACGCGCCGTCGCACCCCGTCTTCGGCGGGCTCGGGGTGCTCGCCTACACCTTCGGCCTGCGGCACGCCTTCGACGTCGACCACATCGCGGCGATCGACAACATGACCCGCAAGCTGCTCCACGACGGCGAGCGGCCGCTCGGCGTCGGGTTCTTCTTCTCGCTCGGCCACTCGACGATCGTCTTCGGCCTGGCTGTCGGGCTCGCACTCGGGGCGTGGGTGGTCGGCTCGGCGATCCCCGGGCTCCAGAGCACCGGCGGATTGATCGGCACCACCGTGTCCGGGACCTTCCTGTGTTTGATCGGGATCCTGAACCTGTTCGTCTTGATCGACATCCTCAAGCTGCGCCGCGGCCTCCGGCACGGCCGGCTCGACGAGGACGCGCTCGAGCGCAGGCTGGCCGAACGCGGCTTCATGAGCCGGCTCTTCCTCGGTCGTCTGGGCCGCCTCGTCGGCAAGAGCTGGCACATGTACCCGCTCGGGCTCCTGTTCGGACTCGGCTTCGACACGGCGAGCGAGATCGGCCTCTTGGCCCTGACCGCGAGCGCGGCCTCGGGCCACGTGCCGATCCTCGCGGCGCTGTCGCTTCCGCTCCTCTTCGCCGCCGGCATGTCTCTGATGGACACGATCGACGGGATCTTCATGTCGAAGGCCTACGGCTGGGCGTCCACGAGCCCGCGCCGGAAGCTCTCCTACAACGTGACGGTGACGAGCTTCTCCGTGGTCGTGGCCGTCGCGGTCGGCGCGGTCGAGGTCGCCCACGTGATCGGCCGGATGAGACCAGGTGACCCGGCTCTCACGTGGCTAGGCGGGCTGGATCTCGCCCAGCTCGGGTACTGGATGGTTGCCGTCTTCCTGCTCGCATGGACGGCTTCGGCACTCGTGTGGAAGGCTCGCCGCGTCGAGGAACGATGAGGAAGGAGTGGTTCGCGTTTGACTATTGCTTCCATCTGTGGGCACGCGTAGTCTCCACTTGGCGCAACGCGGTCGTCGAGGCACGTTCTCTCCCGCTTTGCGGCTTCCTGATCCGTTTCACGACTCCCGATAGGAGGGGAGTATGGCGAGCAAGTTGAAGATCAAGGTGAACGGTCTCGTGCATAGCGTGACCGCGAGCCTCGATACACCGTTGCTGTACGTGCTGCACAACGAGCTCCACCTGCACGGTCCGCGGTTCGGTTGCGGTCTCGCGCAGTGTGGTGCGTGCTCGGTGCTGCTGGACGGCAAGGAGATCCGTTCGTGTGTGACGCCGGTTGCCGCCGTCAGCGGCAGGGCGATCACGACGCTCGAGGGCATGCCTGCGTCTGTGGGCCTCCTCGCGCGGCACGACGGCTGCGGCGCCGGCTGCGCTGCATCCGTTGCAGCAGGCGTGGATCGATGTTCAGGTTCCCCATTGCGGCTACTGCCAGAACGGGATGATGATTCAGGCCGCCGATCTTTTGGCGACCACGAAGCGCCCCACCGAGGCGCAGATCCGCACCGCGATGAATGGTCATCTCTGTCGGTGCGGGACGTATCCGAGAATCCTGACGGCGATCCAGAAGGCCGCCGCTGTGATGGCGAAGGGTGGGAAGTAACGATGACCGAGATGCTCAAGAAGGAGTTCTCGCGCAAGTCGTTTCTGAAGGGCGGCGGCGCGATGGTCGTCGGCTTCAGCCTCGCGGGCTCGGCGGTCGCGGGGAAGGCGAGCGCTGCGTCGGCGCCGACGTCGGCCGGCTACAACCCGTCGCTGACGAATCTCGACTCGTGGATCCGCATCAACGCGGACAACACCGTCAACGTGCTCACGAGCCAGGGCGACCCGGGCAACGGCATCTCCACCGGCTTCCTGATGGTGGCCGCGGAGGAGCTCGACGTCGACCTGAGCCAGATGATCAACGGCACCTCGACGCACCGCAACGGTCAGGCGCTGAGCACGCAGAACGACTCGTACACGGTCGCTCTCACGGGCGGCATCGGTGGCTCGAACTCGATGTCGAGCACCGGTCACAGGATCCGCGCGGCAGCGGTTGCGGCGCGGGCCGAGCTGCTCAACCTCGCCTCGGCCAACCTGGGCGTGCCGGTGTCGGCCCTCTCGGTCAGCAAGGGCGTCGTCAGCGGAGGCGGGAAGTCGGTGACCTACGGCGAGCTCGTCGGCGGGAAGCTGTTCAACGTCACGCTCAAGACGACCTCGCTGCAGCACGGCGTGGCGCCGGCGAAGCCGGTCAGCCAGTACAAGCTGGTCGGGACGATGGCGCCGCGCGTCGACATCCCGGCCAAGGTGAGTGGCAAGTTCGCCTACTCGCACACGATCACGCTGCCGGGCATGCTCCACGCCCGCTGGATCCGCCCGAGCCAGGGCCCGTGGCTGACCGACGGCTTCGCGAAGCCGCTCAAGGTCGACGCGGACTCGATCAAGCACCTGACGGACGTGAAGGTCGTGCAGCAGGGTGACTTCGTCGGCGTGGTCGGCAAGGTCGAGTACCAGGTCGTGCAGGCCGCAGCGCAGCTCAAGGTCACGTGGGCCGACTCGCCGATCCTGCCGGGTCACGCGAACCTCTGGGCGAGCTTCCGCAAGGCGGACTCGGCCGGGTTGATGCCGGCCCGGGTCACGGGCAGCGCCGGCAACTTCGACGCGGCGTTCAAGAGCGCGGCGAAGACAGTGTCCGGATCGTTCGCGTATCCGTACAACGGCCACAACCCGATCGGTCCGGCCTGCGCCGTCGGCGACTACAAGGCGCTCGGAGGGCCCGACAACGACACGGTCACGGTGTTCAGCAACACCCAGAACGTCGCGAGCACGGTCACCGACGTCCAGGGCGCACTCGGCCTCTCGAAGCCGAACCAGGTTCGGATCGTCTACTACGAGGGCTCGAGCTCCTTCGGCAACGGCTACCACTACCTCGACATCAACGAGGCGGCGGCGCTGCTCTCGAAGCTCGCCGGTGCTCCGGTCCGGCTCCAGCTGATGCGCTGGGACGAGCAGGGCTGGACGCGTTACGGGCCCGCGATCATGCACGACATGCGGGGCGGCGTCGACGCCAAGGGCAACATCGTCGCCTACGAGGCGACCGCGTTCGCCCAGGCGAGCACCTCGACGCCGGCGACGCAGGTGCTCATGGGCGTCGTCCCCGGCGCTGCGGGCAACGGCGGAACGAACGCCGAGAACCTGGCGCCGATGTACAAGGTCGCCAACAACGCGCTCGGCGGTCAGGGCTTCCGCCTGATCTCGAAGACGCAGACGCAGTCGATGGGCATGTTCCAGAACGGCACGCTCCGCGCGCCGTCGGGCCCGCAGACCGCGTTCGCCTCCGAGCAGTTCGTCGACATGCTGGCCGAGGCGGCCGGGATGGACCCGTTCAACTTCCGCCTGCAGAACATGCGGACGGACGGTGCCGCGGGCCCGCGCTCGGAGTGGCCTCGCTACAGCGGCGTGCTCAGGGCGGCTGTCGAGGCGTCCGGCTACACGCCGCACGTTCCGGCCTCGAACCTGAAGACCGGCAACGTCGTCACGGGCTGGGGCATGGCGGTCGGTACGCACAACGACTCCTACGCCGCCACGGTCGCCAACGTGTCGGTCAACAAGGAGACCGGCAAGGTGACGGTGAACCACCTCTGGGCAGCACAGGACTCCGGGTTCGCGATCAACCCGGACCTGCTGATGAACCAGATGTCGGGCAGCCTGATCCAGGGCGTCAGCCGGCTCCTCCACGAGGAGCTCCAGTTCAACAAGAACCGCGTCACGAGCAGGGACTGGGTCAGCTACCCGATCCTGCGCTTCAAGGACTCACCGAAGGTGACCACGGTCCTGATGAACCGGCCCGACCGCGACGCGTCCGGCTCCGGCGAGCCGCCGCTCGTTCCGGTCGGCGCCTCGATCGCCAATGCGATCTACGACGCCACCGGCGTCCGTATGACCCAGGCACCGCTGACGCCCGCGCGCGTCCGCGGCTTCCTGACGAACGCCGGCAAGTAGCCGACGCTTCTGTCTGCGAGGGATCGGGCCCGGCAACGGGCCCGATCCCTCTCTTCCGTGGTCCACGAATGAAATCGGCCGCAGCGGGTTCAACGTTTCTTGAATATTCGCCCGCCGACCTCTATGGTCGGTGGACCGATTGGGCGTCGGAAAACCTGTGTGGTGACGCCGAGCGGAGACCCTTCGAGAACTGGAGGATGCATGGCGAGCAAGTTGAAGATCAAGGTGAACGGTCTCGTGCACAGCGTGACCGCGAGCCTCGACACACCGCTTCTGTACGTGTTGCACAACGAGTTGCATCTGCACGGCCCGCGTTTCGGTTGCGGTCTGGCGCAGTGCGGCGCCTGCTCGGTGTTGCTCGACGGCAAGGAGATCAGGTCGTGTGTGACGCCGGTTGCCGCCGTCAGCGGCAGGGCGATCACGACGCTCGAGGGTATGCCTGCGCTGTGGGCGTCTTCGCGTGGTACGACCGCTGCGGCGCCGGCTGCGTTGCATCCGTTGCAGCAGGCGTGGATCGACGTTCAGGTTCCGCATTGCGGGTACTGCCAGAACGGAATGATGATCCAGGCCGCCGATCTGCTGGCGACGACGAAGCGGCCGACCGAGGCGCAGATCCGCACCGCGATGAACGGGCACCTCTGCCGCTGCGGCACGTATCCGAGAATCCTGACGGCGATCCAGAAGGCCGCCGCTGTGATGGCGAAGGGTGGGAAGTAACCATGACCGAGATCCTCAAGCAGCGAGTTCTCGCGCACGGCGTTCGTCAAGGGCGGCGGCGCATGATCGTCGGCCTCACGGTTGCCGGCGCCGGCCTCGCCGGCAAAGCTCAGGCCGCCGACAGCCCGTTCGCCAGCAACGGCCCCCCCGATCTGCAAGACGTCGACAGCTTCATCGCGATCCACGCCGACAACACGGCCTCGGTCAAGACGGGCCGCGTCGAGCTCGGACAGGGCTCGAACACCGGCCTGATGATGATCGCGGCCGAAGAGCTCGACATGGACATCGGCCAGATGAAGTTCGTCACCCACGACACGAACATCACGCCGAACACCGGCGGCACGTTCGGCTCGAGCTCGATCGCGAGCGCCGGCCCGCGTGTCCGCAGCGCGGCCGCGACCGCGAAGCAGGCGCTGCTCGGCCTCGCGGCCGACGCAGCTCGGCGTGCCCGTCGGGAGCCTCTCCGTGAGCAAGGGCGTCGTGTCGGGCGGCGGCAAGTCCGTCACCTACGGCGAGCTCATCGGCGACAAGCTGTTCAACGTCCGAATGGCGGCGCAGAGCGTCGTTCCGGGCGGCGCACCGTCGAAGGCCGTCGAGCCAGTACAAGCTCGTCGACGAAGGCGCACGTGCCGCGCGTCGACATCCCGGAGAAGGTCACCGGCAAGCACACCTACGTGCAGAACATCCGCATCCCGGGGATGCTGCACGGCCGGCTCGTGCGGCCGCGCGGCCAGGGCGCCTACGGCGACGGGACGATGCCGCGCGATCGTCTCGGTCGACGAGAGCTCGATCAAGCACATCAAGGACGTCCGCGTCGTCCGGCGGAACGACTTCCTCGGCGTGGTCGCGCCGAACGAGTACGACGCGATCCAGGCGGCCGCCCAGCTGAAGGTGGTGTGCGCCGATCCGCCGACGATCGCGAGCAGCGGCAACCTCTGGAAGCAGATGCGGGACTTCGACAGCGCAGGCCAGGCGCCGGCACGCGATCGCCGCGAACACGGGCAACTTCGACAACGCGTTCGCGTCGGCCGCCGTGAAGGTCTCAGGCGAGCTACCGCTACCAGTACAACGGGCACATGCCGATCGGCCCGACTGCCGCGGTCGCGCACGTGACCGCCGACGGCGCGCTGGTGATGGCCAACACGCAGGACGCCTACACGATGCGCACGCGCATCGCAGGCGCTGCTCGACCTGCCGATCAACAAGGTCCGGATCCAGTACTGGGAGGGCTCCGGCTCGTTCGGCAACGGCCCGGCGCGGCACGACGGCGGGCCAGGCGGCCGCGGTCATGTCGCAGCTCGCCGGTGCGCCGGTGCGGCTGCAGTTCATGCGCTGGGACGAGCACGGCTGGGACAACTACGGCCCGGCGATCATGGCCGACGTTCGCGCGGGCGTCGACGCGAACGGCAAGATCGTCGCGTTCGAGTTCACCGGGTTCGGGATGGCCTCGATCGGGCTCGACCCGACGACGCAGCACGTCGGCAACCGAGGTGCCGACGCCGGGCCTCGGCCAGCTCGACACGGTCAACTCGGGCACGCAGTACGACATCGCGAACCGCCGCGTGATCGGCAAGACGGTGCCGCTGATCAACAACTACTTCAAGACGTCGACGATGCGGGCGCCGCTGGCTCCGCAGTCGTGCTTCGCCTCGGAGCAGCTGATCGACGAGCTCGCGTACGCGGCGAAGATGGATCCGTACGAGTTCCGCCTGCAGAACATCAGCACGACCGACCTCAACCGCTGGCGCGACGTGTTGGTGGGGGTCGGCAAGCTCGCGAACTGGCAGCCGAAGGTCGCCGCCTCGAACCTCTCGAACGACAACGTCGTCAAGGGTCGCGGGCTCGGCCTCGGCAGCTACGCGGGCTCGCAGGCGGGCGTCGTCGCCGACATCGAGGTGAACAAGAAGACCGGCAAGATCACGGTGATGCATGCCTACGTCACGCAGGTCTCCGGCCTCGGCGTCTCGCTCGAGGGGCTGGAGAACCAGATGATGGGCAGCATGATCATGGGCACGAGCCGTGTGCTGCACGAGGGAGTGACGTTCAACACGAAGCGCGTCACGAGCCTCGACTGGGTGACCTACCCGATCCTGCGCTTCAAGGATCACCCGAACATCACGTACACCGTGACCCAGCGGCTCGACCTGCCGTCAACGGGTGCCGGCGAGCCGCCGGACGCTGCGATTCCGGCAGCGATCGCCAACGCGTTCTTCGACGCGACGGGCGTCCGCATCCACGAGTCCCCGCTCTCGCCGGCCCGCGTCCGCGCGGTGCTCAAGGCGGCCGAGAAGTAAGACACGCGCTGCTCGGAGGGAAGGTTCGGGCCCCGTCCGCGGGGCCCGAACCACGTCCGGGCCCGAGTGCGTCAGCGGTTTCCGGGCCGGGCCGGCACGCCGGCGTGGCTGGCATGCTCGCCTGCGAGGTGACGTGGTAGCCCGCATCGGCCGCATGCCCGGATGGATCGTGCTGGGCGCGCTCGTGCTCGTCGCTGCGGCGCTGCGCGCCTGGGCGAGCCGTGGCGTGCCGACGCCGTGGATCATGCCTGACGAGCCGATCTACGGCCTGCTCGGGCAGGGCCTCTACCGCGACGGGAACCTCACGATCCTCGGCGGGCCCACTCCCTACTACAGCGCGATCGTCCCTGCCGTCGTGGGAGCGCCGCTCAGCCTCGGCGACCTCGCGCTCGGGTATTCGCTGCTCAAGGCGCTGCAGGCGGTCCTGATGTCGCTGGCGGCGGTCCCGGTGTACCTCTGGGGTCGGTCGCTGATGTCGCGGCAGTGGGCGCTCGTCGCGGCGGCGCTGACGCTGGCGCTGCCCGGTCTCGCGTACTCGGGGCTCGTGATGACGGAGGTCGTCTTCTATCCGGTGTTCGTTCTGGCGATGTGGGCAGCGGCGGGGGCTCTCGCCGTGCCGACGCCGGCGCGCCAGGCGCTGTTCGTCGGCGTGCTCTGCCTGGCACTGGCAACGCGGCTGCAGGCGGTCGTGCTCGTGCCGGTGTTCCTGACCGCGCTCGGGCTCGAGGCCGCGCTCGGCCGGTCACGGCCGCTCCTCCGCCGTCATCTGCCGGCGCTCGTCGGGATCGTGTTGCTCGGCGCGCTCTGGGCGGCGTGGAGGCTCGCCGAGAGCGGCAGCCTCCTGGCCGGCTACCGGGACGCGGGCGGCTCCTACGCTGCCGGCCCCGCGGCGCGCTTCGTCGGCTACCACGCCGGCGACCTCGCACTGCTTACCGGCGTGTTCCCGTCCTGCGCGCTGCTCGTGTTGCTCTGGTCCGCGGTGCGCGACCGCGAGGCCGACCCGCGCGTCCGCGCCTACCTCGCTGTCGCGGTCGCGGGCGCGGTGTGGCTCGTGCTCGAGGTGGGCGTGTTCGCCTCGCGCGAGCTCGGCCTGCTCGCCGAGCGGAACCTGATCGCGGCGGCGCCGCTGCTCTTCCTCGGCTTCGCGCTGTGGCTCGACCGCGGCGGGCCGGGCGGGCGTCTCGTGCGCGGGGTCGCCGCGGCCATCGTGGCCGCGGCCGTGGTGCTACTCCCGCTCGGGAAGCTCGTCGTCCCCGACGCGTTGCCGCACGCGTTCACGCTGATCCCGCTCTCGCACCTGCGGGCCGTGACCTCGGCCGGGACGATGCGGCTCGTCGTCGCGTTCGCCGTCGTCGCCGCGGCCGCGCTCTTCGCTCTCGTGCCGCGGCGTGCGCTGGCGGTGCTGCCGGCGCTCCTGCTCGTCGCTCTCGCGGCCGGGTCGGTCTCGGCGGGCCGCGAGGTGACCGCGCAGGCGCGCGACCAGCAGCAGCGGCTGCTCGGCTCCGAGCGGCGCTGGGTGGATGCCGCGGCCGACGGGCCGGTCGCCTACGTCTACGACGGGCAGGCCTACTGGAACGCGGTCTGGGAGAACGCGTTCTGGAACCGCCGCATCGAGTGGGTCTATGACCTGCCGGGTACCGCCGTCCCGGGACCGCTGCCACAGGCGCTGCTCGAGGTGGCGCCGGACGGCGAGCTCCGTCCCGGCGGCGCCGCCTCGCCGGCGCGCTACGCCGTCGCGCCGCTCCAGTACGCCTTCCGGGGCGAGCGGATCGCCGATGCGCCGCAGTTCGGCACCGACCGGCAGGGCCTCGGCCTCTGGCGGCTGGAGCAGCCGCTCCGGCTCTCGACCGTGACGTCGGGGCTGTTCGAGAACGGCGACGTCGACCGCGAGGCGACGCTGACCGCCTACGGCTGCGACGCGGGCACGTTCGACGCCGTGCTGCTCGTGAAGGAGCCGCAGACCGTGCGAGTCTTCCTCGACGGCCGGCTCGTGGCGCGGCAGGCCTTCGAGACGCCGACGACGTGGCATCCGTCGGTGCCGGTCGTGGCGGGCAGTGCCGACCGCGTCTGCAAGCTGAGGGTCGTTCCGGGCGCGCTCCTCGGGACGACGCGCTTCGCGTTCGACCGCTGAGGCACGTCAGCGCGCCTTCGGCGTTCGGCCGGGCGCATGGTCTGCTTGCCGAGCGGATCGGGAAGGAGAGTCACCCAACTTCGCCGCACGGCCGCCGTCTATGAGGTACGGCGGGAAGTCCGGATCGCCCGGTTTCTGGCCTTCCCGCCTGCTTCACCTCCGCGCCGCTTGCCTCCGGAAGCGCAGCGCCGCGCCCGTGCGTCCGGCGCCGAGCGAGCCGTTCGACGGCCGGCCAACTTCCGCGCCCGAGCCACCGTCTATGGCTACGGCGGGACGGACGGGCGCCGGAGAAGATGACGACCCGCGCCTCAGCCTTCCCGCCGCAGCACAGCGGCCCCCGCCATCCTCACACCCGTCGGGGGCCGCTGACTTTCCGGCAGGCAAGCCACCGTGCCGACCGGGCGACCGTACAACGATCGCGGGCCGGATGCGAGCGCAGCCCGAACGGTCGTCCGCCGCGCCTGTGGGATTGCCCCGGCCGGAACTCGAGGTCGGCGGCCCGTTCAACTACGGCTACCGGCCGCTGCGGCTTGAGAAGTCAGGCTTGCCGCTCGACGTAGGCCTCTATCGTTCCTGTGGCGTGCTCCCGACGATCTCACGCATCTTGTGTACGTCCCGCGCCGCTCCCGGCGGTACGGACAGCGGAGCCGACCCGACACCGGTGTGAGAAAGGAGCGCCCGTGAACCACGTCCTCTGGAGCCCACGCGGCGCGGCGGTTGTCGCGCTCGCCGCCGCCTTGTCGTTCGCCGTCGTGTTCGCATCCGACGCCTCCGGCCGCTCCCGCTCGGACCTCACCCACGTCAGCGTCCGGCTCGACTGGCTCCCACGCGCCGCGCATGCGCCGTTCTACGTCGCCCGGAGGAACGGCTACTTCGAGCAGCGGGGACTGGACGTCTCGATCACGCCCGGCTCGGGGTCGTCGACGACGATGCGGCTCGTCGGTCAGGGAAAGGCCGACTTCGGCTTCGGTGACCTCCCGACCCTCGCCACCGCGAGGAGCCGGGGGATCCCCGTCGTCGCACTCGTGGCGACGAACGAGAAGAGCCCGCTCGCGATGTGCTCACTGGCGGACAACCACCCGCTCACCAAGCCGCAGTCGATGAAGGGGCTGCGGGTGGGGATCGACCCCGGCGGCTCGACGTTCGTCTTCTACAAGACGCTCCTCGCTGCGAACGGGATGACGCGGGCAGACGTGAAGGAGGTCACGCTCGGCGAGCCGTACGAGAACGACCTGCTCCGGAACCGCGTCGACGTCATCCCCTGCTACGTCGACGCAGAGTTGCCCATCCTGCAGGCGCACGCCGGCAACCGGAAGATCTCGGTCCTGCTCGGTTCGAAGTGGGGCTTTGACGTCCTCGGCTCAGGGCTGCTCACGAACGAGTCGACGGTCGAGAACCACCCCGACACGGTGCAGCGGTTCGTGACCGCCTACATGCAGGGATTCCGGTGGGTGATGAGCCACCGCAAGCAGGCCGCGCGCATCGTCGCCGACTCCTCCGCAGCGACGAAGGGTCACCAGGAGGTCTACGCGAAGCAGCTGAAGCAGGACGTCGCGAGCTCGTTTACGAGCTCGGTCACGAAGGCGCACGGACTCGGCTACATGACGCGGCAGCAATGGCGCTCCACCGTGTCGGTGCTGCTGAAGAACAAGGTGATCGCTAAGCCGCCGACGATCTCGTCGCTGTTCGACGACAGCTTCGTCAAGAAGGCCAACTCCGCCGGCGGTTGACGGCCGTCGTCAGAAAGCGTGGGCGGCCCGCTCGAGGCCCGAGCCAACGGCGCTGATCCCGCCCTCGGCCGCCGCGACCGAGATGGAGTTGCGCTGACCGGCTTCGCTGGGCTCGTGAGAAGAGTGCGCCCGGCAGGAATCGAACCTGCGACCTTTCGCTCCGGAGGCGAACGCTCTATCCCCTGAGCTACGGGCGCGCGGAGAGGCACTAGTGTAACCGCCTTGGAGCTCTCCGCCCGTACCGTGACCCTGCCGCTCGCGGAGACCTTCACGATCGCGCGTGGGTCGCAGGACGCCGCCGAGCTCGTCGAGGTGGAGATCCGCCACGACGGCGTCTCGGGGTTCGGGCAGGGGGCGCCGATCGCGCGGTACGACGAGTCGGTCGGCTCGGGGCTCGCATGGCTCGAGGGAGTCGAGCTCGGAGACGATCCCTGGGCGCTCGACGCGGTCGAGGCTCGGCTCCCGCCCGGCGAGCAGGCGGCGCGGGGCGCGGTCGACGCCGCGCTGCACGACCTGCAGGGGAAGCTCGCCGGGTTGCCCGTCCACCGGCTGCTCGGGTTGCGCCGCGACGGCCCGCCCACGTCATGGACGCTGTGGCTCGGCGATCCCGACGACACGGCTCGCCGCGCGGAGAAGGCTGCCGCGCGCGGGTTCCGGCGGCTCAAGCTGAAGCTCGGCGGCCGTGACGGGCTCGACCTCGACCGCGTCCGCGCCGTGCGCGCGGTCACCGAGCTGCCGCTCCAGGCCGACGTGAACGAGTTCTGGTCGCTCGACGAGGCGCTGGAGCTGCTGCCGCAAATGGACCTTCGAATACTGCGAGCAGCCGCTGCCCGCCGGCGACCCCGACGGACCCGAGCTGCGGCGCCGCTCGCCCGTGCCGATCTACGTGGACGAGGACTGCCACACGCTCGCCGACGTCGCCACTTGCGCCGAGCGCTCGCACGGGATCGTGGTCAAGCTCGCGAAGGCGGGCGGGATCCGCGAGGCGGTGCGGATGGCGCACGCGGCGCGCGCGCTCGGGCTCGGCCTGATGCTCGGCTGCATGGTCGAGTCGGGCCTCGGGATCGCGGCGGGTGTGCACATCTCAAGCCTCTTCGACCACGTCGACCTCGACGGGAACCTGTTGCTCGCCGCCGACCCCTGGACCGGTGTTGAATTCGCGGGCGGTGTCCAGCACCCCTCGGACCGACCCGGCCTCGGCGTCTCGCCCTCGGCGACTCCTCATCCTCGCTGAGGGCCACTCGGCCGACGCCCACCACGGGAAAACGGCGCACGGCGTCCTCCGCTACCGGCCCGAGCACGTCGTCGCGATCCTCGACTCCGAGCGGGCCGGGGGGACGCACGGCGATATTCCGATCGTCGGCGGCGTCGACGAGGCGCTCGTGTTCGACCCGACGGCCGCGCTCGTCGGGGTCGCCACGTCGGGCGGGCGCTTCCCGCCCGCCTGGCGCGAGCTGCTCGCGTGCTGCATCGAGAACGGCCTCGACATCGAGAACGGCCTGCACGAGTTCGTCTCCGACGACACGGAGCTGTCCGGGCTCGCCGCCCGACACGGCGTGGAGCTGCGCGACCTGCGGAAGCCGCCGCCCGGCCTCAACGTGCCCACCGGCGAGAATCTGACGCACGGCTCGCGCGTGGTGCTGACGGTCGGCTCGGACTGCGCGATCGGGAAGATGAGCGTCGCGCTCGAACTGGACGCCGAGGCGCGCCGGCGCGGTCTCGCGAGCGAGTTCGTGCCCACGGGCCAGACCGGGATCGCGATCGCGGGCTGGGGGATCGCGGTCGACGCCGTCGTTGCTGACTTCATCGCGGGCGCGTCCGAGCGCCTCGTGCTCGAGGGCGTCACGCGGGGCGGCGACGTGCTCTGGGTCGAAGGTCAGGGCTCGCTCCTCCATCCCGGGTACTCCGGCGTCACGCTCGGCCTTCTCCACGGCTCTGCGCCGCACGCGTTCGTCCTCTGCCATATGGCAGGCCAGACGGTGGTCGACGACGACGCGCGGTTCCCGATGCCGCCCCTTCCTGCGCTCGTCGAGCTGCACGAGCGCCTCGCCCTGCTCGCCCGGCCCGCGAAGGTGGTCGCGGTAGCGCTGAACACGCGCACCCTCGACGAAGCGGCGGCGCGCGCTGCGATCGACGCCGCCGAGGCCGAGACGGGCCTGCCGGCCGACGACCCGGTTCGCTTCGGCGCGGGGCGGCTGACCGGCGCTGTGCTTGATGCCGTTCCGCAAGTGCGTTAGAACTCCGCAACTGCGGTACGTCCCGATGAGGGCGGGACGAGGCACCGAACGAAGAGGGTGGGATGCGGAAGCTCGTGACGGCGCTGGCCTGCCTCGGCACGGCGCTTGTACTTGCCGGGGCGGCGGCTGCCGACCTCCGCGTCGGCGTGAACGACGACGGCGGCAAGTACGAGACAGGAGCCTCATGGTTCTACCCGACGCTCGCATCCACGGGACTCGGCGTCAACGCGGTCACGCTGCGCTGGGACGAGACGGCGATCGACCCGATCGGCGCCGTCGAGCAGGCGCTGATCGAGGAGGTGATCGCGAAGGCGAGGGCGAGCGGCGTCGCGGTCGAGCTCGACATCTACCCGCTGCACTCGCAGGCGCTCACGCTCGGCGCCAGGTGCCCGGCCGCCGCCGAGCCCGGAGTCGTGCGGCAACACCGCGCGGATCCAGCAGTTCGCCGCGTGGGCGGCCTCCGTCGCGCGGACGTTCCCGAGCGTGCGCGAGTTCGTCGTCATGAACGAGTGCAACCAGCCGCTGTTCATGAACCCGCAGTGGGACGCATCCGGCCAGAACCAGTCCGCCGCGATCTGCGGCCGGGCGCTCGCAGCCGCCTACGACGCGCTCAAGGGCGTGAGCAGCGGCATCCGGGTCTGGGGCGTCGGCCTCTCGCCGCGCGGGAACGACAGGCCGAACGCGCTCAGCAACTCCTCGACGACGCCCGTCACGTTCCTGAGCGCTCTCGGGAAGTGGTGGCGGGGATATCGTGAAGGCGACCGGCCGCACCACGCCGCTGATGGACGGCTTCGACTTCCACCCGTACCCGGTGCCGCAGTCGCAGCCGTTCGCGAAGGGCTATGCCGACTCCGCGGTCGGCGAGCATCTCCAACCTCGCGCGGATCTACCAGGCCTTCTACGACGCGTTCAACGGGACGCCCCAGCGGACGATCGGCCAGCAGAAGGGCGGCGGCCTGCCGGTCAGCCTGAACGAGACCGGCGTCCAGACCGACACGCTCCGGCAAGACGCGGCTACACCGGCAGCGAGGTGAGCGCAACCGCCGCCGGCGGCGTCCTCGGCTCGTACGCGACCGAGGAGCTACCAGGCGAGCTGGTACCGGCAGATGCTCGACCTTGTCGCCTGCGACCCGAACGTCGAGGTGGTGAACATCTTCCACCTGATCGACGAGCGAGCCTCGCCGGCTGGCAGAGCGGGCTGTACTACGTCGATCGAACGCCGAAACTCTCGGCCCAGGTCGTCCGCGACTGGGTCGGACGGACGAGCGGCGCCTGCCCGGGCAAGGTCAGGCCGTGGACGCCTGCGAAGCCGCTCAAGCCGCCCGCGAGGACAGAAGGCCGCGAAGAGGAAGAAGGCCGGCGCGAGGCGAGCTTGACAGGCGAACATCTGTTCGGTAGCGTTACGAACAGATGTTCGCCAAGTTCTTCGCGCTCGCCGCCCTCGGCCTCGTTCGTCTGGACGGTCGCGGCGCGTCCGTCCGGGGCGCACGGGCAGAAGTCCGTCTACCGCGTTCAGCCGTACGACACGCTCTGGACGATCGCGTCCGCGCACTACGGCGGCGACGTGCGCGAGGCGGTCTGGGAGATCCAGCAGGCGAACCACCTCTCCGGCGCGACCATCCATGCCGGGGGAGCGGCTCGTCCTGCCCTGATCGGATGGTCCGCGTCGGCGCGGGCGCGCCCGTCCGGGTGGAGCGGGCCGTGAGTACGATCGCCGGCGGTGGACCTCGACGTCGTCTTCCTCGGCACCTCGGCCAGCGCGCCGACTGCGCGTCGCGCTCCGAGCGCGCTGCTCGTCCGGCGGGGCGGCGAGCGCCTGCTCTTCGACTGCGGCGAGGGCACCCAGCGGCAGCTGCTGCGCTCGACGGTCGGGCTCGTCGACCTGCGACGAGATCTTCCTCACGCACTTCCACGCCGACCACTACCTCGGGCTGCCGGGGATGCTGAAGACGTTCGCGCTCCGCGACCGCGAGCGTGCCCCTCACGGTCTACGGGCCGCCCGGGCTGCGCGACCTCTTCGACGCGCTCGCGCCGCATCTTCGGCCGGCTCACCTACCCGGCTCGAGCTGGTCGAGCTGCGTGCGGGCGAGTCGCTCGAGCGCGACGGCTACGAGCTCCTCGTCTTCCCGGCCTCGCACGGCGCGGCCGCGGTCGGGTACGCGCTCGTCGAGGACGCAGCGGCCGGGCCGGTTCGACGTCGAGACCGCCGACGCGCTCGGCGTCCCCGCCGGCCCCGAGCGCGGAGCGCTGCAGCGCGGCGAGTCGGTTACGCTCGCGGACGGCACGACGCTCGCGCCCGACGCGGTGCTCGGGCCGCCGCGGCCGCGGACGCACGGTCGTCTACACCGGCGACACGGCGCCGAGCGAGGTCGTGCGGGCGCTCGCCGAAGGGCAGACCTGCTCGTGCACGAGGCGACGTTCACCGAGGAGGAGCGTGGAGCGAGCGAGGCGAGACCCTGCACTCGACCGCCCGGCAGGCGGCAGAGCTCGCCCGCGACGCACGACGTGCGCCTGCTCGCGCTCACGCACATCTCGCCCCGGTACTTCGGCCCCGAGATCGCTCCGCGAGGCGCGGGAGGTCTTCCCGCGACACCGTCGTCCCGCGCGACTTCGACGTGATCGAGGTGCCGTTCCCGGAGCGGGGCGACCCGACCCTCGTCAAGGGCGGTGCGGTTCCCGAGCGGCGCGGAGACGCCCCAGCACGGTCGACCCGGCGCAGGCCCCGGCTCGGGCGCCGGGGAGCTGGCACTCGTCGTGCCCACCGAGCGGGATGACCGCGTCGCCCGGGCCTGACTTCGACCGCTGCGCGGCCCGCTACGACGAGCTGCGGCCGGTCGACGAGAACTGGTGGGCGCTCTTCGACACGCTCGTCGAGCTCGGCAGCCTGCGCGGCGAGCGCGTGCTCGAGGTCGGCTGCGGCACGGGCCGGCTCGCGCGCGCGCTCGAGGAGCGGGCACTCGCGCGCGTGTGGGCCGTCGACGCGTCCGCCGAGATGGTCGCGCGAACGAAGAGCCTCGGGGTCAACGCCCGCCTCGCTCGCGCCGAGGCGCTGCCGTTCAAGCGCGGCTGGTTCGGAGCGGTCGTCATGCGGATGGCCGTCCACCTCGTCGACCGCCCGCGCGCGCTCGCCGAGGCGGCGCGCGTGCTCTCGCCGGCAGGCCGCCTCGTGATCGCAACCGAGGATCCCGCCACCTTCGGCGACGTCTGGTTCGCGCGCTGGTTCCCGTCCGTCCCGGCGCTCGAGCGCACCCGCTTCCCGGACGAGCCGGCGCTCCGAGCCGAGCTCGCCGCGGCCGGACTCGCCGAGGTGCGGATCGAGCGCCTCGCGCAGGAGCGCACGATCTCGCGCGACCAGGCCCTCGACATCATGCGCTCGAAGGCGTACTCGACCTTCGAGCTCCTCCCGCCCGAGGAGTACGACCGGGGCCTCGCCCGCGCCGAAGCCGAGCATCCGGAACGGCTCGCCTACCGGTTCGACTGGCTGATCGCGGTCGCCGGTCGGCCGAACGTCGCGTGAGGGTCGGCCGGCCAGACCTGCGAGCGAAGACGCTTCGCTCGCCGAGACGGGAGGCCGTCTGGCAGGTCGGCTAGGGTGCCCGCACACGCATCGCCTTTAACTCGGTCCAGTGAGGCCGGAAAGGAGTTCCATGCATCAGCCTGCCGATCTCGAGCGGGAGTTGACCGCGAACGGCCGGCCCGCGAGCAGGCTCGTGCTCGACGGTGAGGCGATCGGGCGCACACTCTCGCGGATCGCGCACGAGATCATCGAGCGCAACGAGGAGCTCGAGCGCCGTCGCGCTCGTCGGGATCCACACGCGCGGCGTGCCGCTCGCCCATCGGCTGCGCCGCCTGATCGCCGAGCGCGCCGACCTGGAGCTCGACCTCGGCCAGCTCGACATCACCTTCCACCGCGACGACGTCCACGTCCGCAGCGGCCAGGCGCCGCGCCGGCCGCAGCCGGTCGTGCGCGACACCAAGCTCGACTTCGAGCTCGAGGGACGCACCGTGATCCTCGTCGACGACGTCCTCTACACGGGCCGCACGATCCGCGCCGCGATCGACGCGCTGTTCGAGTACGGCCGGCCCGCGCGCGTGCAGCTCGCCGTCCTCGCCGACCGCGGCCACCGCGAGCTGCCGATCCGGCCCGACTACGTCGGCAAGAACCTGCCCACCTCGCGCGACGAGCGCATCCAGGTGCAGCTCGTCGAGGTCGACGAGATCGACCGCGTCGATGCTCGTGGACGAGGCCGAGGAGGTGGAGTCGATGACCGACCTGCATGTCGTCCCCGGCGAGCTGCTCCCGCCGCGCGCCCCCGAACGGCGCCACCTGCTCTCGGTCGCCGACCTCGGCCGCGACGACGTCGAGCGGCTGCTCGCGACCGCGCGCTCGTTCGCGCTCTCGCAGGCGCGCGAGTCGAAGAAGCTGCCGACGCTGCGCGGCCGGCTGGTCGTGAACGTCTTCTTCGAGTCGTCGACGCGCACGTCGTCGTCGTTCGAGCTCGCCGCGAAGCGCCTCTCGGCCGACACGCTCTCGCTCAAGGCGAGCGGCTCGTCGGTCGAGAAGGGCGAGTCGCTCAAGGACACCGCGCTCACGCTCTCGGCCTACGACCCGGACGTGATCGTGATCCGCCATCCCGCAGATCGGCGCGCCGCACCTCGTCGCCCGCGTCACCGACGCGCACGTCGTCAACGCCGGCGACGGCAAGCACCAGCACCCGACGCAGGCGCTGCTCGACCTCTACACGATCCACGACGCGCTCGGCCGGCTCGAGGGCGTCCACGTCGCGATCGTCGGCGACGTGCTCCACTCGCGCGTCGCGCGCTCGCTCGTCCAGGCGCTCCGCCTGGTCGGCGCGCGCGTCACGCTCGTCGGCCCGCCGCCGCTCGTTCCGGCCGAGCTCGGCGAGGTCTCGCACGACATCGACGCGATCCGCGACGCCGACGTCGTCTACGTCCTGCGCATGCAGCGCGAGCGGATGGAGGAGGGCGCGAACTACGTGCCCTCGCTGCGCGAGTACAGCGCGCGCTGGTGCGTCACGCCCGAGCGGCTGCGGCCCGGCCAGCGTGTGATGCACCCGGGCCCGATGAACCGCGGCGTCGAGATCGACCCGCGCGTCGCCGACTCGCCCGACGCGCTGGTCGTCGACCAGGTGCGCGCCGGCCTCGTCGTGCGGATGGCCGTCCTCTACGACCTGCTCACGACCGGGCCCGGTCGCGGTCGAGACCGCCGTGGAGGTCGCATGACCGCCGCGGTGGTGACCGGCAGCGTCCTGGTCGGCAAGACCGGCGCGACGACCTCGTCGTCCGCGGCGCGCGCGTGCTCGACCCGGCGGGCGGTGTCGACGCCGTGCTCGACGTGCGCGTCGACGGCGGCACGATCGCCGAGCTCGGCACCGCGCTCGACGCGAACGGCCACCGCGTGATCGACGGCGCCGGCCTCGTGCTCGCGCCGGCGTTCGTCGACCCGCACGTCCATCTGCGCACGCCCGGCCGCGAGGACGAGGAGACGATCGCCACCGGCACTGCCGCCGCCGCCGCGGGCGGCTACTGCGCGATCCTCGCGATGCCGAACACCGAGCCCGTCGTCGACTCGACCGACGTGCTGCGCGGCCTGCGCGCGCGGGCGGCCGAGGAGGCGGAGGTGCCGGTCGGCTTCACCGCCGCGATCACGGTCGGCCAGGACGGCACGCAGCTGACCGAGATGGGCGAGCTCGCCGACGCCGGCGCCGCCGCGTTCACCGACGACGGCCGCCCGGTCGCGACCGCGGGCCTCATGCGGCGCGCGCTCGAGTACAACGCGATCACGGGCCGGCCGCTCGCGCTCCACTGCGAGGAGCCGACGCTGACGCGCGGCGGCCACATGCACATGGGCACGGTCTCGGCCGAGCTCGGCCTCGGCGGCTGGCCGTCGCTCGGCGAGAGCCTCGGCGTCGCGCGCGAGCTGTCGCTCGCCGGCGACACCGGCCAGCCGCTGCACCTGATGCACCTGTCCGCACGCGAGTCGGTCGAGCTGCTCCGCCGGTCGCAGGCGGCCGGCGTGCGCGGCGAGCGGCGAGGTGACGCCGCACCACCTCTGCCTCACCGACGAGGCGGTGCGCACCCTCGACCCGAACCTGAAGATGAACCCGCCGCTGCGCTCCGCCGACGACCGCGCGGCGCTCATCGACGGCGCTCAACGACGGCACGATCGCGGCGATCGCGACCGACCACGCGCCGCACTCGCGCGAGGAGAAGGACGTGCCGTTCGAGGCGGCGCCGTTCGGGGTGACCGGGCTCGAGACGGCGTTCGCGGCGCTCTACACCCACCTCGTCGAGCCGGGCCTCGTGCGCGCTCGAGACGCTGCTCGAGCGGATGTCGGCCGGGCCGGCACGGATCTTCGGCCTCGAGCGGCCGCGGATCGCGGTCGGCGCGCCTGCGAACTTCGTCCTGCTCGACACTGCGGTCGACCTGGCGCGTCCGCGAGGACCGCTTCCGCTCGCGCTCGGCGAACTCGTGGCTCCTCGGCGAGCGGCTGCACGGGGAAGGTGGCGCTGACCGTCGCCGCCGGCCGGGTCGCCTACGAGGCATGAGCGGCGCGACGGCCCGTGCGATCGTGCTGTCGACGACTTCCGTGAGCGGAGCAGCTGGCAGCGCGGCGAGCATGCCTGGCATCCGGACGACGGCTCCGAGCGGAGCGGGTCGCGAATGACGCGGCTTCCTCGTTCTCGAGGACGAGACCGTGTTCCGCGGCGAGAGCGTCGGCGCGCCCGGGTTCGCGTTCGGCGAGGCCGTGTTCACGACCGCGATGACCGGCTACCAGGAGGTCGTCACCGACCCGAGCTTCTGCGGGCAGATCGTCTGCTTCACCGCGCCGATGGTCGGCAACTACGGCGTCGCCGAGCACCGCTCCGAGTCGTCGCGGCCGCACGCGCGCGGCCGTGCGTGATGCGCGAGGCGCGCGGGCCCGAGTGGACGGACTGGCTGCACGAGCGCTGCATCCCGGCGCTCACCGGCCTCGACACGCGCTCGCTCGTGCTCCACCTGCGCGAGCGGGGCGCGATGCGCGGCGCCGTCGTGACCGGCGTCCGACGACGTGGACGAGGCGCTCCGCGCCGTCCGCGAGCAGCCGCCGATGAGCGGCGCCGCGCTCGCCGGCGCGCGTCTCGACCAGGGAGCCGTACGTCCACAACGAGGCCGGCGCCGTGCGGGTCGCGGTCGTCGACTACGGCGCCAAGCGCTCGATCCTGCGCCGGCTCGCGGGCGCCGGCGCCTCGGTCACCGTCTTCCCGCACGACGTCGACGCCGACACGCTCGCCGGCTTACGACGGCGTGCTGCTCTCGAACGGCCCCGGCGACCCCGAGCCGCTCGACGAGCGAGGTTGCGGTGGTCCGCGAGCTGCTCGGCCGCGTGCCCGGTGCTCGGCATCTGCCTCGGCCACCAGCTGCTCGCGCTCGCAAACGGCCTGCGCACGTTCAAGCTGCCGTTCGGACACCGCGGCGCCAACCATCCGGTCGTCGAGCGCGAGAACGGGCCGCGTGCTCGTGACGAGCCAGAACCACGGCTTCGCGGTCGAGGCGAGCGCCGACCGTGCCGTCACGCACGAGTCGCTCTACGACGGCACGGTCGAGGGCGTCGCCTACCCGGAGCTGCGCGCGCGCTCGGTGCAGTTCCACCCCGAGGCCGGGCCGGGCCCGCACGACGCGTGGTCGATCCTCGCCGACTGGGTCGAGGAGGTGCGCCTTGCCGCGGCGTGACGACCTGCACTCGATCTGCCTGATCGGCTCGGGGCCGATCGTGATCGGCCAGGCCTGCGAGTTCGACTACGCCGGCTGCCAGGCGCTGAAGGTGCTGCGCGACGACGGCTACCGCACGATCGTCGTCAACTCGAACCCGGCCACGATCATGACCGACCCGGGCTTCGCCGACCGCACCTACCTCGAGCCGCTCGACCTGCGACGGCGTCGCCGACGTGCTGCGGCGCGAGCGGCCCGACGCGCTGCTGCCGACGATGGGCGGCCAGACCGCGCTCAACCTCGCGCGCGAGCTGCATGAGGCGGGCGTCCTGGACGAGCTCGGCGTCGAGCTGATCGGCGCGAACGTCGACGCGATCGCGCGCGCCGAGGACCGCGAGCTCTTCAAGGCCGCCGTCGAGTCGTGCGGGCTCCAGGTGCCGACCTCGCCGCATCGTCACCGCGCCTCGACGAGCTCGACGGCGTCGGCCTGCCCGCGGTCGTCCGCCCGGCGTTCACGCTCGGCGGGCACGGCGGCGGCTTCGTCGCGACGCCGTCGACACCCTGCGCCGGCAGGTCGAGTTCGGCCTCGCAGAGAGCCCGATCGGCCAGGTGCTCGTCGAGGAGTCGCGTGCGCGGCTGGGACGAGTTCGAGCTCGAGGTCGTCCGCGACCGCGCCGACAACGTCGTCATCGTCTGCTCGATCGAGAACCTCGACCCGATGGGCGTGCACACCGGCGACTCGGTCACGGTCGCGCCGCAGATGACGCTCTCCGACGAGGCCTACCAGGAGCTGCGCGACGCGGCCGTCGCCGTGATCCGCGCGGTCGGCGTCGACACCGGCGGCTCGAACATCCAGTTCGCACGCGACCGCTCGACCGGCGAGCTGCGCGTGATCGAGATGAACCCGCGCGTCTCGCGCTCCTCGGCGCTCGCCTCGAAGGCGACCGGCTACCCGATCGCGAAGGTCGCGGCCAAGCTCGCGGTCGGCTACACGCTCGACGAGATCCCGAACGACCTGACGGGCACGACGCCGGCGAGCTTCGAGCCGACGCTCGACTACGTGGTCGTCAAGTGGCCGCGCTTCGCGTTCGAGAAGTTCCCCGGCGCCGACACGACGCTCGGCACGCAGATGAAGTCGGTCGGCGAGTCGATGGGGATCGGCCGCACCTTCGCCGAGGCGTTCGACAAGGCCCGCCGCGGGCTCGACACCGAGCAGGCTTGGGCGCCGGAGAACCTCCATCCGTGGTTCGCCGCGGAGATCGCCGAGTGTGGAGAACCGGCCGAATCCGCTCGCAGAGCGGCTTCGGCCTGTGGAAAGGCCGGATACCGCCGTGTGGATTCCTGCGCCGGCGAGGTCGAGGCGAGCTCGAACTACTTCTACTCGACGCGCGGCGAGGCCGACGAGGGCGCCGCCCGAGCCGGGCCGGTCGGTGGTCATCCTCGGCAGCGGCCCGAACCGGATCGGCCAGGGGATCGAGTTCGACTACTGCTGCGTCCACGCGGCCCGAGCTTCCGCGCGCAGGGCTACGAGGCGGTGATGGTCAACTGCAACCCCGAGACCGTCTCCACCGACTACGACACCTCCGACCGGCTCTACTTCGAGCCGCTCGACGAGGAGGCCGTGCTCGCCGTGCTCGAGCGCGAGCAGCCGGTCGGCGTCTGCATCCAGTTCGGCGGGCAGACGCCGCTGAAGCTCGCGCGCGCGATCGAGCGCGCCGGCTACCGCATCCTCGGCACGCCCTACGACGCGATCGACCTCGCCGAGGACCGCGAGCGCTTCGGCCGGCTGGCGGCCGACGTCGGCGTTCGCTGCCCGGAGTGGGGGATCGCGACCGTCGCCCGCCGAGGCGCGCCGAGATCGCGGAGCGGATCGGCTTCCCGGTGCTCGTGCGGCCGTCCTACGTGCTCGGCGGCCGCTCGATGCGGGTCTGCTACGAGCGCCGGCGACGTCGAGGCGGCGATGGCCGGGCTCGAAGGCGCCGTGCTGGTCGACCGCTTCCTCGAGAACGCGATCGAGCTCGACGTCGACGCGCTCTGCGACGGCCGTGAGACGTACGTGGCCGCCGTGATGGAGCACGTCGAGGAGGCCGGCATCCACTCGCGGCGACTCGTCGTGCGTCCTGCCCGCGCCGTCGGACTCCGCGCAGGTGCGCGAGGCCGTGCGGCGCCTCGGGCCGGCGCTCGGCGTCGTCGGGCTCCTGAACGTGCAGCTCGCGATCGTCGGCGGCGAGCTCTACGTGCTCGAGGTCAACCCGCGCGCGTCGCGGACGGTGCCGTTCGCCTCGAAGGCGATCGGCGTGAACCTCGTCGACGCCGCCTGCCGCCTCGCCGCGGGCGCGCACCCTCGCCGACCTCGGCCTGCCGCCCGAGCCGCGTGCCCGAGGGGCACCACGTCAAGGCGGCGGTGCTGCCGTTCGCGCGCTTCCCCGGCGCCGACCCGGTGCTGGGGCCCGAGATGCGCTCGACCGGCGAGGTGATGGCGAGCGCGGGCGACTTCGCCTCGGCGTTCGCCAAGGCCGAGCGGGCGGCCGGCCGGCGGCTGCCGATCGGGCGGGCGCGCGTTCCTCAGCGTCCGCGACGCGACAAGTCGGCCGTGCTCGCGCGTCGCGCGCGCGCTGCTCGAGCTCGGCTTCGAGCTCGTCGCGACCGCCGGCACCGCGCGCGCGCTGGAGGCGGACGGCATCCCGGTGGCGCACGTCGAGAAGGGCGACTCCCGTCGTCCACCTCGTCCGCCGCGGCGGCGTCGACCTCGTCGTCAACACGCCCGAGGGGCGCAACGCCCGCACCGACGGCTACGCGATCCGCGAGGCCGCCGTGGTCGCGCGGGTGCCGTGCATCACGACGCTCGCCGTGGCGCGCGCCGCCGTCGACGCGATCGAGAAGGCGCTCGCCGAGCCGGCGCGGACGCTCCAGGAGAGGCATGCCGCAGGCGCGAGCCTCGTAGCGTCGTCGCGCGTCGAGGCGATCGGCGCCGTACGCGCTCGCTGCGCGTCACGCGCGGCGTCGCTTCGACCCGGGCGTGCCCGGCCAGTTCTTCATGCTCGAGGCGCCCGGGCGGGTGCTGCCGCGGCCGATGTCGCTCTGCCTCGCGCCGCGCGGCGAGCTCGCGTTCCTGATCGACCCGATCGGCCCCGGGACGCGCGCGCTCGCCGCGCTCGAGCCCGGCGAGGAGATCGCCGTCTTCGGCCCGCTCGGCAACGGCTTCCGGCTCGACGTGCCGCGGCCGCTGCTCGTCGGCGGCGGGATCGGGATCGCGCCGCTGCCGTACCTCTCCGAGGCGCTCGAGCGGCCGCCCGCCGTGCTCGGCTTCCGCAGCGCGCACCATGCCGAGGCGGCGGCGCTCGTCCCGAACGCCGAGGTCGTGATCGACCCGGTGCTCGTCACCGACGCGATGCTCCGCCGGCCGCGACGTGCTCGCGTGCGGGCCCGAGCCGATGCTCGAGGCCGTCCGCGCCCTCGCGCCGCAGGCGCAGCTCGCCTGGGAGGCGCCGATGGCCTGCGGCTACGGCGCCTGCTACGGCTGCGTGGTCGAGATCGACGGCGGCTTACGCGGCTCTGCGTCGAGCCGTGGCGGTCTGCGTCGCCAACGGGGCTCGCTGATGGACTGATTCGCTCGTGCTCCTGAACGCCAGCGGCTGCCTCGACGCGCTGACCGCGCCGGGGACGGCGCGGGCGCTCGACGCGTTCGTGACGAAGACCGTGACCCCCGAGCCGCGCGAGGGGAACCCGCCCGTGCGGATCGCCGAGACGGAGCACGGGATGCTCAACGCGATCGGCCTCGCCAACCCCGGTCGCAGAGCGCTTCCTCGCCGAGACGCTGCCCGGCGCTGCGCCAGCTCGGCGTGCCGCTGTGGGTCTCGGTCGGCGGCTTCTCGGCCGGCGACTACGCCGAGACGTGCGCCCGCCTCGACGACGTCACGATCGAGCTGAACCTCTCGTGCCCGAACGTGGACGAGGCGCCCGAGTCGGCGGCGGAGATCGTCGCCGCCTGCCGCGAGGCGACCGAGCTGCCGCTCTACGCGAAGCTCTCGCCGGCCGCGTGGGACATCGGCGAGGTCGCGCGCGCGGTCGAGGCGGCCGGCGCCGACGGCCTCTCGCTCGTCAACACGATCCGCGGGCTCGCACTCGACGAGCGCCTGCGACCGAGGCTCGCACGCGCGACCGGCGGCTACTCGGGACCGGCGCTGAAGCCGGTCGCGCTCGCCGCGGTCTACGCCTGCCGGCGCGTGACGCGGCTCCCGATCGTCGGCATGGGTGGTGTCCGGACCGGCCGCGACGTGCTCGAGCTCGTGGCCTGCGGGGCGACGCACGTCGCTCTCGGAACGGTCCTCTTCGCCGACCCGGACGCGCCCGGAGAGGGTCCGCGCGGAGCTCGCCGAAGCGCTCGCGGAGGCCGGCTTCGACCGCGTCGACGACGCGTTCGCGGCAGCGCTCGACACCGTCCGTATGGCTTGAAAACTGGCAAAACGATGCCGGTTGCACGGCGCCGGAAGGTTGTTAGTATCCGGCGCTCATGGTGCCGCCCCAGTCGCAGGTTCAGGCCCCCGTTCGCTCGCTCGATCAGCGGATGGAGGCGCTCAAGAGGGCAAACGACATCCGGGTCAAGCGGGCTCAGCTGAAGAAGGATCTCAAGTCGGGTGACGTCTCGATCGACGAGTCCTCCGCGATCCGCCCGAGTTCGTCTCGACCGCGAAGGTGTTCGACATGCTGATGGCGGTGCCGAAGTTCGGGCGTGTCAAGGCGTCCGCGCCTGCTCACACCAGTGCCGGATCAGCCAGTCGAAGACGGTCGGCGGACTGTCCGACCGTCAGCGGCAAGAGCTGATTGGCCTCTTCAACCGTTAGCGGTCCGACCGTCGACGACCTCGGCCTCTCACAGCCGTGAGCGGCCAGACCGCTAGCCGCCGCCTCTTCGTCGTCACCGGCCCGTCGGGTGCCGGCAAGGGGACGATGGTGCAGGCGCTGCTCGAGCGCGTCCCGCAACTGTGCGCTCGCCGTCTCGGCGACGACCAGGCCGCGGCGTCCGACCGAGGAGACGGCGTGCACTACTGGTTCCTCTCCGACGAGGAGTTCGACCGCCGGCTCGCAGCGGGCGACTTCCTCGAGTTCGTCGAGTTCCCGTGGGGCCAGCGCTCGGGCACGCTCGTCTCCGAGCTCGACCGGATCACTCGCGCCGGTCACGTGCCGCTGCTCGAGCTCGAGCTCCAGGGCTCGCTCGCGGTCAAGGAGAAGGAGGCCGGCGCGATCACGATCTTCGTCGACGCGCCGCTCGACGAGCTCGAACGCCGCCTGCGCGGACGCGCGACCGAGAGCGCCGGCGAGATCGAGGAGCGGATCGCGCTCGCCGCCGAGCAGACGCAGCTCGCCGACCGGTTCGACTACGTGGTCGAGAACGACGACCGCGAGCGCGCGCGAGGACGAGTGCGTTGCGATCGTCGAACGCGAGCTCGCCGCGGCAGCTACCATGGCGCGTCGATGATCCATCCACGCATCGATCAGCTGCTCGCCCAGGTCGACTCGCGCTACGCGCTCGCGATCGTCGCCGCCAAGCGCGCGCGGCAGATCAACAACTACCACCACCAGCTCGGCGAGGGCACCTTCGACGAGTTCGCGCCGCCGCTCATCCAGTCGCGCTCGAAGAACTACTTGACCATGTCCCTCGAGGAGATCGCCGAGGGCAAGATCAAGTACGAGTACACCCGCTAGAGCTCGCACGGGGAACCTCCGGTTTCCCCCTACGGAACCCCCTTCCGGCACTTGGCCGTTCGGGGTGGGCGAGCACGGGCGGAGCCCGCGCTCGCGGCGGCTCCCGGTGCGTCGTCGGCTCGCAAGGCACAATCTGTCGATGGCTCGGATACTGCTTGGCGTCAGTGGGGGGATTGCGGCTTACAAGGCTTGCGAGCTGACGCGGCTGCTCGTGAAGGCCGGGCACGAGGTGGTGCCGCTCGTCACGCGCGGGGCCGAGCGGTTCGTTTCCGCCGAGACGTTCTTCGCGCTTGCCCGACGGCCGGCGCAGGAGGATCTGTACGCGCACCTGACGCGCGGCGACCTGCTCGTGGTTGCTCCGTGCACCGCGAACACGCTCGCCAAGCTCGCGCATGGGCTCGCCGACAACCTGCCGACAGAGGCGGCGCTCGCCCACCGCGGACCGGTGCTGGTCGCGCCCGCGATGAACCCGCGGATGTGGGCTCACCCGGCGACCCGCGCCAACGCCGAGACTCCTGCGCGCCCGCGGCGTCGAGCTCGTCGGCCCCGACGAGGGCGAGACGGCCGAGGGCGAATGGGGGGTCGGCCGGATGGCCGAGCCGGATGAGATCGCGGCACGGATCGCGCAGCTGCTTGCGCCGGGAACGCTCGCGGGCCGGCGCGTGCTCGTCACCGCCGGCGGAACGCGTGAGGCGGTCGACGCGGTGCGCTTCGTCGGCAACCGCTCCTCCGGCCGGATGGGCGTCGCGCTTGCGGAGGAGGCGCGCCGGCGCGGGGCGGACGTCGTCCTGCTCGCGGCGAACCTCGCGGTCGACGCCGCCGGCCGGAGTCGAGGTCGATCGCGACCCCGACCGCCGCGGTCGATGCTCGAGGCTGCCGACGGCGATCGACTTTCGACCTCGCCCTGCTCGCGGCGGCAGTCGCCGACTACCGGCCGGCCGAGCCGATCGTCGCAAAGCGCTCGAAGAGCGGCGAGCCGTGGACGCTCGAGCTCGAGCCGACCGCCGACATCGCGCGGCTCCTCGGCGAGCGCAAGCTGCGCCGGCCAGGTGCTCGTCGACCTTCGGCGCCGACCTGGGCGAGGACGGCCTCGAGCGCAAGCGTCGCATGCTCGACGAGAAGAACGCCGACCTCGTCGTCTACAACGACGTCTCCCGCGCCGACATCGGCTTCGACGCGACCGACAACGAGGTCGTCCTCGTCACCCGCGACGGCGAGCGGCCATCTGGCCAAGGCCTCGAAGCAGTCGATCGCCGCGGCGATCCTCGACGAGGCGGAGATCCTCCTGTCCTAGCTCGCGCCTCGATGAGCGACGCGTACGAGCAACTTCCAGGAGGGCCGCCGGCGGCTCAAGAAGGGCATGCCCGCCCAGGCGACGGTCGCGCTCGAGAAGGCGAAGGCGTCTCGAGCCGGCGAAGGCGTCGATCCGCGAGGCGCTCGGGATCGCGTACTTCCGCCTCTCGCGCTGGCAGGAGGCCGAGGCGGAGTTCCGTGCGGTGCTCGAGCTCTCGCCGACCGACGACTACGCGCACTACGCGCTCGGCCGCGCGCTCGAGAAGCAGGGACGCGAGGCCGAGGCGAACGGCCACTACAAGCTCGCGAGCACGATGGTGCCCGGCAGCGCGCCAGTACGCGGCACGCATCCGCGAGCTCGAGTAGACCGCTTGCGCGCGGTCGTCCAGCGCGTCGCGCGTGCCCGCGTCACCGCAGTCGATGCGGTCGGAGGCGGCGAGATCGGGGCCGGCCTCTGCGTGCTGCTCGGCGTCGCCCACGACCGACGACGAGGCCGCCGCCGAGCGCCTCGCCGGCAAGGTCGCGCGGCTGCGCGATCTTCGAAGGCGACGACGGCAGGTTCGACCGCTCGCTGCTCGACACGGGCGGCGCGGCGCTCGTCGTCTCGCAGTTCACCCTGATCGCCGACACGCACAAGGGCAACCGGCCGAGCTTCGCTGCCGGCGCCCGGCCGGAGCAGGCCGAGCCGCTCTACGAGCGCTTCGCCGCCGCGCTGCGCGAGCTCGGCGTCCCGGTCGAGACGGGCGTGTTCGGCGCCGCGATGCGGCGTCGAGCTCGTCAACGACGGGCCGGTGACGGTCGTGCTCGACCTCGACCTCTCGCGGCGGTAGGAGCCAGAGCCACATTTCGTGCGACGTTGGAAACCGGCTCCTGGCCCAGTCCCACGGTCGGCAATGCGCAGAGGGAACGATGCTCGCGCACGGGTACATGACCCCTGAACTGCCCGCCGGAGAGATCGCCGTATGCGGCTTCGGAGCCACGATCGGCGGCCCCTGGGCGACCGGCGTGATCGAGAACAACGCCCGCCCTGGCGCGAGCACGCCCACGCGGCGGGCAGAGCGACTCGTCCCGGCCCGATAGCCCGGGCCCAGAGAGGGCGCGTCCTCGCTGCTATCCTGACACGACATTTCACCGGGTTTGGCGAAATGGGCGCGGCGCGCCCATTTTTTTTGACGAAGGCGAGCATGGCAACAGGCGTTCACGACAAGGAGAAGACGCTGCACAGAGAGGTCGCGCAGAAGGTCGAAGCAGGGATCCCGGGGGTCGAGGTGCTCGCGCTCGAGCTCACCGGCAAGGAGCGCTTCCGCGTCTACGTCGACCACCCGCCCGGGGTCGACCACGCTCTCTGCGCCCGCGTCACGCACATCCTGCGCCCGTACCTCGACGAGTACTCGGTCGAGGTGTCCTCACCCGGTTTCGACCGGCCGCTGCGCACGCGCGAGCACTTCGAGCGTGCTGTCGGCCGCCGGGTGCAAGCTGAAGACTGCCGGCCGGCGCCTCCGCGGCGAGGTCGTCTCTGCGGGTGAGCGATCGCTCCGCCTGCAACAGGCGGCGGGAGAGCCACTCGAGATCGGCTACGACGAGCTCGTCCGCGCCAATCTGATCGACGAAGGTTAAGGAGCAGCAATGACCCAGGAGATTGTCGAGGCCGTTCGCGAGATCGAGCGGGAGAAGGGGATCGAGACCGGCACGCTCGTCGCGGCGCTCGAGGATGCCCTGCTCGCCGCCTACAAGAAGACGCCGGGCGCCGCCCGCCACGCCACGGTCAAGCTCGACGACATGGGCGACTTCCGCGTGTTCGCGATCGAGCTCCCCGAGGAGCTCGAGGTGCGGCTGCTCGACGAGGCGCGCGAGCGAGCGCTCGACGAGCTCGAGCGGATCGAGGAGGAGACGGGCGAGAAGAACCACACGCTGCTCTCCGACGACGACCTCGACGTCGACTGGTCGCAGGTCCCGGAGGACGTGATCACGCGCGAGGACGTGACCCCCGACAACTTCGGCCGCATCGCCGCGCAGACTGCGAAGCAGGTCATCCTGCAGCGGATCCGCGAGGCCGAGCGCGAGATGATGTACGACGAGTACATCGACCGCGTGAGCGAGGTCGTCACCGGCATCGTCCAGCAGGCGGGCGACCGCAACAACGTGCTCGTCGACCTCGGCAAGGTCGAGGCGCTGCTGCCGCGCTCCGAGCAGGTCGACGGCGAGCGCTACGAGCAGGGCTCACGGATCAAGGCCGTGATCACCGAGGTGCGCACCGGCACGAAGGGCCCGCAGGTGATCCTCTCGCGGCGCGACCCGGAGCTGATCAAGACGCTGTTCGAGCTCGAGGTGCCCGAGATCGCCGACGGCCTCGTCGAGATCCGCGGCGTCGCCCGCGAGCCCGGCTACCGCTCCAAGATCGCGGTCGAGTCGCACGCCCAGGGCGTCGACCCGGTCGGCGCCTGCGTCGGCCCGCGCGGCTCGCGGGTGCGCATGGTCGTCTCGGAGCTCCGCGGCGAGAAGATCGACATCATCCCGTGGAACCCCGAGCCCGCCCGCTTCGTCGCGAAGGCGCTCTCGCCGGCGCGCGTCCGCGAGGTCTACCTCGACGACGACGCGCAAGGAGGCGACCGTGGTCGTTCCCGACGACCAGCTCGCGCTCGCGATCGGCAAGGAGGGCATGAACGCCCGCCTCGCCCACCGGCTGACCGGCTGGAAGATCGACATCGTCAGCGACACCGAGTTCGCCCAGCAGGAGGCAGCAGGCCGCCTACGGCGGCGGCGAGCCCGGCGACGAGGGCGACACCTCCGGCCGCTGCGCGGCGATCCTCTCCAACGGCAAGCGCTGTCCGAACGCGTCGCTGCCCGGCTCGAAGTACTGCGGCGTGCCCGACCCACCAGGCGCTCGCGCTGCAGGAGCCGGCCGGCGACGAGCTCGAACCTCGTCGTCGCCGAGTCGGAGCCCGAGCTCGAAGCGCTCGCCGACACCGCCGCGCCCGAGGCGGTCTCGCTCGGCGGCGACGTGCTCGGCGAGCCGGAGCCCGGCGAGAGCTTCCCGGCCGGTCCGGGCGACGCTCCCGTCGCCGGCCCCGACGCGACGCTCGAGACCGGCGGAGCGCCGGTCACCCGCGTCGAGGACGATCCCACTGCATGGGATCCCCGTCGAGGTCGCCGCCGCGACTGAGGAAGAGGCCGAGCGAAGACGCCTGACCCGATCCGGACCTGCGCGGGCTGCGGCCGCAAGGCGCCGCAACGGGAGCTGCAGCGCTTCCACGCGCTGAGCGCCAAGCTCGTTCCGGGTCGCGGGCCCGGGGCGCGGCGTCTACACCTGCCGGCGGCTCGCGTGCTTCGAGCGTGCGAGCAGGCGCACCGTGCGTTCAACCGAACGCTGCGCCGAACCGTGGTCGTCGACCCCGGTCTCGCGCGGCTCTACACTTGAGGACTCATGCCAGGCGGTAGACCCATCAGACCAAGAGGAGGCGGCGGCCCCGGCAACCGGAAGCGCCGCGTCGTGATCGAAGGCGGCGGCGGGCGCCCCGGCGCCGGCCAGCGCCAGCGTCCCGGCGATCGCCCTGTCGAGCGCGGGCCGCGGACACCGCGCGAGGTCGTCGCCGCCCACCGGGCCCGTCACCGTCGAGTCGGGCGTCACGCTGCGCGACTTCTCGCAGGCGCTCGGCGTCTCGATGCCGCAGATCATCAAGATGCTGATGGCACTCGGCCAGATGAAGACCGCCACGCAGTCGCTCTCCGACGAGGAGGTCGAGCTGATCGCCGCCGAGCTCGAGCGCGAGGTGACGATCAAGCACGCCGACGACGACGAGGCGGAGCCCGAGTCGTACGACGACGCCGAAGACGCTCTCGAGGCGCGCCCGCCGGTCGTGACGATCATGGGCCACGTCGACCACGGCAAGACGACGCTGCTCGACGCGATCCGCGAGACGGCCGTCGTCGAGACCGAGGCCGGCGGGATCACGCAGCACATCGGCGCCTACCAGACCGAGATCGACGGCCGCAAGATCACCTTCCTCGACACGCCGGGCCACGAGGCGTTCACCGCCATGCGCGCGCGCGGCGCCAAGGTGACCGACATCGCGGTGCTCGTCGTGGCCGCCGACGACGGCGTGATGCCGCAGACCCGCGAGTCGATCTCGCACGCGCGCGCCGCCGACGTGCCGATCGTGGTCGCCGTGAACAAGATCGACCTTCCCGACTCGAACCCCGACCGCGTGCTCAACGAGCTCGCGACCGAGGGGCTGCAGGCCGAGGAGTGGGGCGGAACGACGCAGGTCGCCCGCGTCTCCGCCAAGCAGCGCGAAGGGCTCGACGACCTGCTCGAGCGCATCCTGCTCGTCGCCGACGCCGAGCTCGACGCTCACCGCGAACCCGAACACCGAGGCCTCGGGACCGATCATCGAGTCGAGACTCGACATCGGCCGCGGGCCGGTCGCCACGATGCTCGTGCACCGCGGCACGCTGAAGGTGGGCGACGCGATCGTCGCCGGCGACGCGTGGGGCCGCGTGCGCGCGCTGCACGACTACCGCGGCGATCGACTCGACGATGCCGGTCCAGGCGATCCGGTCGAGATCCTCGGTTTCGACAAGCCGCCGCAGGCCGGCGAGGTCGCACGCGTCGTCGAGAACGACCGCCGTGCCCGCGACCTCGCGCACCAGCGCGGCGAGCGGCTGCGGCGCGAGGCGCTCGCGAAGCAGTCGAGCCGCGGCGTCTCGCTCGAGAAGCTGTTCGAGCAGATGCAGACCGGCGCCGTGCAGGACCTCAACATCGTGATCAAGGCCGACGTGCAGGGCTCGATCGAGGCGATCGTCGGCGAGCTCGCAGAAGATCCAGCATCCCGAGGTGCGGGTCAACGTGATCCACACCGGCGTCGGCGGGATCACCGAGAACGACGTCAACCTCGCCGCCGCGTCGAACGCGATGGTGGTCGGCTTCAACGTGCGGCCGTCCTCCGAGGCGAGGCAGCTCGCCGACCGTCAGGGGATCGAGATCCGCCAGTACCGCGTCATCTACGAGCTGACTCAGCAGATCGAGCAGGCGCTCGTCGGCCTGCTCTCGCCGGTCGAGACCGAGGCCGTGATCGGCGAGGTCGAGGTCCGGGCGCTGTTCCAGGTCTCGCGGCTCGGCACGATCGCCGGCTGCATGGTCACGAGCGGCCTCGTCCGCCGCAACGCGAACGTGCGCATCTTCCGCGAGGGCACGCGCATCCACGAGACGACGATCGCCCAGCTCAAGCGCTTCAAGGACGACGCGCGCGAGGTCACGGAGGGCTTCGAGTGCGGCATCCTGCTGGAGGGCTTCAACGACCTGCGCGAGGGCGACATCTTCGAGATCTACGAGACGCGCGAGGTCGAGCGGACGTCCCTCGACGCGACGGTTTCCGCTACGCGAGCAGAAGTGACGGCGCGTGCAGAAACCGGCACGGTGCGCGTCGACAAACCGTAGCGCCGTGGCCTCCTCGGGCTTCGTCGCGATCCTCGCGGTGGAGCTGCACTTCCCGGATGCAGGATCGCTGAAGGGCAAGCGTAAGCACGTGCTCTCGGCGAAGGCGCAGCTCCAGAACCGGTTCGGCGCCTCGGTCGCGGAGGTCGACCACCACGAGCTCTGGCAGCGCGCGGCGCTGACGGCCGCGTTCGTCGCCCGCCAGGCGAGCCAGGCGGAGGATCTCGCCGCGCAGGCCGAGCGCTGGCTCGCCGGGCAGGAGTGGGAGCTCGTCTCCTCCCGGCTCGATGCTCGTCTCGCCGGACGACCTCCGCGAGGAGGCGCTGTGAGCAATCGCATGCGGCGCGTCGACGAGGCCGTTCGGGAGGTGGTCGCGGAGGCGGTCGGCGAGCTGAAGGACCCGCGGATCGGGCTCGTCACGGTCACGGGCGTGAGGGTCTCGCGCGACCTGCGCGAGGGCACGGTCTACGTGGTGGCGCACGGGAGCGAGAAAGCCCTGAACGCGACGCTGGAGGGCCTCGCCTCGGCACACGCGATCCTCCAGGCGAGGGTTGCGCGCGAGCTCAGGCTGAAAAGGACTCCGCTCCTCTCCTTTGAATACGATCGGTCAGTCGAGCAGGGTATGCGCATGACGAAGCTGATCGACGAGCTCGCGCCGGAGGACGCCTCGGATGACACAGGAGACCAAGATCAAGGTGACGACGATGGCGACTGACCTCGAGGCCGTTGCCGACGCTCTCGCCTGGCACGAGCGCTTCCTGGTGGTCTCACACGAGAACCCGGACGGTGACGCTCTCGGGTCGATGCTCGCGATGACGCTCGGGCTGCGGGCGCTCGGCAAGGACGCGCTGATGTACCTCTCGGGCACCGCTCCGGTACCGGCCGAGTTCGGCTTCATGCCGTTCGACGACTTGCGCCGCGAGCTTCCCGACGACATCGGGGAGCGCGTGCTCCTGGCTGTTGACTGCGCGAACGCGCGCCGGATCGGCCGCGACCCGGCCATCCTCGATCTGGCGAAGATGGTGATCGACGTCGACCACCACCACGACAACACACGCTTCGGCTCGCGCAACCTGATCGTCGCCGACGCATCGTCGACCGCCGAGATCGTGCACGACCTGCTCGTCGAGCTCGACGTGCCCCTGAGCCCTGAGATCGCCGAGGCGCTCTACGTCGGCCTCGTCACCGACACCGGCCGGTTCCAGTACTCGAACACCACTCCCAAGGCACTACGGCTCGCCGCCGAGCTGGTCGAAGCGGGCGCCGACGTGCACGGCATCTTCCGCCGTGTCTACGAGACGGTGCAGTTCGCGAAGCTGAAGCTGCTCGCCCGCGCGCTCGACCGCGCCAGGCTCTACGAGGGCGGCCGCCTCGTGGTCTCCTTCCTGCTCCGGGACGACTTCGAGCAGGTCGGCGCGGAGGAGCCTTACTCCGAAGGGATCGTCGACTACCTGCGCCAGGCGGAGGGTGCGCAGACGGTCGCGCTGATCCGTGAGCCGCCCGGCGACGGCGGCCCGACCAGGCGGATCTCGCTTCGCTCCAGCCAGGACGAGGTGGATGTGTCGGCCGTGGCCCGCAAGGCGGGCGGCGGTGGACACCGGCAAGCGGCCGGATTCTCGAGCGAGGACTCCATCGAGGAGATCACCGAGTTCATCCGGCGCGAGTTCGTCGCCTCCACCGGCGGCGTGGGAATCGCCGATGCCGCCGCGGGCGAGTAAGCCGGTCGGGATCGCGCTCCTCGACAAGCCGGCCGGGCCTTCCTCCTTCGCGCTGGTCGCCGAGCTCCGGCGCCGCACGCGCGCCCGCACCGGCCACACCGGCACGCTCGACCCGTTCGCCACGGGGCTGCTCGTGCTCATGTCGGGCGCTGCGACGCGGCTGGCGCCGTGCTTCGTCGGGCTCGACAAGCGCTACGTGACCGAGCTCGACTTGACCGCGACGACCACCACGGGCGATCCCGAGGGCGAGGTGGTCGAGCGCCACGCGGCGCCCAAAGCCGACGAGCTCGAGGAACGGCTTGCAGCGCTCCGCGGGGAGGTCGAGCTGCGGATCCCGGCGGCCTCGGCCGTGAAGATCGGCGGTGAGCGCGCCTACAAGCTGGCGCGCGAGGGGAAGGCGGTCGAGATGCCGCTGCGCCGCTCGCAGGTGCACGCGCTCGACGTGCTCGCGCAAGACGGGAGGAGCGTCACGCTCGAGTTGCACGTCGGCTCGGGCACCTACGTGCGCGCGCTCGCCCAGGCGCTCGGCGGCCATTGCCGCACGCTCCGTCGGACCGCCGTCGGGCCGTTCGGCGTCGAGGAGGCCGACCCGGAGCGCCTGCTGCGCGTAGCCGAGGCGCTCGGACGGCTCCCGTCGGACGCGCTGGCCCGCGTGCCCGATGACGTCCGCGCGCGCGTGCTGGCGGTCGAGGCCGAGTCGGTGGCGCCGTGAGGGTCGCGCACGTGCCCGGCGAGCTCGAGCCGCGCCGGCGCGCGGTCGCGATCGGCACGTTCGACGGCGTCCACGTCGGCCATCGCTCCGTCGGTGCGCACCGCGATCGAGGCCGGTCCGCTGCCGACCGTGGTCACCTTTCACCCCCATCCGAGGGAGGTGCTCGGCAACCAGGTCGCGCTGCTCTCAACGCTCGAGCGCCGGCTCGAGCTGCTCGCCGAGGCGGGAGTCGAAGAGACGCTCGTCGTCGAGTTCACGCCCGAGGTGGCCGCGCTCGAGCCCGAGGAGTTCGCGGAGTCCTACCTCGCGGCGATCGGCACGGAGCTGGTCGTTGCCGGGGAGGCTTTCCGCTTCGGCCGCGCGCGTCGGGGCGACCTCGCGCTGCTCGACGGTCTCGATCTGAAGACGCGCGTCGCGCCGTTCGTCGAGGGCGTCTCGTCGACGCGCATCCGCCAGCTCGTCGCCGCTGGCGACATCCGCGAGCGCCGCGGCGCTGCTCGGCCGTCCGGTCGAAGTCGAGGGCACGGTCGTCTCGGGCGAGGCCCGCGGCGGCACGCTCGGCTTCCCGACCGCAAACCTGCGCACCGAGCCGACGCTGCTCGTCCCGGAGTACGGCATCTACGCCGGCGCGGCGCACGACCATCGCGCGGCCGTCTCGATCGGCGTCAACCCTCACTACGGCGGCTCCGAGCGGAAGATCGAGGTGTTCCTGCTCGACTTCGAGGGCGATCTCTACGGCGAGCGGCTGGTGGTCGAGCTCTGGGAGCGTCTGCGCGACGAGGCAGCGTTCCAGAGCGAGGACGAGCTGGTGGCGCAGATCGCGAGCGACGTTGCCGCAACCAGGGCTGCAACCCGACCGGCGTGAGCGCAAGAACCTTCGTGTCCGCCGGTGTCACGGCACTCGCGACGGCGCTTCTGACCGTAGGCGCGCTCGCCGCCGCGACCCCGAACGCAATGCGGCTCGTCCTCCAGCCGGGCGCCCTGCCGGCGTTCCCCGCGACCTTCAAGGCTCCGAGCTCCCTCACGCCGGCCGAGGTGGAAGCCGTGCTCGGCCTCCCGGCGCGCAGGCTCGGCCTCGTGAGCGCAGCGGGCGCCGGGTACCGGCGTGCTGCGACCGACGTCCTGGACACGGCCGGGCCGTTCGTGCTCGTGTTCAGCACCCGGGCGGGAGCCCACTCGGCGATGTCGTCTTTCTCCACATCGAACGGTCCCGGGCCGATGAAGGGCAGGCGCGTGCCGCGGGTCCGCCTGGGCCAGGAGAGCAGCGCGTTCAAGGCGACGACGTACCCGTTCGCCTATCAGATCGCATGGCGCGACCGGAACGTGGTCGCCTTCGTCTTCGGCAGCGGCAAGCCGGGAGGCACGCGCGCCGGCGCGGTCGCGATCGCGCGTGCCCAGCAGGCGCGCATCGCGTCCGCGCTCCGCTGACGACGCGAGACCACGTGCGCCGCAACGCGCCCCTCGGCGCAGGGGCGGAAGCGGCACGCAGGGTCGGGTGCAGCGGGCGGCCGGAAACGCCTACTTGAGCTTCAGCGTGGTCGAGCCTTTCGACCCGCCGCATGCGATCGAGTTCAGCGACACGCGGGCCTTCGTGGGGGAGACGAACCGGCCCTTCATCTTCCAGGCACCGTCCTTCCCGGTGAATTTGAAATGGCCCGTCTTGTCGACCGGAATTCCGAACACGATCGTGGGCGGGCGGCCGGTCCCGCACAGGTAGGTGAAGCGGGTCTTCGTCCCGGCGGGAGTGACGCCGAGCGACACGTGCATCGTGAACGGCGAGGCCTTGATGTCGCCGACGTACACGCCGCCCTTCTTGGGCGGCGCACCGAGCGCCGTCGCCGCGAAGGCCAGGAGTGCCAGCGCGGCGATACACGTGGTGACGAGCGTTCGTCTCATGCTGAAAGCCCCTTCTCTCGGAGTTGCCGTCGGAGCATATGTCGTCGCCGCCGCTCGACGCCGCGCATCCGGCCGCCGGATCGTCGCGCAGACCAGGTCGTTGCTACGCTAGCGGGCGACCTTCGTCCCGGCCGTGCGCGTCTTCCTTGCGCGGCGTTCGCTGGGATGTCGGCGACGTCACCACGAGGAGGTTGTATGGCCCTCACCAAGGAAGCCAAGCAGAGAGCGACGAAGCGGTTCGGCAAGAGCGATGTGGACACGGGCTCGCCCGAGGTGCAGATCGCCATGCTGACGGAACGCATCAACGGCCTCACTGAGCACCTGCGGACGCACGCGAAGGATCACTACTCGCGCCGCGGTCTGCTGAAGCTCGTCGGCCGGCGCCGCAGGTTCCTGAACTACCTGCAAAAGAAAGATGTCGAGGGCTATCGCGCCCTCATCAAGGAGCTCGGCCTACGCCGCTAGCTCCCTAGCCCCGGAGGGTGGAAGTTTGAGCGAGCCGCGGCCGCAGGGCGCAGCTGACTCAAACTCCCACCCTTCACAAGCACAGTGGAGGCAGAGAGAGAATGAGCATTATCGAAGGCGAGCAGCAGGCATCGCCGGAATCCGTGACCGTTTCGGTCGGCGGCAAGGACGTCACGTTCGAGACGGGCAAGCTCGCGAAGCAGGCCGATGGCGCCGTCGTCGTCCGCTCCGGCGACACCATGGTTCTCGCGACCGCCCAGGGTCGGACGGAGGGGCGCGAAGGCGCCGACTTCTTCCCGCTCACGATCGATGTCGAGGAGCGCATGTACGCCGCGGGCAAGATCCCCGGCGGCTTCTTCAAGCGGGAGGGGCGCCCCACCGAGCGGGCGATCTTGACCGCGCGCATGATCGACCGCCCGATCCGGCCGCTCTGGCCGAAGGGCTACCGCAACGAGGTGCAGTGCATCGCGACCGTGCTCTCGGCGGACATGGTGACCTCGCACGACATCCTGGCGATCAACGGCGTCTCGGCCGCGCTGCTGATCTCGCCGATGCCGTTCCTCGGCCCGATCGGCGCCGTTCGCATCGGGCTGATCGACGGCGAGCTGGTCGTGAACCCGACGCTTCCGGAGGCGCACGAGGGTGGCGAGCTCGACCTGATCGTGGTCGGCACCAAGGAGGGCCTGACGATGGTCGAGGCGGGCGCCGACCAGGTGCCCGAGGCGACGCTCCTCGAGGCGCTCGACATCGCGCAGCGCGAGATCGTGAAGCTCTGCGAGGCGCAGGAGCGGCTCCGCGCGAGAGCCGGCAAGCCGAAGTGGCTCGATCCCGGCGTCACCGAGGAGCTCACTGGACGCTACGGCGACGAAATCGTCGACCACCTCCATCAGCACGGCCTGCAGGAGGGCGCCGCGGTCGTGGCGGACATCCTCCAGCGCGAGGCCGGCACGCTCTCGATGGACTCGACCGAGGAGAACGTCGTCCGCGAGCTCCAGGCGCGGATGTCGCTGGCCCAGATCCTCGAGAAGAAGCGCTCGGCCGTGGTCGAGGCGCCGGTGCGCGAGCAGTTCGAGGCCGACCTACGCGCGCTCACCGAGGCCGAGCAGGACTCGAAGGAGCTGAAGTCGGCGAAGCAGCCACCTCCTCTACGACCGGATCGTCGAGACGGTCGTGCTGCCGTTCCCGGGCGGCTCCGACAACGGCGACGCGGCGGCAAAGGACTCGCTCACGAAGGGCTACGTGAAGAAGGCCGCGGATGCGATCTACAAGGACCTCGTCCGCAAGAAGATCGCGGTCGAGAAGCGCCGTCCCGACGGCCGCTCCGAGCAGGAGATCCGCCCGATCGCCTGCGAGGTGTCGGTCAGCGCCGCGCACGCACGGCTCCGGCCTCTTCACGCGCGGACAGACGCAGATCATGTCGCTGCTCACCCTCGGCACCGCCAAGGAGGGCCAGCGGATCGACGACCTCTCGCTCGAGAAGGACCGCCGCTTCATGCACCACTACAACTTCCCGCCGTTCTCGGTCGGGGAGACCGGGCCGCATGACCGGCCCGCGGCGCCGCGACATCGGCCACGGTGCGCTCGCCCAGCGGGCGCTCGAGGCGAGCCTGCCGGACACGGCCGACTTCCCGTACACGATCCGGATCGTCTCGGAGACGCTCGAGTCGAACGGGTCGTCGTCGATGGGCTCGGTCTGCGGCTCCACGCTCGCCCTGATGGACGCGGGCGTGCCGATCAAGGCGCCGGTCTCGGGCATCGCGATGGGCCTCGTCAAGGAGGGCGACGACTACGTCATCCTCACCGACATCCAGGGAGCCGAAGACCACCTCGGCGACATGGACTTCAAGGTCGCCGGCACACGGGAGGGCATCACCGCGCTCCAGATGGACATCAAGATCACGGGCGTCTCGCGCGAGATCATGGAGCGGGCGCTCGCGCAGGCCAAGGAGGCCCGCGTGGCGATCCTCGACCGCATGCTCGAGGCGATCGACCAGCCGCGCACCGAGCTCGCCGACCATGCGCCGCGGATCTCGACGCGTCCAGATCAACCCCGAGTACATCGGCATGGTGATCGGCAAGGGCGGCGAGACGATCCGCTCGCTCGAGGCCGACTACGAGGTGCAGATCGACATCGAGGAGGACGGCACGATCCTCGTCTATGCGACCGAGGGCACGAAGGGCGATGCTGCGATCGCCGCGATCACGGCGCTGACGAAGGACCCGGAGGTCGGCGACGAGTTCACCGGCAAGGTGGTCAAGACGACCGACTTCGGGGCGTTCGTCGAGCTGAAGAAGGGCACCGACGGGCTGCTGCACGTCTCGAACGTCGGCCCTGGCCGCGTCAACCACATCGAGGACGTGATCGCCCGCGGCGACGTGCTCGACGTGGTCGTGCAGGAGGTCGACAAGGCCCGTGGCCGGATCGGGCTCAAGCTGATCCAGAAGCACGAGGACGGCGAAGCTGATCTCGCCCGAAGAGCTCGTCGAGCGGGCGAAGGACGCCCCGCCGCGGGCGCCGCGCGAGGATCGCCCGCGCCGCGACGACCGCGGCGGCCGTGGCGGTGGGCGCGGCGGCCCGCGCCGCGACCGCGAGGGCGCAAGCTCGGGCGGCTAGCCACGATCGACGGTGAGCCCGCCCGACCCTCCATGGAGGTGTTGGGCGAGCTCATCTCGTTGACGACGGCCGTCACGCCATGCTTGGTGTGACGGCCGTTTCGCGTTTTGGGCTTCGTGCGCGATAGGTAGGCACGCGGCCTGAACGACCCCAGGTACACCGCTCGCGATCATTTCGTAGCGTCGGGCGGGCCCGCACAGCGCGAGCGGCCGCGGCTTACGGGCCGGTCACCGGTGTCGTCATGTCGGATTGAATCTGCACCTGCGTTCGGGCGAGGTTGTAGATGCGGATCTCGTCGATCAGGCCGGTGAAATACTGGCCGTAGAACGGGTCGCTGCCAATCGTGAGTGCGTTGGTGGAGGTCGTGATGCTGCCCGACTTGGCGGTGGTCGTGACGAGTATTCCGTTGACGTAGAGGCGGAGGGCAGAGCCGTCGTAGGTGAGGGCGAGGTGCGTCCAGGTGTTGGTGGGGAGCGTGGTGGTGCCGAAGGCTTCTCCGTAGCTGCCGCCGACGATGGCCCCGCCGGCGGGCCGGCTGGCATTGGTGGTGGTTGCCATCAGGTAGTAGTTGTCGTTTCCCTTCTCGATCACGTCACGCCACGCGCTCGTGACCGTTAACGGGTTCACCCACGCTTCGAGCGTCATAGCACCTGTCAGATGCAACGCGGCACTATCAGGGACCGTGACACGGGAAGCCGTGCCGTTGAAGCTGAGCGCATTGCCGTATTTCCCTGTATTTGACCAGCTCGTGTTCGCGGCCGTGCCCGTATTGCCACTCCCCGAGGCGTCCGCAACCGAGGCCCCCGATCCCTCCTCAAACCCGTAGGCCGCAACGAGGCCTTGGGGCGGGGTGCTTGCGGTGTAAGTCGCCGTATAGCTGTTGTCGGCGGTGGGCACGACGATCGTGTGCTGCTGCGCCCCACCGTCCGACCAGGATCCGAACGTGTAGTTAGTCGACCCTGAACTCTGGTTTCGGGCTTCGATCGTGTGGTTGAAGCCGATGAGAGTGTCGTAGACGAAGGGCGTCGTCTTGGCGATCCCATCCAGGTAAAGCGTCAGACCGGTGGGAACGGTGTTGAACGTGAGGTTGACCTTTTTCGGGAAGACGAGGACCGACGTGCTCGTCATGAGCCCATCGGAATCGATCACGGTCAGGGAGATACGGAAGCGCGTGTTGCCTTGGAAATCGTGGCCCGTTATCGGAATCGTGAAGGTCCCGCTCTTCACCCCGCTCACTGGGATCCCCGGGTGTACGTGCCCCTCGTGGAGGAAGTCGATTGTCCAGGTGTATGCGCTCGCCGGGAGCGAGCCGTCGTCGGGATCGGTGGCGTCGCCGCTGAACGAGATCACGTCGCCCCCCTGAAATGACCCGCCGTCCTCCGGTGACAGGATCGTCGCCGAGGGAGCACTGCCGACGCTGATCTGAATCGGCGCCGAAAGCGTCGCGTTGACTCCGTCGGAGACCGTCAGTCTCGTCGTGTACTGACCTGCGTGGACGTAGGTGTGTGACGGGTTCGCGGCGGTCGAGGTCGACCCGTCGCCGAACGTCCACGAATATGTCAGCGGCTGACCCTCCGGATCCTGCGACCCCGCACTCGAGAAGTTCACCGTCAATGGCGTGGGGCCCGAGGTCGAGTCCGCGGCCGAGATCGCAACTGGTGCCTGGTTCGACTGGACGTAGCGGATCCGCCGAACGGAGGCTGGATGGTAGGTGTTCGACTGTTCGGCGAATCCGATATCGACGTAGTAGAGCGCTCCATCGGGACCTTCCGTCAGATTGACGATGTCACCGTAGGGACCGTCGACTGATCCGTCGAGCGGCTCGAAATTGAACACACCATTGACGTTTCCGTTGGCATCGAAGGTGAGTCGTCGGATCCAGTTCTGGGTGTAGTCGGCGAAGAAATAGCTTCCGACGTACGAGCTCGGGAACTGACTGCCGCGGTACACGAATCCGCCGACGACGCATGCGTCACGCCCGTTGTGTGGATAGGAGTAGACCGGGTCGGTGTACGGCGAACCGCAGACGCCCTCGCAGTTCGGCCAGGCGTAGTTCGCGCCCCGTACTCCGACGTCCACCTCTTCCTTTGCCGTCGAGTAGTCGTTGCCGCCGACGTCGCCGATGTAGAGCTTTCCCGAGGGCGCATCGAAGGAGGCCTGGAACGGGTTCCGAAGTCCCCGCGCCCAGATCGAGTCGACGTTCGGACCAGCTCCGTCGTAGAACGGGTTATCCGTTGGAATCGTCCCGTCCGTGTTGATGCGATGGATCTTGCCCCGGGGCTTGGTCAACGACTGCGCATCGGCGGCGGTGGTGACCTGGTCACCTGTCGTGAAATACAACTTGCCGTCGTTGCCGAATGTGATCGCGCCGCCGTGATGATCGCCGGTAACCACCTGCGGATCCTGATAGAGGACGAGCTCGCTGCCGGCGATTGTGCCGGTCGACGCCGCGTTCGCGGTAAAGCGCGAGAGACGGTCGACGTTCGGGCTGCCGAGCATGTAGAAGAGGTAGTAGTAGTGGTTCGTCGCGTAGTTCGGATCGAGTGCGATGTAGTGCAGTCCCTGCTCCTCGGAGTCGACTGGGTGGACGTTCGTCATCTGGAGGAAAGGTGTCGGGTCGGCCTGGGTATATGGGGGTGGAAAGACTCGTATCGTTCCCTGCAATTCGGCGACCAACATGCGGCCATCGGGGAGGAACGTCATCCCGACTGGGAGCGAGAGTCCTGTGGCAAGCACCTCGTTCTGGAAGTAGTTCGTGTTGACCACACTCACCGCGACCGGCGCCGATGCCGTGACGTTCCCGTCTGTGTCACGCGCGATCGCAGTCAACGTGTGCGAGCCACTCGCGACCGTACTCGTATCCCAGGAGAGTGCGTAGGGTGCCGTCAGGTCCTCGGCGCCGCTCGCGACACCGTCGACAAAGAACTGCACTCCGAGGACGCCCACATCGTCACTTGCGTTTGCGGTCACGTTGACGGTTCCGCTGACCTGCGAGCCGTTGGCCGGTGCCGTGATCGCAACCGTCGGCGGATTCGTCGGGGGGCCACCGGCGAGCGGCGTTGTCATGTCGGTTTGGATCTGTGCCTGGGTGAGGGCGAGGCTGTAGATGCGGAGCTCGTCGATCAGGCCGTTGAAATACTGGCCGTAGAAGGGGTCGCTGCCGATCGTGAGCGCGTTGGTGGAGGTGGCGATGTTCCCGCTCTTGGCAGTGGTCGAGACAAGCGTCCCGTTCAGGTAGAGACGGAGGGAAGAGCCGTCGTAGCTGAAGGCGAGATGCGACCACGTGCTGGTGGCGAGGTTGGCAGTGCCATAGGTCGTAGTGTTGATGGCGCCACCGGCGGGTCGACCGGCGTTGTCGGAGGTGGCCATCAGGTAGTAGTTGTCGTTGCCTTTCTCGATCACGTCGCGCCAGGCGCTCGAGATCGTGGTCGGATTGACCCACGCCTCGAGCGTCATCGCGCCGGTCAGGCGCAACGAAGCACTGTCCGGAACGGTGACGCGAGAGCTGCTGCCGTTGAAGCTCAGCGCCTGGCCGTACTTCCCCGTCGCCCAGGTGGTGTTCGCCGCTGTCCCCGTATTGCCGCTCCCGGATGCGTCAGCGACGGTCGTCCCCGACCCCTCATCGAACCCATACGCCGCGACGGGAGTCGGCCCGTTTGGCGCGGGTGTAGTCGCGGTGGCGGTGTTTGTGTAGGGGCCGAGGTTGGTCGCTGCGTCGGTGGCGCGGACGCGGTAGCTGTAACTGGTCGAGGCGGCGGCGGTAGTGTCGGAATAGCTGGTGCCGGTGCCGGCCGGCGCAGCGATCTGCGCGAAGCTCGAACAGCCGGCGCCCTGACAGCGCTCGATCCGATAGCCGGTCACCGCGACGTTGTCGGTCGCAGCACCCCAAGCAAGATCGATCCGGCCGCTCGAGATCGCCGACGCGCTCAACGTCCCCGGCGCAGACGGCGGCTGTGTGTCTGTCGGGGCCGGAGTGGTCGCGGTGGCGGTGTTTGTGTAGGGGCCGAGGTTGGTCGCTGCGTCGGTGGCGCGGACGCGGTAGCTGTAACTCGTCGAGGCGGCGGCGGTGGTGTCGGAATAGCTGGTGCCGGTGCCGGCCGGCGCAGCGATCTGAGCGAAGCTCGAACAGCCGGCGCCCTGACAGCGCTCGATCCGGTAGCCGGTCACCGCGACGTTGTCGGTCGCAGCACCCCAAGCAGAGATCGATCCGGCCGCTCGAGATCGCCGACGCGCTCAACGTCCCCGGCGCAGACGGCGCCTGGGTGTCTGTCGGGGCCGGAGTGGTCGCGGTGGCGGTGTTTGTGTAGGGGCCGAGGTTGGTCGCGGCGTCGGTGGCGCGGACGCGGTAGCTGTAACTCGTCGAGGCGGCGGCGGTGGTGTCGCTGTAGCTGGTGCCGGTGCCGGCCGGCGCAGCGATCTGAGCGAAGCTCGAACAGCCGGCGCCCTGACAGCGCTCGATCCGGTAGCCGGTCACCGCGACGTTGTCGGTCGCAGCACCCCAAGCGAGATCGATCCGGCCGCTCGAGATCGCCGACGCGCTCAACGTCCCCGGCGCAGACGGCGCCTGTGTGTCTGTCGGGGCCGGAGTGGTCGCGGTGGCGGTGTTTGTGTAGGGGCCGAGGTTGGTCGCGGCGTCGGTGGCGCGGACGCGGTAGCTGTAACTCGTCGAGGCGGCGGCGGTGGTGTCGCTGTAGCTGGTGCCGGTGCCGGCCGGCGCAGCGATCTGCGCGAAGCTCGAACAGCCGGCGCCCTGACAGCGCTCGATCCGGTAGCCGGTCACCGCGACGTTGTCGGTCGCAGCACCCCAAGCAAGATCGATCCGGCCGCTCGAGATCGCCGACGCGCTCAACGTCCCCGGCGCAGACGGCGCCTCCGTATCCGAGCCGCCGGCGAGCGGGGTTGCCATGTCGGTTTGGATCTGCGCCTGGGTGAGGGCGAGGTTGTAGATGCGGATCTCGTCGATCAGGCCGCTGAAGTACTGGCCGTAGAAGGGATCGCTGCCGATCGTGAGCGCATTGCTGGAGGTGGTGATGTTCCCGCTCTTAGCGGTGGTCGAGACAAGCGCCCCGTTGACGTAGAGTCGCAGGGCGGCTCCGTCGTAGCTGAAGGCAAGGTGGGCCCAGGTTCCGGTGGCGAGGTTGGCGGTGCCCTTTGCTTCGCCGTAGCTGCCTCCGATGATCGAGCCGCCAGCAGGTCGACCCTGGGGCGTGGAGCTGACCATCAGGTAGTAGTTGTCGTTGCCCTTCTCGATCACGTCGCGCCAGGCGCTCGAGATCGTGGTCGGGTTGACCCACGCCTCCAGCGTCATCGCGCCGGTCAGGTGCAACGACGCGCTATCCGCGACGGTAACGCGGGAGCTGCTGCCGTTGAAGCTCAGCGCCTGGCCGTACTTCCCCGTGGCCGCCCATGTGGTGTTCGCCGTCGTCCCCGTATTGCCGCTCCCGGACGCGTCAGCAACCGTCGTCCCCGACCCCTCATCAAACCCATACGCCGCCACCAGGCCCGGTGTGGCCGAGGTTCCGATGGGCACGACGACCAGACCGGCCAATACGGCCGCGCCGACAACGACCCGGAATATCGCCGCAAGCTTCCGAGCAACACGCGCTCGGACAACGCGGTCCGCTCCGCCTGTCCGAATCACCCCACGCCCCCTTGTCCCCGCGGCGTACCGACGCCGCGGTTCGCGCAGTGTTCAGCATCCTCTGGCATCTGTCAACCGACCTGGGCCGCGCGCGCCGTCCGGATCGAGGCGCCCGTCGGACTGCAGGCGTTGGTCGCTCGCAATCACGTGCCGCGAGACGCAACTGCCGGCCCTGGGTCAGCGCAGCGCCTGCTCGCGAACCAGAAGGTCGCGAAGCGTACGATCCCCCCGTGCAGAACTGGGAGCTGACCGAGCTGGACTCCGGCGAGCGCGTGATCTCGGAGCGGCTCGACCACGTCCGCTCGGTCACCGTCGGCTACTGGATCGGCGCCGGGTCGCGCGACGAGACCGACGGGAAGGCCGGCGTCTCGCACTTCATCGAGCACCTGCTCTTCAAGGGGACGCCGCGACACAGCGCGCTCGAGATCGCCGAGACCTTCGACGGGCTCGGCGGCGAGCTGAACGCGGCCACCTCGCGCGAGCACACCCTCGTCTACGCGCGTGTCCCCGACAACCACCTCGAGACCGCGCTCGACGTGATGGGCGACATGGTCTTCTCGCCGCTCTTCGCCGAGCTCGAGACCGAGCGCGAGGTCGTGCTCGAGGAGATCGCGATGTACGAGGACACGCCGCAGGAGCTCGTGCACGACCTGATCGCGCGAGGCCGTGTTCGGCTCGCATCCGCTCGGCCGGCCGGTGATCGGCACGGCCGACGTGATCTCGTCGGTCTCTCGCCGCTCGATCCAGCGGCTACCACAGCTCGATGTACATGCCGGCGAACATCGTCGTCTCGGCCGCCGGCAACGTCGAGCACGAGCGGCTCGTCGAGCTCGTCCAGCAGGCCGTCGCGCGCCGCGCCGAGCTTGCCACGGGGAAGCTGCGGGTTCGGCCGCCGCTGGTGCGCACGCCCAAGCCCGGCCGACGTTTCCAGCGCAAGGACACCGAGCAGTACCACGTCTGCCTGGGCGCCCCGGGCGTCTCCCGGTCCGATCGCCGCCGCTTCGCGGCCGCGATCCTCGACGCGATCCTCGGCGGCTCGGCGTCGTCGCGCCTGTTCCAGGAGATCCGCGAGAAGCGCGGCATGGCCTACGCCGTCTACAGCTTCCTCTCGGAGTACGCCGACACGGGCCAGATCGGGATCTACGTGGGGACGCGGGAGGACAACCTCGCCGGCGCCCTCGCGATCGTGGCCGAGCAGATCGCCGACATCGCGGGCGGCGGCCTCCGCGAGAGCGAGCTCGCCCGCGCGAAGGAGAACCTCAAGGGGCGCGTGCTGCTCTCCATGGAGTCGACGTCCACGCACATGAACCGGCTCGGCAAGTCGCTCGTCACCGACTCGGAGATCCTGTCCCACGAGCGGATCGTGGCCGAGGTCGACGCGGTCGAGGCGGAGGCCGTGGCCGAGCTGGCCGCCCTCCTGCTCGCGCCCGAGCGGCTGTCGGCGGCCGGGATCGGGCCGAGCGAGGAGCGGTTCCTCGAGGCGCTCGAAGGCGTCTCGCCGACGCTCTCACACGCTGCGTGAACATCCTGCTGAACGGACACGCGCCGCCGTCGCCGGAGATGGGCAAGGTGGGCGCCGTGCTCGGGCCGTATCTGGAGGAAATCGGCCACCGGCTGGTCGCCACCGAGGAGGCCGCCGACGCGATGGTCGACTTCACTGCGCCGGACGCCGTGGTCGCGAACGTCCGTCGCGCGCTCGCCGCGGGCGTGCCGTGCGTCGTCGGCACGAGCGGCTGGGACCCGGCCGAGGTGGACGAGGCAGCCCGCGAAGCCGGGCTGCCGGTCCTCTTCGCGCCGAACTTCGCACTCGGCGCCGTGCTGATGATGCGCTTCGCCACCGAGGCGTCGGCCTACTTCGAGGCGGCAGAGATCGTGGAGCTCCACCACCGGACGAAGGTCGACGCGCCGTCGGGGACGGCCAGGGCGACGGCCGACGCGATGAAGGGCGACGTGCCGATCCACTCGGTGCGCCTGCCGGGTCTCGTTGCGCACCAGGAGGTGATCCTCGGCGGGCACGGCGAGACGCTGACGATCCGGCACGACACGAGCTCCCGCGAGGCGTTCGCTCCCGGTGTGCGGCTCGCGCTCGAACGGCTGCGCGAGCTGCCGCCCGGCGTCACCGTCGGTCTCGACGCACTGCTCTGAGAGGGCACTGCTCTGAACCTCCGCGAGGAGCGCATCCGCGTGGGCACGCTCGAGCTCTCGCTGCTGCGGCCGCGCGAGCCCGAGGCGCTGCTCGACGAGGAGGCCTTCGCCGACGACGAGTTCATGCCGTACTGGGCCGAGCTCTGGCCGGCCGGGCTCGCGCTCGCAGTGGCGCTGCCGGAGCGGCTCGACGGGCGGCGCGTGGTCGAGCTCGGTTGTGGCCTCGGCGTGCCCTCGTTGGTCGCGGCGGCGCGGGGCGCCGAGGTGACCGCGATCGACTGGGCGGCCGAGGCCGTCGAGCTACTGCACGAGAACGCGGCCCGGAACGGCCTTGCCCTCACCCCTGAGCGCGCCGACTGGCGGTCGTTCACCGGCGCCTACGAGCTGGCGCTCGCCGCGGACGTGCTCTACGAGGAACGGAACGTCGAGCCGCTGCTCGAGCTGCTGCCGCGCCTCGCGCCCGAGGTGCTGCTCGCCGAGCCGGGCCGCCCGCACGCCGCCGCCTTCCTGGCCCGCGCCCGCGGGCGCTGGCTGGTCGAGGAGGCCGGCGAGCGCGTCTACCGGCTCACGCGAGCGACGCCAGCACGTCCGCCAGCTCGGCAGGGTGCGTGAGCATGGGGAAGTGTCCGGCATCGAGCTCGATCGGCTCGACGCCGAGGAGCTCGCGCGCGGCCTCCGCCTGCCAGTCGGGCCGGACGGAGGTATCGCCGCGGGTGAGGACGTACGCGCTCGGCCCACTCGGCAGCAGCTCCACCGGCCGCAGGGGCGCCTGGCGTCGCAGCTGCGGGAACCCCCGGCGCGCCGTCTCGGCGTCGACATCCGGCCAGAGGCGTGCGGCGGCGGTCTCCTCGTCCGGCCAGTAGGACCGCCCGAGCTCGTCCCGCACGGTGCCGCCGAACGCGGGATCGAGCGCCACCGCGTAGACGTCGGCCACCGGGACGAAGGCGGCCAGGAACACGGCGAGCCGCGCCTCCACGAGCGGGAGCGTCAGCCCGCCGAGCGAGTGCGCGACGACGATCGCATCTGGGTGCGGGCCGATTGCGGCCGCGTATTCGGCGACGCCGGCCCGAACGTCCTCGCACGGGAGGTCGGGCGCGGTGACGCGATGGCCCCGTGCCTCGAGCTCGCCGGCCAGCGGCCCCCAGCACCACGAGCCGAGCCAGGCGCCGTGCACGAGGACGAAGCGGGCCACACGGCGAGTATCTCCTCCCGCTACGATCGGGCGCATGCTCGGCGGCGTGCTCACGGCGATTGCGACGCCGTTCGACGACGGCGGAGCGATCGACTTCGACGCCTTCCAGCGGCTCGCGCTGCACCTCGTCGACCACGGCTCGGACGGTCTCGTCGTCAGCCGGCACGACCGGCGAGTGCCCGACGCTGACCGACGGCGAGCGGCTCGACCTGCTGCGGGCCGCGATCGAGGCGGTGGGCGAGCGGGCGACGGTGGTCGCGGGCACTGGCACGTACTCGACCGCGCACTCGATCGAGCTGACCGAGCAGGCCCACGCCGCCGGCGCCGACGGCATGCTCGTCGTCACGCCCTACTACAACAAGCCGCCGCAACGTGGGATCGTCGCGCACTTCCAGGCCGTCGCGCGCGCGACCGACCGGCCCGTCGTCGTCTACAACATCCCGAGCCGCGTCGTCGTGAACATCGAGCCCGAGACGTTCACGCGGTTGGCCGAGATCGAGAACCTCCGCGCCGTGAAGCAGGCCTATGACGACCTCGCGCACGCACGGCACATCGTCGGCCTCGGCCTCGACCTCTACGCGGGCGACGACAACATCCTGCAGCCGTTCCTCGAGCTCGGCGGCACCGGCGGGATCTGCGTGCACACGCACGTCGTCGGTCCGCAGGTCGCCGAGCAGGTACGGGCCGTCCGCGACGGCGATCTCGGGCGCGCGCGCGACATCGACCGCGAGCTCGAGCCCGCCTACGAGCTGCTGCGCGTCGCGCCGAACCCGATCGCGATCAAGGCAGCGCTCAACCTGCTGGGCCACGACGCCGGAACGCTCCGGCTGCCGCTCGTGCCGCCGACGAGCGCCGAGCTCGCCCAGGTTCGTAGCTGCCTCGCGCGCCTCGGGCTGCTCGTCGCCGCGTAACCCGCCGCCGGACCTACGCCGCGAGGCGAGGGTGGCGACGCGTTCGCCGCGCTACCAGGCCCAGCCGCCGCGCAGCCCGTTGTGAATCAACCGCATGTGGGTAGTTCTCGCTGCTTTCGGTCCAACGTGCGACCCCTGAAAGGGTGATCTGTCCACATGCTGTGAGGAACTGCACACAGTCTGTGGAAAAGTCGGCCGGGAAGTCGCCGCCGTATGCTTGGGTCGATGACGGACTCGGTACTGCGGGTGATCCCGCTCGGCGGCCTCGGCGAGGTCGGGAAGAACATGACCGTGTACGAGTTCGCCGGAGAGACGATTCTCGTCGACGCCGGGCTCGCGTTTCCGCGGGACGAGCACCTCGGCGTCGACCTCGTCCTGCCCGACTTCGGCTACCTGGAAGGCCGCGAGGTGCTCGCCGTCGTGCTCACCCACGGCCACGAGGACCACGTCGGCGCGCTGCCGTACCTGCTGCGTGAGGTGAACGTGGGCGAGGTGTGGGCGACGCGCCTCACGCTCGGAATGATCGGCTCCAAGCTCGACGAGCACGGCCTGCAGCGCTCGACGACCCTGCGCGAGGTCGACCCGGAGGGCCCGCCGCTCGACCTCGGCCCGTTCCGCCTCGAGTTCGTGCGCATGGCCCATTCCGTCCCCGACGCCGTCGGCGTCGCGATCGAGACGCCGGCCGGCCTCGTGTTCCACACCGGCGACTGGAAGCTCGACCACACGCCGGTCGACGGGCTGCGCACCGACGTCGGCAAGCTCGCCGAGCTCGGCAACCGCGGCGTCGACCTGCTGCTCGGCGACTCGACGAACGCCGAGCGGCCCGGGTTCACCCGTTCGGAGCGCGTGGTCGGCGAGGCGTTCCGTCAGATCATCCCGCAGCGCACAGGACGCGTGCTGATCACGTCGTTCGCGTCGAACATCCACCGCATGCAGCAGGCGATCGACGTGGCGGTCGAGACGAACCGCAAGGTTGCGGTGATCGGCCGCTCGATGAAGAAGAACCTCAACATCGCGCGCAATCTCGACTACGTGCGCGCGCCTGACAACGTGCTCGTGCGGCCGGGCGAGCTCGACGACCTGGAGCCAGGCCGCCAGCTGATCCTCTGCACGGGCTCGCAGGGCGAGCCGCTCTCGGCGCTCACGCGGATCGCCTACAACGACCACCCGTCGGTGCGCGTCGAGCGCGGCGACACGGTGATCATGTCGGCGCGCGCGGTGCCCGGGAACGAGCTGCGCGTCCACGACGCGATCAACCGGCTCGTCCGGAACGGGGCGGAGGTGCTGCACGAGGAGAACGCGCCCGTGCACGTCTCCGGCCATGCGTGCTCCGAGGAGATGCGCACGCTGCTCGGGCTCGTCCGGCCGAAGGGCTTCATGCCGATCCACGGCGAGTTCCGGATGCTCGCGGCGCACGCGAAGCTCGCGCAGGAGTCCGGGGTGCCTGCCTCGTCGATCGTGATCGCCGAGAACGGCGACGTGGTCGAGCTTTCGCGCCGACGGCGTCCGGATCACGGGCAAGGTCGACTCCGGCGTCACGTTCGTCGACGGGCTCGGGGTCGGCGACATCTCCGACGTCGCGCTGCGCGATCGCCGCCACCTCTCCGAGGACGGCGTGCTGATCGTGGTCACGACGCTCTCGAACGGCAGCTCCGCGGCCCCGGAGCTGATCTCGCGCGGGTTCGCCGAGTCGGACGAGCTGATGGCGGCGATGCGGAGCGAGGCCCACGACATCGTGCGCGGCCTGCTCGGCGACGACATCCGCGAGATCAAGCTTCTCCAGGAGCACATCCACGACGGCATCGGCCAGCTCGTCTACGACCGGACGCAGGCGCCGGCCGATGATCCTGCCCGTCGTGGTCGAGGTATGAGCCGGACCGACACGACTCCCGGGTGGGCCACTGCAATCGCCGGCCACGCCGTCGACGAGGAGACAGCGGCGCCGGCTGATCCGGGAGCTCGCGGCCGTCCAGGCGGGATCGCTTGCGTTCTGCCGGCTGCTCGAGCGCTGGGCGCGTGGCGACGCCGCGCCGTCGACGTCGGCCAGGCGCGCCGCCGCGCTCCGGCAGGCGGCCGACCGCGTCGAGACTGCGCTGGAGGCGCTCGACGCGCCGCTCGGCCGGTATCTGGTCGAGCTCGAGGCCGGCGCGGCCGAGGGTCGGTCGTGGTTCGGCGAGCCGAGTGAGGCGGAGCTCGTGGACTGGTCACCGGTTCTGGCGCGGGCCGGCGTTTCGGCCGAGCCGCACCGCGTCGCCGCCGCCTACCTCGAGCTGGCCGTCCTCGTGCGGGCGCTCGAAGGCCTCGTCGGCGGCGGTCGGCTGGGGTGCGAGCCCCGACCGCGGCTCGCTCTGGGCCGGCCTCTTCGACCTGCGCGAGAACCTGCTCGGCCGCGCACACGACGAGCTCCGCGCGCTGGCTGCCGCGTAGCTCCGTTCACCCGGCGCGCGACCGCAGCCGCCGGCATGGGATCGCTCGAGGTGGACGAGCCCTCGCCTACCGGCGGCATCCAGACGGCGAGCCCGAGCGCGGCGCCGAGCGAGGCCGCGAAGAGCGCTGTCCGCATTCCGCTCCTTCCACCAGGATCGCCGCGGGCCGGTTACGCTCGGGCGCGTGCCGGTGGACCTCACCGTCGTCGGGTCGATCAACCTCGACCTCGTCGCGCGGGTCAAGCAGCTGCCCCGACCCGGCGAGACCGTGGGCGGCGGCGCCCTGATGCGCTATCCGGGCGGGAAAGGCGCGAACCAGGCGGTCGCCGCCGCGCGGCTCGGCGCCCGCGTGCGGATGGTCGGCGCAGTCGGCGAGGACGCTTTCGCGGCGGAGGCGTTGGCCGGCCTCGAGGCGGCGGAAGTCGAGCTGGAGCTCGAGCGCGTGGGGGAGACGGGCGTCGCGTTGATCTTCGTCGACGACGCGGGGGAGACCGAGATCGTCACCGTGCGCGGGGCGAACGAGCACGTCATCCCACGCGCGGTGGAGGGCGCGGTGCTCTGCCAGCTCGAGGTTCCGGACGCCGTCGTGCTCGCGGCCGCGGACGGCGCGTCGTTCGTGGCGCTGAACGCGGCACCGGCCCGCCCGATCGCGCTCGAGCCCGACCTGCTCGTCGTCAACCGCCTTGAGCACGAGGTCGTCTCGAAGGGACGGCTCGTCGCGGTCACGTTCGGTGCGGAGGGGGCGGCGCTCTACGAGAGCGGGCGCGAGGTCGCCCGAGCCGCGCCGCCGGCGGTCGACGCCGTCGACGGCACGGCGGCCGGCGACGCGTTCACCGCCTGCCTGACCGTGTCGCTGCTCGAGGGCCGGCCACGCGAGGAGGCGCTCGTTCGGGCGTGCGCCGCGGGCGCGCTCGCAGCGTCGCGGCCCGGCGCTCAGCCATCACTGCCGACCGCCGCCGAGGTGGACGCGATACTGGCGCGATGACGCAGACGCCGATCGTCCTCGACTGCGACCCCGGCCACGACGACGCGATCGCCATCCTGCTCGCGCTCGCCTCGCCGGAGCTCGAGCTCGTCGGCGTGACGACGGTTGCCGGCAACCAGACGCTCGAGAAGACCACGGCGAACGCGCTCCGCGTGCTTGAGCTCGTCGGCCGAGGCGACGTGCCGGTCGCCGCAGGCGCCGGGCGGCCGCTCGTGCGCGAGCGCGATGTCGCCACCCACGTCCACGGCGAGTCCGGCATGGACGGGCCGTCGCTGCCGGATCCGGTGGGCGCGGCGGTCGCCGGGCACGCCGTCGAGCTGATCGCGCGGGAGGTGCGGGCGCGCGAGGGCCGGCTCACGCTGGTCGCGACCGGGCCGCTCACGAACGTCGCGCTGCTGCTCGCGCTCCATCCGGACGCGCTGCCGGAGCGGATCGTGCTCATGGGCGGCGCGATCGGCGAGGGCAACCGCACGCCGGCGGCCGAGTTCAACGTCTGGGCCGATCCCGAGGCCGCGCGACGCGTCTTCACCAGCGGGCTCGACGTCACGATGCTCGGCCTCGACGTCACCCACCAGGCGATCGTGACGCCGGAGCTTGCCGCCGAGCTGCGCGCGGTCGGCCGCGTCGGCAGCTTCGTGGCCGAGCTCGTCGAGTTCTACGCGCGCTTCCACCCCCTCCTCTACCCGGAGCTCGGCGGCTCGCCGATGCACGACCCGCTCGCGGTCGCGCACGTGCTCCGGCCCGGCCTCGTCGACGTGCGCCCCGCCCACATCGAGGTCGACTGCTCCTGGGACGAGGGTCGCGGGCGGACGAATGTCGACTGGCGCGGCCGCCATGACGGCCGCGAGCCGAACGCCCACGTCGGCCTCGGTCTGGACGTAGACGCCTTCCGGGCGCTGCTGCACGAGCGGGTCGCCTCGCTGGGGTGAGGGCAGGCCCGGTGAAGGCCCGCCGCAGAGTCGCAGGATCGGCCCGAGTGGAAGGAGCAGCCGAGCCCGCCGCGAACAGGCCAGCATGGCGCAGCGGAGGAAGCGCACGGTCAAGCGTCGCCCCAAGATGCCCGCCCGCGTCAAGAAGCGGCGGCGGAAGGGCGCGCGCCCCCGCAGCCACCATCACCCGGAGCTGATCGGGCTCGCGCTCGTCGGCTCGGGCGTCTTCCTCGCCTGCGTGCTCTGGCTCGGCCTCAACGGCGGTCCCGTCTCGAGCGGCGTCACGGACGGGATCGGCTGGGTTGCGTACCTGGCGCCGGTCGTGCTGATTCCGCTCGGCGCGCTGATCGTGACCCGTAGCCAGCTCGTGTCGGTGCGCCCGTTCCGCATGGGGCTCTGCATCGCGCTCGTCGGGCTCCTGCTCACGCTCGGCGCGGCTCACGGCGGTCTCGCCGGCGACGGCCTCGGCTCGGTCTTCTCGCTCGGGCTCGGCGATGTGGGAGCGACGATCCTCGGCGTTCTGCTCACGACCGCGGGCGTCCTGCTTCCTCACCGGCGCCTCGCTCGGCGCGTTCGTGCGCCGCTCCGGCCACGCCGTCCGCCACGCCTCGACCCGCGTCCGGCGTGACCGTCCACAGCCGCGGCCCGAGCCGGCAGGTGAGACGCTGCCACTTGCGGCCCCGCGCGCACCCCTCCGGGAGCCGCCGGTGGACGTCGCCCAGGACTACCCGGATCTCGTCGGCGAGACGCAGGCCGCGCCGCTCGTCGCGCTCCTCGACGACGACGGCGACACGGAGGAGGACACGCAGCAGTCGCTCTTCGACGTCGCCAAGGCGGCGGCGCCCGCCTACCGGCTGCCCGAGCGGTCGCTGCTGCGCACCTCGAAGCCCGGCACGGGGACGAACGCCGACGCGACCCGCCGGATTGCCGAGGTACTCGTCCAGTGCCTCGCGAACTTCGGCGTCGAGGCGACGGTCGTCGGCGAGATCTCGGGCCCGCGCGTGACGCGCTACGAGCTGCAGCTCGCACCCGGCACGAAGGTGGCGAAGGTCGCGCAGCTGAAGGACGACCTCTCCTATGCGCTCGCGACCACGGAGATCCGGATCCTCGCGCCGATCCCCGGCAAGCAGGCGGTGGGCGTCGAGGTGCCCAACCTCTCGCCGAACATGGTGATGCTCGGCGACATCTACGACGACCTGCCGGCGACGGCGAGCCCTGTCTCGGTCTGGCTCGGCAAGGACATCTCGGGCGCGGCCGTCTGGACCGACCTCGCGCGGATGCCCCATCTGCTGATCGCCGGCACCACCGGCTCGGGCAAGTCCGGCTGCATCAACACGATCCTCACCTCGATCCTGCTGCGCTCGACGCCCGACGAGGTGCGGCTGATCCTGATCGACCCGAAGAAGATCGAGCTCAACTACTACGAGTCGATCCCGCACCTGCTCACGCCGGTCGTCTCGAGCCCGAAGGAGGCGAGCGCGGTCCTGCTCAACGTGCGTCACCGAGATGGAGCGCCGCTACGAGCGCCTCTCCCACGTGCGGGCGCGCAACCTGCCCGAGGCGAACCGCGCGTTCCGCAAGCGCGGCGAGCCCGAGCTTCCGTACCTGCTGGTCGTGATCGACGAGCTCGCCGACCTGATGATGGTCAGCCCGCAGGACGTGGAGGACGCCGTGATCCGCCTGGCGCAGAAGTCGCGTGCGGTCGGGATCCACCTCGTGCTCGCGACCCAGCGGCCGTCGGTGGACGTGATCACCGGGATGATCAAGGCGAACGTCCCGTCGCGGATCGCCTTCGCCGTCTCCTCGCAGACCGACTCGCGCGTGATCCTCGACCAAAACGGCGCCGAGAGCCTGCTCGGCCAGGGCGACATGCTCTTCAAGCCGCTCGGCACCTCGCGCCTCCAGCGCGTGCAGGGCGCGTTCGTGACCGAGGACGAGATCGCGCTGATCGTCGAGCAGACGAAGGCCCAGCGCGAGCAGGAGATCGACGAGAGCTTCCTCGAGGCACCCCAGGTGTTCGCCGACGACGCCGACTCCGACGAGGGCGACTTCGACCCGGACGAGGACCCGCTGCTCGACCGGGCGATCGAGGTCGTCGTCACCGCGCAGACGGCGTCCGTCTCGCTGCTGCAGCGGCGGCTCCGGGTCGGCTACACGCGCGCCGGCCGGTTGATCGACATGCTCGAGCGGCGCGGGATCATCTCGGCCTACGAGGGCTCGAAGCCGCGCCGCGTGCTCATCGCCGAGCACGAGCTCGAGCGCGCGAGCCTGCCCGACTAACCGCGGAGCCCAAAGGCGCCCGTGCGGTGGGTCACAACCGATTCGCTTCCGGCGCGTCTAAGCGTTTAGCATCGGCCTGCCCACACTTTGCAGGTCGTCAAAACACCCTTACAGGAGGGTCCGTGAGAACACCACTTTCCATTGCGGCAGCCGCCGCGCTCGTCCTCTCGCTCGCGATCGTCGCGGGCGCAGTCGCCAAGCCGTCTGCGCCGCAGGCGAGCACCACCGCCGCGCTCATCAGCGACATCGGCAAGTTCAACGACCGCGGCTTCAACCAGAACCAGCTGCTCGGTCTCAACCGGGCGAAGGCGAAGCTCGGCGTGACGACGCTGGCAAAGCAGTCGAACTCGGTCAGCGACTACATCCCGAACCTGAGCGCCGCCGTGCGGCAGAAGGCCGAACATCATCATCGCTGCCGGATTCCTGCTCGCTGACGCGACGCACGACGATGGCGAAGAAGTTCCCGGACACGCACTTCGCGATCACCGACTACCCGGTCGAGGCGGCGCCGTTCGCCGACAAGAAGGGCAAGGTCATCGACCAGAACGTCGAGGGTCTGACGTACGCGGCGAACGAGTCCGGCTGTCTCGTCGGCGTCCTCGCGGCGAAGATGGCGCAGAGGATGGGCAAGAAGGTCATCGGCGCCGTCGGCGGCCTCAAGATCCCGCCGGTCGACATCTGGATCGCGGGCTACCGGCACTGCGCGCAGAAGGCGGTGCCCGGCACGAAGGTGCTGATCGGCTACTCGCAGGACTTCGTCGCCACCGACAAGTGCAAGACCGTCGCGACGAACCAGCTCGACCAGGGCGCCCAGGTGCTCTTCCAGGTCGCTGGCGGCTGCGGGCTCGGCACCCTCAAGGCGGCCGACGAGGCCAGCATGTGGGGGATCGGCGTCGACGTCGACCAGTACAAGCTCGCGAAGCGCGTCCTGACGAGCGGCGTGAAGCGTGTCGACAACGGCGTCTTCGCGGCGATCGCAGCAGGAGAAGGCCGGCAAGTTCGCCGGCGGCTCCGACCTCGTCTTCAACCTGAAGAACGACGGCGTCGGGGTCGGCAAGATCAACCCGGCCGTGCCGAAGGCCGATCGGGCCCTGATGTTAACGTACAAGGCACAGATCATCAGCGGCAAGCTGAAGGTCAAGTCGTCGCTCTAGACGTCTCGAGCATTCGACGATTCGCCAGGGGGCGGGCCGAAAGCCCGCCCCCTTCCGTCTGCTGGTGTTTAGGATCGCGTCCGCATGAGCGACGCCGCGGTCAGGAACGCTCCGGTCCTCGAGATGCGCGGGATCACCAAGGCGTTCCCGGGGATCGTCGCGAACGATCAGGTCGACTTCGAGCTCGTCGCGGGCGAGGTGCACGCACTCCTCGGCGAGAACGGCGCGGGCAAGTCGACGCTGATGAACATCCTCTACGGGCTCTACAAGCCCGACGCCGGCGAGATCCTGCTGAACGGCAAGCCCGTCACCTTCCATTCGGCGAAGGACGCGATCGAGGCCGGGATCGGGATGGTGCACCAGCACTTCATGCTGATTCCCGTGATGACGGTCGCCGAGAACATCGTGCTCGGCACCGAGCCGACGCGCGAGGGGATCCTGCTCGACGAGCGCGGCGCGGAGGCGCGCGTGCGCGAGCTGTCGAAGCAGTTCGGGCTCGCGGTCGACCCGACCGCGCTGATCTCGGAGATCACCGTCGGCCAGCAGCAGCGCGTCGAGATCCTGAAGGCGCTCTACCGCGGCGCCGAGATCCTCATCCTCGACGAGCCGACCGCTGTGCTCACGCCGCAGGAGGCCGGCGAGCTGTTCGCGATCGTCAAGAGCCTTCAGGCCGACGGCAAGTCGATCATCTTCATCAGCCACAAGCTGAACGAGGTGCTCGAGATCGGCGACCGGACGACCGTGCTGCGCCGCGGCAAGAAGATCGAGACGGTGCCGTGCGCCGGCGCGACCGAGGACTCGCTCGCCCGTGCGATGGTCGGCCGGGAGGTACTGCTGCGCGTCGAGAAGACGCCGGCCGAGCCGGGCGAGCCGCTGCTGAACGTCGAGGACCTGCACGTGGTCGACGACCGCGGCATCGAGAAGGTGCAGGGGCGTCTCGTTCGAGCGTGCGCGCCGGCGAGATCGTGGGCATCGCCGGCGTCGACGGCAACGGGCAGACCGAGCTGATCGACGCGATCACGGGCCTCCGCCGCGCCGCAGGCCGGCACGATCGAGGTCGCGGGCCGCGAGCTGCAGCGGAGCGAGCGCCCGCGCGATGCTCGACGCAGGGCGTCGGTCACATCCCGGAGGACCGCCAGCGCCGCGGGCTCGTGCTCGAGTTCTCGATCGCCGAGAACATCGCGCTCCACGACTACGCGAAGCCGCCGGACGTCGAGGTGGGGATGGCTGTTCCCGAAGCGCCTCGTCGAGCGCGCGAAGAAGCTCATCGTCGAGTTCGACGTCCGCGGCGGCGGCGCCGCTGACGCGCGCAGGCGGCCTCTCGGGCGGCAACCAGCAGAAGGTGGTCGTCGCGCGCGAGATCGCGCGCGACCCGAAGGTGCTGATCGCCGCCCAGCCGACGCGCGGCCTCGACGTGGGCGCGATCGAGTACCTCCACCGCCGGCTCGTCGAGGAGCGCGACGAGGGCCGCGCGATCCTGCTGATCTCGCTCGAGCTCGAGGAGGTGCTGTCGCTCTCCGACCGGATCCTCGTCATGTACGAGGGCGAGATCGTCGGCGAGCACGCGCCCGACGTGACCGAGCAGGAGATCGGCCTCGAGATGCTCGGCGGGCGCAGGAAGGCCGTGGCATGAGCAGTCCGGCCGGGGGTCGCCTGCCTCGAGCCTCGACGAACCGAGCCGGGAGTGAGCGAGACGCCGCCTCCGGCCTCGGGCGGAGACGTACACCGCCTGCTCCGGACGGAGGCGCGCCGGCCGGGGACGCGCCGGCAGGGCTCGCCGCCAGGATGTGGCTCGGGCAGCGGGCGGGCGGGATCGCGGTGCCCGTGTTCACCGCGCTCGTGGCGTTCCTGATCGGCGGCGCCGTCGTCGCGGCGAGCGGTCACAACCCGCTCGTCACCTACCGCGACATCTTCAACGGCGCGGGCCTGAACTGGTTCTTCCATCCGACGACCGACACGTTCGACACTGCGGCGTACAACCTCTCGCAGACGCTGCTGCAGACGACGACGCTGATCCTCACGGGTCTGGCGGTCGCGTTCGCGTTCCGCTGCGGGATGTTCAACATCGGCGGCCAGGGCCAGTACTTCGTCGGCCTGTACGTGGCGATCTGGATCGGCTCCTCGTGGGTCGAGATGTCGACCCTGCCGCACGTCCTGATCGGGGTCGTCGCCGCGACGCGTCGCGGGTGCGATCTGGGCGGGGATCGCCGGCTTCCTGAAAGCCACGGTCGGGGCGCACGAGGTGATCACGACGATCATGCTCAACTGGATCGCGATCTGGGTCGGGACGTACCTCGTGGGCTCGGGCGGCCCGCTGCAGAACGCGCCAACGAGGCCGTGCCGATCTCGCAGGACGTCGCCGACTCGGCGAAGCTGCCGGTGTTCTGGGGCGAGAAGGAGCTCCAGGGGCTGCACGTCGGGTTCTTCGTCGCGATCGCGGCGCTGCGTCGTCTTCTGGCTGATCCTCAACCGGACGACGCTCGGCTACGAGGTGCGCGCGGTCGGCTTCAACCCCGAGGCGGCGCACTACGGCGGCATCAGCGTGCGCAAGAACCTGATCCGCGCGATGGCGATCTCGGGCGCGTTCGCCGGACTCGCGGGCGGGCTCGACATGCTCGGCTACCTCTACCGCTTCGGCGTCTCCGACATCCCGGTCTCGCGGTCGGCTTCCTCGGCATCGCGGTCGCGCTGCTCGGCCGGAACACCGCGGTCGGCGTCGGGCTGAGCGCGCTGCTCTTCGGCGCGCTGCTCTTCGGCACGAACCACGGCCTGCAGTCGGGCGAGATCGACCCGGGCCTCGCCAGCAACCTCACCTACATCATCCAGGGGCTGATCGTGCTCTTCGTCGGCGCCGACCTGCTCATCCTCTCGGTCTGGAACGCCCGCAAGCGCCGCCGGAGCCGCGGCGAGCCCGAGGCGGCGGCTGCATGAGCGCGGGCGCCAGGGGCTGGGCCGAGACGCCGTGGGTGCGGATGCGCGCCACGAAGACATTCGGCACCGCTCGGGGTGCTGCTCGGCGGGCTCGCGTGCTTCCTCGACGATCCCGCCGATCACGTCCCGCTCGATCATCTGGCCGGTCTTCGTCGGCCTCCTCGCGGTCGCGTGCGGGATCTGGGCGACGTCGCGCGGCGAGCGCCGGCTCGGGATCTGGGCGATCGTGTCGGGCCTCGCCGGGATCGGCCTCGGCTTCCTCGCGATCCAGTCGAGCGCCGAGAACCTGAACATCGTCTTCCGCGCCGGACCTGATCGCGTCGATGTTCGTGTTCTCGACGCCGCTCGTCTTCGCCGGCATCGGCGGCATGTTCTCCGAGCGCAGCGGCGTCGTGAACATCGGCCTCGAGGGGATGATGCTGATGGGCGCGTTCTGGGGCGTGTACGGCGCCGACAAGGGCGGCAGCTGGGTCGTCGGGCTGCTCGGCAGCGATGCTGGCCGGCGGCTCGATGGCGCTCGTCTACGCCGTCTTCGCGATCCACCTGCGCGCCGACCAGATCGTCGGCGGCACGGCCGTGAACTTCCTCGCGCTCGGGATCACGGGCTACTTCTTCTTCCAGCTCTACCACGGCCAGGACGTGCCGGTGGGCATCTCCTCGATCCCGGACGTCACGATCCCGTACGTCGAGAACTGGCGCTTCCTCGGGCCCGCGTTCGGCGACCTGAACCTGATGGTCTGGCTCAGCTTCCTGCTCGTGATCGTCTCGTACGTCGTCGTCTTCAAGACGCCGATCGGCCTGCGGATCCGCGCCTGCGGCGAGCATCCGCGCGCAGCCGACACGGTCGGGATCAACGTCTACGCCGTCCGCTACGGCTCGGTCGTGCTCTCGGGCATGCTCGCGGCGCTCGGCGGCGCGTACCTCTCGATCGGCTTCGGCGGCGGGGCGTTCACCGACAACATGACCGCCGGCCGCGGGCTTCATCGCGCTCGCCGCGATGATCTTCGGCGCCTGGCGCCCGTTCGGGACGTTCTACGCCGCGCTCCTGTTCGGCTTCTCGACCGCGCTCGCCTACCGGCTGCCGGTCTACTCGGACTCGGCCGCGACGCTCTTCCAGACCCTCCCGTACGTGCTCACGCTGATCGCCGTCGCCGGCGTGGTCGGCCGCACCGTCCCGCCGGCCGCCGACGGCAAGCCGTATGTCAGGCAGTAGGCCGGCGCGCGTCGCACTGGTGCTCGGGCTGCTCGCGCTCGTCGCGATCCCGGTCGCCGGCGTCGTGGCGGCGTTCGTCGAGCAGGTGACGCTCCTCCAGGCCGAGCTCGTCGCGGTGCCGGCGGCGTTCGTGCTCGGGCTGATGGCCGTCGCCGTATCGCGGCGGGCACGCCTGCGCGTCGAGCGGAGCGTGCGCCGGACCGGGGAAGGGCTCGCGCGCGTCGCACGGCTCGCCGCGTGGTCCGGCGTCTACCTCGCCGTCACCGGCGGGCTCGCACTGGCCTTCTACGGCGTCTTGCGCGCGAGTCTCGTAGCGGCTACGCTTCGACGCCCTTGTTCGAGATCGGCAACAGCCTCCGAGAGGCACGCGTCCGCCGCGGGATCGAGTTCGCCCAGGCCGAGCAGGCGACGAAGATCCGCAGCAAGTACCTTCGCGTCGCTCGAGGACGAGCGCTTCGAGCTGCTGCCGTCCGAGACGTACGTCAAGGGCTTCCTGCGCACGTACGCCGACTACCTCGGCCTCGACGGCCAGCTCTACGTCGACGAGTTCAACTCGCGCTTCGTGACGCGACGACCGCGAGCTGCGCCCGCGGCGGTCGCCGGTGCGACCGCAGCGCCGCAGCCGCCGCTTCGAGACGAACGTCGTGCTGCTCGTGCTCACGGCGATCGCGGTCGTGACGATCGTCGTGATCAGCGCCTGGAAGTCGTCCGGGAGCGGCTCCGACGTCAAGACCGGGACGAAGAAGGCCGCAGCGAACGCACGTGACACGTCCGTCCGGCGCCGTACCTGACGATCAAGGGCGTTCGCGGCTCCTCCTACGTCGCCATCCACAGGGGCGGGCCCGGCGGCCCGGTCGTGTTCCAGGGGACGATCGTCGAAGGGCGAGACGGAGCCGTTCAAGGGCAAGCGCTACTGGCTCAACGTGAGCGCGCCCGAGAACCTCGCGATCACGGTCGGCGGCAAGCGGGTGACCATCGGCGGCAACCGCCCGCGGGTGCTGACGGTTACGCCGACCGGGTGGCAGGCGGGCTGACCCGGCCACGCGTTGAGCCGGCTGCGCTGTTGACTCGGCCACGCGGGCGATCCTCGTCACGGGCTCCGAGCTCGTGCGCGGCGACCGCACGGACCGCAACGGGCCGTACCTCGCGCAGTCGCTGCGTCTCGCTCGGGATCGAGCCGGTCGAGGTGCGCATCGTCGGCGACGCCGCGGACGAGCTCGAGCGAGCGCTCCGTGAGGGGCTCGCGCACGACCTGCTCGTGATCTCGGGCGGTCTCGGCCCGACGCACGACGACCGCACGGTCGAGCTGCTCGCGCGGGCGGCGGGGCTGCCGCTCGTCCTGCACGAGGCGCTGGAGGCGAAGATCGAGACGTGGACGCGTCAGGTCGCCCAGCGCCTTCGCCGGCCCTACAAGGAGTTCGCCGCGGGCGTCCACAAGCAGGCGTCGGTGCCGGAAGGCGCCGTCGTGGTCGGGCTCGCGGGCACGGCGCCTGCGCTCGTCCTGGAGCTGCCGGCGTGTGTCGCCGTCACGCTGCCCGGCCCGCCGCGGGAGCTGCGCGCGCTCTGGCCGCTGGCGCTCGAGACGGAGCCGCTGGCTCGCCTGCTTGCACGCGCACTGCCGCTCGAGCGTCGCGTGTTGCGATTCTACGGCGTGTCCGAGTCGGCCGTGGCCGAGGCGCTGGCCGCCGCGGGCGGCGACGGAGACGGTGTCGAGGCGACGATCTGCGCCCGCGACTTCGAGATCCACGTCGACCTCGTCGTCGAGCCGGGCTGCCGGGGAGCGCGCGGACGCGCTGGAGGCGGCGCTGGCGGCGCCGCTCGAGGAGTACGTGTTCGGCCGCGACGGGACCGTCGATCGAGCAGCTCGTGCTCTCGCTCTGCCGCGAGCGCCGCCTCACGCTCGCGACGGCGGAGTCGTGCACGGGCGGGCTCGTGGCAGCGCGGCTGACCTCCGTTCCCGGGTCGAGCGACGGTGTTCCTCGGTGGCATCGTCTCGTACGCCGACGGGGTGAAGGAGGGGGCGCTCGGCGTTCCCGCCGACGTGCTACGCGAGCACGGCGCAGTCTCGGCCGAGACGGCGGCGGCGATGGCGGCGGGCGCGCGCGACCGCCTCGGGGCCGACCTGGCCGTGGCCGTAACGGGCATCGCCGGCCCGGACGGCGGGACGGACGAGAAGCCGGTCGGGCTCGTGTACGTCCACGCGGCCGGGCCGGGCGGCGTCCGGGCCGTGGATTTCACCTCGCCGGGCGACCGCGAGACGGTGCGCGGGCGGGCCGCGGTCGCCGCGCTCCACCTCCTGCGCAAACTTGTCACAGAGACGTGACGGACATGTCACGCCTTCCTCGCTAGCTTGGGCACCAGTGACCCGCCCGACGATCGCCTCCGGCTCTTCTGCGCGCTCCGCTTGCCCGAGGGGGCGGTCGCGGCCATCGTCCGGTGGCAGCTCAAGCATCTGGAGGACGGGGAGGCACACGCGCGACGGCTCGTGCCGCCCGCGAACCTCCACGTCACGCTGGCCTTCCTCGGCAGCCGGCCCGCCGGCGAGGCTCGGGTCGATCGTCGCCGCGCTTCGCACCGCCGCCGGCAGCGCCGATGCGGTGCGGCTCCGGGTGCGTGGCTACCGCGAGACGCGGAGCGTCGGAATGCTCACCTTCGACGACGAGGGTGGGCACGCGACGACGCTCGCCGGAGCGCCTGCACGGGTCGCTCGAGGAGCTGGGCGTCTACCGGCGCGAGCAGCGGCCCTGGCTGCCGCACGTCACGGTGCTCCGGTTCCGCGAACGTCCACGGCTTCACCCGCCGCTGCCCGACCTGGGCGGCGAGCGAGGGGTCGCGCCGTCCGATGCTGCTGTTTACATGTCGCGATTGCGGCCCGATGGGGCCCAGTACGAGGTCCTCGAAAGCGTTGCGCTGAGTGATTGAGTTGCGCTGGGTGATTGAAGGGTTGGGTCGTCGAGCGTCAGACCGTTGAGAGTGGGAGGTTGATGCAGGTGGATCGCGAGCAGGCTCTGGATGTCGCCCTCGGCCAGATCGAGCGGAACTTCGGCAAGGGCGCGGTGATGAAGATGAGCGACCAGGCGCACGTCTCGGTCGGCGCGATCTCGACGGGATCGCTGTCCCTCGACCTCGCCCTGGGCATCGGCGGGCTGCCGCGCGGCCGGATCGTCGAGATCTTCGGGCCCGAGTCGTCGGGTAAGACGACCCTCGTCTACCACGTGATCGCCGAGGCACAGCGCCGCGGCGGCATCTGCGCCTTCATCGATGCCGAGCACGCGATGGACCCGACGTACGCGAAACGGATCGGCGTCAACATCGACGAGCTGCTCGTCTCGCAGCCCGACACCGGCGAGCAGGCGCTCGAGATCACCGAGCTCCTGATCCGCTCCGGTGCGCTCGCGGTGGTCGCGATCGACTCCGTCGCCGCGCTCACGCCGAAGGCCGAGATCGAGGGCGAGATGGGAGACTCGCACGTCGGCCTGCAGGCGCGGCTGATGTCACAGGCGCTCCGCAAGCTCGCCGGCACGCTCAACCGCACCGACACGATCTGCATCTTCACGAACCAGCTGCGCGAGAAGATCGGCGTCATGTTCGGCAATCCCGAGGTCACGCCGGGCGGCCGCGCGCTGAAGTTCTACTCGTCGGTCCGGCTCGACATCCGCCGCATCGAGACGCTCAAGGACGGCGTCGAGGCGATCGGCAACCGCTGTCGCGTCAAGGTGGCGAAGAACAAGGTCGCGCCGCCGTTCAAGCAGGCCGAGTTCGACATCATGTACGGCGAGGGCATCTCGTGGGAGGGCACCGTCCTCGACACGGGCCTCGACCGAAAGATCGTGCAGAAGTCCGGCTCGTACTTCAGCTTCGGCGACGAGCGCCTGGGGCAGGGCCGGCAGAACGCGACCGCGTTCCTCCGCGAGCACCCCGACCTCGTCCAGCAGATCCTGCAGGGGATCCAGGGGGCGATGGCGCCCGGCCAGGTCGTCTCGGCGCGTCTGCTGCCGCAGGTCGAGTCGGTCGAGGCGACCCCGGTCGACCCCGTCGAGATCGAAGAGGAGGCCGCGACCGCAGCGTAGGGGCGGACGTGGCCCCGCGGGTAACGGCGCTCGTCACCGACTCCCGCGGCCGCGTGCGCGTCGACCTCGACGGCGCGGCGTGGCGGGTGCTGCCGTCAGCGGCGGTCGTGGGAGCGCGCCTCTCGGTCGGCACAGAGCTCGACCGCCTGCGCGCCCGGACGCTGAGGCGCGAACTGCGCCGGGTCGAGGCGCTCACCGCCGCCACGACCGCGCTCTCCCGGCGCGATCGCTCGTCGGCCGAGTTGGAGGCGAGGCTCGAACGCCGCGGTGTCGCCGTGCGCGACCGAGCAGACGCCCTCGAAGCGCTCGAGCGCGCCGGCTACGTCAACGACGCTCGCTTCGCCGCAAGCCGCGCCGTCGCGCTCGCAGCGCGCGGCTACGGCGACGAGGCGATCCGCTTCGAGCTCGAGCGCCACCGGCTCGCCGCGGCCGAGATCGACGCGGCCGTGGCGGCGCTCCCGATCGAGGCCGAGCGCGCGCGATCGATCGTCGAGCGGCGCGGTCGCACCCCCAGGACGGTTCGCCGCCTCGCTGCCAAGGGGTTCGCGCCCGAGTCGATCGAAGCCGCCATCGGCGATCTCGAGACCTTCGCCCCCGCAGAGAGCTGACGTTTCCGCCTCGTTCCCGCCGATCCGGCTGTCGCGTGAAAGACTCGCCGCTACCCTTCGGACCCGTGCGCCGCTACCACGTCACCACCTTCGGCTGCCAGATGAACGCCCACGACTCGGAGCGGATCAAGGGCCTGCTCGAGGAGCTCGGGCTCGGCGAGGCGGCCTCCCCCGACGAGGCGGACGTGGTCGTCTTCAACACCTGCACGATCCGCGAGAAGCCCGACACGAAGCTCGCCGCCTACCTCGGAGACGCGATCGCCGCGCAAGCGGGAGGACCCGCGCCGCGTGATCGCCGTCGGCGGCTGCTACGCCGAGGCGCAGCGCGAGCGCATCTTCGAGCTCTACCCCGAGGTCGACGTCGCGTTCGGCCCCGGCTCGATCGCGCACCTCGGGGACTGGCTCGGCGCGGGCGGCGAGGGCGTCGCCCGCGGTGCCTTCGGGCTCGACGACCGCACGTTCGCCGCCTCGCTGCCCCAGCACCGCGAGCGCAGGTTCCAGGCTTGGGTGCAGGTCTCGATGGGCTGCAACTCGGTCTGCTCCTACTGCATCGTCCCTTCCGTGCGCGGCCGCGAGCAGAGTCGCCGCCCTGGGGAGATCCTCGCCGAGGCGACGCAGCTCGCCCAGGCAGGCGTGAAGGAGCTGACGCTTGCTCGGTCAGAACGTCAACTCGTGGGGCCGCGACCTGGCGCCGGCGATCCGCACCGAGTTCGGCGAGCTGCTCCGCGCCTGCGACGCGGTCGAGGGGATCGAGCGCATCCGCTTCACGAGCCCGCACCCGAAGGACTTCCGCGAGCCGGTGATCGCAGCGATCGCCGAGTGCGACGCGGTCTGCGAGCACATCCATCTGCCGCTCCAGTCCGGCTCGTCGCGCATCCTCAAGGCGATGCGGCGTACCTACACCCGCGAGCGCTATCTCGAGCTCGTCGCCCGCATGCGTGCCGCGATTCCCGACGTCGCCTTCGGCACCGACATCATCGTCGGCTTCCCCGGCGAGACCGAGGACGACTTCCGCCAGACGCTCGAGGTGGTCGAGGAGGCCGGCTTCGACAGCGCGTTCACGTTCGTCTACTCGCCGCGTCACGGCACCGAGGCCGCGGCGATGGCCGACCAGGTTCCGCATGAGCGGAAGATCGAGCGCATGGAGCGGCTCGTCGAGCTGACGCAACGGCTTGCGCGCGAGCGCAACGAGGCGCGCGTCGGCCGCATCGAGGAGGTGCTCGTCGAGGGCCCGTCGCGCACGGACGAGTCGCTGCTCCGGGGACGCACGCGCCGCAACACGACCGTGAACTTCTCCGGCGACGCGGCGCCGGGCGAGCTCGTCCAGGTCGCGATCGCGTCCGCCACCTCGACGACGCTGCGCGGTCGCCAGGCCGTCCTGGTCGTGGCGTAGGTTTAGCCGATGCGCGTGCTCATCACCGGCTCGTCCGGGCAGATCGGCTCGAACCTCGCGCTTCGCCTTCAGCAGGACGGCCACTGGGTCTTCGGCGTGGACAAGCGCGAGAACACGTGGACGGACGCGTTCAGGACGCTCTACCAGGATCTCGCCGGCCACTATCCGGCGTTCCGCGGCGGCATCAACGGGATCGAGTATCCCGAGGTCGACCTCGTTGTCCACATGGCCGCGCACGCGAAGGTGCACCAGCTCGTCCGCCAGCCGCATCGCGCGCTCGAGAACGCGATCATGACCTTCAACGTCCTCGAGTACTGCCGCCAGCTCGAGCTGCCGCTCGTCTTCTCCTCGACTCGCGAGGTGTACGGCGACGTCCACCGCTTCGACGAGTACGGCGAGGCGGCCGCCGACTTCGCCTACACCGAGAGCCCGTACTCCGCCTCGAAGATCACGTCCGAGGCGTTCATCTACTCGTATGCACGGTGCTACGGCCTGCGCTACCTCGTGTTCCGCTTCTCGAACGTCTACGGCCGCTACGACTCGGACCTCCAGCGCATGGAGCGCGTGCTGCCGAAGTTCATCCACCAGATGACCCGCGGCGAGCCGATCACCGTCTATGGCGGAGACGAGAAGGTGCTCGACTTCACCTACATCGACGACTGCGTCGATGGGATCGCACGAGGGATCGCGCGCCTCGCAGACGGCCGCGTCGCGAACGAGACGATCAACCTCGCGTACGGCGAGGGCAACACGCTCGTCAGGGCGGCCGAGCTGATCGCGGGAGAGCTCGGGGTCGATCCGCAGATGAGCCAGGCGCCCTCGCTCGTCGGCGAGGTGACGCACTATGTCGCCGACATCCGCAAGGCGCACGACCTGCTCGAGTGGGACCCGAAGACGCCGCTCGACGAGGGGATCCCTCGTGCTGTGCGCTGGTTCCGGGAGTGGCGGGACGCTCACCCCGAGGAAGACCGTCCGCTCGCCGCCGACGCGTCGGCCGACGGGATCGAGCACGGCTTCAAGCAGCCGGCCGGCACCGGCGGGTAGTCGTTCGTCGCGCCGCCTCGCCGTGTCGGTCGGAGGACCGCGCCGCGGCGGCATCGGTCCGCGGCGCCGCTCCCACCGCCGACGGGACCCCCACCCGGGTGGGGCGTAACCCACCGCCCTCACGGCCGACGCTAACCCACGGTCGAGTCCGGCACCAGATGTCCTTTGCAACAATTCTGGGTCAATCCGTCCACAGGGCGCCCAGGCGGTCCGGCCTATGTCCCGGTCGCGACGTAGATTCCGGCCAGATGGTGCCCCCTGTGCAGATCGTGGTCGTGGACGACGAAGAATGCGAGACAGAACGCCGCGGGCACGTCACCGACCGCGCGCACGAGCTCCAAGAGCCCATCGAGGGTTCGGACGATTGCGACTTCTGGCTCGTGTGCGCCGTCGATCGCGCCGAGCGGCCAGATGCCGAGCAGGTCGAGTGGATCCACGTCGGCCGCCCCGAATGACCGCGAACCGGGTGATCGCCGTCTACGGCTCGACCGCGTCCGGCAAGTCCGCCGTCGCGCTGGCTCTGCTCGACCGGCTCGACGCAGAGGTGGTCTCGGCCGACTCGGCCGCGCTGTACGCCGGGCTGCCGGTGCTGACCGCGGCGCCCGACTATCCCGCGCGGCTCGTCGGGGTCGTTCCCGTGACCGACGACGTCTCGGTCGGCGAGTACCAGCGGCTCGCGCACGCGACCATCGACGAGATTCTGGAAGGCGGACGAACGCCGATCGTAGTCGGCGGCACCGGCCTCTACCTCCGCGCCGCGCTCTCCTCACTCGAGCTCCCGCCTCCCCCGGCGCCGGGCGAGCGTGAGCGCTGGGCGGCACTGTACGACGCCGGGCCCGACGAGGCCTACGAGCTGCTCGCCACACGCGATGCCGACGCGGCCGCGCGCGTTCACCCGAACGACCGTCGTCGCGTGATCAGGGCACTCGAGCTTGCGGAGGCGGGCGCGTCGCTCGCACCGCCGGAGGACCGGCTCTGGAACGACGACATGCGCCAGCCGACGACGCTCGTGGGGCTCGACCTCGACCCAGCCGAGCTCGACCGGCGCATCACGGCGCGCGTCGCCGCGCAGGTCGAGCGCGGTGTCGTCCGCGAGGCGAAGGCTGCGTGGGCGCAGCCGCTCTCGGACACGGCCAGCAAGGTGCTCGGACTCGAGGCGTTCGCGACGCTGCCGCTCGACGAAGCGTTCGCGGCGGTCGTCGCCGCGAGCCGCCGCCTCGCGCGCTACCAGCGCAAATGGCTGCGCCGCCTGCCGGTCGCCGCTACGCTCGACGCCGCCCGCCCACCGGAGGAGCTTGCAGATGAGATCGTCGCGCTGGCAGGCGCAGGGGAACGTCTACCTCGTCGCTGAGGAGCCGCTCACGGCCGACCTCGTGCGCGCGGAGGTCGGTGACGCCGACGGCATCCTCGCGGTGACCGGCCGCGGCGAGGAGTGGGTCGACGTCGTGATCTGGAACCCCGACGGCTCACAGGCGGAGCTCTCCGGAAACGGCACCAGGATCGCCGCGCGCTGGCTCGCCGAGCAGACGGGCGCTCAGCGTGTCACCGTACGTGTCGGCCCGCGTGAAGTCACGGCCCGGATGCTCGGCGGCGTGCTCGTCGAACAGGACCTCGGCGCGGTCGTCGTGGGTGAACCGGAGGAGATCGACGGCATCCGCTTCACGCCGGTCGACGTCGGCAACCCGCATGCGGTGGTAGAGGGCGACCTGGCCGACCTGCCGCGGATCGGACCGCTGCTGGAGACGCATCCGCGCTTCCCGGACCGCACGAACGTTCAACTCGCGCGCCGCCTCGGCGCGGGCGAGATCGAGGCGCGTGTGTGGGAACGCGGCGTGGGGGAGACGGGCTCGTCCGGAACGAGCGCGGTCGCGGTCGCGGCGGCCCTCGCGGTGAGCCCGGCCAGGATCCACTTCCCGGGCGGCGAGCTCTCGGTGCGGATCGAGGGCGGCCGCGCGTTCCTCATCGGTCCAGCGGAGCCTGCGGAGTAATGGGAACCTGCTCGCGACGCGGCGATGCTCCCTGCCGCGACCACCGTGCGCCGAGGGAAGCGGTGGACGACCCGGCCTACGAGCGGCGCCGAGATTCCCCCGGAGAGCGTTGACGCGCCCTCGGTGGCACCGACGTTGCGCCCCGAGTGGACGCCGGGCGCTTCTCGTAGACTCGCCCGGCGATGGCCGACCTCCGAGCCTTCATCGAGGGGATGCCCAAGGCCGAGTTGCACCTGCACATCGAGGGCACGCTCGAGCCCGAGCTGAAGTTCGAGCTCGCCGCTCGCAACGGGGTCCAGCTGGCGTCCCGCTCGGTCGAGGAGATGCGGGCGGCGTACCGCTTCGACGACCTGCCGTCGTTTCTCGCGGTGTATTACGAGGGGACGAGCGTGCTGCTGACGGAGCACGACTTCTACGACCTCGCGATGGCGTACTTCCGCAAGGCGCGCTCGCAGAACATCGTCTACGCCGAGGTGTTCTTCGATCCGCAGGCCCACACCTCCCGCGGCGTCCCGTTCGGCACGGTAGTCGAAGGCCTGGATCGAGCGCGGCGCGATGCGGAGTCGTCGCTCGGCCTGCGGAGCCAGCTCATCATGTGCTTCCTGCGCGACATGTCCGCCGAGTCCGCGCTGGAGACGCTCGAGCAGTCCCTGCCCTTCCGGGAGCGGATCGTCGCCGTCGGACTCGACTCGGACGAGAAGGGCAATCCGCCGGTCAAGTTCAAGAGCGTGTTCGCGCGGGCGCGCGCGCGAGGGCTACCGCCTCACGATGCACTGCGACGTCGACCAGGAGAACTCGGTCGAGCACATCTGGCAGTGCCTCGACGAGATCGGTGTCGACCGGATCGACCACGGCGTCAATGCGCTCGAGGACCGCGCGCTCGTACGCGAGATCTCCGGCCGCGGGCTCGGGCTGACCATCTGTCCGATCTCGAACGGGTACGTCACCGACGGCCTGAAGGCGCGCGAGCTCAAGACGATGCTCGACGAGGACCTCCGCGCCACGGTGAACTCCGACGACCCCGCCTATTTCCCCGGCTACATGAACGAGAACCTGAACGCTCTGCACGACGCCGTCGACCTATCCCGGGACGAGCTCGTCGAGCTCGCCCGCAACGCGTTCACGATCGCCTGGCTCGGCGAGGCCGACCGGACCGCGTACCTGGCCGCGCTCGACGCATACGCCGCGGCGAACGGCTGAGCGCCGTCAGGCCCCGAGCTCGGCCTCGCGCAGCGCGTCGTTCAGCGACGTCTTCCTGTCGGTCGACTCCGACCGCCGCCCGACGATCAGGGCGCAACCGAGCTGGTACGTCCCGGCCGGGAACTCCTTCGGGCGGGTGCCCGGAACGACGATCGATCGCGGCGGCACGTACCCACGGTGCTCGACCGGCTCGGGACCGGTCACGTCGATGATCGGCACCGAAGCGGTCAGCGAGACGTTCGGCGCCAGCACCGCTTCGCGGCCGATTCGAACCCCCTCGGTGACGATGCAGCGCGAGCCGACGAACGCGCCGTCCTCGACGATTACCGGCCGCGCGCCGGGCGGCTCGAGCACCCCGCCGATCCCGACGCCGCCGGCGAGGTGCACGTCGGCGCCGATCTGGGCGCCCGAGCCGACGGTCGCCCACGTGTCGACCATGGTGTTCGGCCCGACCCACGCGCCGATGTTCACGTACGACGGCATCAGGATCACTCCAGGCGAGAGGAAGGAGCCGTAGCGCGCGACGGCCGGCGGGACGACGCGTACGCCGAGACCCTCGTATCCGGTCTTGAGCGGAATCTTGTCGCGGTACTCGAACGGCCCGACCTCGCGAGGCTCCATCTGACGGACGCGGAAGAAGTCCAGGATCGCGGCCTGAACGTCCACGTTCACCTTCCAGTCGTCGCCGTCCGGCTCGGCGACGCGCACCTCGCCGCGGTCGAGCGCCGCGATCGTCTCCTCGGTGGTCACGCCCTGATCGTCGCAGAACTGTCTCGCCGGCCCGGGCGGAACGTCCGGGGGCCGGCCTAGGGTGGGCGCGTGACGGAACGGTGCTGGCGCTGCAGCGCGGAGATGGAGTGGCGGCACGGGACGTGGCAGTGCCCGCGCTGCCGGTTCAAGCTCGGCTGCTGCGAGGGCGAGCCCCAGTCGAGTTGGCAGTCCGGTGCGTGCGAGCGAAGCCCTGCGGCAGCCGAGCCGCCGCGGCCCGGATGAGACGCCCCTAGGCTTCGGCGACGTGGCGATCCGCGAGCTCCTTCCCGACGACATCCCGGCCGTCGCGGCGCTGCTCGCACGCCTCCGCGGCGACAACCTCTTCACCGAGCGGGGCGTCCGCCACGACATCGAGACCGAGCCCGCGCGGGCCGACGGGGCGCGCTGGGTCGCCGACGTCGACGGCATCGTCGGCTACGCGGTCGCGATGCGGTACTGGTGGCGGGCGGCGAACGACGCCTACGCCTGGGCGGGCGTCGTGCCCGAGGCCCGCGGGCGTGGCCTCGGCGGCGAGCTCGCGGGCCTGGTCGAGCGGCACGTGACGGCGCTCGGCTGCGAGGCGCTCTACACCGACGTCGTCGACGATCGCTCAGGCGAGGCGTTCGTTCGCGCCCGCGGCTTCGCGCCCGACCGGCTCGATCGCATCTCGGTGCTCGACCCGCGCACGGTCGACCTCTCCGGGCTGGCCGGACGCGAGCGGCGCGCGGCGGAGGCCGGCTACCGGCTCGCCGCCCTCGCCGACGTCACCGACCGGCAGGCCCTCTACGAGCTCGCACTCGAGACCGGCGACGACATGCCGGGCCACACCGCACCACACGACATCTCGTTCGAGGAGTGGCTGAACGGCCTGCTCCGCTTCCCCGAGCTCGACGCCGGTGCGAGCACGGTTGTGACGTGGGACGGCCGGCCGGTCGCTCTCGCGCTCCTGAGCGTCGACGCCGGGTCCCGCCGCGCCCGCAACGAGGAGACGGGCACGGCCCACGGCCACCGGCGCCGCGGCCTCGCCACGCTCGCCAAGCTGGCCACGATCCGCTGGGCGGCCGAGCATGGGATCGAGGCGATCCTCACCGACAACGCCGAGCAGAACGCCGGCATGCTCGCAATCAACGAGAGGCTCGGCTACCAGCCGGTCGTCGCCCGGCAGCGCTGGGTGAAGGACCTGCGGCGCTAGCCATCCGGCTCGTGCTCGGCCAGCCAGACCTTCGCGACGCGCTTGTGCGCCCGCGTCATCCACGCCTCGACCACGAGCTCGCGTAGCTCGTCGCGCCCGATCCGCGCGAGCTCCGGGATCCGCATCAGCACCGCCGGGTAGCCGACGAAGTGCGGGGTGGTGAAGAAGATCCCGCGCGGGTCGGCGAGCATCAGCTCCTTCACGCCGACGTCCTCGACGCGGAACATCAGCACGTCGTCGAGTCGCTCGCCCGTCCCCGGGTCGACCGCGTCCGGCCTTCGGCTGCGGTGGAAGCAGAACATCTTCCCGTGCACGAGATAGGACGGCCGTCCGTCCTCGGACACTTCCTTCGTCGCCTCCGGCATCGCCAGCGCGAGCTCGTCGAGGTCCGCCATCGTTGCCACAGGCACGAGTTTGCCGACTGCGCGGAGGTGGGCAACCGATGAGTTGCCGGGTGCACGATCGTCTTACGGAGGACGGCGCACGCGACCGAAGAGAAAGGACGGAGAGATGACCAGGATCACGCCATGCCTGTGGTTCGACACCGAGGGCGAGGAGGCGGCGGAGTTCTACACCTCGGTCTTCCCGAACTCGCGGATCGTCGATGTCGGGCACTACACCGAGGCCGGCCCACGGCCCGCCGGGGCCGTGATGATCGTCGAGTTCGAGCTCGACGGGCAGCGGTTCACCGCCCTGAACGGCGGCCCGCAGTTCACGTTCGACGAGGCGATCTCCTTCCAGGTGAGCTGCAAGACCCAGGACGAGGTCGACGCCTACTGGAGCAAGCTCTCCGAAGGCGGCGAGGAAGGCCCGTGCGGCTGGCTCAAGGACCGGTTCGGGGTCTCGTGGCAGATCGTCCCGACCGCGATCCCGCGCCTGCTCGCGAGCGACGACCCGGCGCGCGCAAACCGTGTGATGGAGGCCATCCTGGGCATGAAGAAGATCGAGATCGCCGAGCTCGAGCGCGTCGCGGCCGGTGCCTGAGCCTCGCGTCCTCGCGACCGGCCTCGCGATGGGCGAGTCGCCGCGCTGGCACGACGGCCGCCTGTGGCTGTCGGACTGGGGCACGGGCGAGATCGTCGCCGTCGAGCTCGACGGGCGCACCGAGGTGGTCGTGAGCGGCGTCGGGCCGCTGCCGTTCTGCATCGACCGGCTCCCCGACGGCCGGCTGCTCGTCGTCTCGGGCCGACACGGGCGCCTTCTGCGCCTCGAGCCCGACGGGTCGCGCACCACGCATGCCGACCTGAGCGCCCTCGCCGACCCGCCCTGGAACGAGATCGTCGTGGACGGCGACGGCAACGCATACGTCAACAACACCGGCTTCGACTTCCCCGGAGGCGAGTTCGCGCCCGGGAGCATCGTCCTGGTGGCGCCCGACGGCTCGGCCCGGCAGGTGGCGGACGGCGCCGCGTTCCCGAACGGCATGGCGCTGACGCCCGACGGCGCCACGCTGATCCTCGCCGAGTCGTACGGGAACCGGCTCACCGCCTTCGACGTCGAGCCCGGCGGTGGGCTGTCCGGGCGCCGCGTGTGGGCCGAGCTCGGCGACGGCGTCCCGGACGGCATCTGCCTCGACGCCGACGGCGCCGCGTGGTACGCCGACGTCCCGAACCGGCGCTGCGTGCGGGTGCGCGAAGGCGGCGAGGTGCTCGACACCGTCGAGGCCGACCGCGGCTGCTTCGCGTGCATGCTCGGCGGCGAGGACGGCCGAACGCTGTTCGTGGTCGCGAACGACTGGCGCGGCCCGGAGGCCATGCTCGGCGGCGAGCGGTCGGGCCAGGTGCTGGCCGTCCGCGCGCCCGCGCCGCGTGCAGGCCGCCCCTAGAGCGGCTTCTCGTAGAACACGGAGTACGCGGACGGCGGGTAGTCGAGCACCGGCCCGCAGCGAGTAAAGCCGCCGCGCTCGTAGACGCGCCAGGCCGCCTCGTGGCGGTGCCCGGTCTCGAGGACGAGGCGCGTGAGCCCCTCGGCGCGCGCGAGCTCCTCGATCAGCCCGAGGATGCGCCCGCCGATCCCGCGGCCCTGCTCGGACGGAACCGTGTACATGCGCTTCACTTCACCGATGCCGGCGCCGTGGCGGCGCAGCGCCCCGCAGCCGACGGCACGCCCGAGATCGCGCGCGACGAAGACGGTCGTTTCGGCGCCCGCCATCTGTTCGACGGTCAGGTGCGAGCAGAACTCGGGCGGCGTCAGCGCGAGCAGGACCTCGTTCAGCTCGGCGATCAGCACGCGCACGTCGTCCTGCAGCGGGCTCTCGACGGCGATCTCCACGGCCATGGTGCGCGGCGGTCTACGGGGACCGGGCGCCGGTGCAGAGATGAGCGGACGTGTCCACGACCTCCTGACCGGAATGCCGGGCGCCCGGCCCGATCTGGATCACGGCGTGCGCGGAAGCCTCGGGTGTCGGCGTGGGAACGGTGATGCGACGGTGAGCGTCGGAGCGACCGTCCGGTGGGCGAGCTTCCAGGTGCCGTGGACGCCGTTCGAGTCGCTGAACGTCCCCGAGGCGGTCATCACGCCGTCCTTGACCGCGATCGTCCCCTGCTCGGTCCAGACGTAGCTGCCGGTGCCGTTCGGGTCCTGCCAGTGGCCGGCCGAGACCGTGCCGCTCATCGAGTACGAGGGGTTCCCGACCACGTGAGCCCTGAACTTCCCCGTGGCGAGATCCTCGGCGACGATCGAGCCACCGGCGGCCACGAGATTCGTCCATCGCTTCGACCACGTCCGTCCGGCCATCGCGGGCGACGATGTTACTCCTCCGGGAACCCTCGGGTGCTCCTCGGGAGACCTCGGCGATCACGCGCGTCGCGCGCGGGTGACGCCTCCTTCGCAGGAGCTAGTGTGAGCCCGACGACGCGAGTGCATACGACGATTGGGGGAACACATGGCCGGGATGGTTGCGCCACTTGCAGCTGACAAGCTCGACGCGTGGGAGGCCTGGATCGCCGAGCTGACCGGATCGCGCAAGGCCGAGTTGGAGGACATGAACGCTCGCCACGGCCTGACCGAGCACCGGGCCTACCTGCAGCCCATGCCGGACGGAAGCTACGCGGTGCTCGTCATCCACGAGGGTCCCGGGGGCGACAGCCTCCTGGCGAACCTGATGGCGTCCGACAACGAGTTCGACCGCTGGTTCGTCGGATCTGTTGCCGAGCTCCACGGCATCGACGCATCCGGCCCCATCCCGCCGATGGCCGAGCGTCGGCTCTAGTGCGGCGTCACGGGACCTGAGTTCCAGACGAAGTTGGGAGACGCCGCAGTGGCGTTCGTCCGTCGTGCGCGCGCAGAGCGGAAGACACGTGGCGGCTTCGAGCCGGCGAGAGGCCGCGCGACAATGTCGGCGCGCCGCGCGTCGAACGACTACTGCACGCGCACGACGGACATGTCACCAACTCCAGCCGGCGGAGGCGATGTCAACGAACGAAGCGGCGATCAAGATCGACGCGAACATGGCGGCGATTACCCTTCCCATCAGATTCTCCTTTGCGGCGTAAGGCGGAATGAACGTCTCAGGGAACGACTGCTGTTCCTCTGAAGCGTGTTAGGGCACCCAATGGATCGTCTCGACACCGCGATCGACGTATCGCTGGGCCGGAGGATCAAGGTCGCGGCGGCTCGCTGACAGGCCGAGCCAAAGGGAACGACCGTCGACGCTGATCGGGAAACAGAGACTCACGAACGCGGAACGCGGCGGACTCTCGTCGAGGAGCCCGTCGAACTTCCCGAAGACTGACGAGGTTCGCCTGCGCAAGCGTGCGGGGACGTCCCTCGAGTCAGCTCGAGACTGCGTACGGCAAATCTACGAGGCGCCCGGGGGGAGCATCTCCATGTCGAGCTGGGCCAGGAGCGGGCCGGCCGTGTCCGGGTCAGGCGGGCCGTTGGCGAACACCTGCTCCATGACCTCGAACATCTGGGTCGAGCGCGCCGGGTTCGACAGCACCATCAGCAGCCGGACGGGCTCGGTGCCGGTGACCGACATGGTGTGCGGGACGCCTGCGGGAATGCTCACGAATGTGCCGGGGACGGCGATCCTGCGCTCGTCGCCGACCTGTAGGTCGAGGCGGCCGTCGAGCACATACAGCGACTCGGCGATCTCACGGTGGAGGTGCAGCGGCGGCTCGAATCCGCCCGGCGGCAGCGTCGTCTCTGCGACGACGAAGGCGTCCCCGGTCGTGGTGCCGTCGGCCTTCGAGGTGACCGTCGTCCCGGCCAGGTCGATAGTGCGGATGCCGTCCCCGGGCTCGAAGATCTGGGCGCTCATCGCGTTCCTCCACTGGTTGGTTGACAGCCGAGCGGAAGCTACCACCGGAGCGGCTAATCCTCGCTCGTGATTGGAAGGAGGCGAACTGCGCGCCGACGGATCAGCCTCCAAGCCGTTGAGGGGCGACGGGCGAGCGGACAGACCTCACTCGGGGCGAAAGCCACGCTCCTATCAGGTCACGCTCGACGGTCTCGGTCGGCGGCGGCGACACAACGCTGGCCAGTCGGCCTTCGAGCGACATCCGAAATATGGGTCAGCCGCCGCCGGCCGAGTCTGCGACAGCTAACTGACGCCTCCACACAGCGAAGTATGACAGTGAGCTGCGGAAAGACCGCCCGAGCTCTTTCATCACCTAGGCCAGCCTTCGGGGCCGCCGTCTGCTGCGACCGCGCGGGCTACTTCTGGCGCTCGTTGCGACGGCGCTGAAGGATGATCGCGACGATTGCGATGGCGGTCGCGCTCAAGAAGATGATCATGCCGTTCACGAGAAACCTCTCTTGTCGTCCTCATGATCCGTGATCTCGTGTGCACATGCATCCGGGCTGTCACCGATCACGGCACGCGGCTTTCCACCCCATGCCGTTCACGCGTCGCGAGGGGCCAGGATGCCAGGCTGCGTCAGCATTCCGGAATGCATTCCGAGGAATCTCGCGCCCATCTACGTTCGGGTAGACAGCTCGGGAGCGCCGCTTCGGCGTAGGCGTGAGGAACTCTTGGTCCGGGATGATCACGCCGCGAGCGCCGGCCGGCGCCCATGCGACATCGACCTCGAGGACGGCCTCAACGTACGCCGCTGACGAACACGCTTCAAACGCGCTTTGCCCGCCCTTGACCGCCAGCCCACCAGACGCTTTACCGCCCGGGAGTCTCCTTGCCTCAGCGATTACGAAGGGAGATTCGAGATGACCACTCACACGCACATCCTCACAACCGGTGCAATCGTCGCAATCGTCGGCTCTGCGGCCCACTCGCACTTCGACTGCGTGCTCGGGAGGTGAGCGCGATGGTCGTCGTCCCCGCCACCCTCCCCGTACCGGCAGAGCTCATCCGCCGGCTTGGGATCGTCGAGGCGACCTACGTCTGGGAGACCCTCCGGAGCGAGAAGACACAGCCAGCTGTACCGGCAAGACGCCCCAAGGGAGCAACAGGACGTTGAAGCGGTGGTCACCGTGGCCTGCGCCCAGCGTCCTCGTTCGCGACGCGTCACAGCACGGCTTCGAGGATCTCCGCTGCGCGCTCGCAGTCGGCCTGTGTCGGGACGAGGGCTAGGCGCACGTAGCCCTCGCCGGCCGGACCGAAGAAGGAGCCCGGTGCGGCGAGGATGCCGTGGTCGAGCAGCGTCCGTGCGAACGGCTCCGACGGGCCGTTTCAGGCGTGGGTCGCGCTGAACGAATAGACGGCGCAGTTCGCCTTGCTCGGCGGAGTCTTGATCGACGGGCCCGTGAAGTTCTCGTTGACCGCAATCGTTCCGGATGCCATGGTGCCGGCCTTGTTGAAGGTTCCGCGAATCGTGTACTTGACCGTATCCGTCAGGACCGGAGCCTTCTGCGAGTGTGACCATGTGCCGGTGGCGGAGAACCTGCCGGCCTTGGAGAGAGGGGCCGAGGCGACCTTCTTGAGCGAGCTGAGCCAGTAATTCTTCCCCGGCGCCGCGGCGCCACCGGCGCCGTTGCAGCCGAAGAATCCAAACGAGAACCCCGTTATCTTGCTGCCGCTCGGCGCAACAGTGAACCTCACAGGGTCGTTGAAACCGTTGTACGCGAGCGGGACCTTCTGGTACGAAACCGTCCCCTTGAAGGCGCCTTTGCGGGGTGCGGAGGCGGAGACAGCGGGCACAACAGCCAGCGCGACCGCGATGGTGATCCCGACGATCAGCTTGTCCGCCATGTTTCTCCGACCTCCTTCTTGGGACGGGTCCGTCCGAGCGTCAACTCGGCCGAGCCCATTCTCTCCGCCTGATCGGGTCCGAGTCAACCGCGGGGCCCTCGGCGATTTCGTTCCCGGCCGGGAACGTTGTTACCGCCGGCGGGTGGCGGAAGGACGTTGCATGACCGTGAGGAGTCGCCGCCTCCCAACCGACCGCAGCGCCCACGAGTCCATTACGGGCGTTCGCGGCATGTTCGTGCTTGGTGAGAGACGAGATCGCGGCCACCTAGAGAGTGTCCGTACGTCTGATGGTCACAGCACGGCTTCGAGGATCTCCGCTGCGCGCTCGCAGTCGGCCTGTGTCGGGACGAGGGCTAGGCGCACGTAGCCCTCGCCGGCCGGACCGAAGAAGGAGCCCGGGGCGGCGAGGATGCCGTGGTCGAGCAGCGTCCGCGCGAACGGCTCGGACGGGCCATCGACCTCGAGCCAGAGGAAGAACGTCGCGTCGCCGCCCGCCACCCGCAGGCCCTTCTCCTCGAGGACGGGGAGCAGCGTCTCGCGCTTGCGCCGGTACGTCGACCGCATCGCCTCGACGTGCTGCTCGTCCGACCACGCGGCGACCGAGGCGCGCTGGACGAACTCCTGCGGTGCCGTACCGAGCGTGGGGCGGAAGGCGCGGAGCGCGTCTGCGACCGCCGACCCGGCACACACGAACCCCGAGCGGTAGCCCGTCATCGACGAGCGCTTCGAGAGCGTGTTGAAGACGACCACGTGCTCGCGGTCGGCGACCTGGAGCGCCGAGGCCGGCGGTTCGCCGAACCAGAGCTCCGAGTACGCCTCGTCCGAGCAAACGAGGAAACCGTGCTCGCGCGCGCGGGCGGCCAGCTCCTCGTAGAAGGAGAGTGGCGCGGTGGCACCGGTCGGGTTGTTCGGGTAACAGACCCAGAAAGCGGCGAGCTCGTGCCAGGCGTCGAACGCGTCCAGGTCGGGCAGCCAACCGGACGACTCGCGCAGCGGCACCGTGACGACGCGCGCGCCCGCGAACAGCGCGCCGCGCTCGTAGACCGGATACGCGGGCTCGGGCACGGCCACGACCCGGCGCTCGCCCACCGCGACCTGCGCGAACGAGAAGATCGCCTCCTTCGAGCCGAGCGTCGGAACGATCTCGACGTCCGGGTCGATCGCAACGCCGAACCGCCCGGCGATCCAGCCGGCGATCGCCTCGCGCAGCTCGGGCAGCCCGGCCGCGCGCGGGTACGACGAGCGCTCGCCGATCCCGGCAACGAGCGCCTCGCGGATGAAGGCCGGCGTCACCTCGCGCGGGTCGCCGACGCCGAAGTCGATCACGTCGATCCCGCGTCGCCGCGCGTCGGCGCGCCAGTCGTCGAGCCGCGAGAACGGGTACTGCTCGAGCCCGGCGAGGATGGGGGAGAGCTTCACGCGCCGCCGAGCAGGAAGCGCTGCATCGCGTCGTAGCAGAGCTCGAGCGCCGCGATCTCGACCTGCTCGTCGACCGCGTGGGCGTAGCGGGTCGCGCCCGGGCCGAAGTTGACCGCGTCCAGGCCCCGCGCGGCGAAGTCGGCGACGTTCGTCCACGCCTGCTTCGGCTGCACCTCGAAGTCGCCGACGCGGCGCAGCTCCTCGACGAGGCCGTCTCGCCGCGCCACATGGGCGGCCGCCGAGTTCTGGATGATGTCCACGCCCGGGCCGGCGAGCTCGCGCACGCGCGCCTCGGCGTCAGCCGGCGTCCGGTCGGGCGCGTAGCGGAAGTTGAGGGTCGCCTCGACCCGCGCGGGAATGACGTTCGTCGCGACGCCGCCGTGGATCTGCGTCACGCTCAGCACCTCGCGGAAGAGCAGGCCGTCCACGACTGCGTCGCGGGGCTCGAGCGCGAGGATCTCCCGCAGCCCCTCGAAGGCCACCCCGATCGCATTCACGCCCAGCCACGGCCGCGCCGAGTGCGCCGACCGGCCCTCGAAGACGAGCCGGGCGTTGAGGTTGCCGAGGCAGCCGAGCTGGAGCGTGTTGTCCGTCGGTTCCAGGCAGATCACGAGCGCGGCCTCGTCCACGAGCGGTGCCGCCTCGAACACGGCCGGAAGCGGGTTGTCGGCCGGGCCCAGCTCCTCGCGCGGGAAGAACAGCAGCCCGAGGTCGTAGGCGAGCTCGGCGGATGCAGCCCACCGGGCGAGCTCGATCATCACCGCGAGGCCGCCCTTCATGTCGGTCGCCCCGAGCCCGTGAACGGCGCCGTTTTCGATCCGGCCGGGCAGATTCCCCTGCATCGGGACGGTGTCGGTGTGGCCCGCGAGCAGGACGAGCGGCCGGCCGCTTCGCTTCGCGTAGAGCACCGACTCGCCGTCGTCGTAGACGCGCTCGAGCGGCACGTGCTCGGTGACGTAGTCGTAGACCGCGGCCTCCTCGCGCGACGGCGAGGCGATGTCGACGAGCGCGAGCGTGCGCCCGGCGAGGTCGGAGTTCGCTGCGACAGGCGTCATACTAGGCCCGATGATTCCACGTTCCCCGGAGCCAGAACGCGGCTTCGTCCTCGCGGTGCTGGCCCAGGGTGCGGACGCTGACACCGAGCTGGCCGAGGTCGAGGAGCTGGCGCGCACCGCGGGCGTCGAGCCGCTCGGCCGCGTCGTCCAGCACCGGCCGAGGCCGGCGCAGCGCACCTACGTCGGCAAGGGCAAGATCGCCGAGCTGAAGGAACAGTTCGAGGCGGCCGAGGCCGAGAGCCTGCTAGTCGACGACGAGCTCACGCCGTCGCAGCAGCGCTACCTCGAGAACACGCTCGACTCGCGTGTGATCGACCGCACACAGCTGATCCTCGACATCTTTGCCCAGCATGCCGTGACAGCCGAGGGGAAGCTCCAGGTCGAGCTGGCGCAGCTCGAGTACAACCTCCCGCGGATGCGGGGCATGTGGCAGCACCTCGAGCGACTCGGTGGCGGGGTCGGCACCCGCGGCCCGGGCGAGTCGCAGCTCGAGACCGACCGCCGCCTCGCGCGGCGCCGTATCTCCGTGCTCAAGGACCGCCTGACCGGGCTCGAGAAGCAGCGCGCGACGCGCCGCAAGGAGCGCCGGCAGACCCAGACGCCGACGATCGCGCTCGCCGGCTACACGAACGTCGGCAAGTCGACGCTGCTGAACGCGCTCACAGGCGCCGAGGTCTCCGTCGAGAACCGCCTGTTCGAGACGCTCGACCCGACCACGCGCGGCTTCGACTACGAAGGGCGCCGCTACCTCGTCACCGACACGGTGGGCTTCATCCGCCGCCTACCGCACCAGCTGGTCGAGGGGTTCGCGGCCACGCTCGAGGAGACGCTCGTCGCCGACGTCGTCCTGCACGTGGCCGACGGGTCCGCCGACGACGACGAGCTCGACCGGATGGTGGCCGCGGTGGAGGAGGTGCTCCGCGAGATCGGCGCCGAGGAGCTGCCGGTGCAGCTCGTGCTGAACAAGATCGATCGCGTCGACGAGATCGGCCGCCGCCGTCTCGGGAACCGCTTCCCGGGCGCACCGCAGGTCTCCGCGCAGACCGGGGAGGGGCTCGAGCAGCTGAAGGCGCGGCTCGCCGAGCAGTTCGCGAGCCGCTGGGAGCTGGTGCGGCTGCTGCTCCCGTACGCCGACGGGGCCTCGCTCTCGGAGCTCTACGCGCTCGGCGCGCCGATCGAGAGCCGCGAGGACACGCCCGAAGGCGTGCTGGTGGTCGCGCGGCTGCCCCGGCGAGACCTGCGCCGCTACGCGCGCTTCCTGGTCGCCGACGTGCCGGCGAAGCGCGAGGCGGACCGGGAGACCGCGTAATCGAGCTGCCGATTCAGCGGCTCCGCGACGACGCGGTCGTGCCCACCCGCGCGTACGCGGGCGACGCCGGCCTCGACCTCGCGGCCTGCGAGCGCGTCGAGCTCGCGCCGGGCGAGCGGGCGCTCGTCGGCACCGGCCTCGCCGTCGCGATCCCGGAGGGCTACGCGGGCTTCGTCCAGCCGCGCTCGGGGCTCGCGGCGAGGCACGGCATCTCGATCGTGAACACGCCCGGCCTGGTCGACTCCGGGTATCGCGGCGAGCTGCGCGTCGCGTTGCTGAACACCGACGCGCGAGAGGCATTCGTCGTCGAGCCCGGCATGCGGATCGCCCAGCTCGTCGTGCTGCCCGTGCCCGATGTCGAGCCGGTCGTGGTCGACGAGCTGCCCGAGTCGGAGCGAGGCGTGCGCGGCTTCGGCTCCACGAGACACTAGATGGTTGATTCCATCTAGTGGGCGGCGACCCGCGCGTCCGCGTCTCCGCACTCCTGCGCTGGCACGAGCGCGTGCTCCTCTGCCGCCAGGAGAAGCCGGACAAGGAGTACTGGCTGCTGCCGGGCGGCGGCGTCGAGGGCGGCGAGACGCTGCACGACGCGTTGCGGCGGGAGCTCGGCGAGGAACTCAACCTCTGGGACTCGCTCCAGCTCGAAGGCCCGATCGCCGTCGCCGAGTCGATCGCGCCCGACTGGACGCCGCACGATCGCCACGTCGTCCACATCATCTTCGGCGCCGACCTCTCGCACCGCTCGCTGGAGGACGTCGAGAGCCACGACCCTGTCGTCCGCGGCACCAGGCTCTTCTCGCTCGACGAGCTCGAGGAGATCGTCGTCCACCCGCCGATCATGCGCTTCGTCCAGCGCTGGCGCCCGGGTGACCCGACGGTCTACCTCGGTTCGCTCTGGGCTCGGTAGCACGGGCGAAACCATGTTTCCCCCGTGGACCCTCTTCGTCTGCGCCGCGGTGGGCGCGGGAGAGGCGGTGGTTCGTGGCCGCAAAGCAGGCGAGGCGCATCCTCGCGGACGCGCCGGCGAAGCCGACGCGTCCGCCTTTTGGGCGTGAGGCACGCTGGCGCAGCCGAGGTGCCTTATTCCCGTCCGATGGGCTCGGATGACAGTGTCGAGGCCGCGAGTGCTTCGGCGGCGACGTCGGCGTCGACCGCGGTCTGTAGGTCGGGCGTAGGCCTTGGCGACCTGTCGGCGGTGCTTGTCGGGGACGTGGCGCATGCTGGTGTTTGTGAGGGGGAACGAGATACGATCGGGGCGTATGCAGGCATCGTCGGAGGCGGCTGGCTCGACCGTTCCTGGCGGCAGTGTCCGGCTGCCTCCCGACGCACCGGTTTCCGAGACGCGGTGGGTGTGTCTGTTCGTCACGACGATCCTGGTCGCCGGCGTGGCGCTCCTCTGGGTGGCGCCGGGACGGACGGACGAGCTCTGGGCGTGGCCGGTCAAGCCCAGGATGACCCCGCTCTTCATGGCCTCGGCCTATGCGGCGGGCATCTATTTCTTCGCCCGCGGATGGCAGACGCGGCGCTGGCACCGGATCGCCTCGGGCTTCCCGGGGATCGCGGTCTTCGCGGCGATGATGTTCGTCGCGACGCTGATCCACTGGGACAAGTTCAACCACGGTGACGGACCCTTCTTCGCCGCGGCCACGTTCTACGGATGGACCGTTGTGTACGCGATCTCCCCGCTGCTCGTGGGGTGGGTGTGGGTGCGCAACCGGGGCGTCGACAACGGAGCTCCCGAGAGCGTGGACGCGGTGGTTCCCCGAGGGCTCCGAGCGGTCGCTGCCGTCGGCGGCGCGGCGGCGGTGGCAATCGGCTCGCTGATCTACCTCGTCCCCAGTCTGGGGGTCGACCACTGGCCCTGGACACTCTCGCCCCTGACGGCCCGCGTCATCGCGTCGTTCGTGGTCGAAGGCGGCCTGGTCGGCATCTTCCTTGGGCGCGACCCGCGCTGGAGCGCGTGGCGGATCCTGACCCAGACCGCGGCGATCGGCTCCCTGCTGCTCCTGGTCGGAGCTGCGCGCGCCTGGGACAACTGGAACCGCAGCGCTCTCACGTGGCTCTTCCTCGCGATGCTCGGGGCGACGTTCGTTGCCGCCGCGGTGCTCCATCTCCAGTTGGACAGGAACCGACGCCCGGCGACCTGATCACTGCCGAGGCCCGCGCCAGTCCACAGCCTCGGGACCGGCGACCCTTCACCGCCTCATGGCAAGCGAAGCTCGGAGGCCATTCCGGGACGCTCATATGGAGTGCGGCCTGTCAAACGGGCAGGGGTTATTCGCCCCGCTGTTTGCGGGGTTGGGTTCGGCGGCGGGAGCGCACCGGCTGTCGTCGACGTCTGTGTCGCGACTCATATGCGCGGGTTGGTGCCGCATGACCGGGTATGCGAAATGAGGAGCGGAGCCGTTCTCTGGCGGCGAGCGTGGCCGGTTAGGGCTGCTCACAGTGTTCCCTCGGGTCGCTCCTCGCGTCGTTGCGCCGGTGCGCTCTCCTCGCCGAGCCGTTGCGGGTGGCCTACTCCATCGTCGCGAGCGCCCAACAGTGCCCGGCGAGCTCGCGGGCGACCGCGACCACGACGACCAAGCGGGGCTTGCCCCGAGCCTCGAGCGCGCCCCAGCGTCCGTGCAGCCGGCGGGCGCTACGGTCCGCTTGGGCTCGCACGGCGAGAGACTTGCCCGTGCGTCTGCGTTCCAGCGTGACGCTCAAGCGCGGAGCGCTCCGTTGATGCCAGGCAGCCTCGATCAGAAGCCTACGAGCGTGCGAGTTGCCAGCCTTGGTGATCCCGCCTTGCCGGCGACGCTCCCCGCTTGAGTTCTCGCTCGGGGTGAGCCCGAGGAACGCGCCGAGCGATTCGGGCCGAAACCGGTTCCAGTCGCCGAGCTCAACGGTCAACGCGAACGCCGTCAGCGTGGAGACACCCCGGAGACAGACAAGCCGCTCGACCACATCGACGTACGGCTCGTTCGCAGCGAGCTCGGCGATCGCCGCGTCGAGCGAGTCCCTCCTGGTTTTCGCGTCCAGCATGCGGGCGTAGCACTCGTCGAACACGATCGCGAGCGGCCCGCCCCCGAACCGATTCCGGCGAAGCCACGCATCGTGGGCTCGCGTCCACGCGGTCGCCTCGTACACCACCCCATGACGCAAAAGCAGCTTCGAGAGCCGATGCCGGGCCCGCATCAGATCACCGCGAGCGTCCTCACGAGCACGGACCAGATCACGCGCGGCCTCCTCCTCCTGACAGGGAACCCGCACCGGGGTGATCTCACCCAACCTGAGCAGCCGCGCCAGCCGCTCGGCATCCCGCCGGTCAGTCTTGACCCTGTCGGCCGCCGGCCGGATCTTCGACGGCGCCGCGACAACACAGCTGATCCCCGCCCCGTCGCACGCACGCGCAAGCCCGTACCCGGTCGGTCCTGCCTCGTACACGACCCGAACCGGCGCCGGCAGCGTCCTCAACCACGCCACCGTCGCATCAGACCCCGGCGGCACCCGCAGCGACCGCACCTCACCGCTCCCCAGATCGATCACGCCCGCGACCACCGACCGAGCGTGCACATCAAGCCCGACACAGCTACCTTCGCCCATAACCGGCGCCTCCCGTAATAGCGGCTCTACCGCCGGGCCCATCCCGACGGCAACCCGCGCCTAACTTACGAGCGAGGCGCCGGGCACTCCATACGGTCTGGCGCAGCCCACGGTGATCGCACCGCCGTTTCCTCTGCCCCGCCTCGCCGAGGCGTGAGACTCGACTCAGCTTGGAAGCAGCGGGAGAACCCCGCGCGGCGTGACGATGCGAAATTCCGGGCCGATCATCGCGAGCGCACGCGCGACGACCCCCGGGTCGAAGCGGTTCAGCAGCAGCTCCTCGCGCGAGCGGTCGAGCTTGACGTAGGCCTCGAGCACCCGTCGAGCTGCGTACGGCGGCCAAGGAGCCCTCGTCCCGTTTCTCGAGGCGCTGCTCGGCGCTCGGTCGATGATCGACTGCAGGATCAACTCGCGGTCGGCGCGCTCGAGGGAGCGGGGGACAGGTCTTGAATTCACGCGTTCGTGACCGGCAGGTAGCGCAATGTGTCATCGCAGGACGTGACCCAGTTTGCCGCCTCGTATCGCCGGTAGGGCTCGGAAGTCACTGGAAGCGGTACAGGCTGTAGACGTGGAACCACGGGTCGCACGTGTCGCGTGCGTTCATGGCTTCAACGAAGGCGAACGCAGAATCCTGATCACGGAACAAGTGGTGTGCGTTGAGCTTTGCGGCCCACTGCTCCCGCAGCCGAGCGCTGTCTTCGGGCGCGTAGAAGCCGTTGCTGAGTCCGCTGGTCAACGATCCGGTGGCGACGTCGTAGCCGAGCAGATCCCAACTTCTCTCCGGCTCCGCGGGCTCTGCTTCCTTCATGTCGTACGGTCCCATCGAGTAGCTCCGGATGCTGTCCTCCGGGTACGGGCTCTCCTCGCCGTTCCAGCGGAAGCACCATCCCACCGCGACGAGGACGATGCCGGCGGGATCGGCGCCCTGCTCGTCCAGCTTGTTCTGCATGCGATCGAGGTTCTGCCAGAGGGGCGCGTTCGGACCGATCTTGTTGCGGTCGTGAACCCAGACGACTTGGTCACCTATCCGCTTGCCCCCCGGCCCATCCGTCACCGGCACGGCCTGCCATGGCCCGTCGAAGATCGTCGGCCAGACGGACCGGTCAATCGACAATGGCCGGGCGACGTCGTGCCGCAAGAGAAATCGTTGCCGACGCTGGTCGCCCCAGTACGGGTCGTGCTCGCCTGCCTCGCGGGCGTCGAAGCCGACCAGGATCTCGTCGAAAATCGTTAGCTCGTACCCCTCCCTTTCGGCCAAACGGCCCGCCTCGGCCCGCGTGATCGACTGCTCCTCGGCGACTTCCTCGCTCGAGATGCGTCTGTCGCCGGCGAACGTGACGATCCACGCGCGCCCGACATCGCTCGGATCCCCTTCATAGGGCGCATCCTCGGGGCCGTCCTCGAACTTCCACATCAGCAGCACTCGGCGTTCAGGCACGCAGCGAGTCTATGAACCTCAGGGTGTATTCGCGAACTCGCTCGCGCACTGAGGCGGTCTCTCACTCGACGAAGCACGCCTCTCGGCGCGCGCGGCACCTCAGGCGAGGAAGCGGGCGGGGTCGATGAGGCCGTCGCTGTCGAGATGGTAGAGGGCGATCGCGCGCACCTTTCCGCGCGGCCCGCCCGTGCTGTGCTCCTCGTCGTCCGAGTTCGACGAGGAACCCAAGCGCACGTGTTGCCGTGGTGGCTGGTGTGTCACCTCAATCGCAGGTGCTGTCGACCAAGGCTCGAGCGACTCTGGTTTCGAGTTGGGCGGGGTACCGCTGCACACCCGCGGGTAGGTCGGCGATACGCCCCTTGAGGATCGCGTCGAGACCGAGCAGCATGATCGCCGCGAACGGGTCGAACAGTTGCGGTGCAACGGTGCCCAGACCGGTCGCCAAGTTCACGAGGCTGCCCCGGTTGAGCAGATGCACGCGTCGGCCGTTCACCTCATACCGTTCGAGATGTCGACGCAGGTCGGTGTGGGGGTGCTGATTCAGCCAGTCGACGTCGATCTCACGGTGGCTGTGGCCGACGTTCATGAGGATCGCGCCGTCGGGGAGGCGCTCGATCTGTGCCGCTCCGACCACCCCATCGAAACCGGTCGCGGTGACAATCACGCTGGCTCGACGAACGGCGTCATCGAAGTCGGCGACGCGGCAGCCGTGGTGCTGCGCCTGGACCAGCCGAACCGGGTCGAGGTCGACCACCGTGACGTTGGCGCCCAGATCGCGGGCGCGCAGCGCAACGCCCTGACCGACGGGGCCGAACCCGACCACGACGATCTCGCGGCCGTACAGCGACAGGCCCGTTATCGCCGTGAACGCCGGCCAGGTCTCGGCGCCGACATGATGCCGATTGTGAATGAGATCCTTGAGCGCGATCCCGTTCCAGTCCAGGACCGGGAATGGGATATCGAGGCCGGCCAGGCGGTGCAAGCCGGTCGTGGTGGCCTCGAGCGCACCGGCGGGCCGGTGGCCCGCTGCTGCTGTCGTCACGATCAGCTCACCGCCCATGTCGCACAGCGCGTCGGCCGGTTCGTTCGCGAGCCAAGCCAGTGCGTCGGCTTGCTCGACGGCAGACATGCCGGCGTGGCCGCGGATCTCGACGCCCATCGAGGCGAGGTGCGTTGCGGCGCGGTCGTCGGTGCTGTCCGGGTTGCATGGCGCCATTCGGACTCGGGCCCCGGCCTGGAGGAGCGGGCCGACGATGCAGATGTTGTTGGGCGTGATGTGCTGGTGACACGCCACGGTGCGGCCCGACAGGTCCGAGGCCGCGACCTCCGCGCCGAACGCGGTGGTGATCGGGTTCGTCCACGCGATCCATTCAAGCTCTGCGGGGTCCACAGGCTCCAGTACACCATCGGAGCACCGATCACGTCGCCGAGGCAAGACTGGCAACCGAGACGAGAACGCTGCCGGAGAGGGTCGGGCGTCACAACAGCGCCATCACGGATCCACCCGAGGGGAATCTACGGATCGGCTGCCGGGCCTCGCCTCGGAATTGATTCGGGCGTCCGTGAGCTGGGGCACCCGAGCGACTTCGCACCAGCTCGTTCCTTGCTGTTCAGAAGCGGCCGCCGCGTTCCCGCGCCCGTTGTGCGGCGACCGCGTGCGCCTCTTGCTCGAGCTGGTCTGCGAGCGGGGCGAGCTCCGGCTCCTCGCCGGTCGCGTGCGCGAGCGCGTCCGCGAGCAGGCGGTCGGCGAGCCACGGGTTCCGTGGAAGCAGCGGGCCGTGCAGGTACGTGCCGTAGACGCGTTCGAGGCGACAGCCCTCGTGGCCCGAGGCTCCGTCGTTGCCGAAGCCCGCGATCACGCGGCCCAGCGGCTCGGCGCCCTCGTCGAGGATCGTCCGGCCCGCATGGTTCTCGAAGCCGGCGAGGGTGCGGCCGGCCCAGGCGCAGTCGAGGAGGACGTCGCCGATCATCCGCCGCTCGCCTGCCACCGTGTGCAGCGGCAGCAGGCCGATCCCTTTCAGCTCGGCGCCAGAGCGGTCGCGGTAGAAGCGGCCGAGCAGCTGGTAGCCGCCGCACACCGCCAGCACGGCCGCGCCGCGCGCGACGGCCTCGTGCAGCGCCGGTCCCTTGGCGACGAAGTCGGGCGCGACGAGCGCCTGCTCACGGTCCTGGCCGCCGCCGACGTAGAAGAGGTCGGCCTCCGGCACCGCGTCGCCCAGCCCGACCGGCGTCACCTCGATCTCGTGCCCGCGCGCTGCGGCGCGGCCCGCGAGAACGGCGATGTTGCCCCGGTCCGCGTAGATGTTGAGCCGGTCCGGGTAGAGATGCCCGACCCGGATTCTCATGCTGCGCGCTCCCAGTACTGCCCGACGTGGCCGCGGCGGGAGACGATGCGGCGCAGACCCAACATCGCGGTATAGGTCGGTAGCACGACGAGTTCGCCGCCGGCGGGGGTCAGCTCGAGACCCCGGTCGAGCGCCTGCTCCAGGTCCGGCACGACCTCGATCCGATCGCGGGCGAGGCCGCCGTAGGCGAAGCGGAGCGCCAGTTCAGCGCCGCGCGTGCCAGCGGCGACGACGCGGTCGAGACCGCCGAGGAGCGGCTCGAAGTCGACGTCCCAGATCCAGGAGACGTCGCGGCCGTCGGCGATCTCGTCGTTCAGCGCGACCACCGCGAGACGCGGCGACTCCCCGTCGAGGAGCGTTCGCACGGCCTCGTTCGCGCCGGCCGGATTCTTGATCAGCAGCATCAGCAGCCGCCGGTCGCCGACCGCTATCCGCTCGAAGCGGCCGAACGCGGCCACGAAGCGCTCGAGGCCGCTCGCGATCTCCGCCGGAGGCACCTCGAGCGCGGTCGCGAGCGCCGCAGCCGCGGCCGCGTTGTAGACGTTGTAGAGCCCCGGGAGCGCAAGCTCGACGCGCGCCGAGCCGCCGGGCGTCGCGAGCGTGAACGCGCTGCCGTCGAGACCGCGCAGCTCGATCTCGCGCGCAGCCACGTCGAGCGGCAGCCGAGCCCGGCGGCAGGTCGGGCAGCGGTACGCACCGAGGTGGCCGACGTACACCGCCGCGTACTCGTACGGGGTGCCGTCGGCGACGCAGTAGGTCGAGTCGGCCGCGTGCTGGAGCGACGGGCGCGAGTGCCGCGGATCGTCCAGGCCGAAGGTCAGCAGCCGCCCGGCGGCACGCCCGCGCGCGAGCTCTCCCAGCAGCGGGTCGTCCGCGTTCACCGCGAAGACGGTGTCCGGCAACTCGGAGAACACGCCGCGCCAGCGCTCGGCGATCGACTCGAGCTCGCCGTAGCGATCGAGCTGGTCCCGAAAGAGGTTCCCGAGTGCGATCGCCCGCGGGCGCAGGCGCCGCGCCACCTCGGGCAGCGCACCCTCGTCGACCTCGAAGAGGCCGAGCTGCGCGCCGCGGAAGGCAAGCAGCGTCGACGCCACCCCCGAGACGAGGTTCGCGCCCGAGCTGTTGTGGGCGAGCCGCGCGCGCGGGCGAAGGATCTCCGCCGCCATCGCGGCGGCGGTCGTCTTGCCGTTCGTGGCCGAGACGAGCGCCGCTCCGAGCGGCAGGCGGGCGGCCAGGCGGTCGATCGCGCCCGGGTCAACCTTCCACAACAGCTTGCCCGGGAGGGTGGTGCCGCCGCCCCGTCCGGCGAGCCGCGAGACGGTGCCAACGGTACGCGCGCCGAAGACCTCCACGCTCAGGGGGAGCCGCGCGCGCATCGGGCCGAGCGTAGCCGCCCGATAGCTCGAAAGGGTGAAATCGCGTGCCGCTCACCCTTCGGAGGGACGCAGCCGTTTCCCCGTCGACCTACGTTGTGCCGGCTTGACCGGGGTGCGAGGAAGCGCCGTGGGCAATGCGGCAAACCACACGACTGCGGCCCCGGAAGCGTGCGGGGAGGAAGAAGGCGGACATGGCCAGGGATGACCAAGCCGGACGCGGCGAGCGGCTCGGCGCCGTCTGCGGCACGATGCGCAAGGACGGAGACGCCAAGAGCGGCGCACTCTGGGGCAACGCCGTGCGCGGGCTCGCCGTCCGGCCGACGGCGACTCTCACCTGCGTCGAGCGCCGCTCGACGCCGATCATGGCCGACACCGAAACGATCGCCGTCGCGTTGTAGGAGAGGCCGCGAGAGCCGCCTTGTTGTGAGGCGGCCAGCGTGCTCTACCATTCTTGCTATGGCTCGCAAATCAGGATATCCAGCGATCGCCGAGATCGATCCGGCGGAGCTCGCGGCGTTCCAGGCGGGCATCCGCAAGCGCTACTCGGACGACCAGATCCTGGCGGAGCTGCGCGCCTGCGCCGAGCGCGTCGGCCGCTCGCCCACGATGAAGCAGTTCGCCGCCGACCCGGAGACCGTCGTGCACCCGCAGACGGTGATCGAGCACTTCGGCTCGTGGAACGCGGCCCAGAGGGCGGCCGGGCTCGTGCCGCGGCGCTTTGCGACGCGTGAAGAGCTCGTGACGGTGCTGCGCGAGCTCGGCGACGACCTCGGCCGCACCCCGACGGCCCGCGACATCGACGCCCGCCGCCGGCAGATGCCGTCGAAGTCGCTCTACTGGCACACGTTCGGGTCGCTCGCGAACGCGCTCCGCGAGGCGGGTTTCGACGTGGCGGTGGGGGAGGAGAGGCTCGAGCGGGCGATTGCCCAGGGCGCCGACCTCGCACGGGGCCTCGGGCACCTGCCGAAGTTCGCCGACTGGGCGGAGGCACGGCGGGCCGGCGGCGCGATGCTGACCGAGTGGCAGGTCTACCGGATGTTCGACTCGCGCCGGGGCGCGTGGGCGACGTTCCAGTTCATGATCCGGCAGCGACTCGTCGAGCAGGGCGCCGAGGTCCGCTCGGACGGCACACTGGCCGACTCGGCCGGCTAGATCGCCGCAGCGATCGTCGCGAGCCTGGTCAGGCAGAAGTCGCGCTCGTGCGGCGCCCGGACGGCCGGCAACGGATCGTCCTCGACGAAGTCGGCGACGCGGAAGCGCACGCGGCGCTCGATCTTCCCGGCATGCAAGCCGACGAGCGTGCCTTCGGGCAACTCGCGCTTGCGCAGCTTCAGCGCGCAGTAACGCTCGACGAGCTCGAGCGCGTGCCTGGTGGACGCGAACAGGATCCCGACCCGGCTCTCGCCGACCCAGAGCGGACGCCCGGCACCGCGTGCGACGTAGAGCAACTCCGACTCGCGCTCGTCGATCCAGGCTGCGGCCATCGAGCCGCGGAGCTCCTCGAGCGCCCGTGCGTCGCTGCTCGAATGCGCGGCGAGCGCGAAGATCGCCTCGGAGTCGACCGTCATCCGCGGCTCCGTCCGGGCGCAGTGATGGCCGGCAAGGAGCGCGTCGTCGTTGACGATCACGCCGTTGTGGACGCCGACGACCGGCCCATGGCGGACCGGATGGTTGTTGGCGGCGATCGACGGATGTCCTTTCGTGTAGTCGCGCACGTGGATCAGGAGCTGCGTCGCCGCAGCCGGCACCGAAACGCGGTCGAGCAGCAGCGACGCGGGCGTCCGCTGCTTGAGCACGGTCGGCACGGCCGCTCCAGGAACGCGGTGCGCGTACCCGACCGCGTCGGCGCCACGCTCGGCGATAGCGGCCAGCAGCGCCTGCGCCGCGAGCGTTCGCTCGACGCGCGCGTCGGCAGTGAGGCTGTATCCGGCTATTCCGCACATGTCCGCAGGCTGTCCATCGGCAATCGACCGATGACGCTCAAGGTAGCTGACCTCCACGCCGATAAGACACATGAACTGTGGCCGCCACGCATCCTCAACCCGACCAGGGAGATCCTGTCGTCGAGCCGCTGACCGAGGTCGCGGCACCCGAAGACGACGCGGCGGAGCCCGACGAGGATGCTGTCGAGCTCGACGAGGAGGAGCCGGACAACGCACTGCTCTCCGACAACGATCGGCTGAGAAGCGCCGACCCGCTCAAGCTGTACGTGCGCCAGCTCGGCGACGGGCGCCTGCTGACGCCGGCGGAAGAGCGCGAGCTCGCGCGCCGCAAGGACCTCGGCGACGAGGACGCGAAGCGGCAGCTCGTCGAGTCGAACCTCCGGCTCGTGATGTCGATCACGCGCAGGTACACCAAGGCCGGCGTGCCGCTCCTCGACCTGATCCAGGAGGGCAACCTGGGCCTGATCCGCGCCGTCGAGAAGTTCGACTACCGCCTCGGCTTCAAGCTTTCGACGTACGCGACCTGGTGGATCCGCCAGGCGATCAACCGCGCGCTCTCCGACCAGGGCCGCACGATCCGGCTGCCGATGCACGTCGCCGAGCAGGTCCGCCGGGTTCAGCGCTCGCGCCGTCATCTCGCGCAGAAGCTCAATCGCGACCCGACGGCCGAGGAGATCGGGCTCGAGTCGGGACACACGCCTGAGCGCGTAGGCGAGCTGCTCGGGCTCGTCAGCGACCCGGTCTCGCTGGAGACGCCCGTGGGCGACGGCGAGAGCCTGTACGGCGACCTCATCGAGGACATCCTGACCGAGTCACCTGACAGCGCCACCGCGACCGCAGCGCGCGCGCTGGAGCTGACCGCGGCCGTCGAGTTGCTCGACCCGCGGCTCCAGCAGGTCGTCGTACGCCGCTTCGGCCTCGACGGCAATCCGTCGCAGACGCTCGAGGAGCTCGGCGCCGACCTCGGCGTCACCCGCGAGCGCGTCCGCCAGATCGAGGCCAAGGCGCTCCGCGAGCTCCGCCTGCTGGCGCCCGGCCTGCGGCACTACCTCTAGCGCAGGCCTTCCAGGCCCTGGGTCGCTCCAGCCGACGATCCTCCCTGCGGATGCCAACCGGTGCACGAGAACAGGCGTTATGTCAAGTCGGAGCAGAATCGACCCTCGCCGCCGCCCGGACCGGGTCCCCTCCCTTCGCAGCCGTCCGAGCCGCGCAAAGAGCGGCCTTTTTCTGGCGTCGAGCCTTGAACCCACGTCGCCGTTCGGGGTAGATTCGACCTGCGCCGAGCACGGAGCGCGAGTAGGTCGAAGCTGGGCCCGGGGGCTGTACGCGGAAGCGGAAAGCCAACGGGTTCAGTGGACAAAAGCGCCACCGGCTCGGCGAATTTCTATGGTCCGTCTCTGTAGAGCGTGCAGCACGAAATGCTAATTGATGCTGCGCGAGAGGAAGTTCACGCAAATTGCATGGTTCTCCTCGCACACCCCCTTGCCGGCGGTCTGCGCCGCGTCTACTGTCCCCCTTGCACCGAGCACGGAGCGCGAGTAGGTCGAAGCGGAGCCCGGGGGCCGTACGCGGAAGCGGAAAGCCAACGGGTTCAGCGGACGAAAGCGCCACCGGCTCGGTGAATTTTTTTCTGCGCCGGTACTTGGGCTAAGGTCGAACGCCCGCTGCGGGCCGCCCGACCCGGAGGCCACCTGGGCTTCCGTCTAGAATCCCCGGCCGTGCGCCACCCTCTCTCTCCCCCATCGCGCACGTGAACGACGTCGCTCCTCTGGGCGCTCGGCTTCGGGCTCTACATCCTGATCGGCGGACTCGCGATCGGCTGGGGACATGCCGCCTCGTTCGTGATCGCCGGCGTAGCCGGGTTCGCGATCTTCCTCTTCGTCAGCTTCTACGGCGAAGACGCATCCCGGCGACCCTGAGGTGGCGTCAGCGCAGCGAGCAGCTGCCGCGTGAAGTCGCGCCCGATGAGGAGCTCGAGACGCGCCTGGGCGGAGCAGCAGCCACCCGCCGCGACGCCCGTCTTGATCTCCTTCGTTTGCTGCGGCTCTGCGGCGTTCATGCAGAGACCATCGGCCGCAACGGCCGCCGCGACGATCCCTGACTCAGGTGTCGCTCGACCGGAGATCGAGCCGGCGCACGTCGAACGTCGATGCGTACAGCTCCTCACGGAACGCCGCGAGGGTCGCGTTCGCGTCCTGGGCGAACACGTGCCGGACGACCCCGACCTCGCGGTCGCTGTGAAACGGGACATCGACGTGCTCCCGCGTCACGAGGTTCACGGAGACGCGACCACACACCGGGCAGCGGACGGCGACGCCGACCCGATCCGCGAGGCCGCTCTCGGCCAGCAGCCGGAACGCCGAGGGAAACACCGGACGCGGCCGGTCCTCCGGCCAGCAGTAGAAGCTCCAGGGCCACTCCCCCGCCCTGATCTTCTGCGCGGCGAGGCCGGCGAGCTCGTCGGCGACCGAGTCGCGCTTCGAGGTCATCAGGTTCACGAACGTCGCGGCATGCTCGAGCCCCAGGTCGTCGAGCCCGAGCGGCGCCCAGTCGAGCTCGTCGTGCGAGACCAGGCCCGGATGCTCCTCGCCGCACCCGCACTCGAACTGGATCCGGTAGATCGCCGGGTGATGCGGGCCCGGGCAGCTCCTCGAGGCGTCGGAACCGCGAGAACCGCACTGCCGTCTCGCCGTGTCGGGGGCACGAGAGCCGAAACGTGGTCGTCAGCGCGTCGTACATCTCACGTCTCTCATACCCGATGAGACGGACGAACAGAGGGCGAGTTTTCGGGTCAGTACGCGATCAGCGCGTGCACGTCGTGGCCCGCGAGGCGCTCGCGGCCGCCGAGAAACGTCAGCTCGATGATGAAGCAGGCGCCGACCACGTCGGCGCCGAGCTGCTCGACGAGGCCGCAGATCGCCTCCACCGTGCCGCCGGTCGCGAGCACATCGTCGTGGATCACGACCCGGGCGCCCTGCGGGATCAGGTCCGGGTGCACCTCGAGCACGTTCTCGCCGTACTCGAGGAAGTAGCTCGCCCCGACCGTCTCGGGCGGCAGCTTCCCGGGCCGCCGTGCCGGCACGAACCCGCATCCTGCCGCCGCGGCGACCGCCGCGCCCAGGATGAACCCTCGCGCCTCGGCGCCGAGCACGAGGTCGGGCCGCTTCGTGGTGACCCACTCGGCGAGCCCGCCGATCGTCTGCTGTCAGGGCCTCGTGGTCCGCGAGCAGCGGCGTGATGTCCTTGAACCCGACGCCCGGGGTCGGAAAGTCGTGGACCTCGCGGATCTTCGACCGCAGGTCGACTGCGCTCACCGACTCCCCAGCTCCCTCACCTCGCGCCACAGGAGGAGCGAGCCTAGCTCCTGCGCGAGCTCCGCCAGCGACTGAAGGTCGCGCAGGCCTGCCGAGCGCCGCTCGGCGTTCCGCGATCGGAGCGCCGGCGCGACGAGCTGCTCGAGGAGCGCCGCCTCCCGGTCGGTCGCGGTGCGGAACGTGCGAAGGTGCCGCGCGTCGACGCCGAAGCGGGTGAGCTGGGCACAGACGACGGCGATGTCCGCATCGGTCTCGGCGTAGCGTCCTGTCGGCGCCGCTGCCGCTGCCGCCGAGCAGGCCGAAGTCCTCGAGCTCCTTCGCGAGGTCGCGGGTGATGCCGGCGCGACGGCAGAGCTCGTCGAGATCGATCTCCTCGACGCGCTCGCCGAGCGCGGCCGGCCGCCGCCGCTTGCGCTCCGTTGCGCCGGGGGCCGCGAGCTCGTCGCGGATCACCCGCAGCGGCAGGAACTCGTCCCGCTGCAGGCGGAGGATGGTCTCGAGCCGCTCGAGGTCGTGCTCGCTGAATAGGCGGTACCCCCCGCGCGTGCGCTGCGGGCTGATCAGCCCTTCGTCCTCGAGGAAGCGGATCTTCGAGATCGAGATGTCCGGAAACTCGTCGCTCAGGTGCTGCACGACCTCGCCGATCCGCAGCAGCCGCTCGCGCTTGGGTGTGCCTGCGGTCGCGCTCATCGCTCGACGAAGCTCAGCCGGTACTTGCCGATCTGCAGCTCGTCGCCGTTCGCGAGCGCCGCGCTGTCGATCCGGCTCCGGTTGACGAAGGTGCCGTTGAGCGAGCCCTCGTCCTCGATGAAGAATCTCCCGTCACGCTCGACGAGCACGGCATGGTTGCGGGACACGGTCACGTCGTCGAGGAAGATCTCGCACTCGGGCGAGCGTCCGATGCGGGTGCGCGCACCGGCGGGCCTGAAGCTCTCCCCCGCCCGCCCGCCGCCGAAGCGAACGACGAGCGCCGGACCGTCGAGCTCCTCGACGAGCTCCTGTGCGGCGGCCGCGACCTCCTCGGCGGCGAAGACCTGCGTCGCCTCGACCGACGCGTCGCCCTTCTCCAGCAGAGCGCCGCACCGCGAGCAGTAGTTCGCGGACTCAGGGTTCTGGAAGCCGCACTCGGTGCAGTAGACGTGGCTCACCCACCGCCTCCCGCTCGAGCGAGCCGAGGCCGCACGGCGAACCTCATGTCTCCGGCGTCGCGGTGCTTTCCGGCGTCACCTTGCCGGCGAGGATGTCCGTCAGCCGCGCGACGTCGACCTGGTCGAGAACGCTGCGGCCGCCCGAGCGCTGGAGACGCGTCACGAGCTCCGCGCGAAGGATGTCGATCTTGCCGTGGAGCAGGCGGCGCTCGTAGCTCACCTTGCGCTCCTGCGCTTCGAACTCGTCGATCAACGTCTTCAGCTCCTCGTCAGACAAAGAGCCGAGATCCGGCAGTGGTTCCACCATCAACCTTTCGTGGATGACCCAATTGGCGACTCAGTGACGGATTAGAGCGGACCACCGTCCAAACCGTCAACCTCAACTTGAGAATTCAGAGTCAGGTTCCCTGCAAGGCGCCGATCTCCTGCCCCTCGACGACGTCGGCCACGAGCGAGCGCATCTCTTCCTCGAGCTCCGCGGACTGCTCGTTCGTCCCGCCCTCAGCGTAGATGTGGATCAGGGGCTCGTCCGGGTCGGGCAGCGCCTGCATCCAGCCCCGCTCCTCGAAGATCTTGATCCCGTCGAGCAGGTCGACGTTCGCGCCGGCGAAGCGCTCGTTCAGGATCCGCATCACCGTTCCCTTCAGCGCCCACGAGCAGTGCACCTCTCGGTGGACGAGCGTCGACTGCGGCAGCTCGCGGATGAGCTCGGAGAGCGGCCGGTCGATCGGGGTGAGCAGCTCGAGGAGGTTGCAGAGCGACGCCATCGCGTCGTAGGCCGGCAGGAACCGGGGGAACATGTACCCGCCGGTGATCGAACCCGCGAAGATCACCCCCTCCTCCGTGGCCGTATTCGTGAGCGCGGGCAGCGACACCTGCGTCCGCACGACCGACAGCGCCTCGCCGAGGTTCCAGTCGACCTGGCTCGTCACGGTCACCGGCACTGCCACGCGACCCTCCCGGCCGCGTCCAGCTGAGCAGCCGGATGAAGAGCAGGAGCGCCTTCTCGAGCGACACCTCGATGCCCGTCTCGTCGACGAGGTAGAGCCGCTCGCCCGCACGGTCGAAGACCGCTCCGAGATCCGCACCGACCGCCCCGACGAGCCGCCGTGCCTCGCCGATCATCTCGTCGTGTGCGAGCGGCCGCGAGACCGCGTCGGACTCGAACGGATGGGCACGCGATCGCCTCGACACCGAGCGGGCCGAGCAGCGAGCGGGAGCACGGCCGAGGCAGCGGAGGCGCCGTAGTCGACCACGATGCGGAAGCGGCGGTCGCGGATCGCGTCCGCGTTCAGCGTCGCGAGCAGCGCATCCGCGTAGCTCTCCCCCGCACGCGCCGGGTACGAGATCGAGCCGATCTCGTCGAATGGCACGCGGCGCGCCTCCTGGCGCACGAAGTGCTTGTCGACCTCGCGCTGCATCGCGCCCGAGAGCGAGATTCCCGGCCGCTCGAACAGGCTGACCCTGACCGCCTCGGGGTCGAGCGGCGACTCGCCCACGTGGAAGGCGGCGTCGAGGTTCTGGGCGTTCAGCCAGTGCCGGCCGACCGTCGCCGGCAGCGTCTGGAGGTCGGCCACGCGTAACGCCGGTCGAGTTCAGGCCGGCCATCAGGGAGCGCTTGATCATCCGGTAGGCCCGCCCCGACTCCCGCGTCGCGACGACGCGTCGAGCCACGCTTGAGCGTCGAGCCGAGCGACGCGCCGAGCCGGACGGCCAGCTCCGGCGTGAGGTCGACGTTGACGAGGCCGGTGACCGAGTCACGCGCGAACAGGCGCGTCGAGACCCGCGACTCCCAGATCAGGCTCTCGTGCAGCTGCGCCCCCGACTCGACCTCCTTGTAGGGGTACACCCGCACGTCGGGGAAGATCACTGACCGCGTCGCCGAGCGTCACCTGGTCGCCGATCGCGACGCCCTCGTGCACGTGCGAGTTCGAGCGGATGTCGCAGTTGCGGCCGAGCACGGCGCCCTCGACGATCGCCGCCCGGCCGACGTACGTGCCCGCGTCGATGACGCTGCGCGAGACGCGCGCGTGCTCACGAAGCGTCACGCCCGCCGAGAGCACCGAGTACGGCGCCACGGTCGCGTCCGGCGCGATCCGGCAGTCCGCGCCGATGAACGCGGGGCCCTCGACACCCTGGACGTCGTCGACCTGCACGCCCTCGCCGACCCACACGTTCCCGCGCAGCTTGAAGCCCGGAATCGATAGCCGCACGCTTCTCGTCGAGCGCGTCGAAGTTCGCCTGGCGGTACTGGTCGAGGTTGCCGATGTCCTGCCAGTAGCCTTCGCAGATGTGCCCGTACAGGGGACGGCCCATCTCGAGGAGCAGCGGGAAGAGCTCGCGGGAGAAGTCGTACGGACCCTCCTTGGGCACGTGCCGCAGCACCTCGGGCTCGAGCACGTAGATCCCGGTGTTGATGGTGTCGCTGAACACCTGGCCCCACGACGGCTTCTCGAAGAAGCGCTCGATGCGGCCGTCCTCGTCGGTGACGACGATCCCGAAGTCGAGCGGGTTCTCGACCGACTTGAGGCCGATCGTGACGGCCGCGTTCTTCTCCTTGTGCGCCGCGACGAGAGCGGAGAGGTCGATGTCGCAGAGCGCGTCGCCGGAGATCACGAGCGTCGTGTCGGCGAGCCGACCGCTTGCGAGGCGTACCGAGCCCGCGGTCCCGAGCGGCGTCTCCTCGACCGAGTACTCGATGTTCAGACCGAAGTTCGACCCGTCACCGAAGTGGCTGCGGATCGCCTGCGGCAGGAACGCGACGGTGATCACGACGTCCATGAAGCCGTGCTCGCGCAGCAGCTCCAGGATGTGCTCCATGCACGGCTTGCCGACGATCGGCACCATCGGCTTCGGTTGGTTCGAGGTCAACGGGCGCAGTCGCGTGCCCTCGCCTCCTGCCATCACGACGGCTCTCATGTGGTGAGCTCGACCCGGGCTTTCCGTGCGTACGAGACAGCTGCGAGCACCGCGAGGCCGAAGCCGAGCCAGAAGAGCACGAGTGGCCACTCGGTGCCGGGCGTCGTCAGCATCACGAAGGCGAGGCTCGCGTACAGGAGCCACGTGGCGACCTTTCCGAGAACGTTGACTTCGAAGCGGTAGCCGCGGCCGACGGCGAACGGCGTGGCCACCATCAACGCGACGTCACGCGCCGGGATCAGGAGCGCGACCCACGGGAGCCGGTCGGCGTGCCAGAGCAGCAGCACGGTGACGTCGATCAGGATCCGGTCGGCGAGCGGGTCGGCGATCTTGCCGAACGCCGACTCGACGTGCCAGCGGCGGGCGAGGAAGCCGTCGATCTGGTCCGTGATCCCGGCGACGGCGAACAGGACGGCCGCGACCCAGCTCTGGCCGTCGTCGGAGGCGAGGATCAGCACGGCCACAGCCGGAATCACCGCGAGGCGCGCCAGGGTCAACGCGTTGGGCAGCTGTGCGAGCGGCGCGGAGACGGTGCGGGCGGCCACCGCCCAAGGATACGGGCTGCCTCGCGGGCCGGCCGCCGGTCCCCGTCAGCGGAGCCGAACGTCGTTGGTCGGGCTGTCCGGCAGCCGGAAGAGGCGCGCCCACTCGGCGGTACGGTCCAGATATGCCGTTTCCGCAGTGGCACCAGTGCAGCCCCCAAGCGCCGTCGTACGAGACGTAGCCGTAGGCCGTGGCGCTCGAGGCGGCGGGCTCGATCTGCGTTCCCTCCTGCCACTCGTTGAACGAGGTGATCGTGACCCGGTCGGCGCCGGCCCTGATCGCGGCTGCCCACATCGAGTCGTAGGTCTTCCCGCTGCGGCGCGGCTTCACGCGCGACGTCTCCGGTCGCCCGCTCGGCGTCGTATCCGGGCCCGACCGACGGCGCGCAGAGCAGGCCGCTGGCGTGCGCCTGACGGCAGAGCCGTGCGAACAGAGCGCCTCCGTAGACGAGCGTGTCGTAGGTGTAGACGCCGCTGAAATGTCCCCTTGCAGCGGCGCCGACGAGCGACGTCTGCGCCCAGACCTCGAGGCCGCGGAGGCGCAGCTGGTCGTTCGGCGGCCGCCCAGTCGTCGGGCGGCAGGTCGAACGGCCGGTACAGGTAGAACGTACGCACTCCGAGGCCCTCCAGGTACGCGACGTCGGCGAGCGTGCTCGCGATCGTGCGGCCGGCGTACGGCTCGAGGTGCGCCGCCACCGCGATTCCCTGCCGCTGGGCGGCGGCAAGCACCGACGGCAGCCGCTGGTCCTCCGCGGAGCCCCTCCCCCACCACGAGACTGCGAGCTCGTCGATCCCGGCGCCCGCCATGTCGGCCATCTGCCTGCTCAGCGTCGTGACGCTGCTCGAGGAGTAGACGCCGAGCGACGGGTAGTAGTTCGAGGCGATGTCCATCGGCGGTGCGTGCCCTCCCTGGGCCCAGTGGGCGAAGTCGCCGTCAGCGGTCGTCGTGCCGAACCACGGGTAGTAGAACGCCGAGACGACCGTCCCGGCGACTGCCGGTCCGGGGGCGCAGAGCGCGAGCACGCTGACGCAGAGAGTGAGGTACCGCATCGAAAGAGAGCCACGATCATCCCACGCGACGGGCGAAAAATCGAGTGGGTACGTGCGCCCGTGTGCCTAGGTGGTGCCTAGTCGCGCCACTTCACGGTGCAGCCCACGGCCGGTGTCTCGCGTACGACAGGCGTCTCGCCGCCGAGCAGCGACTCGAGCGCATCGCGTAGGTAATGCATTGACACGGCCGCCTCGTCGCGGTTGTCGTCGATCGCGCCGTGGTAGACGAGCCGCCGGTCGCGGTCGAAGAGGAACACCTCCGGCGTCCGCTCCGCGCCGAGCGCGCGCGCGAGCGACTGGTCCTCGTCGTGCAGGTAGTCGAAGCCGAACCCCTCGCGCTCGGATCGCGCGCGCATCTCGTCGAACGAGTCCGCGGCGTAGCGGCTCGCGTCGTTGGAGTTGACCGCGACGAGGCTCACACCGCGGTCGGCGTAGTCGCGCTGGATCGCGATCATCCGCCCTTCCCAGGCGAGGACGTACGGGCAGTGGTTGCACGACTGGACGAGGACGAGCAGGTCGCTGCCGGCATAGTCCTCGAGGGAGTGCTGCCGGCCGTCGACGCCGGGCAGGCTGAACGACGGTGCTTCCTCTCCGAGGGTGATGCTCATCTCAGGGCTTCCTCCAGTTGCTCGCGACTCGGGACCGGCGACACGCGGCCGTCCGGAAGACGATAGATGCGGCAGGCGAGCGCCGGCTCGCCCTTCGCGCCCTCCGGGTCGACATCGCGTCCCGAGATCCGGATCGTCGGCGAGCCCGGGAACGCGAGCGCCTCGGCCTCCGCGTGCGTGTGCACCTCGCGCAGCTCGACCTCGGTCTCGATCCCGTGTTCTGCGAGGACGGCGTTGAGCAACTCGAGTGCCTCGGGATGGGAGGGGCAGCCGTCCCAGTAGAGGAGCTCGATCGGCAACCGGTCTTGGGGAGTGGTCGGTGACACGCTAGGCTGTTCTCGCTCGAGTCCTTGCCTTGTCGAAGCTGTCCCGCATTATCGTCGTCGTCGCGCTCGCGGTCTTGGCCGCGAGCGTCGTCTCGCGCTTCACGACCTCGAACTCGCACGCGGAGTTCATCGGCAACCTGGAGGCGAGTGTCGGACCGGGTTTCGAGATCTTGCTGAAGACGGGCGACGGAACGGTCGTCAGCTCGGTCGCCGCAGGGACGTATGGCATCCACGTGAATGACAGCGCAGACAACCACAACTTCCATCTCGAGGGGACGGGCGTGAGCCTTGCGACCGGCATCGAGTCGATCGAGACGGCCGACTGGACGGTCGACTTCACCGACGGCTACTACACCTACCACTGCGACCGCCACCCGAGCCTGACCGCGACCTTCGCAGCCGGGAACGCGCAGCCGCTGCCGGTCGCGCCCGCCCGCGCCCGGCGCCCGTGCCGATCCCCGTGCCGCCCGTCGTCTCGGCGCCTTCAACGCCGTCGATCGCGCTGCCGCCGGTCGCCAAGGCGAGCGCGAGCAGGCTGGCCGGCACGCTCAAGGTCACGCTGAATGCGAAGGACGTGCTCAGCGTGCTGAAGAACGGCAAGCGCGTCGTCAAGCTGCCGACGGGCACCTACAACGTGATCGTCTCCGACAAGTCGCGCAAGCGCGACGTCACGCTTCGCCGGATCGGCGGCACGTCGACGCTCCTCACGGGTCGCGCCTTCAAGGGCACGAAGAAGGTCAGCATCGACCTGGTCGGCGGCCAGTGGAAGATCTACTCGGCCGCCAGGGAACAGGCCGTCTTCGCCTTCTTCAGGGTCACGAAGAGCTAACGCGGACGCCGATCTGTCGGGTTTGCGGCGAGCAGACAGCGAGCGCAACGGTGTATCTCGGCATCTACGAGTTCGACGGCGACCCGGCCGAGCTGCTGGACGCCTACGACGCGCTGATGGCCTCCACGCCGACGAGCAGCATCGCGTGGCACGTGTGCGCGGCCCGTCCCGGCGGCATCGTCATCTACGACACCTGCCCGAGCGAGGAGGCGTTCCGCCGGTTCTCGACGAGCCCCGAGTTCCTGGGTGCGCTGCAGCGGGCGGGCCTGCCGAAGCCGACCGTTACCGGCCAGGCCGTCCACGCGGCCCGCGCTCCGGGCACGCGCTGAGGCCTACGCGCCGTCGGCGGCGGGCCGTCCCGCGATCGCATCGTCGACCACTGCCGTGAGCACCGCCGCGACGACGACGGCGCTCGCGCTCAAGTAGATCGAGAACAGGAACGCAAACACCGCGCTTGCCGATCCGTACAGCGCCGAGAAGTCGGCGGGACCAGACAGGTACCAGGAGAGCCCGAACTGGATCGCCTGGAACCCGATCGCGCCGGCTCCCGCCCCGATCACCGCGGCAGGGGTCGACGGGCGTGCCCGCGGCAGGACGCGCATCAGCACGAGGAGGACGGCGAATGTCAGCGCAAACGGCACGACGACCCCGAACAGGAAGCTGACGCCGTACGGCTCCCAGTCGAGCGCGCTCTGCATGCCGTCGCTCACCTTCCTCGCAACGCCCTCGAGGATCGAGAGCCCGACAGCGAGGATCATGAGCCCGAGCACTCCAAGGACGAGCAGCGCGCTCACGAGCCGGCCGCGGACGAAGCTCCGCGTCTGGCCCTCGTCGAACACGACCGCGAGCGCCTTCTGCAGCGACGACATCACACCGGTTGCGCCCCAGAGCGCGAGCCCGAGGCTGATCAGGCCCGCGATGCTCCAGGGCGAGGGGACGGCGGAGACGAGCTTGTCGAGGTCGCCCGCGCCCGTCGCGGTCAGGCCGAAATGCGACGAGATCGCGTCGACCATGTCCTGGCGGGCCGCATCGTTGCCCTGGAGGACCGCCGCGAGGACTGTCCCCGCGAACGTCGCCAGCGGGATCAGCGAGAAGAGCGCGCGGTACGAGATCGCAGCGGCGAACTGCGATCCGCCGAGGCGGCCGTAGCGCGCCATCGTCTCGCGTCCGAGCCGGTACACGCCGCGAGCCCCGGGCCACGCCGCTCGCAGTGCCTGAAGCCGCCGCGCGGGCACCTAGATCGCTGGGACCGCGCTCGCCTCCGGTGGCGGCTCCGGGCTCCCGGCCGGGTCACCTCGCACGGCCAGCCGGGCGCGACCGAGGTCGCCCGTGATGTGCACGGCCGCCGAGGTGAGCGGAGCGGCGAGCACCAGCCCGAGCATGCCGAACAGGCACCCACCCGAGATGGTCACGATCAGGACGACGAGCGGATGGATCCCGAGCGTCGCCCCGAACGCGATCGGCTGCACGATCTGCTGCAGACCGCCGTTCGCGAGGATCACGACCACGAGCATGATCAACGCCACCGTCGTTCCCTCCGAGCCGAGCGCGATCACGACGGCGAAAGCGCCGGCGACGAACGCGCCGATGAACGGCACGTAGGCGCAGAGGAACGTGACGATCGCGATCGTCCCCGCCAGCGGGACGCCGAGGACGAGCGCCGCAACCCCCACGACGATCGCGTTGAAGGCGGCGACGATGGTCACGCCCAGGAAGTACCGCCGCAGCGACGTGAGCACGCCGCCCGTGATCGTCTGTGCGACCGCAAGCGGGATGCCCAGGTGCCGGTCGACCGCGGCGCGCAGCGAGGGCCCGTCCTTGAGCAGGAAGAAGACGCTGAGCAGCATGAACGAGAGCCCGAGCGCGAGCGATGCGATCCCGGAGATCCCTTCGAAGATCCCGTGCGCGAGCGAGGAGATCGTCACGGACGTCTCGCCCCTGATGGTCGTGTTCGCGCTGTCGGCTGCGCTCGTCGCGCCCGAGTCGCTGACGCCGGCGTCCGTCAGCAGGCTCTGCACCTTGCTGGTGGCCGAGTCGAGCGCCGAGGAGAGCTCGGTCGACTGCGAGGCGATGCCGCCGATCACGAGCACGACCACGACGAGGCCGATCGCTGCCAGCATCAGGAGCACGAGGGCCGCAGCCGCGCCCCGCCTGACGCGATGTCCGCCGAGCCACGTCACGATGGGCGTCGTCACCGTCGCGAGGATCAGCCCGGTCACGACCGGCCCGACGATGGTCGAAGTCGTCGCCAGGAACCAGACCAACCCGATGAGGAGCAGGATCGCCCCGACCAGGTACCACGCGGAGAAGCCGAGATCGCGAAGCCAGCGCGGCGCAGAGAACACCGACGAGAGCTCGCGCAGCTCGACCGCGCCCACGCGCTGCGCCCCGTTCGTCGAGGCCGCCTTGTCTACCTGCTCGCGGCGAAACCACGGCCTGCGCCCGGTCATCGCCGGCCGCCGGCGGAGCCGGTCTCGGGCCCGAGGGCGCTCATGGGCGGCGCGCAGAAGCGAACGCCGCTCTACCGGTCACTCGCCCGCTCGCCATCCCGTTCGTCGTACGCGTGCTCATCGCTGCTGCAGACAGCTCCCTCTCCCGGAATCGGACGCCAGCCGGTGCGGGCCCGGCGAATCACCCACCGGACCTTCAGGGGCAACCTAGAGCAGCGACCGGACGGAACGGGCTAGCCGACGAGCTTGAAGTCGCCCGACCCGTACGGGAAGCAGTCGTCGTGGAAGAAGACGCCCGTCCCCTCCGTCCACTCGGTGATCCCCCTCGTCTCGACGCCAGTCGCCGGCACCGCCTTGACGACACCCGGCGCTTCGGGATCGATCGGCTTGCCGCAGGTCTGGCAGACGGGCTCGGGAACGTCACCGCTCACGGCCCTATTCTCGCAGCTTGCACGGGCCGTTGCGCCGCCCATCACGGGATCTCCGCAACATCACGATTCGGGGCGCATGGCTATGGGTCTCCCGAGCCGCGGGCTTCCCCGCAACCCGACCGCGGGTAACTGCCTCCAGGACGTTCAGTCGGGGCGCCGAGATTCGAACTCGGGACCTCTAGTCCCCCAGACTAGCGCGCTAACCAGGCTGCGCCACGCCCCGTCTCGGGGACGATACCGCAGCGTCCGCGCGGGTCAGGGGCTGAGCCGGCGGTAGAGGCGGTCGACGAGGTCGGGCATCGCCTCCAGTCGCTGCGTGATCACGCGCAGCCGGTACTCGCGGAAGTGCTCGGGCTCGACGTCGAGCGCTTCCGCCAGGCGCTCGACGACCTCGTTCGACGGCACCGGCCGGTTGCCGTGGACGAGGTGGTTGAGGTAGCCGGCCGAGAGCCCGGTCTTGGCGGCGAGCCCGCGATACGTCGTCGCCGAGTCGTTCATCAGCCGCTCGACCGCCGTCCCGAAGGGCTCCGGGCTGAACCTCCGACGCTTTGCCATTCAGACCTCCCTGACCCCGAGTGCAGTGCCGAGTGACGCGATGCTCACGCGCTCCTCCTCGCCGGTCGCGCGATCGCGCAGGTCGACCATCCCGTCGTCGAGCGTCTTCTTTCCCACCGTCACACGCTTCGGCAGCCCGATCAAGTCCGCATCCGCGAACTTCTCGCCGGGACGGAGCGCGCGATCGTCGAGCAGCACGTCGGCGCCCGCCTCCGAGAGCACGCGCGCACGCCTCCTCGGCCTGCTCCTCGACACCCGGCAGCACGACCACATGGACGTCGTACGGCGCGATCGCGGCCGGCCAGCAGATCCCGTTGTCGTCGTGGAGCTGCTCGACCGCCGCAGCCATGATCCGGCCGGGGCCGATGCCGTAGCTGCCCATCACCAGCGGCTTCTCCTGGCCGTCCTCGTCGAGGAAGCGCGCCTCGAGCGGCACCGAGTAGCGGGTGCCGAGCTTGAAGATGTGGCCGACCTCGATCGCGGTCTCGAAGCGCAGCGCGCCGCCGCACTCGAGGCACGTGTCGCCCTCGCTCGGCACGCGCAGGTCGGCGAAGCGCGCCTCGAAGTCGCGGCCGTGCTCGACGCCGCGCAGGTGCCAGCCGGTGCGGTTCGCGCCGGCGACGAACTGCCCGTCGCGCAGCGTCTCGTCGGCGACGACCTCGCCGTCGAACCCGACCGGCCCGAGCGAGCCCGGATCGGCGCCGAACGCCGCGCGGATCTCGTCCTCGGTCGCCGGCGCGCACGTCGGCCTGCAGTGCCGCGGCGAGCTTGGCCGAGCTCGAGCCGGTCGTCGCCGCGGACGAGCGCGAGCACGACCGTTCCGTCCTCCTTCACCATCGGCATCGCCTTCGACGTGGCCGCGGGGTCGATGCCGAGCAACTCGGCGAGCGCCTCGATCGTGGTGATGCCGGGCGTCTCGACCTCCTCGGGTGCGTCGAGCCGTTCCGGGAACGCAGGCGCTCGCGGCACCACGCGCGCGACCTCGAGGTCGGCCGCGAAGTCGCCGTTCTCGCAGGTGACGAGCGTGTTCTCGCCCGACCCGGACGGCGCGAGGAAGTCGACCGACTCGCTGCCGCCCATCATCCCCGACTCGGCCTGCGACCGCGTGGTAGGCGATCCCGCAGCGCTGGAAGATCCGGTGGTACGCGCGCCTCGTGCGCGCGGAAGCTGGCGTCGAGCCCGGCCTCGTCGCGGTCGAACGAGTACGAGTCCTTCATGATGAACTCGCGGACGCGGAGCAGGCCCGCCGCGGGGGCGCGGCTCGTCGCGGTCCTTGGTCTGGAAGTGGTACCAGGACTGCGGCAGCTGCCTGTAGCTCTGGATCTCCCGCGCGTGGAACGTGAACGTCTCCTCGTGGGTCAGCGGGAGGACGAACTGGCGGCCGCGCGCGATCCTGGACGCGGAAGAGCTCCGCGATCCTGTCGCGGCCCGTCGCCTCCCACAGCTCGCCGGCGTGAGCACCGGCGCGAACCACTCCTGTGCGCCGATCGCCTCCATCTCCTCGCGGATGATCTGCTCGATCTTGCGGTGCACGCGCCAGCCGAGCGGCGTGAACGACCACAGGCCGGCGCTCACCTGCCGGATGAAGCCGGCGCGGACGAGCAGCTTGTGGCTCACCGCCTCGGCGTCGGCCGGCGCGTCGCGCAAGGTCGGAAGGAAGAGCTGAGAGGCCCGGGCGATCATCGTCGGAGGCCGAGGCTACTACTCGAGCGGGATCGCCGAGGCCTCGGCCATGGCGAGGGCGGCCGGCTTCGCGTGCCTGCGACGCTCGGAGCGCGGCATCCCGTCGGCGATCCAGGCGTCGATCTCGGCGAAGAGCTGGTCGACGAGCACCTCGGAGTCGACCTTCCTCAGCACCTTGCCGTGGGCGTAGATGAACCCGACGTCGCGGCCGCCGGCGATGCCGAAGTCGGCGTCGCCCGACTCGCCCGGGCCGTTGACCGCGCAGCCGAGCACCGCGACCTCGAAGTGCTCCTCGTACGTGGCGAGGCGCTCCTCGACCTCCTCGGCGAGGGTCTGCACGCCGACGTTGTCGCGGCCGCAGCTCGGGCAAGCGATGAGGATCGGGCCGCGCTCGCGCAGGCCGAGCGACTTGAGGATCTCCCAGGCGACCTTGCACCTCCTCGACCGGGTCGGCGGTGAGGCTGACGCGGATCGTGTCGCCGATCCCGTCCGCGAGCAGCGAGCCGAGGCCGATCGCACTCTTGATCGAGCCGGTGCTCGGCGGCCCGGCCTCGGTGACGCCGAGGTGGAGCGGGTACGGAACGCGGTCGGCGAGCATCCGGTAGGCGCGGATCATCGTCGGCACATGGCTCGACTTCACGCTGATCTTGAAGTCGCGGTAGTCGAGCTGCTCGAGCAGCCGCACCTCCTCGAGCGCCGCCTCGACGAGCGCCTCGGCCTGGTCCTCCTGCGCGAGCTCCTCGAGGTGCTTCGGCAACGAGCCGGAGTTCGCGCCGATCCGCATCGGGATGCCGGCCTGCTTCGCGGCGGTGACGACCTCGGCGACCTTGTCGTCGCCGCCGATGTTGCCGGGGTTGATCCGCACCGCGGCCACACCGCCCTCGATCGCCTTGAGCGCGAGACTCGCGTTGAAGTGGATGTCGGCGATCACCGGCAGCGGCGAGAGGCGCACGATCAGCGGCAGCGCCTCGGCGTCCTCGAGCTTCGGCACCGCCACGCGGACGATCTCGCAGCCGGCGCTTGCGAGCGCCGCGATCTGCGCGGTCGTCGCCGGCACGTCGTGGGTCTTCGTCAGCGTCATCGACTGGACGACGACGGGCGCACCGCCGCCGATCTCGACGCCGCCTACCCGGACCGACCGTTCGCTGCTCACGGGCGGATCGTAGCGGCGCCGTTTCGGGCACCCGGCCGAACCGCGCTAGCGGGCCTTTCGGGCTGCCGCCCACGCGAGGCCGACCGCGCGACCTGCAAGTGACAGCTTGTCACTTGCAGTGTCGCGGCCCCACGAGCTCGAGGACGCCGGCGCTTACGGGACCCAACCGGGCAGCTCCGATGCCTGCATGATCCAGCTCGCCACGAGTTCGTGGTCGAGCAGGTCGTCCTCGTGGATGTCGAGGTAGCGCGTCTCCTCGTTCTTGGACTCGCCGGGGGGAAGCGGACGCAGCGACGTGCCGCGGAAGAACGCGACCTTGACGTACTTCGTGAAACAACGGAAGCTGAGGAACCAGCCCTGGCCCTCGATGCCGTAGAAGGGCGAGTTCCACCTCACGGCCTTGTGCACGCCCGGCACGGTGCGCACGATGAGCGCGTCGAGGTCGCGCCCGAGCTCGCGTTTCCAGCCCGGCATGGCCGCGATGTAGGCCTGCACGGGCGCGTCGCCGTCGGCCTTCGCGATCTGAGGGTTGCCGCCTGCGAGGAGGGTCGGCGCTCGTTCCTTGGTCACTGGGGCTCCTTCCGGTCGCGTCTCGTCTGAACGAACCTCGCAGCCGGGCGAGACGTCCCTAGCTCCCGCCCGAGAAGAGGTCGTTGCGGAGGCCGAAGTAGAGGAGGAAGACGAAGAGCGTCAGCCCGACCGCGCTGTAGCGCAGGTAAGCGAGCTGCGAGAACGAGCGGCCGCGGATCCGCTCCAGGATCGCCATCACGATGTGGCCGCCGTCGAGCGGCAGCACCGGCAGCAGGTTCAGGAGCGCGAGCGCGAGGCTGATCAGGCCGACGACCGCGAGGAAGTCCTGGATCGACTGCCGGTAGGCGTCGGAGGTGACCTCGACGATGCCGACCGCGCTCGAGACGTTCTCCGTCCCCCGTCCGGCGGCGAGGCCGAGGAGCGCCCGTGTCGTGTCGGAGGTCACCGTGCCGACCACACGCACCGACCGCCACGTCGCCTGCGGGAGCGACTCGCCCGGGCCCGGCGCGCCGCGGATCCGGAATCCGACGCGGTAGGCGCCGCCGTCGAGGCGCGCGCTCAGCGGGCCGATCACGACACGCTCGCCGTCTCGACGCACGACGATCCTGAACGGGCGGCCCTGGGTCGAGTTGATCGTCCGCGCGATCTCGTCCGGCGTCACCGTGCGGCCCGCGATCACGACGATCTCGTCTCCTGCACGCAGGCCGGCGGTCGCGGCCGGGCGGCCCTTGATCACGCTGTCGACCGTGCGCGTCGACTCGACCGTGCCGAGCATGAACAGCACCGCAAAGATCACGATCGCGAAGACGATGTTCGTCGCCGGGCCGGCTCCGATCACGGCGATCCGCTTCCAGGTCGTCTGGCGCCAGTAGGCGTCCTGCGCCAGCGAGCCGTCGAGCTCCTGGAGCTGGCGATTCTTGCCCAGGTGAGCCTCGAGCTTCGGCAGCTGCTCGCGCGCGGTGGCTTCATCGTCCCGTTCGAGCGCGGCGTCGAGTGCGTCGAGCGGCTCCTTCAGTGCCCGCTGGTCTTCCTCGCTTCAGGCTCTTGCGCAGGTCGCCGGCCGCAGGCCGGGTCATGCCCGGGATCTTCACGTAGCCGCCGAGCGGGAACGCCGCGATGCCGTACTCGACGCCGTTGCGCGTCGTCTTCACGAGCGGTGGGCCGAAGCCGAGGTAGAACTTCCGCGGCCTCATCCCGACGGCGCGCGCGACGAAGAAGTGGCCGGCCTCGTGGACGAGGATGAGGACTGCGAGGCCGATGATGGCGGCGGCGATGCCCATCAGCCGACCGGGACGAGCTCGCGGGCGCGGCGGTCGACCTCGACGAGGTCATCGAGGTCGCGGGCCGGCGCGCCGTCGACGCGCGCGAGCACGTCCTCGACGAGCGCCGCGATCTCGAGGAAGCCGATCCGCCGCTCCAGGAACGCCTGCACGGCGACCTCGTTCGCGGCGTTGTAGGCGCACGGGTAGGTGCCGCCGCGCTCGCCCGCCTCGCGAGCGAGCGCGAGCATGCGGAATGTCTCGGTGTCGGGCTCGTGGAACTCGAGCGTGCGCAGCTCGAGCGGCGGTACGGGCGTAGCGGCGCGCTCCGGGTAGGTGAGCGCGTAGGAGATCGGCACGCGCATGTCGGGGTAGCCGAGGTGCGCGATCGAGGCGCCGTCGCGGAAGCGGACGAGGCCGTGGACGATCGACGTCGGATGGACGACGACCTCGATGCGTTCGTACGGGACGCCGAAGAGGAAGTGCGCCTCGATCACCTCGAGGCCCTTGTTGGCGAGCGTCGCGGAGTCGATCGTGATCTTCGGGCCCATGCTCCAGGTCGGGTGCGCGAGCGCCTCCTCGGGCGTGACGCCGGAGAGCTCCTCGCGCGTGCGGCCGCGGAACGGGCCGCCGCTCGCGGTGAGGACGAGGCTGTCGGGCTCGCCGAGCCTGGCGCACTGGAAGAGCGCCGAGTGCTCGCTGTCGACCGGGATCAGCGCGCCTCCTCCCCGCTCCTGCGCGCGCGAGCGCGAGCTCGCCGGCCGCGACGAGGCTCTCCTTGTTCGCGAGCGCGAGCGTGACGCCGTGCTCGAGCGCCCACATCGTCGGCGCGAGGCCGGCGAAGCCGACGACGGCGTTCAGCACGAGGTCGGGCCGGGCGCGCTCGAGCAGCTCGGTCAGGTCGCCGCCGACCTGGGTCAGCGGTGCGAGGCCGTCGATCGGCTGCGAGCCCGAGGCCGCTGCGACGAGCTCGAGCTCCGGGTGCGCGTCGATCACCTCGATCGCCTGGCGCCCGATCGACCCGGTCGCGCCGAGCAGGGCGATCCGCTTCATCGCCAGTCAGGGTACCGGCCGTCGCCGCCGGTCAGGCTTGGCCGAAGGCGAGGATGAAGAAGTACGCGGCCGGGGCGGCGAAGAGCAGCGCGTCGATCCGGTCGAGCATGCCGCCGTGGCCGCCGAGCAGGCGGCCCGTGTCCTTCACCTGCATGTCCCGCTTGAGCATCGACTCGAACAGGTCGCCGAGCGGCGCTGCAACCGCGAGCACGGCGCCGAGCACGATCGACTCGCCGATCGTGAGGAAGTCCTGGTCGTAGAGCGCCACGAACGCGACGAAGATCGTCGCGGCGGTCCCGAACGCGAAGCCCTCCCACGTCTTGCCGGGCGAGGTCGTGGGCGCCATCCGGTGGCGGCCGATCAGCCGGCCGCCGACGTAGGCGAGCGTGTCGCCGGCCCAGACCGAGAGCAGCACCGTGAACGCGGCCAGGCGGCCGTGCTCGGGCAGGTCGCGGAGCAGGAGCGTGAACGAGAGCCCGCAGCCGATCCACACCGCGCCCATCACCGTCGCCGAGATCGACGCGGTCGCCGCCTGCCGCGTCGCCGCCACGCCCTTCAGCGCGAACGCGAGCACGAGCGACGTCATCGCCCCGCCGATCATCCACCCGGCGTCGCCGACCTGCGCACCGACGAGCGCGAGCATCCCGCCGACGTAGCCCGCCGGCGAGAGCGGGCTCAGCGGACGGGCGAGCAGCCAGAACTCGTGCAGCGCGACAGCGGCCGCGAACGCCACGAGCACGAACAGCCACCAGCCGCCGAGGTAGACGGCGCCGAGCACGATCGGCAGCCCGACCGCCGCGACGACGAGCCGCGAGACCGTGTTGCTCAGAGCGCCGCCCGCCACCGGGTCGACGCGGGCGGGCGCCGCCATCCCACTACCGCCCGCCGAAGCGTCGCCGGCGGCGCGCGTACTCGGCGAGCGCGCCGCGGAGGTCGCGCGCGTCGAAGTCCGGCCAGAGCCGGTCGACGAAGACGAGCTCGGCGTAGGCGAGCTGCCAGAGCATGAAGTTCGAGACGCGCAGCTCGCCGCTCGTGCGGATCAGCAGGTCGGGATCCGGCAGCTCGGGCGCGTAGAGGTTCGCCGCGAGCACGTTCTCGTCGATCTCGCGCGGGTCCATGCCGCTCTCGGCGATCCGCCGCGTGGCCTCGACGAGCTCCGCCCGGCCGCCGTAGTCGAACGCGATCCAGAGGCCGAGTCGCGAGTTCAGCTCGGTGCGGTCCTCCATCGCGTCCATCCGCGCGCGCAGCGCTTCGGGTGCGCGGTCGCGCCGCCCGATGAACCGGACACGAACGCCCTGCTCGGCCAGGTCGGGCAGCTCCCGCTCGATCGTCTCGCCGAAGATCTCCATCAGCGCGTCGACCTCGTGCTGCGGCCGCGACCAGTTCTCGGTCGAGAACGCGTAGACGACGAGGTTCAGGACACCGAGGTCGATCGCGCTCTCCACGGTGCGCCGGAGCGCGCGCGTGCCGGCCCGGTGGCCGACGGCGATCGGCAGGCCGCGCCGCCGCGCCCAGCGGCCGTTGCCGTCCATGATGATCGCGACCGTCTGCGCGACCTCGGGCAGGTCGCCCTCGGGGAGCGGCCGGACACGCCTGAGCGTGCGGATGCGCGAGATCAGCTTCATCGCCACTCCACGACCGGCGCGAAACGTGCGACGGCATCGGGGCGCTTCTCGTGCGCGGCGTACCTTCGGCGGAAATGCGTCAGCATTTGCGCCGGCCCTAGACCTCCATGATCTCGGCCTCTTTGTGCTTCAAGAGGTCGTCGATCTTGTGGACGTGCTCGTCTGTCACCTTCTGGACGCGCGCCTCGGCGGCGCGCTCCTCGTCGTCGCCGACCTCGCCGTTCTTGACCAGCTCCTCGAGGTGCTTCATCACGTCGCGACGCACGTTCCGGACCGCGATCCGGCCTTCCTCGGCCATGTGGCGGACGAGCTTGACGAGGTCCTTTCGGCGCTCCTCGGTCAGCTGTGGGATCGGCAGCCGGATCACCTTGCCGTCGTTCGATGGGGTCAGTCCGAGGTCCGACTCCTGGATCGCGCGCTCGATCTGCTTCGCCGCCGACGGGTCGAACGGCTGGATCGTCAGCAGGCGCGCCTCCGGCACGTTGATCGTGGCGATGTTCTTGAGCGGCGTCGGCGTGCCGTAGTAGTCGATCTGGATCCGGTCGAGCAGAGCGGTGGACGCGCGCCCTGTTCGGACCGAGTTGAAGTGCTCGTGCGTGGCGTCGACCGACTTGCTCATCCGCGTCGTCGCGTCCTTGAGGAACTCGTCGATGCTCGTCACGCGGTCACTCCTTCCGTGATGGTCGAGATGATCGTCCCGACGGTCTCCCCCGCGACGACGCGGCCGATGTTGCCGGGCGCCAGCTCGAAGACGTAGATCGGGAGGTGGTTGTCCATGCAGAGCGAGAGCGCGGTCGTGTCCATGACCTTGAGGCCCTGCTCGATCGCCTGCAGGTGGGTGAGCTCCGGCAGGAAGGTCGCGTCGGGGTCGGTGCGCGGGTCGCCGTCGAAGACGCCGCGGACGCCGTTCTTCGCCATCAGGATCGCCTCGGCCTCGATCTCGAGCGAGCGCAGGGCCGCGGCGGTGTCGGTGGTGAAGTACGGGTTGCCGGTGCCGCCGGCGAAGATCACCACGCGGCCCTTCTCGAGGTGCCGGATCGCGCGGCGGCGGATGTACGGCTCGGCGACCTCGCGCACGTCGAGCGCCGAGAGCACACGCGTGTCGGCGCCGTGCCGCTCGAGCGCCTCCTGCACCGCCATCGAGTTGAAGACGGTGGCGAGCATGCCCATGTAGTCGCCGGTCGCGCGATCCATGCCTGCGGCCGCCGCCTTCATGCCGCGGTAGACGTTGCCGCCTCCGATCACGAGCGCGAGCTCGAGCCCGGTCGCATGCACCTCGACGAGCTCGCCTGCGAGCGTTTCCACGGTCTCAGCGTCGAGGCCGTACTCGGCCGGGCCCATCAGGGCCTCGCCCGAGAGCTTGAGCATGATCCGGCGGAAGACCGGGGCGTTCTCGTCCCGTGGATCGGCGACGCCCATCAGCCGACCGAGAGCCAGGCGTACTCGACCAGTTCGAGGCCTCCCTGCGCGAGCGCCTTGTCGACGGTCAGGCTCGTGTCGTGGATCCAGGCCTGCTCGCCCAGCACCGACTCCGCATAGAGGCGCTTGTTGAGCATCCCGTCGACGATCTTCTCACGAACGGTCTCCGGCTTGGACTCGACCTCGGGCAGCTTCACGAGGATCTCTCGTTCCGCCTCGACGAGCTCGGCGGGCACCTCGTCGCGCGTGCGGAACGTCGGCCGCGAGAACGAGATGTGCATCGCCAGCTGTCGGGCCAGCTCGGGACTGCCGCCCTTGCTCTCGACGAGCACGCCGACCTTGTTCGCCGGCGGATGGACATAGCTGACGAACGACTCTCCGTTCGCGGCCGTCATCCGCCGCGCGCCTACCACCTGGATGTTCTCGCCGAGCCTCCCCGCGAGGTCGACCCGGCGCTCCTCGAGGTCGGCGATCGCGTCGTCGCCGCCGTCGTGCACCTCGCCGAGGACGTCCTGCGCGAACGCGCGAAAGTCGTCGTTCTTCGAGACCGGCTCGGTCTCGCAGCCGACGGCGACGATCGTCGCCCGGTCGGCGTCGGCGCGCACGAGCACGACGCCCTCGGTCGTCTCGCGATCGGCTCGCTTCGCGGCGGAGGCCATGCCCTTCTCGCGCAGCAGCTTGACGGCCGCGTCGAAGTCGCCGCCCGTCTCCACGAGCGCGCGCTTGCAGTCCATCATCCCGGCGCTCGTCGCGTCGCGAAGCTGCTTCACCATCGTGGCCGAGATCTCGGTCATGACGGCTCCTCCTCGGCGGCGGCGGCCGGCTCGGGCGCGGGCTCCGGAGGGGCCGCTGCTTCGGGCTCCGCCGCAGGCTCGGGCTCGACGGCGGGCGCGGCCGTCGGCAGCGGGCGCCGGTGCCGACTCGGGCTCGGCTCGGGCTCGGCGGGAGACGGTGTCGGCGCAGCCCCGGCCGCCGCCGCTGGCTCGGCTGGAGTCGGCGCGGCAGCCGGCGCGGGAGTGGCCTCGGCTGCCGGCTCTGCGGGCGCCGCGGCGGCGCCGTTACGGGGAGCGGCCATCTCGGCGCTTGCGACGCGCTGTTTGCCGGCCTCGATCCCGGCCGCGATCGCCTTGACGATCAGCGAGCACGAGCGGATCGCGTCGTCGTTGCCCGGGATCACGTACTCGGCTTCGTCGGGATCGCAGTTCGTGTCGACGAGCGCGATCACCGGCAGGCCGAGGCGGCGCGCCTCGCGCACCGCGAGCTGCTCCTTGCGCAGGTCGACGATGAAGACCGCGTCGGGCTGGCGGCGCATGTCGGCGACACCGCCGAGGTTCGCCTCGAGCTTCTCGAGCTCGGCCATCATCGCGATCCGCTCCTTGGCGGGCAGCAGGTCGAGCTGCGACTCCTGGCGCAGCGCCCGCAGCTCGTGCAGCCGCTGGATCCGGTCGGAGATCGTGCGCCAGTTGGTGAGCAGCCCGCCGAGCCAGCGGTTGTTCACGTACGGCATGCCGACGCGGGCCGCCTCGGTGGCGACCGAGTCCTGGGCCTGCTTCTTCGTGCCGACGAACAGCACCGTGCCTCCGCGCTCCGCGATAGCGCGGGCAAACGCATGGGCTTCGTCGAGCAGCGCCTGGGTCTGCTGCAGGTCGATGATGTAGATGCCGCCGCGCTCGGTGAAGATGAAGCGCTTCATCTTCGGGTTCCAGCGACGGGTCTGGTGGCCGAAGTGGACCCCGGCCTCCAGCAAATCCTTCATGGACACAACGGGCATCGAACGCCCCTTTCTCGGTTTGGATTCTTGGCAGCCGGCGGCGCCTCCGCGGGGACCGGCGCAAGCACCGGCCACCGTCCGCGTCGACTCTCCGCCGGGTCGATGGGCCAGAAAGCCCTGCAATGCTAGCCGGTCTAGGCTGTCGGTACGCGCAGCCTCGCCCTCGTCGCCGTCACGCTCCTCTCGGCCGCATACGCGGCGGGGCCGGCTTCGGCCGCCAACCCACGACTCCTCGTCTTCACGAAGACCGCCGGCTACCGCCACGCGTCGATCCCGGCGGCGATCCAGGCGATCCGCGACCTCGGTGCGAAGAACGGCTTCGACGTCACCGCCACCGAGGACGACACCACCTTCACCGTGACGGGTCTCGCCCCGTACGACGCGGTCGTCTTCCTGCTCACGACCGGCGACGTCCTCGACGGGCCGCAGCAGTCGGCATTCGAGGCGTACATCCGCGCGGGCCACGGCTACGTCGGCGTGCACTCGGCGGCCGACACCGAGCGCGACTGGCCGTGGTACGGCCGCCTGGTCGGGGCGTGGTCGTCGGGCCACCCCGAGATCCAGCCGGCGACGATCGACGTCGTCACGCCGCGCGACGACTCGACCGCGGCACTGCCGGCGCGCTGGAGCCGGACGGACGAGTGGTACGGCTTCCTCGCGAACCCGCGCACGAACGGCGTGCGGGTCCTGCTCACCCTCGACGAGGGCACGTACCTGCCGCAGGACTGGGCGATGGGCGCCGACCACCCGATCGCCTGGAAGCACGCGTTCGAGGGCGGCCGCGCCTGGTACACCGCGGGCGGGCACACCGAGGAGTCGTACGACGAACCGGCGTTCCTCGGGCACCTGCTCGGAGGAATCCGATACGCGCTCGGCACGCCGGCGGCGGCCGGCGGACCGGCGGCGAAGGCGGTCGCGCCGAGCGTCTCCGGCCATCCGTTCTCGGTGCATGATCGGAGGATCGTCGTGCGGGCCCAGTACCGGAACTGCGCGCGCTGCCGCGGGTGGTTGCGCGTCCGCTCGCAGACGACGAGGTTGAAGATGAGCGGCATCCCGACGTGCCCGCCGGACACGAGGTGCCGGCGGCTCGTGGGTTCGGCGTCGGGGAGGAGCGCCGTGCTCCCGCCGGGACGCTGGCGGGCGACGCTGGCCGTCACCGACCTCGACACCGGGCTTGCCCGCAAGCTGACCCGCTGGGTGCGGATCCCTAGGCGCTGAGCCCGTCGAGATACGCCCGCAGGTCGGCCGGCAGCGGGGACGAGACGTCGATCCGCTCGTCCGTGAACGGATGCGTGAATGCGAGTTGCGCGGAGTGCAGGAACTGCCGCCCGAGTCGCGGCTCGGCAACGCCGTAGACGGCGTCTCCGACGACCGGCAGATCGATCGCGGCGAGGTGCACGCGGATCTGGTGCATCCGTCCGGTCTCGAGCCGCACGCGGAGGAGCGCTGCGCCCGGCCAGAGATGCTCGACCTCGAAGTGCGTGACGGCCTCGCGCGGCGAGTCGGTGTCGAGCGAGACGCGGGTGGGCTCGTCGCGGTCGCGCCCGATCGGCGCCTCGACACGACCGCGCCGCGAGCGCGGCCTGCCGCGGACGAGCGCGAGATACGTCCGCTCGAGCGCGCGCTCGCGGACGAGCGCCGACAGACGGTCGTGCGCCTCCTCGCTGCGCGCGACCACCATCAGCCCGGACGTATCGCGGTCGAGCCGGTGGACGATGCCCGTCCGCCCCGGCTCGCCGCCGCCCACGAACCCGGCGAGGGCGTCGACGAGCGTCCCGGTCGCATGTCCCGCGCCCGGATGCACGACGAGGCCCGACGGCTTGTCGACGACGGCAAGGTGTTCGTCCTCCCAGACGACGGGCGGCCGCGCGGGCGGGAGCCGTGCGGGCGTCTCCGGCGCGCCCGGGATCGAGAGCGTCTCCCCGCCTTCGAGCCGGTGGCTCTTCGGCCGCGGCACGCCGTCGACGAGCACGCCACCCGCAACCGCCCGCTCGGCCGCGCCGCGGGACCCGACGTGCTCGGCGAGGAAGCGATCGAGCCTCTCGCCTGCCGCGGCCGCGGGAACCACGAGCGTCGACGCGGCCGACACACGCGGCGCCGAGCCGGATGGGGTCGAGCCGGGCGGCGTCAACGCGGGCGGGGCAGACTCGGGTGGGGACAAGAAGTCACTCGATTGGCGCAGTTCCGACGCAGTCCCGTGCGCCGGCCGCCGGTATCGTCAACCGCCGAGGCGAGGAAAGGCGTGTCCCCACCCAAGGGTGGGGCATGGCGGAGAGCGCGCTCCGAGGCTCAGCGAGCGACGTCAAGGTGACGCTTGGCGCGCCGGGGGCCGTCGGCGGCGACCAGCGTCGCGAGCAGGATCGCGACGCCGACCACGATGAACGTATCCGCCAGGTTGAAGGCAGGCCACCAGCCGAAGTCGAGGAAGTCGGTCACATGGCCCAGGCGGACGCGGTCGACGAGGTTCGAGACGCTGCCGCCGATCAGGAGCCCGAGGGCCGCCGGGATCACCGGATGGCGCGCGCCGGAGCGGGCGAAGAACGCGAGCATCCATCCCACGGCGATCGCGGTGAGCACGATCACGACGGCGGTTGCCGAGGAGAAGAGCCCGAACGCGATCCCCGAGTTCTGGACGCGGTGGATCGTCAGCGGCCCGGCGACCGTCACCGACTCGTCCAGGCGCAGCTCGCTGGCGACGACGTGCTTCGTCAGCTGGTCACCGACGACCGCGGCGGCGACGACGATGCACAGGCCTCCCCACTGCCACAGGCCCGCGGCGAGCGAGCGCTCCGCGACCGACACCGGCGCGAGGCCGTTCGTGGACGATCCGACCCGCACGTCGGGTGCGCGCTCCGGCTTCGGCTCGCTCAGCATTCGATCGCGAGCTCCACGGGCACGACCGGGTCGGACGGCACGCGGGGCCGGGCACGCGAGATCGCGGGCTCGACCATCTAGCCGCGGTCGGCGAGCCGCTGGTCGTCGATGCAGAGCAGCGCCCACGGCCTCGCCCGGAGCCGCTCCTCGCCGATCTCCTTGCCGCAGCGCTCGCACGTTCCATAGGTGCCGTCGTCCAGCTTCGCGAGGGCCTGATCGATCTGCGCGAGCGTCTGCTGAGCGCCCTCTTCGAGCCCCTCGTCCAGCTCTCGATCGAACGTGACCGAGGCCATGTCGCCGAGATGATTGTCGACCGCACGGCCCGTGAGCTGGCCCAGCTCGTCCTCCATGCTCGTCGTGTTCTGCTCGTGGAGATGGGCGATCGCGCTCACGATCCGCTCGCGCTCCTGTTCCAGGAGCGTCCGGAACTCGCCTGCGCCGACGTCGGTCACACGAGCTCCTTCGCTCGCCGGCTCGTGGCGGCGACGAGCCGCCGTTCGGCCTCCGCAGCGCTCAGTCCGGCGAGGCGGACGACCTTGTCGCGGCTGCCGTGCCCCGCGGCGATCTCGACGTCGCGCCGGCTCAGTTCGAGCACCTCGGCGAGCAGCCGCACGACCGCCTCGTTCGCCCGCCCGTCCTCGGGAGGTGCCGTGACGCGCACTTTCCACGCCCCGCCGTGGCGTCCCACCACCCCGGCGCGCGAGGCGCCGGGCGACACGCGAAGCTGCAGGCGGGTCGACTGAGTCATCGCTTCAGTCTACGCAGCCCGGTGGAAAATCGACCGTTCAATCGCCCCAGTCGAAGTGGGCGGCACCCTGGGCGACCCGGCGGAGAGGCGGCCAGCCGGGCTGGTCGTCGGCGCCGTCCAACGCCGGTTCGAGATCGCCTGCCTCGTCGCGCTCGGGCTCGGGCAGTGCGGCCAGCTCCGGCTCGGGCTGATCGGGCTGCGGAGCGACGCTGACCGGGCGGACGTCCCGCTGCTCGTCCTCGCGCACGACCGGCGTCTCGGGCGGCGGCTGCTCGGCAGCCGTAGTCGCGTCCGGCTGCGCCGGGGGCGGCGTCGCTGCGGGCTCGCCCGCCTCGACCACGATCCCGAGCGCCGAGCGCAGCAGCGCCTCGATCCGATGCACCTCGGCGGTAAGCCGCTCCCGCTCGCTCCGGCCGTCGCGCGCGATCACGCGCGCCTCGCCGTGAGCCTCCGAGAGGATCAGCTCGGCCTCGCGCTTGGCGCGTTCCCGCACCTCCTCCGCGACGCGCTCGGCCGCGACGAGCGTGTTCGTCAAGACCAGCTCGCGGCGCTTCAGCTCCTCGACCTGCTGCTCGAGCAGCTCGACCTTGTCGGCGAGCTCGCCGCGGTCGCGCCAAACGGTCTCGAAGCTGTCGGCGACGTCGCTCATGATCTGCTCGACGCTCGCACGGTGGTAGCCGAGCGGGCGCCGCCCGACCCGGACATGTCTGAGTTCGACGGGTGTGTAGCTCATGTCTCGTCTCCTTCCTAGTGAAGTCTTTCGAGCAGGGCGATCACGACCTGCGAACCAAGCAGGAGCGCGAGGATGGCGATCATCGGCGTCAGGTCCAGTGGGCCGAACCGGAGCGGCAGGAGGCGCCGCCAGAGCCGCAGGTACGGCTCGCAGACGTCGTACAGGAAGCGCTGGATCGGGCTCAGGGAGTACGGCAGCCTGAACCACGAGAGGATTACGTACAGGAAGATCGCGAGCAGGTAGATGCTCACGAACACGTCGAGGAACAGGATCACCGAGCCGAGCGCGTCGAGAAGGACCATCGTCAGCCTCGTTCGGGCTGCCGCGAACGATTCCTACCCTCCCGGCGCCGCCCCGGCGGCACGCTGGTCTACGCCTGGTTGTAGAAGCCGCCGCGCTCGAGCAGCTGTGCTCGTTGCTCGGCGCTCACCTCGACGTTTCGCGGCGTCAGCAGGAACACCTTGTCGGCGACCCGTTGCATCCCGCCGTTCAACGCGTAGGTGAGGCCGCTCGCGAAGTCGATCAGGCGCTTGGAGAGCTCGGGGTCGGCGCTCTGGAGGTTCAGGATCACCGGGATCGACATCTTGAAGCGGTCGGCGATCTGCTGCGCGTCGTTGAAGCTGCGCGGCAGCACGAGGTGTACGCGCACCGCGTTCGGGTTCGGGACCGCCTCGATGTGCGGCCTGCCTGTCCGCACCGGCGGCGCTGCGGCGGGGGCACGGCCCGAGCCGGCGTCGGCCTCGGAATCGGTCCAGTCGTCGTAGTCCTGAGACCGGCGGCGGGGCGTGAGCCGGCGCACGTTCGGGCGGTCCCGATAGCTCTGCTCGAGCGACTCCTCGGCGACGTGGCCGTTCTCGTCGTCGTAGTAGTCCTCGTTCTCCTCCGCGATGCCGAAGTAGACGAGCGTGCGGTTCCAGAGGTCGGTGAGGCTCATGTCAACCGGGATCGTAACGCCCGCTCCGGCAGGTGTCCCTCCGGAGTGACGGCGCCGGACGCGTCCGCTACGGTCGCTCCTCGCCGAAGAGAACGCTCCCGACCCGGACGTAGCTCGCTCCCTCCTCCGCCGCAACGCGGTAATCCTGCGTCGTGCCCATCGAGAGGTCGCTCAGGCCGTGCTCGGCGGCCAGCTCGCGCAGGCGGGAAAACCACGGGCGCGAGGCCTCCGGGTCGGCGGCCGCGGGCGGCATCGTCGCGAGGCCGGAAATGCCGTAGCGGAGGTAGTCGGCGACCTCGGCCGGCGCGATGCCGCCCTTCGACTCCTCGCCCGCGAGGTTCACCTGGACGAGCGCCGGCACCTCGAGCCGCTGCGCCGCGGAGTGCGAGTCGAGCGAGTGGACGAGCTCGCAGATCCGGTTGACGACCTTCACCTTGTTCGACTGCAGGCGGCCGATGAAGTGCCAGCGGAACGCGTCGCCGTAGACGGCGTGCTTGGCCTCGAGGTCCTGCACGCGGTTCTCGCCCACGACCTCGATCCCGGCGTCCGCGAGCAGCGCCAGGTCTGCGAGCGCGACGTACTTCGTCGCCGCCACGACGGTCACGACCGGCCCCACCTCGGCGCGAACGCGCTCGTAGCGCTCGCGAAGCTCAGCCGGCGACAGCACCGATCACGCCCTGCACACCGCGCACCGGGCCGCTGCGGCGATGCGAGAAGAACAGCTCGGGCTCACAGCGCGTGCAGCGATCGACGCGGTCGACCTGCTCGACGCCGGCCCGGCGCAGCGCGCGCTCGGCCGCCGTCCACAGGTCGAGGATCCCGTCGCGTGTGAGGTCGGCGTCGAACCGAGCCGAGACCTCGGGGCCCACCTCGTAGCAGCACGGGCCCACTGCCGGGCCGACGACCGCCGTGGCAGGCCCGTCGCCGAGCGAACGCACACCAGCCTCGACGACGCCGTCGGCGAGGCCGCGCCAGCCGGCATGGAGCACCGCGAGCGCGGGACGGCGCTCGCCCGTCGCGGCCACCGCGATCGGCAGGCAGTCCGCGCTCAGCGCGAGCATCGCCAGGCCGGGCTCGTCCGTCCAGAGCCCGTCGCCCGGCTCGTCGACCCGTCCCGCCTCGGCCCGGTGCACGGTCGGAGAGTGACGCTGACGGTTGACAGAGAGCCGCGACGCGTCGAGCCCGAGCTCCTCGCAGGCGCGGCGCCGGTTCTCGGCCACACGCGCAGGGTCGTCGCGGCGGCCGCCGAGGTTCAGCGACGCGAACGGCCCCTCGCTGACGCCGCCGACGCGGGTCGTGAACGCGACCACGTACGGGCCCGGCGGCTCCCAGAGGATCACCGCGGCAGGAGCTCCGTCGCCCGCGCGAGCAGCGTCGGCCGCCGGTTCAGCGCCGGGTCGTCGACGACCGCCGCGAGCAGCGCCTCCAGCGTCTGGCCGAGCTCGGGTCCGGGCTTGTAGCCGACCGCGATCAGGTCGGTGCCGTCGACCGCCAGGTCGGCAAGTCGATGCGGGCTCTCCCGCGCCTCCTCGACGGCCACCCGGAACGCGCGCAGCCGCTCGACCTCGCCGGCGTCGCGCGGGCCTTCGGTGCCCTTGCCCAGCAGGTCGGCCTCCTTGTGGTCGAGCAGGTCGAGCGCGAGGCCCTCGCCGAACCGCGCGAGCAGCCGCCGCGCGTGCTGCATGTCCACCTTGCCCACGCTGAACATGTGGAAACGCACGATCCTGACGGCGCGCTCCCGGAGCTCGTTCGGATACCGCAGCCGGCGCAGCGCCGCGTCGGCGAGCTCGGCACCGACCTCGGCGTGATCACGGTGGCCCGGCCGGGCGTAGAAGTGAAGGCGGCCGTCCTTGCCGCGCCATGCGACGGCCGGCTTGCCCAGGTCGTGGAACAGCGCGGCGAGCCGCACGCGCAGCGGCATGCCTCCGTCGGCGGCGGCCTGGACGACGGCGAAGGTGTGCTCGTCGACCGTCAGGTGGTGGTAGCGGCTCTCCTGGTCGAAGCCGATCGACGGCTCGAACTCCGGCAGGAGCGCGGTGAGCACGCCGGTCTCGCGCGCGAGGGTGAGCGCCCTGCGCGGCCCGCGCCCGAGCAGGAGCTTCGACAGCTCCCCCATCCCGTCGGCGCTGAGGCCGCCGCCGATGCGCTCGCCCGAGACCAGCCCGACCGACGCGGCCTCCTCGTGCATCTCGCGCAGCGTCTCCTCGTCGGGCTCGAGGTCGAGCTGCGACACGAAGCGCAGGGCGCGCACGAGTCGGAGCGGGTCCTCGGCGAAGCTCCGCGGCGAGACGGTGCGCAGGATGCCGCCCTCGAGATCGGCGCGGCCGTCGAAAGGGTCGACGAGCGCGCGGTCGGCGAGGCGGAGGGCGATCGCGTTGACCGTGAAGTCCCGGCGCGCGAGGTCGTCCTCGACGGTCGCGTCGGGATCGACGACGATCTCGAAGTCGTGTCGGCCCGGGCCCGTCGAGCGCTCCCGCCGCGGCGGCGCGAACTCGATCCCAGCGGGGGCAAGCCTGCGCAGCTCCGCAACGCGCGGGAAGAGGCGAAGCCCGACCGGCCGGCCGGCGACGATCAGCTCCTCGACCCGTCCGTGCGGCGCAAGCGCCGCACGAAGCTCCTCGGTGCCGACGCCGGTGACGAGGAAGTCGGCGTCCTTCGAGTCGCGCCCGAGCAGCTCGTCGCGGACGGCGCCGCCGACGAGGTAGGTGTCGAGCCCGAGCGAGCCGACGTAGTCCTCGATCGCCTTCATACGCCCATTCTGGCCACAGCAAGCAAGGTCGCCACCAGCACGGCCCCGCGCCGTCCCACGTGACCACCCGTCACTTGCCTTGGGCGCCGCCGTCAGAGCAGCGCGATCGCCTCGATCTCCACCAGAGCGCCCGACGGGAGCTTCGCAACCTCGAAGGTCGACCGCGCCGGCGGAGCGTCGCCGACGTGGCGTGCGTAGACCTCGTTCATCGCGGCGAAGTCGTCGAGGTTCTGGAGGAACACCGTCGTCTTCACGATCCGGTCGAGCGACGAGCCCGCAGCCTCGAGGATCGCACTCAGGTTCGCGAGCGCCTGCTCGGTCTGCTCCACGATCGCGCCCGGGACGAGCTCCCCCTCGCCGGGCCGCAGCGCGAGCTGGCCCGAGACGAAGACGAACCCGCCCGCCTTGATCGCCTGCGAGTACGGCGCACCCTGGAACGGCGCCGGCGCCGCCTCCGTGCGCACGACCTCCTTGCTCATGCCTCACCTCCGTCTGTGTGTGCGTATGCCGGCCGGCAAGCCTGCCCGAGCGCCGCGCCGAGCGCCTTGAAGATCGCCCCTAGGACGTGCTCGGGGTCCTTCCCCTCGAGCAGCCTGACGTGCACGTTGAGCCCCGCGCCCGCAGCCAGCTCGCGCAGGAAGCGGGCGACCACGTCGGTCGCGAGCCCGCCGACGAGCTGGCCCGAGAAGTCGACGTTGGAAGCGACGAGCGGCCGTTCGGCGACCTCGACGACGACGCCCGCGAGCGCCTCGTCCTCGGAGAGGTTCGCCCAGCCGCGCCCGGCGGCTCCGCTCGAGCGGAGCGGCTCGGCGAGCGCGCCGCCGAGCGCGCGGCCCGCGGCTGCGACCTCCTCCTCGGCGCTCCCCGGCGCGACCTCCAGGGTCACGCGCAGGCCGCCGCAACGCGCCAGCTCGCCCACCAGGTGGTCGAGCACCGGCAGCCCGGTTGCGACGCTGGCCGACCCTTCGCTCGCGAGCTCGACGCGCACGCCCATCTGCGACTCCGCCATCGCGACGGAGCGTACACACGCTCCGGCGGCGCGCTACGAGACGCGTTCGATCGAGGCGCCGAGCGAGCGCAGGCGCTCGTCGATCCGCTCGTAGCCGCGGTCGATCTCGCTCACGTTGCCGATCGTGGAGGTGCCCTCGGCGCAGAGCGCGGCGATCACGAGCGCCATTCCGGCACGGATGTCCGGGCTCGACATGCGCTGGCCGATCAGCCTCGCGGGGCCGATCACGACCACGCGGTGCGGGTCGCACGGGATGATCCGCGCGCCCATCGAAACGAGCTTGTCGACGAAGACGAGGCGGTTCTCGAACATCTTCTCGTGGATCAGGATGTCGCCCCTCGCCTGCGTCGCGACCGCGACCGCGATCGAGGTCAGGTCGGCCGGGAACGCGGGCCACGGGCCGTCCTCGATCTTCGGCGTGTAGCCGCCGATGTCGCTGCGGATCACGAGCTCCTGATCGGGCGGTACGCGGATCCAGCCCTCGCCGATCTCGACGCAGATGCCGAGCCGGTCGAACGCGGGCAGGATCGAGACGAGGTCGTCGGCGAACGTGTCGTCGATCGTCAGGTCGGCGCCGGTGACCGCGGCGAGGCCGATGAAGCTCGCCACCTCGATGTGCTCGGGCCCGATCCGGTGCTCGCCGCCGTGCAGCGCCTCGACGCCGGTGACGCGCAGCATGTTCGAGCCGATGCCCGCGATCTGCGCGCCGAGCGAGACGAGGAAGCCGCAGAGGTCCTGTACGTGCGGCTCGCAGGCTGCGTTCATGATCGTCGTCTCGCCGGGCGCGAGCGTGGCGGCCATCACGGTGTTCTCGGTCGCCATCACCGACGCCTCGTCCAGGAAGATCTGCGTGCCGCTGAGCCCCGGGGTCTGCATCTCGTAGCGCTCGCCGATCGTCACCTCCGCGCCCAGCCGTTCGAGCGCGTGCAGGTGCGGGTCGAGCCGGCGCCGGCCGATCACGTCGCCTCCCGGCGGCGGCACGGTCGCGCGGCCGACTCGGGCGAGCAGCGGACCAGCGAGCAGGAACGACGCGCGGATCCGGTCGGCCAGCACCTCGTCGGCCTCGTGCGTCGTGAGCTCGGCCGCGTGGACGCGCACCTCGTTCGGGCCGATCCACTCCGCGTCGGCGCCGAGCCCCTGGAGGAGGCCGATCATCGACTCGACGTCGTCGATGCGCGGCACGTTCGACAGCACCACCGGCTGGTCGGTGAGCAGGCACGCCGCGAGGATCGGCAGCGCGCCGTTCTTGTTCCCCGAGGCGCGCACGCGCCCGCCGAGCGGGCGGCCTCCCTCGATCACGAACGACTCGGCGGCCAGCTGTCTGACGGTGGTTGTCGGCAAGGCGGCGGGTATCCTAGCGGCCGCCTTGGACGCGACCCGCATGCAGGCCTGGGAAACGCTCACGCAGTACACGAAGAGCGAGGCGCTGCTGCGCCATGCGCTCGCCGTCGAGGCCTCGACCGCGTCGTACGCGCGGCGCTTCGGCGAGGACGAGGAGCTGTGGCGCGTGACCGCGCTGCTGCACGACTTCGACTACGAGATCCACCCCACCCTCGACAAGCACCCCCAGGACGGCGCGCCGATCCTGCGCGAGGAGGGCTATCCCGAGATCGTGATCGAGGCGGTGCTCTCGCACGCCGAGCACCTGGCGATGCCCCGCGACACGCTGCTCAAGAAGACGCTGTTCGCCTGCGACGAGCTCTCGGGCTTCGTCCACGCCTGCGGTCTCGTGCGCCCCACCGGGCTCGACGGGCTCGAGCCGAAGTCGGTGCGCAAGAAGCTGAAGCAGCCGTCGTTCGCGGCGGGCGTGCACCGCGACGAGGTCTACGCGGGCGCGGAGCTGCTCGGCCTCGAGCTCGACGAGCACATCGCGAACGTGGTCGCGGCGCTTCAGCCGATCGCGCGCGAGCTCGGGCTGCGCACGGCCGACGCCGCGTAGACGCCTCTACGGATCGTCCTCCCAGCGCTTGTCGCCGGTTTCCCAGCGCTCGTCGCCCGGTGTCTCCCAGCGGTCGTCCTCCTTCGGCGCCTCCACCCTCACCGGCGGAGGCTCGGGGGCGACCGGCGGTGGAGGAGGAGGCGGCGCAGCCGGCTGCGTCTCGACTGCGCGGGGGGCGGCCGGCGGCGGCTTGACGCCGATCTGTAGCTCGATCGGCGCGTGGTCGGAGAGGAGCTTGCCGTCGAGCATGCGGTCGTCGTCGGGCCAGACGCGGATGGCCGACGCGGTGTCGCCGCGGACGAGGATGTGGTCGATGCTCGGGCCAGGGGTCGAGTACCGCTCGTCCAGGCGCGTGGTCAGGTCGCGCATCGTCTCGGACTCGTCGAGCGTCGTGTTGAAGTCGCCGGCGAAGATCACCGTCTCCTCGACCTCCGCGGCGCGGTCGACGAAGCTGACCGCGCGACGGAGCTCGGCATTTGCGAGGCGCCGGTCGGCCGGATGGCTGGTGGCGTGCAGGTTCGCGACGAGCATGCGCCGGCGATCGGTGAGCTCGATCTTCGCGAGGTGGCAGACGCGTCGCTCCTTCTCCCACAAGCGCGCCTCCTTCGCGGTGAGACCGAGCGCGACTCGCCTGCTCCTCGCAGAACACGTTCGTGTTCAACGTGATCTTCTTCTCCTGCCGGATCTTGGCGTCCTTCGGCAGCAGGATCGACGTTGCCCTGGCCGCCGGGGGCGGAGCGGCGCGTCCGGCGTGGATCGACGAGAGCCGGCGGCCGAGGCTGGCCGGGATCGCGATCGGGCCGAGCTTTGCGCGTCTCGTGCGGACGGCGACCACCTGCATGTCGGCCCAGTCGCCGACGCGCTCGAGCGCCCACGCCGGCACCTCCTGCAGGCAGACGACGGGCGGGCGGTCGGCCGTGACGAGCTCGATCATCTGGCGCAGATAGGCGCGCCGGCCCGGCGGCGCGGTGTTCCCGTTGAAGACGTTCCAGGCCCGGATCAGCATCGGGCTCTACTGTACGGGACCGTGCGCGTCGTCATCGCGGATCCGCCGGCGTACACGCCGTGGTACGACCACGAGCTCGCCGTCGCGCTCGCCCGGGCCGGCGCCGAAACCGAGGTGATGACCTCGCGCTTCCGCTTCGCCGATCTGCCTGCGGCGGACGGGTACCGGCGGGTCGAGCGGTTCTACCCGCTTTCGTCCCGGCTCTTCCAGCGCTCGCGCGCGCGGCTGCCGCTGAAGGCGGTCGAGCACCTCGGGGTGGTCGCGTCGCTGTCGCGCCTGCGGGCCGACGTGCTGCACGTGCAGTGGCTGGCGCTCCCGCAGGCCGACGTCTACATCCGCTTTCGCAGCCCGTCCGTCTTCACGGCGCACGACCTGCTGCCGAGGCGCACGGCCGACCGCCGCGACCTGTGGAGGCGGCTGCTCGCCCGCTTCGACCGCGTGGTCGTCCACACCGAGCGCGGCCGTGAGACGCTGCGCGAGCTGGGCGTCGAGGCACGCGTGATCTCGCATCCTGTGTACCCGAGCGCCGCCGAGCGCGACGATGACGGGCAGACGCTGCTCGCGCTCGGCGTGATCCGGCCGTACAAGGGCCTCGCGGACGCCGTCGAGGTCGTTCGCCGGCTGGAGGACGCTCGGCTGCTCGTGGCCGGCGATCCGGCGATGGCGCTCGACGGCCTGCGCGACGCGCCGCGCACCGAGTGGCGACTCGGCTACCTCGAGCCTGCCGATCTCGACCGCGCGCTGTCGAACGCAACCGTCGCGATCTTCCCGTATCGCGCCGAGCTCGACCAGTCGGGAGCGATGCTCCAGGCTCTCGGCGCCGGGGTGCCGGCGATCGCCTACGACGTGGGCGGGCTCGCGGAGCCGATCGAGCGCTACGGCGCCGGCCGCGTGGTGCCGGCGGGCGACGTCGAGGCGCTGACCGCGGCGGCGCGGGAGCTGCTCTCGGACGCGGACGCGCTCGCGCGTGCGCGGGCCGGTGCCGAACGGGCGCGGACCGAGCTCACCTGGGCGGCCGCCGCTGCGAAGCACCTCGAGCTCTACCGGGAGCTCGCTTGAGGCGGCGGGCTCCGACGGCAGGGCACGCGTGATCTTCCGGCGGTCGCGCTTCGGCGAGTTGATCGAGCGCCAGCTCGACCTGTTCCTCCGCGAGCATCCGGACGTGATCGAGGAGGCGCGCGAGCGGCTCGCGCTCTACAACCGCGCCGACCGCGACGAGGCCGAGGAGCTGTACGGCGACTACGTCGACGCGGTCGAGACCGGAACGGAGCTCCTCGCCGACATCCGCGACCACTTCGCGCGGACGCTCGACGAGGGCGTGGAGGAGGAGTACGAGCGCGAGTTCAACCGGGCGGTCGCGAAGCGTCTGCCGGAGTTCGCGCTGGAGATCGAGAACCGCTGAGCTTGCGGCGGCGGCGGGGTCGCGGCAAGATCGGGAGGTGACGGCGCGGGCGGGCATCGTGGCGGTCGTGGCGGCCGCGCTCGTGGCCGGCGGGTCGAGTGGCGCGAGCGGCGCGCCGATCCCGTTCAGCCCGAAGGCGATGGCCGGCACCTGGAACGGCACGTGGAAGAACACGCGCTTCGGCTCGACCGGACCGGCGAAGATCGTCGCGAAGTCGCTCGGCGGCGGCAAGAAGCTCGTGTTCAGGGCCGACTTCGGCGGCAACGTGTTCGGCTGCGCCGACCCGCCGGCCGAGCAGGCCAAGCCACTGACGCAGGGCTCGGGGCCCGGCCACTGGAACGATAAGGGCTTCGCCGTCAAGGGCGCCTCGAAGGCGTTCGGCTCGCTGGCGCTGATCTACAAGGCGGCGACGGGCGCGCTCGCGGGCAGCGGTACGAACCCGACGTGCGCGGTCGGCCTGTCGTGGAAGGTGACCGGCAGGTTCGCCGGCAAGAAGTTCACCGGCAAGGTGAACATCAAGCTCGCCGATGGCACCACCGCCGTGAGCCTGCTCGCGTTGACGCGCGCCTAGCGCGCCCGCCTGACGGCGGCGTCATCGCGTTCACGCAGCCTGGAAGGGCGACCTCTGCACACCGAGCTGTAGCTGCTATTGCAGACACGGCCGAAGGGGCCATGGCCGGGGACTGTCCCCGAATGCGGCGATCAGCCCCAACCCGCCTCCGTCGGCTCCGCCAAAGGGTTTCCCAATCGGGGCCGTCGGTACCCACCGTCCCAACCGGCCGCGGTCCTTGGGGCCACGGCCGGGGACTGTCCCCGGTCGGTCCCGGGCCATCGCGAACTGTCGGCGAGCATCGCTAGCGGTGGCCGAAGTGGTGCGCGCCCGGCAGCGCGGCAAGCACCTCCGCCTCGCCGGCCACGCGGCGGGCGAGCGGGCCCAGCGTCTCCACCGCCTCGACCAGCACGTTCTCGTTGCGGCCGACCCGCTCGAAACGGCCTCTTGCCAGGATCAATGGCTCCGCACGGACGATCGCCCTGTGCTCCTCGTAGACCGGCGGAGGGATGATCAGGTTCAGCTGGCCGTGCTCGTCTTCCAGGAGCATGAAGACGATGCCCTTCGCGGTCGAGGGGCGCTGGCGGGCGACGGCCATGCCCGCCACCGCGATCCGCGCGCCGTGAGGAACCTCGGCAAGCTCGGCGCTCGAGTGGACGTCCGGCAGGTGCGGGCGCAGCAGCTCCATCGGGTGCACGCCGACCGAGACGGAGGTGTGGCGGTAGTCGGCGAGCATCGCTCCCAGTCGGTCTGGGCGGGCAGTCCGGGCGTCTCGGCGGTGGGTCCGATCGGGAGCACGAGCTGGCGCGCGCCCCGCGCTGCCCTCTCGGGGCGCGGCGTCACTCCGAGCCGCCAGAGCAGCCCGCGCCGCGCCCCCCACTCGTCGCAGGCGCCTGCAACGACGACCGCCTCGAGCGCGTCGGCGGTGGCAGGAGCACGGCGCGCGAGGTCGCCAAGGTCGGCATACGGCTGCCCGGCGACGATCGCCTCCGCCTCGTCGGCGCCGACCGAGCGGATGTAGCCGAGCCCGATCCGCACCGCTCCGCTCTCGATCGAGCACCTCGCGGCGCTGCTGTTCACGTGCGGCGGGCGCACCTCGATTCCGCGCCGCTGCGCATCGCGGACGAGCGACGACGGCGGGTAGAAGCCCATCGGCTGCGCGTTCATCAGCGCACACAGGAACTCGGCCGGGAAGTAGTGGCGCAGCCACGCCGACTGGTAGGCGAGCAGCGCGAATGCAGCGGCGTGCGACTTCGGGAAGCCGAAGCCGGAGAAGCCGACGAGCTTGTCGTAGATCACGTGTGCCGTCGGCTCGCCGATCCCGTTGCCGAGGCAGCCCTCGACGAAGCGCGGCCGGAACGCCTCGATCGCCTCCTCGCTGCGCTTACGGCTCATCGCGCGCCGCAGCCCTTCCGCCTCTCCCACGCTGAACCCCGCCGACGCCATCGCCACGTCGAGCACCTGGTCCTGGAAGACGACGACGCCGAGTGTGTCCCGGAGCGGCACGCGCAGTGACTCGTGCTCGACCGGCGGCTCGAAGGTCGGGTCCTCGCGCAGGCGGCGGCGGTTCTCGATGTACGGGTGCACGGCCTTACCCTGGATCGGGCCCGGGCGGACGAGCGCGACCTGCACGGTCAGGTCGTCGAGGTTCTCCGGCCGCGTTCGCAGCAGGCTCTGCATCTGCGCACGACTCTCGATCTGGAAGACGCCGACGGTGTCGGCCGCCTGGATCTCGGCGTAGACGGCCGGGTCGTCGAGCGGCACGCGCGAGAGGTCGATCGGCGCGCGGTGCAGGCGCGCGATCGCGTCGACCGCCTCCTCGACCGCCGAGAGCATACCGAGGCCGAGCAGGTCGATCTTGAGGAAGCGGGCGTCGGAACAGGAGTCCTTGTCCCACTGGCAGAGCTGCCGCCCGGCCATCGCGGCGGGCTGCACCGGCACGAGATCGATCAGCGGCCGCGACGAGACGATCATCCCCCCGGGATGCTGGGAGATGTGGCGCGGCAGGCCGGAGATCTCGCGCGTCAGCTCGCGGAAGGCGTCCCAGCGGGGGCCTGCGTGCATGCCGGGGACACGGTCGAGCTCCTCGCCGACGCGGCCCGCGTCCCAGCCGTCGGTGATGCGCGCGAGCCGCTCGAGCTCGCCGAACGGCAGGCCGAGCGCCTTGCCGACGTCGCGGATCGCACCGCGGCTGCGGTAGGTGGCGAAGCTCGCGACGAGCGCGGCGTGCTCTCGGCCGTAGCGCTCGGTGACGGCGACGATCAGCTTCTCGCGAATCTCGCGCGGGAAATCGAGGTCGATGTCGGGGACGCCGGCCATCTCGTCGTTCAGGAAGCGACCGAGCGAGAGCCTCGCCTCGACCGGGTCGACGTGCGAGAGGCCGGTGAGGTAGCAGACGAGCGAGCCGACGCTGGAGCCGCGCCCGCGGCCGGGCGGCAGCGCGTGCCGCGGCGACCCGGGGCCGCGCACCTCGTACGCGCACTCGCGCGCGAGCTCGAGCACCTCCCAGTGGAGAAGGAAGAAGCCCGCGAGGCCGAGGCGCGCAATGAGGGCCAGCTCTTCTTCGAGGCGGCGGCGCGCCGCAGCCTTGTGTCCGGCGGCGAAGCCGCCCGTCCGCGAAGCGGACCCGTGGAGGGGGTCTCGGGGGAACCGGGAGGTTCCCCCGGCGCCAACCGATCCATAGCGGTCGGTGAACGCGCGGTCGCAGATCGCTCGCAGCTGGGCGTCGGCCGGATCGGGCCCGTCCGAGAAGTCGGGGTAGCGGTAGCCGAGCTCCTGGGTCAGGTCGAACGCGCAGCGGTCGGCGACCTCGCGTGTGCGCGCGGCAGCATCACGCGGAAGCCGCTCCAGCATCTCGGCCGGCGCGAGCAGGACGGCCTCATGGTTGCCGCGCCGCTCCTGCTCGCAGCCGTCGAGGGAGGTGCGGTTGCGGATCGCGACGAGCGCGTCCTGGAGGCGGCTGCGGCGCGGGTGGTGCGCATGCACGTCACCGGTCGCGACGGTCGGCACGCCGAGCGAGGCGGCGAGCTCCTCGAGCGCGGCGTTCCGGCGTGCGTCGCCGCGCCCATACGGGCGCTGGAGCTCGACGTAGAACGCACCGGGGAACGCAGCGGCAAGGCGGGCGGCGCCATTCGGGTCGAGCACGCCGAGGCCCCGCCGCGCGCAGCCGGAGAGGCAGACGAGGCCCTCGGCATGCGCGGCGACGAAGTCGATCGTCGTCGCGGCCGGCAGCAGCTCGCGCTCGCGGCCCTCGACCCGTGTGCCCGCGTGGGCGTGGGTGAGGATGCGGCAGAGGTTCGCGTAGCCGCGCTGGCTCTCGCAGAGGAGCGTGATGTGAGCGCCGCGTCCCGCTCCGGCACCGGCAAAGCCGGCACCTCCGCTCCTGAACGGCTCCGTCGAGCCTACGCCGCAGGCGAGGGTCACCTCGGCGCCGGTGATCGCACGGAGCCCGAAGTGCTTCGCTGCGTGCGCGAACTCGAGCGAGCCGTAGACGCCGTCGTGGTCGGTGAGCGCGAGCGCGTCGTAGCCGAGCTCGGCCGCGCGGGCTGCGAGCTCCTCGGGAAGCGAGGCGCCGTCGAGGAACGAGTACGCGGAGTGCGCGTGGAGCTCGACGTAACCGGATCGTGGAGGCAAACCAGCGTTGGAGCCGGCGGCCTGCGAACCCCTGAGGGACGATCGCGCAGTGGTCTGCGCGGTCCCCACCCACCCCGGGGTCCCCGGCACCGACGGTAGCCGTTCCGGTGTGTCGGAAGTCGCACGGGACTGTGCCGATTGTGTGCCGATTGCTCCACGGGGCTCGGCCGTGGGCGGGCTGGAGGGCAAGCGTTCGCGGGCGGTGCCGGCGTTGTTCGGCGCCGTGGCTTCCGGCACGGCTGTGTCGCCGGCGCCCCGGGGGCCTCCGTTCGGGAAGCGGTCGGGCCTGTCGTCGACGCCGCCGCGCGCCGGGAACGCGTCGCGCGAGGCGAAGGTCATAGGATTCCGCGATCGGTGACGGCGTCGTCAACGGCCCCGGCGAGGGGGAAGTGCTGCGGAACGAGCGGACCCGGCGGGTGACGCTCGTCAAGGGTGCGCTCCCGCACCTGTCCGTGTTCGAGTACACGATCGAGGGGCCGTACGTCGGCCCCCCTCCCCACACCCATGACGGGGAGACGGACAGCTTCTACGTCCTCGAGGGCGAGCTCGACTTCCACGTCGACGGCAAGACGTTTCGGGGCGGGCCCGGGATGTTCGTCGCCGCGCCGCCCAGCGTGGTGCACACGTTCGGCAAGAGTGATCGAGGGACGGTCCGGTTCCTGAACATCCACGCGCCGGGCGGGTTCGAGCACGCGCTCCGGGAGATGAGCGACCCGCCCTCGCTGAACGACCCCGACTAGATGTCCGGTCTCGCCGCCTTCGAGGAGCTCTGCGACGACCTGCTGGCGCGGAACCCCGCCTCGAGCGCACGAAGATGATGGGCATGCCGGATTCCCGCTCCGGCGCCGGCAAAGCCAACACCTCCTCTCCTGCGCGGCTCCGTCAAGCCAGACCCGTCCGCGCATGCCGAGGCGCTCGCGCTGGAGGGCGCGCACCTCTTCGACCCGGGCGGCCGCGGCCTGCCGTTCAAGGAGTGGGCCGTCGTGCCGCCTGCCTTCGCCAAGCGCTGGCCAGACATTGCTCGGACCGCGCTCGCATAACGAAGTCTTCCGGTCGCCATCGGCCTTGACCGGTTGCTCGAGCGCTTCGACACTCACCCGGACTGGTAGGCAGCTTTGACCGCAGTCAGCAGGCTCTGGGCTCGTGGCGCTCCACACCCATTCGCGCGACGAACTCCCAGTTCTTCGATCGCCTCGGGGCTGTGGCAGACCTCGTTGAGCGCGTTGCCAATTGTCGAGTCCTGCGCCATTGCTCCCGTTGCGTGCGCGCCCAGCTGCTGCACCCCGAGTCGTCGCGAGTGCGGGCTTTGCCCGTGCTCGCACACTACGAGCCGCCACGTGTCGGAGAGGGGGCTCACGGGGGAGAACCGAGGTGCTCCCCCGTGCTCTCCTAGGCTCGCTGCGTGAACCACGCCCCCGTCTCCCCGTCCCGGTAGACGACCGCGTTCTCGCCGGTCTCGAGCACGAGGTCGAAGTAGCGGCGGTCGACGGGCTCCTCGGTCCACCAGCGGTCGACGATCCGCCACTCCTCGCGCAGGACCGAGACTCCGCACCGGTTGACGCGGCGCGGCGTGCCGTCGGCGTGTGCCTCCACGAGCGCTTCCCGCGGTGCGTTCAGTCGTCGCGCGGTACGAGCAGTGCTCGCGCCTCCGGAATGCGTGACCACGGCGCCACCTCCACGATCGTCGAGACCCCGCCCGCGCCCACGGCCGCTCGCACCTGGCGCAGACCCTCCCTGAGCCGGCCCTGCAGCGCTGCGCTCTCGAAACCCATGCCTTCCGCGCGGACGAGCTCGAGCTGCTCTCCTCTCCCCTCCGCCAGCTCCACGAGCTCGAGCCGCAGCTTCATCGCCGGCGCCGGGAGCTCGCCGAGCTTCGATCCAAGAGCCGCGCGGAGCCGGGACGGATCCGCGGTCGGCTCGCGCAATGTGACCGTCCGGCGCCACGAGGCGCCGCCGGCGAGCCGCGCCCAGAGGGCGAGCTTCCTCGGCGGGCGCCCCGCGCGTTCCGGTCGGGCGAGCAGGCGATCGACGAGCACCGAGAGCCCTCGCCGGAGCGTCAGCATCTGGCCGACTGCTTCCGGGAACTCCAGCGTCTCGACCAACGGCTCGGCCGGCCGTCTCGGCTCAACGCTGTGGTCACTCAACCCCTCTCTATCCTGCTCGCCTCTCGCCAGGCTCCAGGCGCGCCGGCCGTCCGGCCCCAGTCGTTCGGCCACGGCACCGCCCGGCAGCCCGGCAAGCTGTCCGATCGTTCGAATCCCGAGCTCCTCCAGCTCCTCGTAGCGGCTCCGCTCGAGCGGGAGCAGCGTCAACGGCAGCGGCGAGAGGAAGCGGCGGGCTCGGTCGTCGGAGACGATCAGCGCCTGACCCGGCCGCGCGACATTCGCCGCCGCGAGCGCCGCGAACCGCCGCTCGGCCGCGCCCGCGCACGCGTCCCAGACCGGCCCGACCGCCGCGAGGGCGCGCTTGAGCGCCGGCTCGAGCCCGCCGTAGAGCCGCTCGACCCCGGCCGTCTCGAAATAGACCGTCCCGGCCTCCACCGGCTCGACCGCGAAGCCCGCGTCCTCGAGCCGGCGCAGGATCTCCTCCCACGACTGCTCGACCGTGGCCGGGTCCTGCTCCACGAGCACGAGCTGCGGGCAGGTCGCGAGCGCCTCCCCCAGCCGCATCCCCGGCCGCACGCCCTTCGCCGCCGCCGCCGCCGTGACCGAGCCGATCAGCGCGTCCGTCCCGGGCACGGGCGCGAGCGCCGCCGCGGCCGTCTCCAGCTCCGGCCGCAGGCGCAGCGCAGCGCGCAGGTCGAAGGCCGGGATGACGACTGCCGCGATCACAGGGAACGTATGTTCTACACGAACGCATGTTCGCCGTCAACCACCACACGCCCTACACTCGCCGGGATGAGGCCGGTGACGAGGATCGGGCGCTGGAGCACGCGGCGGCCGTGGCTTGCGATCACCGTCTGGCTCGCCTTCGTCGCGATCGCCCTTGCGGCCGGCGCCGTCACCGGGACCGACTCGCTCCAGAACGGCGCCGTCGGCGAGTCGGCCCGCGGCTACGCGCTGATGGACGAGCACCGGGCCTGGCCGCCTTCCCGGGAGTACGGCTACCTGCACAGCGACACGCTGACCGCGAGCGACGCTCCTTTCCGCGCCGCGATCGCCGACGTCGTGGCGCGCCTGCAGGTGGGGCTCGGCGGCACCGTCAGGGTCACCGTCTCCCGCGACCGGCACTCGGCCCTCGTCGGCGGCGCGGTCAGGCAGCGGATCTCGAGTGAGCAGCTGCGCGCCTCGGTGCTCGACGCTGCCGCCAGCCACCCGCTGGTGACGATCGAGGAGACCGGCGACATCTCGGCGAGCGACGCCCGCGACCGCGTGGTCGAGCGCGACCTGCGGCACGCCGAGCTGCTCTCGATCCCGGTGACGCTGATCGTGCTCCTGTTCGCCTTCGGCGCGATCGTCGCGGCGCTCGTGCCGGTGCTGCTCGCGCTGACTGCAGTCGCCGCCGCCTTCGGGCTGCTCGGCCCGATCAGCCAGATGTTCCCGCTCGACGACGCCGTGAAGACCGTCGTGCTGCTGATCGGGATGGCCGTCGGTGTCGATTACGCGCTCTTCTACGTGATCCGCTCCCGCGAGGAGCGGCACCGGGGCCTGCCCTCGCATGAGGCGCTCGAGCGCACCGCGCGCACGTCCGGCCGCACCGTGATCGTCTCCGGCACGACGGTCGCGGTCGCGATGGCCGGCATGTACGTGATCGGCTCGGACGTCTTCAACGGGATCGCGAGTGGGACGATCGCGGTGATCGCCTGCGCCGTCGCGGGCTCGGTCACCGTCCTGCCCGCCGTGCTCGAGCTGCTCGGGCCGCGGATCGACCGCGGGCGCATCCCGTACCTGCCGCACCTGCGCACCGAGACGGCCGACTCGCGCTTCTGGCCCGCCGTCGTCGACCGCGTGCTTCGCCGGCCGGTGCTCTCCTGCGTGCTCTCGGCGGGGCTGCTCGTCGCGCTCGCCGTCCCGGCGTTCTCGCTGCACGTCAGCAAGCCGAGCAACGAATCGCTGTCGGCGCAGAGCGAGCCCGCGCTGACGACGCTGAAGCGCGTGCGGGCCGAGTTCCCCCGGACGGCGGAGCCCGCGATCCTCGTCGTCGCCGGCCCGGCCGGCCGGGAGCAGGCCGCGCTGCACGCGCTCGCGCAGCTGGAGCGGCTCGCGGTCGCGCAGGGGATCGCGCATCCGCCGTTCACGATCAGCGGCGGCGAGGACGGAGCCGGCGCCGCGGTCGAGCTGCCGCTCGTGGGCGCCGGCGACAACGCCGAGAGCCGGCGCGCGGTCGCCGTCCTCCGCGACGACCTCGTGCCCCGGACGCTCGGCCGGATCCCGGGCGTCGAGACGGCGGTTACGGGCGCCACGGCCGAGGACGTCGACTTCACGCGGCAGATGAAGCACGGCATGCCGTACGTGATCGCCTTCGTGCTCGCATTCGCGTTCTTCGTGCTGCTGGTCGCGTTCCGGTCGCTCGTCGTGCCGCTGAAGGCGATCGTCCTGAACCTGCTCTCGGTTGCCGCCGCCTACGGCGTGCTGGTGCTCGTGTTCCAGCACCACTGGGCGGAGCCGCTGCTCGGCTTCACGTCGAACGGCGCGATCATCTCGTGGCTGCCGGCGTTCCTGTTCGTCGTCCTCTTCGGGCTCTCGATGGACTACCACGTGTTCATCCTCAGCCGCGTACGCGAGGCGGTCGACGGCGGCATGCCGACCGACGAGGCGGTGCGGTACGGGATCACGGTCACCGCGGGCGTCGTCACGAGCGCGGCGCTCGTGATGGTCGGCGTGTTCTCGATCTTCGGGACGCTGTCGTCGCTCGAGATCAAGCAGGCCGGCGTCGGCCTCGCAGCCGCGGTGCTGATCGACGCGACGATCGTGCGCGCGGTGCTGCTGCCGGCGTCGATGAAGCTGCTCGGCGAGTGGAACTGGTACCTGCCCCGGGCGCTCCGACGCCTGCCGCGGGGCAGGCCTGACGCCCGGCCGGATCAGCCGGTCGAGAAGGCGTCGTAGAGCTCCTCGAGGTAGCGCCCGATCTCGAGCAGGACCAGCATCACCGACTCGCCGTCCACGGAGCGCGCGGCCGGGGCCGCGTCGCGGAACGTGATCGCGAGCCGGAACTCGCCCGCCATCGTCACGATCGGGTCGGGGCCGCTCGGCTCGATCACGAGCCGGACGAGCTCTCCGCCCTCCCGGAGCGTGCCGGTGTTCATGACGACGTCGTGGATGATGGCGACGTCGTTCTCCGCGAGAAAGGTCGGCGCCGCCTCGCTCAGCGCCGTCGCGGTCGTGTTGAGCAGGCGGTGCTTGTCGGTGTTCGAGAGGTAGTTGAGCTTCGAGAGCGTGTGCTCGTACGGGTTCGGCAGCTGGTAGGGCTGGGCCAGCTCAACGATCCGCGCGTACCGCTGCGGGACGGCGCGCATCATCGGCCCCGACTTCGCAGGCCAGTCGGTCGCGCGGTGGAAGATCGGGAACTGCGTCGAGAACGAATGGCGGGTCGCGGCCGCATAGACGAAGTAGTCGAGCGCCGAGCGGAAGTTGTGCAGGATCTCGCCGATGTGCGCCGACCACTCGGGCCGCGTCGGCCTGAGGCCGGTGACGATGTAGCGGTAGTCGAGAAGCTCATCCGTGGCGCCGGGTGCGACCCGCTCAGCGAGCTGGTACGGCTCGTTCTCGGCGAAGTCCGCGAGCGTCTCGCCCAGCGCCAGCAGCTGCTCCTGAGCGCGTTCGAGCTTCGTGCGCGCACCGCTCAGGTCAATCGTGGCCCGAACGTCGTCCCGCGGCGGCCGCTTGCCGTTCACGCGGCGTAGGCCGAGATGAACGCGTCGACGATGTGCGAGCCGAGGTGCTCGTCGAGCGAGGCGCCGCTCAGCAGCAGCCGATAGTAGACGGGGCCGAAGAGCAACTCGTGGGCGAGCTCGATGTCGGTGTCGGGCCGGAGGTCGCCGCGCTCGATCCCGCGCTCGACCACGCGGCGCACCTCGGCGATGCGCAACGCGACGACGCGCTCCTGGAATGCACGCGCGAGGTGCGGATCGTGCGCGAGGTCGGAGACCAGGCCCTGCATCACGCGACCCATCAGCGTCGAGCCGAGGATCCTCACCGTGGCGTCGACGAAGGTGACGAGCTCGCGGCGGGTGTCGCCGAGGTCGGGAACGGCCGCGACCGTCTCGACCATGTCGATCAGGACGGCGAGCGCGAGCTCGTGCTTCCCGCGCCAGCGTCGGTAGATCGTCGTCTTCGCAACCCCGGCGCGCCGGGCGACGCCCTCCACGGTGAGCTGGTGGACACCGCCTTCGGCGAGCAGCTCGCGCGTCGCCTGGAGGATCGCCGTCTCGGTGCGCGAGCGCTCCCTGAACGGCGAGGCGGCGACGGCGGTGGCGGTATCGGGCACGTCGTCCATAGAAAACGATACGAAGCGTAGCGGTCAGGGGTGCATTCGTGCTAGCTTCGGAGACGGACGCTACGGAGCGTAGCGCTCCTCTGTACCCGAGCGAAGGAATGAAGCGATGACCATGACAGTCTGGAAAGTGCTGCGGGCACTCACCGGTGTCGAGCGTGGCCGGTCGTGTCGCGGCTGCGGCGAGGCGATTCTCGTCAAGGATGGCTTCGGCATGAGCGAGGGCGTCTGCTCGCCTTGCCGCCTCGCGCTCGTCTGAGCGTCGAGTCGAGCAGTGACCGGGCCCGGCCGGGCTCGCGGACGCGGCGAAGGTCGCGCCCCCTCCGCGAGGCCCGGCCGGGCCGGTCCGTTACGGGCAGGATTGACGGCGAGCCGCCGTGACCTCCCACGTCGACCACGAGCAGCCCTTCCGCACCGACCTGGACTACTACGCGGGCCGAGCGGAGGGGATCGCGACCACGAGTGGCATCGGCCTGCCCGAGGCCCAGGCCGAGCTCGCACGCCGGCACGGCTTCGCGAGCTGGGACGACCTGCGCGAGCACGTCGAGCGGATGCGCACCGGGGCGGAGCCGCCGACGCCGTTCGTGCTCGCCTACCGCGCCGTCGAGGCCGGCGATCGTGCGCACCTCGAGGAGCTGCTCGTCCGCCACCCGGAGCTCGTCGAGGCGCGCGGGACGAACGGCAACGACCTACTCGGGATGGCCGGCGGCCTGGAGCTCGTCCGGCTCCTGCTCGAGCGCGGTGCCGACCCGAATCGCGGCAACGACTACGGCTGGACGAAGCTCCACCAGGCCGGCTACTCCAACGCCCCGGCCCTCGCGCGGGTGCTGCTCGACGCCGGCGCGCGCGACGACCTGTACGCCCGCGGCGACGGCGGCACGCCGCTCGTCGCCGCCCTCTTCTGGGGCCACCGCGAGGTCGCGTCGCTGCTCGGCAGCGCGCCGCGGAACCTGCGCGTCGCGGCGGGGCTCGGCGACCTCGGGCTGATCCGCGAGCTCGCCGGCACGCCCGCGGCCGGCGTGCACCGCGGCTTCTACCGGCCGCACGGCGGCTTCCCGGCCTGGGAGCTCTCCGACGACCCGCAGGAGGTGCTCGACGAGGCGCTCGTCTGGGCCGCGAAGGCTGACCGCGTGGAGGCGATCGGCCTGCTCGTCTCCCTCGGCGGGCGGGTGGATGCCGACCCGTACCGCGGCACGCCGCTCGCGTGGGCAGCGGCGAACGGCCGCGTCTCGTCGATCCGCCGTCTGGTCGAGCTCGGCGCCGACCCGAACCAGCGCGTCACCTTCGGCGGCCCCGATCACGGCGAAGGCACGACGGCACTCCACCTGGCCGCCCAGTCGGGCGAGCGCGAGGCGGTCGAGACGCTGCTCGAGCTGGGCGCCGACCCCACGATCCGCGACGCCCGCCACGGCGGCGACCCTGCCGGCTGGGCCGAGTTCGGCTGCCACCCCGAGCTCGCCACCCTGCTGCGCGCAGCGTCCTCAAGCTGAGCCACTGAGCCGGCAGCGTCGAGGGCGGCCCGGGATACGCTTGATCCATGGACGCCCGGCCGGCGACGATCGAGCCCCGCTACTGCTACCGACATCCGGATCGCGAGACGGGACTCTCGTGCTCCGAGTGCGGGCGGCCGATCTGTTACGAGTGCATGACGCCCGCTCCGGTGGGCCTGCGCTGCCCCGAGCACTCGGGCAAGCCGCAGGGCGTGGCCCGCGTCGCCGCGGCCGCGACGCGGGCGACGACCGGCGTCGGGGCACGCAGGCGTAACGCCGTCACGCTCGCGCTGATCGGGCTCAACGTGCTCGTCTACGCCGCGGAGCTCGCCGGCGGCGGGTCGATCAACGGCACCGGCAGCTGGATCTACCGGCACGGGGTGCTGGTCGCGAACGCCGTCTACAGCAACGGCAACCTCTTCCCCGTCCGCCCCGATCAGCTCGCGAGCGCCGCGTCCCAGTACACGCTCCACGGCGTCAACCAGGGCGAGTGGTGGCGGCTCGGCACCTCCGCCTTCCTCCACTACGGGCCGCTGCACCTGGCGATGAACATGTTCGGCCTCTACTTCGGCGGCTCGATCCTGGAGCAGGTAGTCGGCCGCTGGCGCTTCCTGCTCCTCTACGTCGTCTCGGGGCTCGCCGGCGCCGCCGGCGCACTGATGTGGTCGCCGAACGCGGCCACCGCCGGCGCCTCGGGCGCGATCTTCGGCATCTTCGGCGCGCTCTTCGTCCTCGAGCGGCGGGGGATCATCGCCACCGGTGGGCAGGTCGGAGCGCTCATCGTGCTGAACCTCGTGCTCACGTTCGCCATCCCGGGAATCTCGGTCGGCGGCCACGTGGGCGGCCTCGTCGCGGGCGGCGCGCTGATGTTCGCGTTCGACCGCTTCCGCCGCTCACCGCAACTGAGCCTCGTCGCGGCCGCCGTCGTCGCGATGGCGTCGATCGCGGTCGCGTACTCGTCGATCTAGGCGATCACCCGCCGGCGGCGACGTATGCAGCCGAGCCGGCCTCCGCGATCGCGGCCTGCGCGGCCGCGAGGCGGGCGAACGGGACGCGGAAAGGCGAGCACGAGACGTAGTCGAGGCCGAGGTCGTGGCAGAAGGCGACCGAGCGCGGCTCGCCGCCGTGCTCGCCGCAGATGCCCATCTTCAGGCCGGGTCGCGCCTCGCGGCCGCGCTCGACGGCGATGCGCATCAGATCGCCGACGCCTTCGGTGTCGAGCACCTCGAACGGGTTGCGCTCGAGCACGCCGGCCTCGAGGTAGGTCGTGAGGAACTTGCCCTCGGCATCGTCGCGTGAGAAGCCGAGCGCCGTCTGCGTCAGGTCGTTCGTGCCGAAGGAGAAGAACTCCGCGTGACCTGCGATCTCGCCCGCGCGGATGCAGGCGCGCGGGAGCTCGATCATCGTCCCGACCGCGTACTCGACCTCCGGCGCCTCCTCGGCCCACACCCGCCGCGTGATCTCGACGAGACGGCGGAGCTCTTCCGCGAACCCCACGAGCGGGTGCATCACCTCGACGAGCGGCGCGTCGCCGGTGCGCCCGCTCACGGCCTTCGCCGCGCGCGCGATCGCGCGGATCTGCATCTCGTAGATCTCGGGGTGCGTCAGCCCGAGCCGGCAGCCGCGTGTGCCCAGCATCGGGTTCGACTCGTGCAGCGCGCGGATCCGCTGCCGCGTCCGCTCGTCGGGGGCGTTCGCCTCGGGCGGCAGGAACTCGTGCAGCGGCGGATCGAGCAGCCGGATCGTCACGGGCAGGCCCGACATCGCCTCGAAGATGCCCTCGAAGTCGGCCTGCTGGAACGGCAGCAGCCGGTCGAGCGCCGAGCGTCGCTCGCTCTCGCTATCGGCCATGATCATCTCCTGCACCACCGGCAGCCGCTCCTCGCCGAAGAACATGTGCTCGGTCCGGCAGAGGCCGATCCCCTGGGCGCCGAACTCGCGCCCGCGCGCCGCGTCGTCGGGCGTGTCGGCGTTCGCGCGCACCTTGAGGCGGCGGAGCTCGTCCGCCCAGCCGAGGATCGTCTGGAAGTCCTCGTTCAGCTGCGGCGGCACGAGCGGGATCTCGCCGAGGAACACACGGCCGGTGCCGCCGTCGATCGTGATCACGTCGCCCTCGCGCAGCTCGCGGCCGGCGAGCCGCGCGAGCCCCGGCTGAAGCTCGAGCCCGTCGCAGCCGGCGACGCACGGCTTGCCCATGCCGCGCGCGACGACCGCGGCGTGCGAGGTCATCCCGCCGTGGACCGTGAGGATCCCCTGGGCGGCGATCATGCCGTGGATGTCGTCGGGCGTCGTCTCGTAGCTGACGAGGATCACCGGGCCGCCCTTGGCACGCTCGACCGCGGTGTCGGCGTCGAAGACGATCCCGCCGCTGGCCGCGCCCGGGCTCGCGTTCAGGCCCTTCGCGACCTCGGTGTGCGCCATCCCCGGGTCGATCATCGGGTGCAGCAGCTGATCGAGCTGCGCCGGGTCGATCCGCACGAGCGCCTCCTCGCGCGAGATCAGCCCCTCCTCGACCATCGAGACCGCGACCTTGAGCGCGGCCACAGCCGTGCGCTTCGCTGCGCGGGTCTGGAGCATGTACAGCCGGTCGTCCTCGACCGTGAACTCGACGTCCTGCGCGTCGCGGTAGTGCCGCTCGAGCCGGCCGAGCGTCTCGAGCAGCTCGTCGTACGCCGCGGGCAGCACCTCCGCCATCGCCGACACCGGCTGCGGCGTGCGGATCCCCGCGACCACGTCCTCGCCCTGCGCGTTCGCGAGGAACTCGCCCATCACGGCGCTCTCGCCGGTCGACGGGTCGCGCGTGAACGCGACGCCGGTGCCGGAGCGGTCGCCCTTGTTGCCGAACACCATCTGGACGACGTTGACGGCGGTGCCGATGTCGTCGGAGATCTCGTTCGCCCGGCGGTACACCTGCGCGCGCGGCGTGTCCCACGAGTCGAAGACGGCACGGACGGCGCGGACAAGCTGGGCAGACGCGTCCTGCGGGAACTCCTCCCCCTTCGTTTCGCGGTAGATCGCCCGGTACGTCTCGAGCAGGTGGTCGAGGTCGTCGGCCGTCAGGTCGGTGTCGAGCGCCGCGCCGCGCTCGCGCTTGAGCGCCGTCAGCGCCTCCTCGAAGCGGTGCCCGTCGATCCTGTCCACGACCTCGCCGAACATCTGCATCAGGCGCCGGTAGGAGTCGAGCGCGAAGCGGCGGTTTCCGGTGCGCGCCGCGAGCCCCTCGACCGCCGCGTCCCCGAGGCCGAGGTTGAGGATCGTGTCCATCATCCCCGGCATCGAGATCGCCGCGCCCGAGCGGACCGACACGAGCAGCGGGTCGTCCGGGTCGCCGAAGCGCTTACCGAGCCGCTCCTCGAGCCCGCGCACGTGCGCCGCGATCTCCTCCTCGAGCCCGTCCGGAAGATCGTGCGCCGCCAGATAGGCGCGGCAGGCGTCGGTCGTGATCGTGAACCCGGCCGGGACGGGCAGTCCCATCAGCGTCATCTCGGCGAGACCGACGCCCTTGCCGCCGAGCAGCTCGCGGCCTCCGCCCGAGGGCTCGTCGAAGTCGTAGACGAAGCGCGATTCGAGCACGGCCGCGGATTGTTCCACGCGCACGGGCCGCGCCGCCGGCCGGTCGTCGGCCGTCACGCCTGCCTGCGCCGCCGGTCGCGGAACTCGGCCAGCCAGGCCAGCGAGCGGAGACCGAACCAGAACGGCGTGAAGAGCCCGTAGAAGATCACGAGCGCGATGCCCAGCGAGAGGTACCAGAGCGCCCAGCGCTGTGGCGACACCGGCGGCTTCGGCTTCACTGCGCCTCGCGCTCGTTGATGCGCTTCTCGACGGAGCGGATCGTCCGCAGCGCGATCTCCTCGATCGAGAGCTCCGAGACGTCGATCACCTTGCAGCCGAGGCGCCGGTGGATCCCGGCCGCGTACTCCAGCTCCTCGTAGATCTCGTTCAGGCTCGCGTAGCCGCGGTCGCCGCCGCCCATCAGCTGAACCCGCTGGGAGCGGATCTCCGCGAGGCGCTCCGCGTCGATCGTGAGGCCGACGATGCGCGCGGGATCGATCCGGAAGAGCTCCGCAGGCGGTTCGATCCCGTTCACGAGCGGGACGTTCGCCGCTTTCCAGCCTCGCACGCCGAGGTAGATCGAGAGCGGTGTCTTCGAGGTGCGCGAGACACCGACGAGCACGACGTCGGCCTGCGCGAGGCTGCGGCTGTGGCCGAGGCCGTCGTCGCTCTTGACGGCGAACTCGATCGCCGCGACACGGTCGAAGTACTGCTCGTCGAGCGGCCGCCGGACGCGCGGCGTCATCCGTGCCGAGCGGCCCGCGACCTTCGCGACCGCGAGCAGCGGCTGGGCCAGCAGGTCGCAGTAGTGGATCCTCGCCCGGCGCGAGAGCGTGCGCATCGCGGCGCGGAGCTCCGGCTCGACGAGCGTGTAGACCGCGACCGACGGCAGCCCGCGCATGCGAGCCACGGCCAGCTCGAGGTCCGCGACGGTCTCGACGCGCGGGTGACGGACGGTGACGAACGCCTGCTCCGGGAACTGCGCCTCCACCGCGAGCACGACGCGCGCAGCCGTCTCACCGGTCGAGTCGGACAGGACGTGCAGCTCGACGGGCGGCCGCTCGCGCGCACTCACGGCGGCACTCTACGTTCGCCTGCGCCAGGCGGAGCACACGAGGTGCGATCAAGCTAGGTTCAGAGGATGAGCGCAGAGCTGGAGCACTACGAGGGCGAGGCGACGATCGAGAAGGTCGCGTCGCTCTGCCGGCGGCGCGGGTTCGTCTTCCCGTCGTCGGACATCTACGGCGGCCTCGGCTCCTCGTACGACTACGGCCACTACGGCGTCCTCCTGAAGCAGAACGTGAAGGCCGAATGGCAGCGGGCGATGGTGCAGGAGCGCGAGGACATCGTCCTGCTCGACTCCGCGATCATCCTGCACCCGAAGGTCTGGGAGGCCTCCGGCCACCTCGCCGGCTTCTCCGACCCGCTCGTCGACTGCCGCACGTGCAAGCTGCGCTTCCGCGCGGATCACCTCGAGACGTCGCAGTGCGGCAAGCGGCCGTCGAAGCACCCGGGCGAGACCGACGACTGCGACCTCACCGAGGCGCGCCAGTTCAACCTGATGTTCGAGACATCGATCGGCCCGGTGCGCGACGAGGGCTCGGCCGCCTACCTGCGGCCCGAGACGGCGCAGGGCATCTTCGTCAACTTCAAGAACGTGACCTCGTCGCTGCGCGTGAAGCCGCCGTTCGGGATCGCGCAGATCGGCAAGAGCTTCCGCAACGAGATCACGCCCGGGAACTTCCTCTTCCGGACGCGCGAGTTCGAGCAGATGGAGATGGAGTACTTCGTGCCGCCGGCCGACGCGGCCGAGGCGTACGAGTACTGGATCGCCGAGCGGCGGCGCTGGTATCTCGACCTCGGCACTGCGCGAGAGCCACCTGCGCGTGCGCCCACACGACGCCGACGAGCTCTCGCACTACTCGAGCGGCACGAGCGACCTCGAGTACCTGTTCCCGATCGGCTGGTCGGAGCTCGAGGGCATCGCGAACCGCGGCGACTTCGACCTGCGTGCGCACGCCGAGCATTCGGGTGCGAAGCTCGAGTGGGTCGGCCAGGACGAGCGCTACGTCCCGCACGTGATCGAGCCCGCCGCCGGCGCCGACCGCGCCGCGCTCGCGTTCCTGGTCGACTCCTACGACGAGGAGGTCGTCGGCGACCGCCCCCGCACGCTGCTTCGCCTGCACCCGCGCCTGGCGCCGGTCAAGGTGGCGGTGCTGCCGCTCGTCGGCAACGACGCGGCGCTCGTCGAGAAGGCGCGCGGCCTGTACGAGGAGCTGCGCCGGGCGCTGCCGGCCGAGTACGACGCCTCGGCCGCGATCGGCAAGCGCTACCGGCGGCAGGACGAGATCGGCACGCCGTGGGCGCTCACGATCGACCACGACACGCTCGCCGACGGCACGATCACGCTGCGCGACCGGGACTCGCTCGCCCAGGAGCGGATCCCGCTCGAGGGGGCGAAGGCGATCCTGCTCGAGCGGCTCGAGCAGCCGTGGCACCCACGTTGACCCGGTCCGATCCGGGTCAGCAGCCGCCGCCGCCCGCGCGGAGCTGAGCGGCGCTCGGCGGATCGCGCTCCAGCAACTCGGGCACGGTGACCGGCGTGAGGCCGCGGCGGCGGAGCTCCGGGAGGATGTGGTACTTGACCGCTCTGATCGCCTGGCCGCGATTCTCGTGCAGCAGCACGATCGAGCCCGGGCGGATCTCACGCAGCACCGTCTTCTGGATCTGGTCGTAGTCCGCGCCCTGCGAGTCGCCGGAGTCGATGCTCCAGAGCACCTGGAGCATCCCGAGCGCGCCCGCCTGTGCATCGATCGCCGCGTTGTGGGCGCCGTAGGGCGGCCGGAACAGCTTGACCGGTTCGCCGCTCGCCTTCTCGATCGCCGACTTGGTGTCGGCGAGCTCCGACCGCATCTCCTCGGCCGTGAGCCTCGTCAGCTCGGGGTGCGTCCACGAATGGTCTCCGAGGGCGGCGAGCTCGAGCTCCTGCCGGGGAAGGTCGGGCCATCCGGCGATGTTCCGCCCGACGATGAAGAACGTGGCGTGGACGCGCGCCCGTTGGAGGATGCGCAGGGCGAGCGGCGTGTACGGGCCCGGCCCGTCGTCGAAGGTGAGCGCGACGTAGTGGCCGGTGTGGCCACCGCAGTAGAGCGGCCGGCCGAGCCGGATCAGCCGGTCGAGCTCGGAGACCGTCGGGTTCCGGCGCGGCTCCGGGCGGGCGGGGCTCGGCGACGTGGCCCGCGCCACGCTCGTCGTCGTCGGTTGCGTCGAGCCGCCGCCCCCGCCGAGCCTGAACCCGACCGCGATCCCGACGACGACCGCGACGAGTGCGGCGAGGGCCAAGCTCACGCCACGCCGGCTGCGGGGGCGGGGCCTGCGACTCATCCCACCGGCCCATCGGTACACAGCGCGGACATCGCAACGATTGTTCCAGCAGCGGCCGACGGGCCGGCGCGCGTGCGGCGCGGCCGGCCGAGTACGACTCCTCGGCCGCGATCGGCGAGCGCTCCGGCGGCAGGACGAGCCGGCATGCCGCTCGAGCGAGCCCCGGCGATTTACGGTGAGGCTCTCACGGCCGAGCCGCTGGTAGGTTCGACGCGCAGTGGGCGGCGAGCGAACCGGACGCTGGCGCGAACTCTCGCTCGAGAGCCAGGCGCTGCGCGAGAACGCCCTGGGCGACCCCTACATCCGGGCTGTCTTCGTCTGGACGCCGCCGTCGTACGATGCCGAACCGGAGCGCCGCTACCCGTCGCTCTATGTCCTCCACGGCATGTTCGGGCAGGCGCGGGCATGGTTCAACGTCTCGCCGTTCGCGAGGAACGTCCCCGACCTCGTCGACGCGCTGGCGCCCGAAGCGGTCGTTGTGCTGGTCGACGGCTTCACGTCGGTCGGCGGCGCGCAGTGGATCGACTCACCCGCGACCGGGCAGTACGGCACGTACTTCTGCGAGGAGGTCGTGCCGTTCGTGGACGCGCGCTACCGGACGGCGCCTGCGCGCGAGCACCGCGGAGTCCTCGGCAAGTCCTCGGGCGGGTTCGGCGCGATGGTCTGGGGGATGCTGCGGCCGGACCTCTTCGGCGCCTTCGCGACGCACGCGGGCGACGCGCTGTTCGACGTCACGATCGCGGCCGAGCTCGGGGAGGCGGCACAGGCGCTCAGGAACGCCCACGAGGGCTCGTACGAGCGCTTCTGGGAGGACTTCCGCTCGGGCCGGCCCGTGTTCGAGAACAAGCTCGATGCCCTGCTCGCGAACGTGTGGGCCGAGGCGTGCGCCTACTCGCCGCGCGAGGACGGATCGGTGGAGCTGCCGTTCCGCATCGACACGGGCGAGCGCGTGCCCGAGGTGTGGGAGCGGTGGCTCGCATGGGACCCGGTCCGCCTGGCGGCGTCGCACGGCGACGCGCTCCGCCACGCGCGCGCGATCTGGATCGACGCAGGGCGAAACGACGAGTTCCGGCTCGACCTCGGCGCGATCGCCTTCCACGAGGCCGTGCGGCGCGCCGGCGTCCCCGACGAGGTGGTGCGATTCGAGCTGCACGAGGGCACACACCGCGGCACGAACTGGCGGCACGAGCTGAGCATCGCGTTCCTCGCCGAGCGGCTCGCCCTGTAGAGCGAACGAGGGGCCCCATGTCGGGGCCCCTCGTCTCGATCCGTTCGGGTCGTTCGGCTACATGCCGGCTGACTTGAGGGTTCCGCGGACGGTTGCGGGGTTCATCGGCGCCTGGCGGATGCGGACACCCGTGGCGTCGAAGAACGCGTTGGCAACGGACGCGCCGATCCCGACGGTGGGCGGCTCGCCCGAGCCCGACAGGTTCCAGCCGTTGTCGAACGCGGCGGTGTTGCCGGCGCTCACGTCCACGGTGGTGTCGCCCGGGACGATGTGCGTGTACTTGCCCGGATGGACGTTGACGAGCGTCACCTTGGGAGCATCCTTGAAGCGCAGGATCGGGTAGGTGACCCAGTCCAGGCTCGTGATGCGCTCGCTGTTCCAGGTGGGTGCCTCGTACAGCGCCCGCGAGAGGCCCTGGATCAGTGCGCCGCTCATCTGGTTGGCCACGCCGTCCGGCATGATCGTGATCCCGTTGTTCTGGGCGACCGCCGAGTGCTTGACGACGATCTTGCCGGTCTTCTTGTCGACCTCGATGAACGAGATGACGCCGACCTGGCTGGACGCGAACGTGCCGAAGGCAAACCCGCGACCGGAGACGACGTTCCCGCTCTTCAGGTTGGACGCGGCGACTCTCGGCTGCCAGCCGACGGCCTGCGTCACGCCATCGAGGACCGACAGCCAGCGGGCGCCGGCGGTGGTCGTGCCGTCGATGTTCAGGCGCCGGAACGCGATCGGGTCCATGTTCGCCGCATGCGCGAGCTCGTCCACGATCTGCTCGCTGGCGAAATAGGACTGCGGCCCGTTCGGAGCCCGGAGCGCGCTGGTCTTCAACGAGCCCTCGTACATCGGCTGCGTCTTCGCGAGCACGCGCCTCGCACCCAGCGTCGGCGAGCCCGCGCTTGCATGCTGGTACAGCGTGTCGGACGGGTTCGGGCCGCCGTTCGGCGGAGTCGCCGCCCACGTCGCCGTGCCGAGCATCTCCTTCGTCGTGTCCAGCGCCGAGTTCCCCTGACCGTACGTCGTCCAGTCGGCGGCGACGATCTTGCCCTTCGCGTCGATGCCCATCGTGACGTCGTGCTGGTGGGACGGGCCGTAGCTGTCGAAGCCATGTTGGTCCCAGCGCATCCACTGGACGCGCACCGGCTTGCCGATCTTCTGCGAGATCATCGCAGCTTGCTCGACGACCTGTCCCTGCATCCCACCGCCGTAGGAGCTCGAGCCTTCGTACCAGATCGCCCGCACGTTCTCGGCCGGGATTCCCAACATCGCCCCGAGGTTCGGCGGCACACCCTGCAGCGACTGACCCTGGATGAACACGGTTGCACTGTTTCCCCGCACGTCGGCCACCGCAGCGTGCGGTCCAATGGGCACGAAGTTGTTGTAGTGGTAGCGGTAGGTCGCGGACACCGTCTTCGCCGCGGACTTGAGCGCGGTCGTCACGTTGCCGACGTTTGCGGTGTAGCGCGCGGGGTTCTGCGTGTTGTTGTCGGCCGCCTCGCGCATCCACTTCCAGTAGTTACCCGAGCTACCGGAGCCGAACTTCGGGTCGCTCCTCCACACCACCTTCAGCTGTGAAGCAGCCTGGATCGCGTCGTACTCCTTCGGCGCCACCACCGCGACGAAGTTGTTGATCTGCACCACCTCGGCGCCCGGGATGCTCTTGATCGAGCTCTCGTCGACGCTGATCGGGAAGTGGTTCGTCGAGGTGTTCGCGCCGATACCACGAGGCGTCACCCACCTTGCGTGCCACATCCCCGGGATCTTCACGTTGTGCACGTAGGTGTAATTGCCCGATACCTTCGCGGGAATATCGATCCGCGGGTTATGCCGTACCCACGACCTTGTACTCACTCACCGGCTTCGCGATCCCCTGGCCGGGAATCGAGCTGCCCGGGAACGTGTAGTTGAAGTTCTTCCCGCCGATCAACTCGCCGTAGGTGACCTTCCCGCTACCACCCGAAACGACACCGTTCGCGACCGACAGGCTCGCGACCGGGACGCCCAACTTCGACGAGGCCATCTTGAGCAGCTCCTGCTTGGCATACGCAGCCGCAGCACGGGTGCGGGTCGAACGCGACGAGATACCGCCGCTACCACCACCACCACCAGTCGCGTTCAACCACGTCTCCGGATGCGCGTACTGCATCTGCGCCATGCTCACGTCAAGCTCCTCGGCGACCATCATCAAGATCCCCGTCGGAGTACCCGCGAACTCCGGCTCACCATGCGTAACGATCACAGTGTTATCGGCCTTGATCGCAATCCACGCATCAATCGTCTGCAGATCAGGCAGAAAATCCTGCGGCCCCCGCTCGTTGAACGGCGTGTTCCCCGTCGCAGCCTGAGCCGCACCCGTAAGAGCGCTGAAACCGATCACCATCGCGCCGCCACCCTTCAGAAACGACCTGCGCGAAAACTCCTTCTTGAGCATCTCGGTCATGGTTACTTCCCACCCTTCGCCATCACAGCAGCAGCCTTCTGAATCGCCGTCAGGATCCTCGGATACGTGCCACAGCGGCAGAGATGACCGTTCATCGCCGTCCGGATCTGCGCCTCCGTCGGACGCTTCGTCGTCGCCAACAGATCAGCAGCCTGGATCATCATTCCGTTCTGGCAGTAACCACAATGCGGAACCTGAACATCGATCCACGCCTGCTGCAACGGATGCAACGCAGCCGGCGCCGCAGCCGTCGTACCACGCGAGGACGCCCACAGCGCGGGCATGCCCTCGAGCGTCGTGATCGCCCTGCCGCTGACGGCGGCAACCGGCGTCACACACGACCTGATCTCCTTACCGTCCAGCAACACCGAACACGCACCACACTGCGCAAGACCGCAACCGAAACGCGGACCGTGCAGATGCAACTCGTTGTGCAACACGTACAGCAGCGGTGTGTCGAGGCTCGCGGTCACGCTATGGACCAGACCGTTCACCTTGATCTTCAACTTGCTCGCCATCCGTCCCTCCTCATGATCTCTGGCGACAGGAATGCGTCCCTCAGGATTTCCGGACGCAATTCCCGATGGTGAACACTCGAGCCGCACAACACAATAGGGACGGACGTTTCTCTATGATTCTTGAGCCTAAGACTTGTTGAGTTAATCAATTTTCCTTGAGTCTTCTCGATTCCACGGAGTTCACGCGCAGGCGCGACTCAGGTTTGGAGCCGATTCGACCCTCGGAACGCGCGAGGGGCCCCGATGCCGGAGCCCCTCGCCTGCTTCGGACGCGGCGTGCTCGTTACATGCCTGCGGCTTTGAGTGTGCCGCGGACGGTTGCGGGGTTCATTCGATGTCGGCAACCACGCCGACCTGGCTGGAGGCGAAGGTGCCGAAGCCGAAGCCACGGCCGGTCACCACCTGACCGCTCTTCAGGTTGGAAGCAGCAACCTTCGACTTCCAACCGACCGCCTGCGTCACAGCATCGAGCACCGACAGCCAACGGGCACCGGCCACGCTCGACCCGCGATCGGGTCCACCCGGAACCGCGCTGACAAGTCGGGCGCCCACGCGAAACGCCTTGAACGGCCGAAATACGGGAGAAATCGCGACGCTGAGCGGTCGATCCCCTATCAACGGCCGAGCGGGGGGCGCTCCATGGCGCGCCGCCCGGGCTTCGCGAAGCCGATCCTCGCGTAGAGCTCGTGCGCGTCCTCGGTATGCAGTGACCAGCGAACCGCGGCAAACGGTCCATGCTCCACCATCTCCCGTACGAGCTCGCCGCCGAGCCCACGACCGCGGTACTCCTGCAGGACGTACACGTCGGCCAGATACATGATCGCCACCCCATCGCCCGCCGCACGACAGAAGCCGACCTGACGGCCCGCGCGGTAGAGGCCCACGACACGCAGGGCCTCCCGCACCAGGCGCTCCTGGACCGCATAGTCGCGGCCCGGTGCCCAGTACGACTCTCCCGCAAGAAAGCGGTGAACTGCCGCGACATCGATCCGTTCGGGATCGTCGTCGAGCTCGAAACCATCGCCGAGGTCGCGCTTCACGCCGACAGCGTCCGCAGCCGGAAGCCTCCGTGTTCCTCGTACGACGAGGTGACGACCGCTAGCGCCTCGCGACGGGCGCGCTCGCCGAGGCCCGCGGCGGTGGCAGCGGCCAGCGGCGTAGACAGCAGCTGCTCCACACCGGCGAGGCCCTCAGCGGAAAGCCGGAAGGACCCGCCCGCGTGCCGCCGGCAGACGGCACCACCCGCACGAGCCGAGAAGCCGACCAGCCCGGCGGCGTCGCCGCATTCGACGCACGTCCTCACGTGCGGCAGGTACCCGGACAGCCAGAGCAGCTTCAGCTGGAACGAGAGCGCGAGCGGATCGAGCACCGGTACTGCCGGCTCCAGTGTCTGCGCCTCGTCGAGCAGGTCGAGGAAACGCGAAAGCGCGTCGAATGCGCGCGGGTTCGGCTCCGGCTCCGCAAAGAGGCGCAGCATCGCCTCGGCGCCGACCAGCCCTGCGCTGAGGCGATACGGCTCTTCCCGCGTCGCGCGGTGCGAGCTCACGAGCTCGACGCCCGTCACCGTGTGCAGCTCACCCGAGCCCGCGTGCAGCAGGAGCTCCACGTGCGACAGCGGCTCGAGTCGGGCGCCGAAGCGGGACTTCGTCTTCCGCACGCCTTTCGCGATCGCGCCGATGCGCCCCCGCTCGCGCGTGTAGAGGTGGAGGATGCGATCGGCCTCGGAGAAGCGGAGCGAGCGGAGGACGACTGCTTCCGTCTTGTACGTCCTCCCGGCCACGTCGGCCAGTCTAGAGAGGCGGTCGGGGCGCACGAGCCCGGGCTCACCGATCGCCGGTCGTGCGCTTTGCGTCCCTCCTCGTGCCTGCCGGCAAGCGCTGGCACGAGGGGCAGTACCACGTCCCGCGTCCCGCCACCCGGATCCTCTCGATCGGAGTCCCGCACCGGTCACACGGCTCGCCGTCGCGACCGTACACCTTGAACTCGCGCTGCATCCCTCCCGGCCCGCCGGCCGGGCGTGAGTAGTCACGCAGCGTGGCCCCTTGCAGCGCGATGCCGCGTTCGAGCACCTTGCGGATGCTTCGGTGCAGCGCCTGCACCTCGTGAGGCTCGAGGCTCTGCGCCTCCCGGAGCGGGTGCACGCGCGCGCGCCAGAGGGCCTCGTCGGCGTAGATGTTTCCCACCCCGGCGACTGTTCGCTGGTCGAGGATCGCGGCTTTCGTAGGCGCTCGGCGGTTCGCGAGCCGCCGAGCAAGATCGTGCGAACGAAACGACCGCTCGAGCGGCTCGGGCCCGACGCGGGCGACGAGATACGGCTCGACCTCCGACGGTTCCAAGAGAAGCCAGGTGCCGAACCGACGCACGTCGCGATAGGCGACGTCCGAGCCATCGTCTAGTCCGACAATCGCGCGGCGGTAGGGATCGTCGGGAAGCGTCCCAGCCGGCGCGTGGCGTAGCGACCCCGTCATCCGGAGGTGAATCAGGAGCGCCCGACCCGACTCGAACCAGACAATCAGATACTTGCCTCGCCGATCGAGGCTGCGGACGCGCTCACCCACGAGCTCTCGCGCCACGTCGTCCGGGTCGAACGGCCGTGTCAGCCGCGCGTCCTCGATCGTCGCGCGGGCCAACCGCCGCCCTTCGAGCAGGGGTGCGAGCTGGCGGCGAACCGTCTCGACCTCGGGAAGCTCGGGCACAGCGCCACGCTAGCCGCCGTAATGGCGACCCGGTGGACTGCTCAGGCTCGACTGTGGAAGTCGACGACCGGCGCGGGCTCGGTCCAGCCCAGCACCTCGAGCAGGACCGCACGTGAGCCCACAGGCTCGTCGCCGAGTTCGTACGCCGCCAGGACATCGCTCGAGGCCCTTGCCGCCCCGTCGTCGTCACGGGCGTGGACCTCGGCGAGCACGTCGCCCGCGGCGACCGCGTCCCCGCGCTTGCGGTGACAGACGACGCCGACCGCGTGGTCGACTGGGTCATCCTTCATGCGCCGGCCTGCTCCAAGGTGGAGAGCGGCGGTCGCGACCTCGAGGGCGCTGAGGCGAACAACCGTACCCGTGCGCGGGGCCGTCACTTCGCGTACGACCGGAGCACGCTCGATCGCCGTTTCGTCGGCCGTTCCGCCCTGCGCCTCGATCCAGCGGCACCACGTCGCCTCCGCGGAGCCGTCGGCGACCGTCGCCTCCGCGCGCCGCCGGCCCTCGACCACGTCGACGCCGAGGTCGGAGAGCGCGAGCAGGCGCGAGGACGCGTCCAGAACGAGCTCCGTGAAGTCGGGCGGCCCCTCCCCGCGCACGGTCGCGCGCGCCTCGAGCACCTCGAGCGCGTTCCCGACCGCGGCACCGAGCGGTTGATCCATGTCCGTGAGGAGGCACACCACATCGCGCCCCGCGTGCTCGCCGAGGGACAGCATCGTCTCGGCGAGCCGGCGCGCGTCGTCGATCGTCTTCATGAACGCACCCTCGCCGACCTTGACGTCGAGCAAGATCGCCTGGGTCCCAGCCGCGAGCTTCTTCGACATGATCGAAGCCGCGATCAGCGAGAGCTGGTCGACGGTCGCCGTCACGTCGCGTAGCGCGTAGAGCAGCCGGTCGGCCGGCACGAGGTCGGTGGTCTGGCCGATGATCGCGAGGCCGACGTCGCGGACCTGCTCGACGAACTCCTCGATCGACGAGCTCGACGCGGTAGCCCGGAATCGACTCGAGCTTGTCGAGCGTCCCGCCGGTGTGGCCGAGCCCGCGCCCGCTCATCTTCCCGAACGGCACGCCGCACGCCGCCACGATCGGCCCGACCGCAAGCGACGTCTTGTCGCCGACGCCGCCGGTCGAATGTTTGTCGACAACCTTGCGCCCGAGCGCAGCGCCGAGATCGAGCATCTTCGCCGCTCTGGATCATCGCGTCCGTCAGCGACGAACGTCTCGCGGGGCGTCAGCCCACGGAAGTACACGGCCATGCAAAAGGCCGCCAGCTGGTAGTCGGGGATCTCGCCACGCGCGTAGCCGAGCACGAGCTCGGCGATCTCGTCAGCGGAGAGCTCCTCTCCGTCGCGCTTGCGGCGGATGACCTCGGCGGGCCGGATCACGTTGCGGTCTCCGCCACGAAAACCGACTGGACACAGGGTGCGACGAGCGGGCGGATGAGCGCCGGATCGTCGAGCCTCATGCCTCGATGATGGCCTTTCCCGGGATCCCCCGGGAGGGCGCCTGACCGCCGAGCCACGCGTTGACGGTCGCGCCGACGTCGGCGAACTCGCCGTCCTCGTGAACGCGGCCGCCCGCGTTCCGCCCCTGCGCGTAGGCGAGCAGCAGGCGTACTCGCGAGAGTGGTCGGTCGACGGCGTTGTCGGGTCGCAGCCGTGGTCGGACGTGAGCACGAGCAGGTCGCCATCGCGCAGCGCGTCCAGAAGGTCCGGCAGCCGTCGGTCGAAGTCCTGCAGGCAGCGGTGGAAGTTCTCCGGGTCGTTGCGATGCCCCCAGAGCATGTCCGTCTCGACGAGGTTCACGAACACGAGCCCCTCGTCGATCCCGCGCATCAGCTCCTCGGTTCGCTGGATGCCCTCGACGTTCGACTTCGTCGGAAACGACTCGTCGATGTCGCAGCCCGCGAAGATGTCGTGGATCTTCCCGACGCCGTACACCTTCACGTCGCGCGCGCGCAGCAGCGAGAGGTAGTTCGGCCGCTTCGGCTCGAGCGAGAAGTCGTGGCGGTTCGGGGTGCGCACGTAGTTCCCCGGGTCTCCCACGAACGGCCGCGCGATCACGCGCCCGACCGCGTGGTTGCCGGTCAGAATCTCGCGCGCGACGCGGCAGCCCTCGTAGAGCTCCTCGAGCGGAATCGTCTCCTCGTGGGCGGCGATCTGGAACACGGAGTCGGCGCTCGTGTAGACGATCCACTTGCCCGTGCGCTGATGCTCCTCGCCGAGCTCCTGGATGATCTCCGTCCCGCTCGCAGGGACGTTGCCGAGCACGCCGTGGCCCGTTCGGTTCATGAACGGGTCGATCACCTCGTCGGGGAAGCCGTGCGGGTAGGTCGGCATCGCCTGCGGCGTGACGATGCCCATCAGCTCCCAGTGCCCGGTGGTCGTGTCCTTGCCGCGCGAGCGCTCGAGCAGGCGCCCCGCAACCGCAGGCGCCCCGGGCTGGGGCGGGCAGCCTTCGAGCGGCTCGACGTTGCCGAGCCCGAGCGCCTCGAGCGTCGGCAGGTCGAGGCCGCCGACTGCCCGGGCGACGTTGCCGAGCGTGTCCGAGCCCTCGTCGCCGAAATCCGCCTGCATCGGGAAGCTCGCCCGCACCGACGGCATCGAGGACGATCACGCACGCGCGGGACACGCGGCTATCCTAATCCGGTGCTTACGCTACTCGGACTCCTTGGGGTTGCGCTCTTCATCGTGAGCGTCGTAACCCTGGCCGCGGCGGTCACGTGGCTCGTCGTCCGGGTCAGTCCCAAACCCGGCTCGAAGAAGAAGGCCGAGCCGGAGTCCGCTAGCTGACGAGCGACAGCACGTCCTCGAGCGGCGTGAAGTCGAGGCCGTGCGCCTCGGCCACCGCCTCGTAGGTGATCTTGCCGTCGAGCACGTTGACACCTTTCGCAAGAGCTGGATCGGTGGCGACGGCGAAGCGGACGCCGAGATCGGCGATCGCCTCGACGTACGGCAGCGTCGCGTTCGTGAGCGCCATCGTCGCCGTGATCGGCACCGCACCGGGCATGTTCGCGACGCAGTAGTGGATCACGTCGTCGACGACGTAGACCGGATCGGAGTGCGTCGTCGGGCGCGCCGTCTCGAGGCAGCCGCCCTGGTCGATCGCGACGTCGACGACGACCGAGCCGCGCTTCATCCCCGCGATCATCGGGCGCGTGACGAGCTTCGGCGCGAGCGCGCCGGGGATGAGGACGGCACCGATCACGAGATCGGCTTCGGCAACGGACTCCTGGATCTCGAGGGTGGACGACATGAGCAGCGTCACGCGGCCCGACAGGATCTCCTCGAGGTGGCGCATTCGGTCGATCGAGCGCTCGAGGATCGTCACCTGGGCGCCGAGCCCGATCGCGATGATGGCTGCGTTGTAGCCGACGATGCCGCCGCCGATGATCACGACGCGACCCGGCGCGACGCCGGGCACGCCGCCGAGCAGGAGTCCGCGACCACCGAACGGCTTCTCGAGGAAGTACGCGCCGGCCTGCGCCGCCAGCACGGCCGGCGATCTCCGACATCGGCGCGAGCAGCGGGAGCGCACCGTTCGCGCGCTCGACCGTCTCGTAGGCGACGGCGGTGACGCCCGAGTCGAGCAGGGCGCGCGTCAGCGGCTCGTCGGCCGCGACGTGCAGATAGGTGAAGAGCGCCAGCCCCTCACGAAGCCGCGGAAACTCCTCGGGCACCGGCTCCTTCACCTTGAGCAGCAGGTCGGCCGACGCCCAGACCTCTCCGACATCGGCGACTCGCGCCCCGACGCGCTCGTAGTCGGCGTCGGCAAACGCGCTACCGACTCCTGCGCCGGCCTCGACGACGACCTCGTGACCGCGATCGACGAGCTCGAGCGCGCCGGCCGGCGTCAGCGCGACGCGGTACTCGTCCGACTTGATCTCGCGTGCGACGCCGACTCTCACGGCCGCGGACGATAGCGCCCACGGCGACACGCGGGCTCGCACGGGCGGACCCGCGACCCATGCGAACACATTGGCACGCAACTGGCACGAAGCCGTGACAGACGCGTCACACGTTACGAGCTAGCCTGATTTCCCCGGGTGGGTGGGGGCTAGGGATGGGACCTGAATGGGCGCTGGACCGAAAGTCGAACCGGGCGTCTCACCTGCCGCGACACTCGAGAGCGGGCTCCGTTCCGCCGACGGCCCGACGGGCGAGTTACGCGGCGGCCGCGTCGACGAGCGCGAGCGTCACCTCGACCATCGCCTCGAGATCGCCGACGGCGATGTGCTCGTCGGGCGTGTGGATCTCCGCCATCCCGTTCGCGAGGTTGACGCACTGCAGGCCGCGCTCGTTGAAGACGTTCGCGTCGGCCGCTCCGCCCGAGAGGCCGTAACGCGGCTCGAAGCCGGACCGCGCGAGCGCCTCGGCGGCGAGCCGCACCGCCGTGTCGTCCTGCCGGAAGCGGTAGGCGCGATAGCTCCGCTGCATCTTCGTCTCGACCTCGCAGTCCGCGACGCCGGCGGCGAAGGTGACCGCGTCCTGCATCGCCTGCACGAGCCCCGCGAGCTTGCGATCGTCGTGCGATCGGGCCTCCGCGACGAGCGAGCACCGCTCTGGGACGATGTTCGCGGCGGTGCCGCCCTCGATCAGCCCGACGTTGGCGGTCGAGTCCTCGTCGACCCGCCCGAGCTGCATCTCGGCGATCGCCCGCGCGGCCGCCGCGATCGCGGAGCGGCCCTCCTCCGGGTACATGCCGGCGTGGGCGGCGCGGCCGTGGAAGGTGATCTCGAGCTGCTGCGCAGACGGCGCGCCGAGCACGACGTCGCCGATCGGCGCGGCCTGGTCGTAGACGTACCCGACTCGCGCGCGCAGGCGTGTGTGGTCGAACGCGTACGCGCCGAGCAGCCCGACCTCCTCCTTCGGCGTGAACAGCAGCTCGATCCCGGCGTGCGGCCGGCCCTCGGCGAGCACGCGGCGCGTCGCCTCGAGCATCGCGGCGACCGCGGCCTTGTTGTCGGCGCCCAGGATCGTCCCGCCCGCGTTCCGGACGACGCCGTCCTCGACGACGGGCTCGATCGCGCCGGTCGGCGGCACCGTGTCGAGGTGCGCACAGAGAAACAGCGGCTCGCCTTCGGTCGTCGGCTCGAGCGCGGCGTACAGGTTGCCCATCGTCGACCCCACCCGGCGCCCGGCGTCGTCCTCGTCCGGCCCCAGGCCGCAGTCGCGGAGGAAGCGCTGCACGCGGTCGGCGACGGCGCGCTCCTCGCCCGGCGGGCTGGCGATGGCGGCGAGCTCGAGAAACAGGTCCAGGACCTCCGAGGGCACGAAGGCGGATGCTACGCGCGCCGGGCCGCCTTGACCGGGGACTGCCGGCTGTGTACGAACCACGCTCACGATGGCCGAGCCGCCGCCATCCCGCTCGGACCGCGCCGCGGCTGCTCCGGCCGGCGACGACGTTCGCCCGGGGATGGAGCCCGCGCCGGCCCGAGACACCCCCGCTGGAAGCTGCAGGAGAAATCCGTGGCAGGAGCTCCTGCCGTCGGCGACGCAGAACTGACAGGGCCGCGGACGCCCGTCAGCGGGCGAGCTCGACGCGCTCGGCGCGCCGGGCGCGTGAGCGCTCGAGCGCGGCGCTGACGAACTCGCGGAAGAGCGGCGCCGGCCGCGTCGGGCGCGACTTGAACTCCGGGTGGAACTGCGAGGCGACGAACCACGGATGGTCGGGCAGCTCGATCACCTCGACGAGCCGCCCTTCCTGGAACGTGCCGCTGACGACGAGGCCACCGTCGAGCAACGCGTCGCGGAAGGCGTTGTTCACCTCGTAGCGATGCCGGTGGCGCTCGGCGATCACCGGCTCGTCGCCGTAGAGCTCGCGCGCGTGCGTGCCCACGGCGAGCTCGACCGCCTGGGCGCCGAGGCGCATCGTGCCGCCGAGGTCCTCGACCTCCTTCTGCTCCGGGAGCAGGTCGATCACCGGGAACGGCGTCTCGGGGTCCATCTCGGTCGAGTTCGCGCCCTCGAGGCCGCACACGTGGCGCGCGAACTCGGACACGGCGACGTGCATGCCGAGGCAGATGCCGAGGTACGGGATCGCGTCCTCGCGCGCGACGCGGCAGGCGAGGATCTTGCCCTCCCAGCCGCGCGAGCCGAAGCCGCCGGGGACGAGCACGCCGTCGACCTCGGCGAGCTCGGCGCGTGCCTCCTCGAGCGTCATGTGCTCGGCGTCGACCCAGCGCACGTGGACGTTGCAGCCGGCGTGGATGCCCGCGTGCTTGAGCGCCTCGTGCACCGAGAGGTAGGCGTCGTGGAGCTTCACGTACTTCCCGACGAGCGCGATCTCGACCGTGCCACGGCGCTCGCCGAGCCGCTCGACCAGCGCATCCCATTCGCCCAGGTCGGTCTCCGCCGTCTCCAGGCCGAGCTTCTCGCAGACCAGCCGGTCGAGCCCCTGCTCGCGCAGCGCCATCGGCACGAGGTAGACGTCCGGCACGTCGATCGCCGAGACGACCGCCTCGATGTCGACGTCGGCGAAGAGCGCGATCTTGTCGCGGATCTCCTGGGTCAGCGGCTCGGTCGAGCGGCAGACGAGCACGTCCGGGTGGATACCGATGCGCCGCAGCTCGTTCACCGAGTGCTGCGTCGGCTTCGTCTTCAGCTCGCCCGCGTTCGGGATGAACGGCACGAGCGTGACGTGCAGGTAGAGCACGTTCTCCGGGCCGGCCTCGCGGCGGAACTGGCGGATCGCCTCGAGGAACGGCTGCGACTCGATGTCGCCGACGGTGCCGCCGATCTCGGAGATGACGACGTCGGTGGCGGTCGCCTCGGCCACCGAACGGATGCGCGCCTTGATCTCGTTCGTGATGTGCGGGATCACCTGCACGGTCGAGCCGAGGTACTCGCCCTTGCGCTCCTTGCGCAGCACGCGGTCCCAGACAGCGCCCGCCGTGTGGTTCGCGGCCCGCGAGAGGTTCTTGTCGATGAAGCGCTCGTAGTGGCCGATGTCGAGATCGGTCTCGGCGCCGTCCTCGGTCACGAACACCTCGCCGTGCTGGAACGGGCTCATCGTCCCCGGGTCGACGTTCAGGTACGGGTCGAACTTCTGCATCTGCACCTTCAGCCCGCGCGCCTTGAGCAGCCGACCGAGCGAGGCGGCGGTGATCCCCTTGCCGAGCGACGAGACGACGCCGCCGGTGACGAAGACGAACTTGGTGGGGACGGTGGTGCTCACCGCCGGCCCCGAAGGCCGACGGAGCGGTACCGATCCGCGAGCAGGCTCACGGGCTCCAACCGTACCAGCGCGCCCGGCGCGCCTGACCCCCCTCACGCATCGCCCTGATCCTAGGGGCCGGCCAGGACAGACGCGCCGTCAGAGCTCCGCCGCCGTCTGGACGAGGTCGTACAGGCGGCCGACCGCCGAGCGGGCGAGCCGCTTCGGGCTCCCGAGCGCGGATGCGTCGACCGCGATCGCGACGAGCGTGCGATCGGGGGCGGTAGCGGTCAGGCGGATCTCGACGTCGAGTGGCGTGTCCCCGGTCAGGTGCCACGTCCAGCGCTCGTAGCGCTCGATCTCGCCGACGACGAGCGTGACTGGGCGCTTGGGGCTGCGCCAGCCCATCAGCGGCAGCCGCTCGAGCGCCATCACGCTCCACCGCGCGCCCGGTGCGAAGCCGCGCCGGTCGGGCTGCACGCCGCGGATGCGGGGCCACCAGTCGGCCAGGTGATGCGGCTCCGCGAGGAACGCCCAGACGTCGCTGCGCGGAGCGAGCAGCTCGCGCGAGGCGTGGCCGTGCCTCATCCGCTCCGGCGCTCACTCACGGAGCGTCGCGAGGAAGTCGGCGCCGCCGAGCATCCGCTCGAGCTCCTCGCGGCGCTCGTCCGCGCCGAGCTCCTCGATGCGCGTGTGGGTAGGGTCGCCCGCGACCTTCTCGACCCGGAAGTGGCGGTCGGCGAGGCTCGCGATCTGCGGCAGGTGCGTGATCGTCAGCACCTGAGCCCGCTCCGCGAGGCGCCGCAGCGTCTCGCCGACGGCGTGCGCCGTCTGCCCGCCGATGCCGGCGTCGATCTCGTCGAAGACGATCGTCTCGCCGCCCGCGACGGCCGCGATCGCGAGCGCGATCCGGGAGAGCTCGCCGCCGGAGGCGGTCTCGGCGACCTGCCCGAACGGCAGGCCGGCGTTCGGCCGCACGAGGAAGACGACCTCGTCCGCTCCCGACGCGCCCGGCTCCGCGTCGCTCAGCTCGGCCCGGAACTCGCCCTCGCCGACGCCGACGCCGACCAGCTCCTGCGCAACCGCCTCCGCGAACGCCGGCGCCGCGGCGGCACGCGCCGCCCGCAGCTCGGCGTGCAGGCGCTCGACCTCGGCCTCCGCGCGCTCGACCGCCTCGGCGGCAGCCTGCGCCGGGTCGTACCCCTCGTCGAGCGCCGCGAGCTCGCGACGCGCCTCGGCGGCCCGGTCGAGCAGCTCCTCGTAGGTCTGCGCGCGGTAGCGCCGCTTCACGTCGGCGATCCTGTCGAGCTCCGCCTCGACCGACCTCGACGCGCTCGGGGTCGGCCTCCAGCGAGGCGAGGAACACCCGCAGCTCCGAGGACGTCTCGCGCAGCGAGAGCTCGGCTGCCCGCAGCGCCTCGCCCGCAGCCGCGAGCTCCGGCGCCAGCGGCTCGAGCGGCGCGACTGCGCGCGCGGCCGAGCCGACGAGGTCGGCTGCGCCCGCGTCCTCGTCGGGCGCGAGAGCGGCCACCGCGGCCGCAGCGCCGGCGGCCAGCTCGGTGACGTGCCGCAGCCGCTCGCGCTCGGCGCGCAGCTCGTCCTCCAGGCCCGGATCGAGGCGCTCGGTGTCGGCGGCGAGAGCGCGCAGCTCGTCGAGCCGCGCCTGCGCCGCGACGACGTCCTGCGTCAACTCGTCGCAGCAGTCGCCGCGCCGAGAGGAGCTCGCGCCAGGTGCGACGCGCGTCGCGCACCGTCTGCTCGGTGCCGGCGAACGCGTCGAGGACGGCGAGCTGGTAGCTCGGCCGCGCGAGCCGCCGCTGCTCGAACTGGCCGCTCATCGCGAGCAGGCTCTCGACGGCGGCGGCCACGTCCTCGCGCGCTGCGCTCCGGCCCCAGGCGTAGGCGCGCGTTCGCCCGTCGGCGAAGATCCGCCGCGCGACGACGAGCGCCGTCCTCACCTTCGGGCCGCAGCTCGGCGAGCGCGCCGAGCGCCTCGTCGTCGGGCAGGTCGAACTCGGCCTCGACGTACGCTTCGGCGCCGGCCGCCCCGATCGCCCCCGCGTCTCCGCGCGCGCCGAGCAGGAGCCCGATCGCGCCGGAGAGGATCGTCTTCCCCGCGCCCGTCTCGCCGGTGATCGCGTTCAACCCTTCGCCGAGCGCGATGCTCGGCCTCGCGAATCAGGACGAGGTTCTCGATCCGGAGCCGGCGCAGCACAGCATCAATCGTACGGCCGGCGCATGACCGCCTCGATTGTCGGTTTCGACCAGCCCGGCGGGAGCGCCGACTAGACGCGGCCCCTTCCCGAGACTGCCCCTCGCCCAGAACCCGATCTCAGCTCTCATCCCCCGACCCCCAGCCCAGCCGGGTCCGCCCGCCCCACGCGTAGCCGCCGGCGCAGCGAAAACGAACCCCCGCCGACCCGGACCCCCGCCCGGGTGGGGCCGATCCCTCCGCCCTCAACGGCGACGATACCGGCCAAGGCGTGACGTGTCTGTCACGTCTCCGTGCCGATTCTGCAACGTTCGACGAGCGGTCGGAGATGCGTCCGCGTCGGGCTCGCGCCGATGGTCGCCCGCGACCGAGCGCCCGAGCGCCGAGCGTCAGGCGGTGCCGAACACCTCGCCGTAGCGGCGGAAGAACGTCTGCTCGGGCAGCATCGCCAGCCTGCTCCGCGCCGGGCCGAGGCGCATCCGGGCGTCGGCTCCGCGCGGCAGGCGGCCGACTGCGTGGCCGTCGACGAGCACGGCCGCGTCGATGTCGGGCGAGCGGTTGGTGACCACGAGCTCGGTGTGGCGACCGACGACGAGCGGCCGTGCGTGAAGCGAGTGCGGCGCGACGAACGTGACCACCATCGCGTCGAGGCCCCACACGAGCACCGGCCCGCCGTTCGACAGGTTGTACGCGGTCGAGCCGGGCGGCGTGGCGCAGATCAGCCCGTCGCATCCGCTGACAGCCGAGCGCCTCCTCGCCGATCGCCCATTCGAGCTCGATCATCCGGCCGAGCGTGCCGCCGGCGATCACGGCATCGTTGACGGCGCCGTGCGTCTCGCCGTTGAACGTCACCTCGAGCGTCGGCAGCTCCAGCACGCGGTACTCGCCGCGGAACGCGCGGGCCAGGCCGGCCTCCAGCTCGTCCGCCTGCATCGTGGTGAGGAAGCCCACGCGACCGAAGTTGACGCCGATCACCGGGACATCCGTGTTGAGGAAGCGGGTCAGCGCGCGGAGGATCGTGCCGTCGCCGCCGAGCACGACCGCGATGTCCGGCCGGCCGTCCTCCGCCGGCTCGACATCGTGCTTCTCGGCTTCGTCGGTATCGAACAGCAGCTCGACGCCCGCCTGCGCCGCCACCGCCCGCAGCCGCTCGACGGCCGGGCGCACGTCCCTCGTGCGGCCGTGCGTGACGACCGCCGCGCGCTCAACCGACGGCATCGCCGATCCACCGCTCGAGCTCGGGGGGAAGCTCTGGTCGCGCTTCGTGGACGAGGTGGAGGACGAACTCATGGTTTCCCTTGGGCCCGGGCAGGCCCGAGTCTACGACGCCGACCACACGCGCCGACCAGGCCTGCGATGCCTCGGCCACCTCGCGCAGCACGCGGCGTCGCACCGCCGGGTCGCGCACCACACCTTTCGGCGCGTCGGCCCGGCCGGCCTCGAACTGCGGCTTCACGAGCACGAGCGCGTGCCAGCGCGGCGCCGCGAGGCGCAACGCAGGCGGCAGCGCCGTCCGCACGGAGATGAACGAGACGTCGCACGTGACGAGCTGCGGCGCGAACGGAAGCTCGGTCAGCGTCCGGGCGTTCGTCCGCTCGAGGACGATCACGCGCGGGTCGCCGCGGAGCCGAGAGTGCAGCTGACCGTGACCGACGTCGAGCGCGATCACGCGTCGGGCGCCGCGCTGCAGCAGCACGTCGGTAAAGCCGCCGGTGGAGGCCCCGAGGTCGAGGCAGTCGAGGCCGGCCGGGTCGAAGCCGAACGCGTCGAGCGCGTGCGCGAGCTTGTGCCCGGCGCGCGAGACGTACGGTGGCGGCGACTCGACTTCGAGCGGCGCCGCGTCGTCCACCTGCTCACCGGACTTCGCGTGCCCCGGCACGAGGCCGGCCATCACGAGCGCCTGCGCCTGCGCTCTGCTCTCCGCCAGGCCCTGCTCGACGAGAACGACGTCGAGGCGCTTCTTCGTCACGACGTGCGGGCCGCGAGGCCGGCGACGATCTCGGACAGGACCGCCGTGTCCGCGTCGAGCTCGGCCAGCCGCGTCTGGGCCCGCTCGGCAGCCTCATCCGCGAGGCCACGCGCGCCGCCCTCCCCCACCTCGAGCACGTACCCGTCGCCGTCGAGGATGTCGTCGACGACCTGGAAGAGCAGGCCGAGCTCGCCCGCGAACGCCCGCCACGGCGGGTGCTCGGCGGCGGGCAGCCCCGCCGCCCAGAGGCCGCACATCACCGACGCCGAGAAGAGCGCCCCGGTCTTCAGCCGGTGCAGCTCGGCCAGGTCGGCGTAGCCGCCCGCGAGGTCGAGCTGCTGCCCGCCGATCATCGCGAGCGTGGCACCGACGAGCTCGCGCGCGACCGCCGGCGAGTCGTACGTGAGGGCGAGCCGGAACGCCTCGCCGAGAAGCGCGTCGCCGGCGAGCACCGCGGTCGCCTCGCCGTAGGCGGCCCACACCGTCGGTTTGCCACGGCGCTCGGTGTCGTCGTCGAGGGCCGGCAGGTCGTCGTGGACGAGCGAGAACGAGTGCACGAGCTCGACCGAGGCAGCCGCGGGCAGGAGCGGCTCCGGCTCGGCGCCGACGGCCTCGCCCGCGGCGAGACAGAGCACCGGCCGGACGCGCTTGCCGCCGAGGCCGTGCCGGATCGGCTCCTCGAGCGGTGCCAGCTCGGGCGTCAGCGCCAGCTCGCCGAGGTATCCCTCGACGAGCTCGCGCAATTCGTCAGGCGTCCGCGGCATCCGCCTCCGCCGCCTTCTCGGCCCGCTGGATCTCGGCGTCGACCTCGCGTCGCCAGCTCCCTCAGCTCCTCGAGCACCTCGATCGTCGTGTCCCGGTCCTCGGACTGGTCGAGCTTCTGCCGCACCGCCTCGGCGCGCGCGAGCAGCGCCTCGACCCTCGTCAGCGACTCGTCCGCGCTCATGCCCGACTCACCCTCTGGGAACATCGGCACCTCATCGCCTTGCCGCCTCCTCCCGCTGGATTCCTCCCAGGATGCCGTTCACGAGCTTGGCGGCCTCGTCGGACGAGTAGCGCTTCGCGAACGCGACCGCCTCGTTGATCGCGACCTCCGGCGGCACCTCGCCGAGGTCGAGCTCGCTGATCGCGACACGGAGGGCGCTGCGCTCGACCACGCCGAGGCGGTCGGCCGTCCAGCCCTGCGCCGCTGCGGTGATTCGCACGTCGAGCTCGGCGGCGTGGGCGGCGGCCTCCTCGGCCAACGCCTTCGCCCACGGGTCGAGCTCTCCCTCGTACTGGGAACCGATCTCCGAGCCGGAGAGATCCCATTGGTAGAGCAGGAAGAGCGCCTGCCTGCGTGCCTGGCGGCGCGAGATCACCGCAGCTCCTCGAACGCGACGTCGACGGTGACGTCGAGACCGCACGCCGTCCGGAGCGCGGTCGCGACCGCGTCCTGGACGCGCCCGCCCTGGGCGACGAGAGGCTCGCCTCGCCTCGCCGCGACCTCGAGGCGGACGGCGCGTCCTTCGATGTCGACCGACCGCCGGCGCCGCACGCGCAGCCCGTCGACTCCCTCCGCGGCGCGAACCGCGATCTGGAGCAGGACCGCGTCGGGCACGGTGATCGTCCCGTTCGGCCCCTCGAGAACGAGGCTCATGCCCGCCCCGTCGAATCGCGAGTGCCGCGGTCGAGGCAACGGCTGAGCTTCCGGCCAGGGTTGTCTCGGCATGTCCCCGTGATCGACACCAGCACGGAAGCGTGCCACGTTCTCACGCGACGGTTCTCACGCGACGGCCGCGCCCAGCTCGGCGAGAGTCGAGGTCGAGTAGTGGCCGCTCGCGAACTCCTCGCCGCGGATCACGCCGAGTGCGAACTCCCGCGTGGTCGGCACCCCCTCGATCACCGTCTCCTCGAGCGCGCGCGCCGCACGCGCCAGGGCGGCTGGGCGATCGACGTCCCAGACGACGACCTTCGCGAGCAACGAGTCGTAGTACGGCGGGACGATCGTGCCGTCCTCGAGGTGGGTGTCGACGCGAACGCCCGGGCCGAGCGCCGGAAGGAAGCGCGTCACCGTCCCGGGCACCGGCAGGAAGCCGCGCGCCGGATCCTCCGCGTTCAGCCGGATCTCGACCGCGTGCCCGCGTCGCGGTGCACGTCCCGTCGTCTCGAGAGCCTCTCCCGGCGGCGATGTGCAGCTGCGCCCGCACGAGGTCGATGCCCGTGCACATCTCCGTCACCGGGTGCTCGACCTGCAGGCGCGCGTTCAGCTCGATGAACGAGAACGATCCGTCCGGTCCGAGCAGGAACTCCAGTGTCCCCGCGTTCACGTAGCCGACGGCGCGGCACGCCCGCTCTGCCGCCGCCTCCATCTCCTCGCGCAGCTCCGGCGTCAGCGCGGGCGACGGCGTCTCCTCGATCAGCTTCTGGTGCCGACGCTGGATCGAGCACTCGCGCTCGCCGAGCGTGAGGATGTTCCCGTGCGCGTCGCAGAGCACCTGGATCTCCACGTGGCGCGCGGGCGCGAGCACCTTCTCGAGGTACAGCGTCGGGTCGCCGAACGCCGCCTCGGCCTCGGCCGCCCCTGCACCGAACGCGTCCTCGAGCTCCTCGCGCGTCTCGACCAGGCGCATCCCCTTGCCGCCGCCGCCCGCAGCCGCCTTGAGCATCACCGGATACCCGAGCTCCCCGGCGGCCTCGAGCGCCGCGGCGATCGTGGTCGAGCCCTCCGTGCCCGGCACTGTCGGCACGTCGGCCGCCCGCATCGCGCGGCGCGCGGCGACCTTGTCGCCCATCGCCGTCATCACCGAAGCAGGTGGCCCGACGAAGACGACGTCGTTGTCGGCGCACGCCTCGACGAACGCCGGGTTCTCGGCCAGGAAGCCGTACCCGGGATGCACCGCGTCGCAGCCGGTCGTGACGGCCGCCGCGACGATCGACGGGATCCGCAGGTAGCTGTCGGCGACCGGCGGCGGCCCGATCTGCACCGCCTGGTCGGCGAGCCTGACGTGGAGCGCGTCCCGGTCGGCGCTCGAGTACACCGCCACGGCCTCGATGCCGAGCTCGTGCAGCGCCCGGATCACGCGCACCGCGATCTCGCCGCGGTTCGCGACCAGCACCCGGGAGAACATCAAGCGGGGGCCAACTAGAGGCCCAGCGGTCGGCCGTTCAGCGGCTCGAGCTCGAAGAGCAGCTGGCCGTACTCGACCGGCGGCGGCGTTGACGACGTGGATCTTCCGGACGATGCCCTCGATCTCGGCCTTCACGTGGTTCATCAGCTTCATCGCCTCGAGGATGCAGAGCGTCTGGCCGGCCGCGACGGGATCGCCCTCCTCGACGAACGGCGGCGCGCCCTCGCCCGGGCTGCTGTAGAACGTGCCGACCATCGGGCTCTCGATCCGGACGAGGCCGTCGGCCGGCCGCGGGATCGGTGGCTCGTCGAGCTCCGCCGCCGCGGCCCCCGGCACCGCGGCCGCCGTGGACACCGCCGGCAGCTCGGGCGTGCGGCGAACGCTCACGCGCATCCCGTCCTCCTCGACCGTGATCTCGTCGATCCCCGTCTCCTGGACGATGCGCACGACCGAGCGGATCCGCTCCTCACGCGTCTGCTCGAGCCCGCGGGCGCCCGGGGTCTCCTCGCCGCCGGCCCGCTCCCGCACCGACTGCAGGAGCCGCTCCGCCTCGGCGCCGAAGAGCGCGAGCAGGAGCAGCTCCTCCTCGCTCGAGGCGAGCCCCTTCGCGCTTTCGCGCAGCGTGTCGAGCGCGACCTGCTCGTCCTCGGGCTCGCCGACGAGCAGCTTGACAGCCCGCTCCAGCGCCGGGTCGATCGGACCCGGCGTGTGGCCGAAGCGGCCGTTGACGAGGTCGCGGAGCTCGTCGACGATCGTGCCGTAGCGGTTCGCCCCCAGGACGTTGACGAGCGCCTGCGTGGCGACGATGTGGCCGATCGGCGCAGCCAGCGGCGGCGAACCGGCCTCAACGCGCACACGGTCGATCTCGTCGAGCACCTCGCCGAGTCGGCCGCCGGCGTTTCGCGCGCGCAGCTCGACGTCGACGGAGGCGACGACCGCGACCGGCACCTTGCGCCGCGCCGCGCGCACCGCGATCCGCGGCAGCAAGGGCGTCGCCGGCATGTCGCCGATGTGCTCGTCCACGAGGTCGGCGGCCTTCCAGACGACGTCCTCGTCCACGCCGGTGTCGAGCCCGAGCCCGACGAGCGCCTGGGCGGCCGCCTCGGCCGAGATGCGGTGCGCGGCGAGTGCCACCGGGTAGACGGCGCAGGCGATCAGATCCGCGCCGCGCCGCACCGCCTCGAGCGCGACCGCGAGCGCGTTCCGCCCGGCGCCCTGGCAGTAGAGCCCGACCGGCAGGCCCGTCAGCTCGCCCAGTTCGGCGACGAGCTCGCCCGCGCGCGCAGGCTGCAGCAGGCCGGCGGGGTCGTGCAGGAGGACCCGCGTCGCGCCGATGTCCGGCACGCGCTTCGCTGCGTCGACGAGCGCGTCGCGTCGGTTGCTGCCGTAGAGCAGCCCCGTGTCGAACGCGCGGCCCGCGGCGAGGATCGCCCCGGCCGCCTCGCGCAGGTTCTCGACGTCGTTCAGCGGATCGTGCAAACGGAACACGTCGATCCCGCTTTCGGCGGCGGTCGCGGCGAAGCGCCGCACGATGTCGCCGCCGACGGGCCGGGCGCCCACGAGGAAGCGCCCGCGCACGGCGAGCGCGAGCGGCGTCGTCGTGCGTGCCTTCAGCGCCCGGATCCGCTCCCACGGGCTCTCGACGCCGCGCCGCACGGCCGCGTCGAACACGCCGCCGCCGGAGACCTCGAGGTACGCGAACCCGGCACCGTCCAGGATCTCCGCGACCTCGAGCAGCGCCGAGGTCGGCATCGCGCCGGCGAGCGGTTCCTGCCCGAGGACGCGAATCGAGGTGTCGACCAGCCGTGGCACGACGTGGGACCTTAGCGTCTCGGCGACGCCGGTCTAGGCCGGCTCGATCGCCTGCGGGCAGCGGAAGAACCAGTCCGGGTCGACGCTCCGCTTCACCGCCTGCGCCGAGGCGAGGACGTCGCGCTACGGGAAGCCGTAGCGCGGGCGAAGCCGCCGAGCCACCGCGCCTGACGCCTCGCCGACGAGCGCCCGGGCCGAGGCGAGCGACGTTGCGGCGGCGAACCAGCCGGTACGGGCCGGAGAGAGACGCTGCGGTTCAGAAGGCGCTGTGGTCGAGCTCGCTCATGCCGACGCTCCGAGCCGATCGGATCGCTACGCCTCGTGGTCAGGCCCGCGAGATGTAGCGCTTCTCGCGCGGGTCGACCTTGATCTTCTCACCCGGGTTCACGAACAGCGGCACCTGCACGACCGCGCCCGTCTCGAGCGTCGCCGGCTTGGTCACGTTCGAGACGGTGTCGCCCTTGACGCCTGGCTCGGTCTCGGCCACCTCGAGCACCACGGAGGACGGCAGATCGATGCCCGTCGGGCGCTCGTCGACGAACAGCATCTGCCAGCTCGACGAGGCCTGCATGAACGGCAGCGCGTCCTCGACCGATGCGCGCGTCATCGAGATCTGCTCGAAGGTCTCCTCGTCCATGAACACGACCTCGTCGCCGGCGTCGTAGAGGAACTGCATCTGCTTCGTCTCGGTGCGCACGCGCTCGAACTTCTCGCCGGCGCGGAACGTCTTGTCGACGACGGCGCCGCTGTCGATCGACTTCAGCTTGGTGCGCACGAACGCCCCGCCCTTTCCGGGCTTCACGTGCTGGAACTCGACGATGCGCCAGTTCTGCCCGTCGAGCGAGATGTGCATGCCGTTGCGGAAGTTGCTCGTGGAGACGACTTCGGCCATCGCCGCGCCACGTTAGCTGAGCCGTCGCCGCCGGAGCTCGCGGAACGAGCTGAGCCCGGCCGCCAGGAACAGGACTCCCGTCGCCAGCACCGCAAGCGAGACCCAGCCGCCCCAGTCGTGGATTGCAGCGAACGCCAGCACGACGCCGAGGGGCGGCCAGAGGTATGCCTCGACGCGCCTCATCGTCAGGCCGCCGCGCTCCGAGAGCTCGCGCCGCCGCTCGGGTGGCATCCGCATCCGCCGGCGGACCGCAAGCGCGGCGACCACCACCACGATTCCCGCGACGAGCCAGCCGGTGTTCATGCGACGGCGGTGCTCACTCGACGGCGGTGCTCATCCGACGAGCGTGAGGTCCTTCGGGAAGTGCGTCAGCAGCTCGACGCCGTCGGCACGCACGACCGCGAGGTCCTCGATCCGGACGCCGCCCACGCCCGGGAGGTAGATCCCCGGCTCGATCGTGACCACGTTGCCGACCTCGAGCACGTCCGTCGACTCGGTCGAGAGGCGCGGCGCCTCGTGGATGTCGACGCCGACGCCGTGGCCGAGGCCGTGGCCGAACTGCTCGCCGAAGCCGGCCTCCTCGATCACGGCGCGCGCGATCCGGTCGGCCTCGATGCCCGTCATGCCCGGCCGGATCTGGTCGACGGCCGCGAGCTGGGCCTCCAGGCAGACGTCGTAGGCACGCCGCAGCTCCTTCGGCAGCGGACCGGTGGCGAGGGTGCGCGTGCAGTCGGAGCAGTAGCCGTCGAGCCGCGCGCCCCAGTCGGCGACGACGAGTGTGTTCGTCCTCGATCAGCCGGTCGCCCGGCGCCGCGTGCGGCTTCGCGCCGTTCGGACCGGTCAGGATCGCGGTGTCGAAACCGAGGTGGTCGACGCCGTGCGCGTGCATGAGCGTGCGCAGGCGCCAGGCGAGCTCGCGCTCGGTGCGGCCGACCCACGTCTCGGCGGTCAGCGCCTCGAAGGCGTGGTCGGCGGCGCGCGCGGCGCGGCGGACCTTCTCGATCTCGCCGTCGTCCTTGACGGCCCGCAGGCCCTCGACGATCCCGCGTCGACGGCACGAGCTCGAGCCCGCCGGCGCCGAGCGCTTCGACCTGCGAGAACGGCAGCGCGTCGGCCTCGAACAGGAGCCGCCCGTCGAGGCGCCCGGCGAGATCACCCATCAGCGACCGCTTGCTCAAGCTCGGCCTTCACGCCCGGCACGCTCTCGGCGTCCTCGATGTAGCGGAAGTCGGTGAAGAGCCGCGCCTGGCGACCCGGCTCGACGAGCAGCGCGGCGTTCGAGCTCTCGAACCCGGTCAGGTAGAGGACGTTGACGAGGTTCGTGACCAGCAGCCGCTCGTCGAGGCGCGCCCGGAGTGCGTCGAGGCGGGCGGTCACGCCTGCGTCCCTGCGAGGTACGCGAGCGCCTCGCGGTAGCCGTCCGGGCCCTTGCCGACGACCCGGTGGGAGACGACGTCTTCGATCACCGACCGCCGCCGCCACTCCTCGCGCTCGTCGATGTTCGAGAGGTGCACCTCGACGATCGGCTTGTCGAAGATCTCGAGCGCGTCGTGGATCGCGTAGCTGTAGTGCGACCAGGCGCCGGGGTTGACGACGAGGCCGTCCTTGTCGCCGTAGGCGTCGTGGATCCATTCGATGTACTGCCCTCGCTGTTCGTCTGCCGGCAGCGCACCGACATCGTCAGCTCGCTCGCCCACTCGTAGATCTGCGTCTCGAGCTCGTTCATGCTGAGCCCGCCGTAGACCGCGGGGTCGCGGCGGCCGAGCATGTCCAGGTTGACGCCGTTCAGGACGAGGATCTGCATCCGCCTGAATCTACGCGATCAGCCGCTCGAGCTCCCGCCGCACGTCCGCGGCCGGGCGCGGCTCCACGTACGGGCCGGCGTCGCCGAGCAGCACGAGGTTGATCTCGTCGCCCGCGCGCTTCTTGTCGCGCAGCAGCGCCTGCCACGCGCGCTCGGGATCGACCTGCACCGGCTTCGGCGCGAGCTCGCGCTCGACCGCCGCCGTGTCGCGGCCCGAGACGCGCAGCGCCGCGAGCAGCCCGAGCGCGACCGCCTCGCCGTGTGGCAGGTCGAAGTCGGCCGCGGCCTCGAGCGCGTGCGCGAACGTGTGGCCGAGGTTGAGCCAGCGCCGCGGGCCGTGGTCGTGCGGGTCGCGCAGGCAGAGCGCCGCCTTGTAAGCAGCGGCGCCGCGTACGTTCGAGCTCGCGCCCGGCGAGCAGGCGCGTCTTCACGAGCTCGGCCATGCCCTGGCGGCGCTCGCGCTCGGGCAGCGTCTCGAGCAGCGTCTCGTCGATCACCACGCGCGCGGGCCAGTGGAACGCGCCGACGAGGTTCTTCCCCTCGGGGATGTCGATCGCCGGTCTTGCCGCCGATCGCCGCGTCGACCTGGCCGACGAGCGTCGTCGGCACGGCGACCCACGGCACGCCGCGCAGGTAGGTCGCGGCGGCGAAGCCGGCGAGGTCGGTCGTGCAGCCGCCGCCGAGCGCGACGACCGTGCCGCCGCGGTCGAGCCGGAGCTCGCTCCACAGGCGCCGCAGGACGCCGACCGCCTTCGCCTCCTCGCCCGCCGGCAGCTCGTGCGTCGTGGCGAGCCGGTCGCCGAGCGCCTGCTGGGCGCGCGGGCCGTAGATCCCCATCACGTGCGCGTCGGCGACGAGCGCGACCGGGCCGTCGCCGGGCACGAGCTCGCCGAGCAGGTCGAGCGCGCCGCGCTCGTGGTGGACGCCGCCGGCGGCGAGGATCGCTCCGTCGGCGTCGGTCGCGACCGCGTCGGCGACCTCGCGGTACAGCGGCTGCTCGCTCCGCGTAGAGGCGCCGGAACGCGGCTTCGTCCTGCGCGAGCGGCCGGTCGGAGCCGCGCACCCGCAGCCACGCGGTCTCGACGTCGACGTCGCGCAGGACCGTGAACGCGCCGCGCGAGCGCCTCGCGGTTCTCGGGCGTCGTGACGGCGCCGCCGCCGAGCGCGACCACCGCCGGCTCGGGCGCCGCGAGCGCCGCTCGCACCGCGTGCGCCTCGAGCTCGCGGAAGCCGCTCCTCGCCGCGCTCGGCGAAGAGCTCGGGGATCGTCTTGCCCGCGCGTTCCTCGATCGCCGGGTCGAGGTCGAGGAACGGCCGGTCGAGCCGGGCGGCGAGCTCGCGTCCGAGCGTCGTCTTGCCCGGCGCCCATGAACCCGACGAGCGCGACGTGGCGCGCCGAGCGCGTTCAGCGCCATGCGGATGCGCTCGAGGTACGCGCGCCACGCGGCCACGAAGTCGCCGATCGCGTCGCCGCCGAACTTCTCGTGCGCGGCACGCGCGAGCTCCCAGGCGACCGCCGCCTCGGCGACGACCGCGAGCGCCTCGACCGCGGCCACGTCGGAGCGCTCGACGAGCGCCTCCGCCGCCTCGCCGGTCGCGAGGTCGACCGAGCCGCAGCGGCTTCATCAGCGTCGGCAGCGGCTTCATCGCGGCGCGCACGACGATCTCCTCGCCGTTCGAGACGCCGCGCCTCGATCCCGCCCGCGTGGTTCGTCCGCCGGCGGCGGTCGGTCTCGATCTCGTCGTGCGCCTCCGAGCCGAGCCTGCTCCGCGAGCGCGAAGCCGTCGCCGATCTCGACGCCCTTCACCGCCTGGATCCCCATCACCGCCGCCGCGAGCCGCGCGTCGAGGCGGTCCTCCTTCGCGGCGTACGAGCCGAGCCCCGGCGGCACGTCGCGCGCGCGCACCTCGACGACGCCGCCGACCGTGTCGCGCTCGGCGCGCGCCGCGTCGATCGCGGCGCGCAGGTCCTCCTCGTCGACGGTCGAGCCGGCGACCGCGATCCCGATCGCCGCGCAGCAGCGCCTTCGCGACGCCGCCGGCCGCGACGTGCACGGCCGTGTGCCGCGCCGAGGCGCGCTCGAGCGCGTTGCGGACGTCGTCGTGCTCGTACTTGAGGACGCCCGGCGAGGTCGGCGTGGCCGGGCCGCGGCAGCGTCACCGGCTTCGTCGCCCTTCCCGTGCGGCTCGCCCTCGGGCGGCCACGGGCTCATCCCCCACGTCCAGTTCTTGTGGTCGTTGTTGCGGACGACGAGCGCGAGCGGCGTGCCGAGCGTCCGGCCGTGGCGCAGCCCCGCGAGCACCTCGACGCGGTCCTGCTCGATCTGCTGGCGCGGCGAGCGGCCGTAGCCCTCCTGCCGGCGCTTGAGGTCGGCGTCGATCGCGACCGCGGTCGAGCACGAGCCCGGCGGGCAGCCCGGTCAGGATCGCGACGAGCGCCGGCCCGTGCGACTCGCCGGCGGTGGCGAGGCGGAGCGTCATCGCGCTAGAGACTAGTGCCAGCCCGGACGGCGTCCCGCATGACCTCGACCGGCGCGGCCGACGCCCGTCCAGAGCTCGAAGCTCTTCGCGCCCTGGCGCACGAGCGCCTCGAGCCCGTCGACCACCGCGCAGCCGGCCGCCCGCGCCGCCGCGACGAGCGCCGTCTCGCCGCTGCCGGCCGTGTAGGCGAGGTCGACCACCGTCTGGCCCGCGTGCGGCTCGACGAGCAGCTCGTCGCGGACGGGCGTCGCGTTCACGATCAGGTCGCAGCCCTCGGCGTTCGGGCGGCCAGTCGCCGCGTCGCGAGAAGACGCGCGTGTCCGCCGGCAGCGCCGGCGCCAGCGTCGAGCGCGGCGCCGCCGGCGCCGATCACGCAGGCGCGCGTCGCCTCGATCCCGGCGAGGATCTCGCGGTCGGTGTTGAAGCCGAGCACGCGCCCGTCGCGGAAGACGAGCGTGTTCACCGCCTCGCCCTCGGCCTCGTCGCACGCGGCGACGACGGCCTGCTTGTGCGGGATCGTGACGTTCGCGCCGGCGAAGCCGAGCAGCCGCAGCGCGCGCACCGCGCCGACCGGCGTCCTCGACGTCGAAGGCCGAGTAGTGCCAGTCGAGCCTCGCCGCCGCGAACGCGGCGTTCTGCATCAGCGGCGAGAGCGAGTGCGCGACCGGATGGCCGAGCAGCGCGACGTGCTGGGTCATCGGTGCCGGGTCATCGGCCGGTCATCCGTACCCGTGGGTCGCGAGGTACTGGTCGAACGCCGACTGCGCTCGCCGTGAAGAAGTGGTGCGTGTGGTCGGGCTTGCGCGCGAAGTAGAGGTAGTCGACCTTCGCCGGGTGCGCCGCCGCCTGGATCGAGGCGAGCCCGGGGTTCGCGATCGGCGTCGGCGGCAGGCCCGTGCGGTTGCGCGTGTTGTACGGGTCGTGCTCTGCGAGCTGCGACTGCAGTGATCGACTCCGTCGGCGGGATGTGCAGCCCGTAGCGGAGCGTCGCGTCGATCCCGAGCGGCATCCGGTCGTGCAGGCGGTTGTAGATCACCGCCGCGACGAGCGGGCGCTCGCTCGGGACGCCGGCCTCCTTCTCGATCATCGACGCGATCGTGAGCACGTCGTAGGGCGTCAGGTTCTTCGAGCGCGCGTAGCGCGAGGTCGAGCCTTGCGCCAGTTGCGCAGAACGCCTCGAGCTGGTCCGGCACGAGCTGCCGCGACGGTCGTCGTCGCGCAGGAAGTCGTAGGTGGCCGGGAAGAGGAAGCCCTCGAGGTTCGTCTGCTGCTTGCGGCCGAAGCACGGGACGACTGCCGCGTCGGCTCGCCGCGAGGTACGGCGGTGCGGTCGAGGCGGACGTTCGCGTGGCGCTTGCGGCGCGCGATCTCGGCCACGGCGGCCACGCGGTCGGCCATCTCGTCGCGCGTGAAGCCCTCCGGGAAGACGATCCGGAACGGCTTCGGCGGCGGGCGGCGGCGCGGGCGGCGGCGCGGCGGTGCGGCCGTGCGTCGCGAGACGGCGAAGCCGGCGACCGAGCCGACCGCGACGACGAGCAGCACGATCGCCACGAGCACGACCAGTCGACGGCGCCGGACGGCTGCGCGCCGCGAGCTCACGGTCTGCTGTTGCTCAGCCACTCCAGGTAGCTCTCGAGCAGGTGGGCGGCCGCGCGCGCGTCGTCGCCGTCGGCCAGCACGGAGGTGAAGCGCTCGTCGTAGGTCTCCACCGGGCACGTCGACCGCGCCGCGCAGCGACTCGACGAACGCGGCCGTCTCGTCGGCCTGCAGGCCGTGCTCGCCGCGCAGCGTCAGCGGCAGCCCGACGACGATCTGCTCGGGCTCCTCGGCGCCGGATCACGTCGAGCAGCCGCTCGAAGCCCGGCGGGCTCGCGCACCTGCTGCGACGATCGCCGACGCGGCCGCGCCACGGTGCCGGTCGGGTCCGAGACGGCGACGCCGGTCCGCGCCGAGCCGTAGTCGAGCGCGAGCACCTTCATCGTCTAGGAGAGCGCCGCCGAGATCAGCTCGCGCGCGCGGGCGAGCGCGTCGGGCAGCTTCGTCGGGTCCTTGCCGCCCGCGCGGGCCATCGTCGGCCGGCCGCCGCCGCCGCCGCCCACGATCGGGGCGATCTCCTTGACGACGTCGCCGGCCGAGACCCTGTCGGCGACGCGCTCGTCGAAGTTGACGACGAGGTGCGCGGTGCCGTCCTCGCGCGAGCCGAGCACGACCGCCGCGGGCGCGCTGCGCTGCTTGAGGCGATCCGAGAGGTCGAGCAGCGTCCTGCGAGCCGGCGCCCGTCGACCTCCATCACGATCACGTTGGCGCCGCCGACGACCACGATCTCGGGCTCGACGTCGACCCGCTGCTCGGCCTGCCTTCGGCCTCTTGGCCTCGCGACGCGCCTGCTCGAGCTCGGCGCGCACGTCGTCGAGCTCGCGCGCGCGGCCGTGGAGCAACGCCCACGCCTCGCCGGCCGTGACCGCCTCGATCCGGCGCGCGCCCGAGCCGACCGAGCCCTCGGACAGGATCACGAACGGCCCGATCTCGGCGGTCGAGCGGACGTGCGTGCCGCCGCAGAGCTCGCGCGAGAAGCCGTCGATCTCGACGACGCGCACCTCGTCGCCGTACTTCTCGCCGAAGAGCATCATCGCGCCGAGCTTGCGCGCCTCCTCGATCGGCGTCACGAACGTGCGCACCGGGATCGCCTCGAACACCTTCTCGTTGACGATCCGCTCGACCCGCTCGCGCTCCTCGGCCGTGAGCGGCTCGGCGTGCGAGAAGTCGAAGCGCAGCTTGTCGGGCCGCACCGCAGAGCCGGCCTGCTTGACGTGGTCGCCGAGCACGTCGCGCAGCGCGGCATGGAGAAGGTGCGTTGCGGTGTGGTTCGCCATCGTCGGGAAGCGCGTCGCCCACGTCACGACGGCGTGCACGCGCGTCCCCTGCTCGAACGGGTCGCCGTCGCCCGACCTCGACGAGCAGCACCTGGTCGTCGCCGAAGCGCAGCACCTCCACCACGTCGTAGTCGCGTTCCCTCGCCGTCGACCTCGACGTAGCCGTGCGTCGCTGACCTGCCCGCCGCCGGCCGCGTAGAACGGCGACTCCTCGAGCTTGACGAGCCGCCGGGTGCCGATCCGCGCGCCGACCGCCGAGACGGCGGTGAGCACGTCGGTCTTCTCGTAGCCGACGAACCTCGTCTGGCGGAAGCCGGCGGTGACGATCTCGGCGGCGAGCTGATCGGTCGTGCTCTCGCCGCCGGCGCGGGAGATCTCGCGGTGCTCCTCCATCAGCGCGCGGAAGCGGTCGATGTCGACCGGCTGGCCGCGCTCCTCGGCGAGCTCCTGCGTCAGCTCGATCGGGAAGCCGTAGGTGGTCGCGAGCTGGAACGCGTCGTCGGCCGAGATCGCGTCCTCGCCGGCGAGCTCGTCGAACACCTTCAGCCCGCGCGCGAGCGTCTCGCGGAAGCGCTCCTCCTCGAGCCGCACCGACTCGCTCGATCTCCGCGGCGTGCTCGCGCAGCTCGGGGTAGGCGTCGCTCCATCTGCTCGATCACGACCGCCGGGCAGCCGGTGAACGCTCTCGAGGCCGATCCGCTGGCCGTACTGGACGGCGCGGCGGATGATGCGGCGCGCGATGTAGCCGCGGCCCTCGTTCGAGGGCGTGACGCCGTCGGCGATCAGGAACGTCATCGCGCGGCCGTGGTCGGCGAGCACGCGGTGCGCCTTCGTGGCCAGCGTCGCTCTCGCCGTAGGCGACGCCGGACTCGCGCTCGACCCAGTCCATGATCAGCCGGAAGCCGTCGGTGTCGAAGTTCGAGGCGGCGCCCTGGAGCACCATCGCGCCGCGCTCGAGGCCGAGGCCGGTGTCGACGTTCTGGTTCGGCAGCGGCACGAGCTCGTTGCCCGGCCGCAGGTCGTACTGCATGAAGACGAGGTTGTAGAACTCCATGTAGCGGTCGCACTCGCAGCCCGGGCGGCAGTCGGCGCGCCCGCATCCGTGCTCCTCGCCGCGGTCGTAGAAGATCTCCGAGCACGGCCCGCACGGGCCGGTGTCGGCCGCCTGCCAGAAGTTGTCCTTGCCCGAGCCGCACGATCCGCTCGGCCGGGATCCCGACCCGCTTCCACGCCTCGATCGCGACCGTGTCCTCGCCGAGGCCGAGCGCCGGGTTGCCCTCGTGCACGGTCGCCCAGAGCCGCTCCGGGTCGAGCTTCATCTGCTCGGTGACGAACTCCCAGGCGAAGTCGACCGCCCCGTCCTTGAAGTAGTCGCCGAACGAGAAGTTGCCGAGCATCTCGAAGAACGAGCAGTGCCGGTCGGTGCGGCCGACGTCCTCGAGGTCGGTGTCCTTGCCGCCGGCGCGCAGCACCTTCTGGGCGCTGACGGCGCGCTTCGCGGGCGGCTCGCGCACGCCGAGGAAGTACGGCTTGAACGGCTGCATCCCGGCGACGATGAAGAGCGTCGACGGGTCGTCGTCCGGCGGGATCAGCGAGTGCGAGGGGACGCGCAGGTGCCCGCGCTCCTCGTAGAAGCGCTGGAATCCCTCGCGCAGCTCGGCCGTCGTCCGCATCGGCGACAGTGTAGGGTCGCTGCCGTTCGGCCCCGGTGGGCGTGTCGAGCAGGCGGGACGCGTCAGGCGTCCGACGCCGGGCCGGAGCTCCTGGTCGGCGGCGGGGTCCAGTTCTGCGCCGGTGCGGGTTTCGGCTCCGGGGGCGGTGGCGGCGGTGACGGCGGTGGCGGGCGGCGGTGCGGTGCGGCGGCGGCGGCGGCGGACTGCCCGACCGGCCGCGTGCGCGCTTGAGCTCCTCGTCGAGGTCGGCCTCGCGCCGGGCGGCGGCCTCCTTCGCGCTCTTCTTCGCGGCGCGCCAGCCCTTGCGGGCGCGCAGCGTCGCGAAGCCGTGCGAGACGCCGGCCGCGGCGCCGGCGGACTTCTGCACCGGGCGCTTGACGGCGAAGCTGACCGCGCGGACGGCCTCGTCGACGGCCTCGACCGCATCGACCGCGCTGTCGGTCGCCTCGTCGAGCTTGTCGAGCTGGTGGTTCACGCGGTCGACGGAGCCGCCGACCTTGTTGATCACCGGCAGCAGCTCGCGCTCGGTCCCGCCGATGAGCGACGAGAGCCGCGCGAACGTCCCGCCGAGCCGGAAGAACGCGTAGCCGATCCCGAGCCCGGCCGCGACCAGGAAGACGGTCAGCGCGACGTACGCGACGTCGGTGGCGGTGTAGGCGACGAGCATCCCGGCGATCTTAGATGGTCTTCCGCGCGCTCGCCGGACCGCAGCGAGCGGCAGTCCGTTACCCGCGGTGGCGACGATCACGCCCGAGCCGACGACCGCGTCGCCGTCGTAGAGCACGGCGGTCTGGCCCGCGCGACGCCGTAGGCCGGCTCGTCGAGCGCGAGCGCGAAGCCGTCCGGGCGCCGGGTCACCGTCGCCGCAACGGCGGGCGAGCGGTAGCGGAGCTTCGCCTCGACCCGGCCGGCCGGCGCGCGCAGGCGCCCGCGCACCTCGACGCGCGTGCGGGCGAGCGCGCGCGCGCGGGCCCGCGACGACGGTGTTCGTCGCCGGGTCGGCGCCGATCGCGTAGAGCGGCTCCGGCCGCCGCGACGCCGAGCCCGCGGCGCTGGCCGGGCGTGAAGCGCCAGTAAGCCGTCGTGGGTGCCGAGCTCGCGGCCGTCCTCGTCGACGACGGCGCCGCGCTCGCCGGCGAGGCCGTGGCGCGCGAGGAAGTCGCGGTAGTCGTCGCCGCCGAGGAAGCACGCCTCCTGGCTCTCGGGCCGGCGCGCCGCGGCGAGCCCGGCCGCGCTCGCCTCGGCGCGCGTCTGCTCCTTGGTCTGCTCGCCGAGCGGGAACCAGAGCCGCCCGAGCGCGTCGCCGTCGAGGCCGGCGAGCATGTAGCTCTGGTCCTTGCGCGGGTCGGCCGCGCGCGCGAGCAGCAGGCGGCCGTCGCGCTCGACGATCCGCGCGTAGTGGCCGGTCGCGAGCCGCGCCGGCGCCGATGCGCGCGGCGAACGCGAGCAGCTCGTCGAAGCGGAAGCTGCCGTTGCAGCGGACGCAGGGGTTCGGCGTCTCGCCGTCGCGCGTAGCCGTCGACGAACGGCTCGACGACGGCGCGGCGGAACTCCTCGCGCAGGTCGAGCGTGACGTGCGGGAGCCCGCGCGCGTGGCAGGCGCGCGCGCGCGGCGAGCACGGCGCTCGGCGAGCAGCAGGCGCGGTCGGTGTCGGCGCGCGTGCGGGTCGATCCAGAGGCGCAGCGTGACGCCGACGGCGCCCGGCCCGGCCCGCAGCAGCGCGACGGCGCTGTCGACGCCGCCGCTCATCGCGACGGCCGTACGCGCTCGGCGTCGTCCGGCGCCGGCGACCGCAGGCCCGATCGCGTTCGCGAGCGCGTCGGCCGCGAGCGTCTCGCCGGGCACCGCGGCCGCCTCGAGCAGCGTCAGCCCGGCGAGGTCGCGCGTCGAGCCCGGGCGCGTCGGCCTGCGACGATCCGCTGCCCGTCGACGCGCAGCCGGACGGCGGCCCAGTCGCCGTCACGGGAGGAATCGCCGAAGAGCTCCTGCATGCGGCCAGCCTAGCGTCGCCCGTTCCCGCCGCCACCCTGCCCCACGCTGTGCCAGGCGCTGCCGGCGTGCCGGGTGTGTGACGCGAACGTGAAGAGAGCGCGACAACAAGTCCCCAGGATCGTCTGCAGTCGCTGCGCCGCGCGGGGCCGCCGTCGCCACGCCGCCAGAGGCCTTGAGGCGCGGTCGGCGCGCCTCTTGTAGGCTCGTTGGCCGGTGTCGGAACGGCGGCAACGGCCATGACAGGGAGCGACGGCGATCGGCGAGACGCGCTCGTCGAGCGGCTCTTCGAGAGCGACGATCGGCACGCTGGAGCTCTTCAGCGTGCACCTCGGCTGGCGGCTCGGGCTGTACGAGGCTCTGCGCGGCGCGGACTCGCTCACGGCGGCCGAGTTGGCCGAGCGCGCCGCCGTCGCACGAGCGGTACGCGCGCGAATGGCTGCGAGCAGCAGGCCGTCGCGGGCTTCCTCGACGTGGACGACGCGGCCGCGCCGACCGAGTCGCGGCGCTTCCGGCTGCCGGCGGAGCACGCCGACGTGCTCACCGACGCCGAGCATCCGGCCCACGTGGCGCCGTTCGCGCCGATGCTGGTCGGCATCGCCGGCGCGCTTGCCGCACGTGCTCGAGGCCTACCGCAGCGGCGACGGCGTGCCGTACGAGCGCTACGGCACCGACTTCCGCGACGGCCAGGGGCTGATCAACCGGCCGGCGTTCAGCGGCGAGATGGCGCGGCTGGCTCGCGTCGTCCGAGGTGATCCACGGACGGCTTTCGACGCGACGCCTGCGCGTGTGGCGGACGTCGGCTGCGGCCAGGGGTACTCGACGGTGGCGATCGCGCGCGCGTATCCGAACGCCACCGTCGACGGCCTCGACCTCGACGAGGCCTCGATCGCCGACGCCCTTGCGTATGCGGCCGGCACCGACGTGGCCGACCGCGTCTCGTTCGTGACCCGCGACGCCGCCGAGCTGTCGCAGGGCGGTCCTTACGACCTCGTCTGCATCTTCGAGGCGCTGCACGACATGTCGCGGCCGGTCGACGCCGCTCGTGTCGGCACGCGCGGCGCTCGCTCCGGGCGGATCGCTGCCTCGTCGTCGACGAGCGCGTGGCCGACACGTTCGTCGCGCCCGGCGACCCGGTCGAGCGGATCATGTACGGCTGGAGCGTCGCCCACTGCCTCCCGGTCGCAATGGCCGAGCAGCCGTCAGCCGCCCTCGGCACCGTCCTGCGAGCGGACACGATGCGCGAGCTCGCAAGAGAAGCGGGCTTCGCCGCGATCGAGATCCTGCCGGTCGAGAACGACTTCTTCCGCTTCTACCGCCTGGTCCCCTAACCGTGCTCGCCGCAGTGCCGGGCTCCGCCCGGTACTGCCCACAACCCTCGACGGAGAACACACTTCGGAAAAGAGTGCCCCGACCCCGCCGACCATGCCGCGGCCGTGTGAACCTGGCAAGCCAGGTGGGTGCCGAGCGAGACGCGGCCACTACAGCCTGCCTCGACCCGGGCTCCCTTTCACGTAGCGTTGGTTCTACATGGCACGCGGCCTCGCGAACGAGGTCGGGCACTACGCGGACTGTAGCCGAGTCACGGCCGGGCGGAGTCGCTCCGTCATGAGGCCACGCCTCGGACTCACCCGGCTGACGTCAGGGGCGGCGGCGTAGCTCCAGCGGATGCGCTGGACGCCGGTGAGGCCGAGCAGCCGCGCGAGTGCGTCGGTCAGCTCGAACTCGCGGTCCGGCGCGGTCGGGCCGCGGTCGATCACCTGCGTCAGGACGTGCTTGCCGCTGTAGGTGATGTAGATCCTGGCGCCGCAGGGCAGCACGGGATGCGCGACGCCCTGGGTCGTCGGCGCGGATGATCGTGCCGCAGGCGGTGCGCTTGCCGAACGCCGCCCGGCCGCTCGACGCGGCGAGCGCCGGGTACGAGCCGTAAGCGGCCGGCAAGACGCTCGGGTGGCTGCGTGTCTTCGCGGACGATCGCGAGCGCGATCACGGCCGCGAGCAGCGCGACCGCTGCGAGGGCGACCTCGCGCTGGGCGAGCCGGCGCCTCACGGCCGGCCCCGCGCTTCGCCGGTCGGGTGTGCGCGACGTCGCACGCTACTGCTCACGCCTCGCGTGCCCGGGTAGGCCGAGCGGCTTCGGAGGCCGCGCCGGCACCTCGGCGACGTTGCCGTCCTCCTCGACGCGCCGGCGCCAGCGGCGGCGCGGCTCGTCCTGGCCGAGCGGGTCGAAGGTGTGCCGGTCGAGCCGGGGCGCCGCGCTCTCGCCGGGTACCGCCTCGGCCGGGCCGTCAGCGGGCGCGGGGACGACGGCGCTCGCCGGCTCGCGTTCGAGGTCGGTGGCGGCCCGTGGCTCCTGTTCCGGGACGAGCTCGGGTTCCGGCTCGGGCTCAGGCTGTGACGCGGTGACCGCCGCGGCGCTTCGTCCCGACCGGCGCTTCGGCACGGGCTCCGCCGCGGCGGTTGGCTCGGGCTCGACGATCGCCTCCGGCTCCGCGGCGGCTTCCGGGTCCGGCTCGAGCGACGCGGCAGGCTCCGGCTCGACCTGCGCAGGCGCCTCAGGAACCGCCCCTGCCTCGGGCCGAGCCTCCTTGCCCAGCTCCTCGGCGATCGCGGCGAAGAGCTGCTCGTCCACAACCGTCTCCTCGACGGGGGAGGAGGGCACACCTGCCGCGACCGGCCACTCGGCGAGCATCTCGTCGCGCATCGCGGGCGACGCGATCCAGGTCGGCTCCTCGTCGAGCGGCTCGGCGGCCGGATAGCCGGCCTGCAGCTGCTCGAGCGGGCGGGGCGGCGGCAGCGAGACCTGCGGGACGTAGTAGCGAGGCGGCAGGCCGCGGCCGTAGTGCGGCAGCTCGCGCGTTGCGGCCCACTCGTACAGCGCGACCACGAGCCAGCCGAGCAGCATCAGGCCGGCGATCGCGGGCGCGCTCAGGTCGGCCACGATCAGGGCTGCGGCGAGCGCCGCCAGGAAGAGCGCCTCGACGACGAACCGTAGGGCGCGACGCTCTCGCACCGGTTACCTCGTGACGGGCCGCGGGGGCGCGTCGTCGGCGACGACCGCGATCCCGAGCTCCTTCTGCTGGGCCTCCTCCACCGCCGTCGGCGCCCCCGACATCGGGTCGATAGCCGGCCTGGTTCTTCGGGAACGCGATCGTGTCGCGGAGGTTCGCCTCGCCCGCGAGCACCATCACCATGCGGTCGATCCCGAACGCGATGCCGCCGTGCGGCGGCGCCCCCATCGCGAGCGCGTCGAGCAGGAAGCCGAACTTCTCGCGCTGCTGCTCGGGCGTCAGGTCGAGCAGGGCGAACGCACGCGCCTGCAGCTCCGGCCTCGTGGATCCGGAACGAGCCGCCGCCGAGCTCGTTGCCGTTGCCGATCAGGTCGTAGGCGTGCGCGATCGCGTGCGCGGGATCGGCGTCGAATCGGTCGACCCACTCCGGCGCCGGCCGCGTGAACGGATGGTGCTTCGGCGCCCCACCGCCGCTCGTCCTCGTCCCACTCGAACATCGGGAAGTCGGTCACCCAGAGCCACGCCTGCTTCGACTCGTCGATCAGCCCGAGACGGCCGCCGAGCTCGAGACGCAGCGCGCCGAGCACGCGCGAGGTCATCTCCCACGTGTCGGCGGCGAAGAGCACGGTCGTGCCGGGATCGCTCCGGAACGCCTCGAGCTCGCGCCTCGGAGAGGAACTTCGCGATCGGCGAGCGCACCTCGCCCTCCTCGTCGTAGACGAGGTACGCGAGCCCCTTCGCGCCCCACTGCTTCGCGAACTCCTCGAGCTCGTCGAGCTCGCGGCGCGAGAGCTCCTGCGGCACGCGCAGGAAGCGCACCGCGTCGGCGGCGCCGAACACCTTGAACTCGGAGCCGCGCGTGACCTCGGTCGCGTCCTCGATCTCGAGCCCGAAGCGAAGGTCGGGCTTGTCCGAGCCGAAGCGGCGGTCGGCCTCGGCGTAGGTCATGCGGGGGAACGGTGTGCCGAGCTCGATGCCGACGCACTCGCGCCAGACGGTCGAGATCATCCTCTCCATCAGCCCGAACAGGAACTCCTGGTCGGGGAAGGCCATCTCGACGTCGAGCTGGGTGATCTCCTGCACCCGGTCGGCGCGGAGATCCTCGTCACGGAAGCAGATCGCGATCTGGTAGTAGCGCTCGAACCCGGCGATCACGAGCAGCTGCTTCGCGATCTGCGGCGACTGCGGCAGCGCGTAGAAGCGGCCCGTCTGCAGCCGCGACGGCACGAGGAAGTCGCGCGCGCCCTCCGGCGTCGGCTTCCACAGGATCGGCGTCTGGATGTCGACGAAGCCGCCGTCGGCCTCCATCACGCGGCGGATCGTCCCGACCATCTTCCCGCGCAGGCGGATGTTGCGCTGCAGCTTGTCGCGGCGCAGGTCGAGCCAGCGGTAGCGGAGGCGCACGTTGTCGTCGACGTTCTCCTCGTCGAGCTGGAACGGCAGCACGGTCGAGCGCGACAGGATCTCCAGCGCGACCGCCTGCACCTCGATCTCGCCGGTCGCCATCTCGGGGTTGACCGTCTCGGGCGAGCGGCGGACGACCGTGCCGTGCGCGCTGACGACGAACTCGTTGCGCAGCTCGTGCGCGACCGCTGCGGCCTCGGCCGAGTTCTCCGGGTTGATCACGACCTGGACGACGCCTCCCTCGTCGCGCAGGTCGACGAAGACGAGCCCGCCGTGGTCGCGGCGCCGCGCGACCCAGCCGGCGAGCGTCAAGTCGCGGCCCTCGTCGTCGGCGCGCAACGCGCTCCCGTGCTGGTCACGCCAGGCCGTCACGGGCTGAGCGTAGCTGCGAGGTCGGCGAGGGGAACCACCTCGTCCGAGCTCCCGCCGCGGCGCACCGAGGCGTCCTCGGCGCGCGCGACGACCACGGTGTGCGCGCCCGTCCGACCCGCCTGCGTGAGCTGGCCCTTGAGCGAGCGGCCGGCGTAGTCCGTGTCGCAGGCGACGCCGCGGCCGCGCAGGTCGGCCATCAGCGCCAGGATCTGCTCGCGCGGCGCGCCGTCGAGCACGAAGAAGACGTCGAGCGCTCGTGGCTCCGCGGTGACGCCCTCGTTCTCGAGCGCCAGGATGAGCCGCTCGATCCCAGCGCCGAACCCGATCCCGGGCGTCGGCGGCCCGCCCACCGCCTCGACGAGGCCGTCGTAGCGTCCGCCGCCGCAGATCGTGGAGTTGACGTTCTCCTCGGGCCCCAGGAACTCGAAGGTCGTCCGCGTGTAGTAGTCGAGCCCACGCACGAGCACGGGGTCGAGCACGTACGGCACGCCGTAGACGTCGAGGTGGCGGCGCACCTCGTCGAAGTGCTCCTGGCAGGCCTCGCAGAGCGACTCGCCGATCTTCGGCGCGTCCGCGAGTGCGGCGCGGAGCCGCTCGTCCTTGACATCGAACACCTGCAACGGGCTCGTCGCACGCTTGTGCTCGACCTCGTCGTCGACGAGATCGGGATGGGCGTCGAGCCACGCGTTCAGGCGCGCGACATAGGGCGGTCGGCAGTTCGCGTCCCCGATCGAGTTGAGGTGGAGCTCCCACTGCGTGACGCCGAGCCGCTCGAGGAGCGCGGCGTAGAACTGGACGATCTCGGCGTCGATCGCCGGGTCGGCCGAGCCGATCGCCTCGAGCGACAGCTGCCAGTGCTCGCGGTACCGGCCGCGGCCGGGCCGCCCGTAGCGGTACATCGGGGCGATCGTGTACGCCTTCACCGGCTGGGGCTCGCGGTTCAGGCCGTGCTCGACGTAGGCGCGCGCGATCGGCGCCGTCCCCTCCGGACGCAGCGTCAGCGAGCGGTCGCCGCGGTCGGTGAACGTGTACATCTCCTTGTTCACGACGTCCGAGGCCTCGCCCGCCGTCCGCCGGAAGAGCGCGGTGTCCTCGAAGCCGGGCGTCTGGATCCGCCCCCACCCGTAGAGCGCGGCCTGCTCCTCCATCGTGCCGACGACGTGCCACCAGAGGTGCTCGGACGGAAGGACGTCGTGCGTCCCGCGCGGCGCCCGGGGCTTCCCGCTCGGCGGCATCGGCCGAGTCTAGATGTGAGAGGATCCAGCGCCATGCAGCACTGGGACCTGCTGGCGGTCGACGCATCGAGGGGCACGCGCGACCCCTACGTGGTGCACCAGGACGATGCGGCCCGTGCGGTGCTCGTGGTGCTCACGCCCGGCCAGGCGCTCGGCGAGCACCAGGTGAAGGAGAACGCCTGGATCTCCATCGTCGAGGGCTCGGTGCAGGTCGCCGCCGGCGGCGAGAAGGTCGAGCTTCGCCAGGGCGGGCTGATGCGCTTCGAGCCCGGCGAGCGCCACTCCGTCTCGAGCGCGGCCGGCGCCCGCCTCCTGATGCTGCTCTCGCCGTGGCCCGGCGAGGGCCACTTCCCGGCCGCCTAGGCCTTGCCGGCCCGTCGCTCGTAGTTGCGGTAGGTGAGCCGGTCGATCCAGTAGGTGAGCGGGATGAACGCGACCGCGTAGAGGAGGCCGAGAACGATCCTGCTCGCGAGCGGCATGCTGTTGAAGAAGAAGACGACGACGAGCACCATCACGCCGCCCCAGAGGCCGCCGCGCCGCGCCGCGCGGCGCCAGGACGGCTTCGGCGGCACGCGGATCGGGCGGCTCCCGCCCCGTCCACCCTTCGAGGGCGCGGCCTTCTTCCTTCTCCGGCTTCTTCTCGCGAACCTCGGCCGGATCCACCTCGATCTCGTTGCCGTCCTCGTCGTAGGTGACGAAGCCGTAGTCGTGGCGGAACGTCTTCTCGCGGCGGCGCCGCTGCTTCCTGGTCGCCATTGGCCGTTCCAGCCTATCGCCCCGCCGGCGCCGACCAGGCACACTCGACCGCGTGTCGGATCCGGTCTTCGACGTGCCGCGCGAGCGCGAGCTTGCGTCCGGCCACCGCCCGACGTCGCTCTCGCTCCTGCGCCGGCGCGACTTCCGCACGCTGTACGCGGCCGTCTCGACGAGCGAGCTCGGGGACGCGCTCAACTACATCGCGCTGATGTGGCTCGCGCTCGACGCCGGCGGCGCGCTCGGCGTCGTCGCGGTGCGACTGGCCGACAGCCTGCCGGCGTTCTTCTTCGGCCTGCACGGCGGGATCGCCGCCGACCGCTGGAGCCGCCGCAAGCTGATGGTCGGCGCCGACCTCGTGCGCGCGGCCACGCTGATCCCGATCGCGATCGCCGGGCTCAGCGGCTCGCTGCCGCTCTGGGCGCTCGTCGTCGCCGCGTTCATGCTCGAGGCAGCGACGAGCTACTTCGCGCCGGCGTACGGCGCGACGATCCCGTCTGTGGTCGACCGCGCGAACGTGCAACAGGCGAACGCGCTCGTCCACGCGACCGCCCAGGCGCTCTCGGTCGGCGGCTGGGCGCTCGCGGCGCTGCTGCTGCAGTTCCTGCCGATCAGCACGTTCTTCGCGGTCGACGCGGCGACCTTCCTCCTCTCCGCGCTGCTGCTCGCCCGGCTGAGCGCCGGCCGCGGGCGCGCGGCCGAGGGCGAGTCGACGCGGCTCCGGGAGGGCATCGACGCCCTCCGCCCGCGCCGCTCGCTGGCGCTCGCGGTGATCGTGTTCGCGATCGCGATGACGATCACCACCGGCGCCTGGATCGCCGGCGTGCCGACGCTCGTGCGCGACACGCTCGACCACGGCCCGGCCGGCTTCTCGCTCGTGATGATCGGCTTCGCGGTCGGCTCGATCGTGACCGGCGTCGTCCTCGCCCGCGTCGGCGTCCGCTCGAAGGCGCGCGCGAGCATGCTCGCCTGGACGATCTACCTGCCCGCGTACGGCCTGATCGCGGTGGCCGGCTCGCTGCCGCTCGTCGCCGCCGCGGCGATCGGAACCGGCGCCGGCGAGACGATGTCGTACGTCCTGCTCACCTCGGCGGCGCAGGAGGAGGTGCCGGACAACGTCCTCGGCCGCGTCCTCGGCGTGATCTCGTTCGTCCACCGCGGCGCCCACGCGACGGGCCTGCTGCTGATCTCGCCGCTCTTCGCCGTGGCGGCCGCGCGCCCGCTGTTCGGAGCGGCGGCGATCGCGACGATGGCGGTTGGCGTCACAGGCGCCGTGATCGCGAACCGCATGACCCGCGCGCCGGCCGAGGCTCGCGCCGGCTGACGAGGGGGCGTAGTCTCGCCCGAAACCGAGCAGGGAGGTGCCCATGGCAAGTGCAAAGGTCGTGATCAACCTGGCGACGGGGCTCGAGGACGCCGAACGCGTGATGATCGCGTTCCTCGTCGGCGGCGGTGCCGTGGAGCAGGGCAAGCAGGTGACGATGTTCCTCACGAAGGACGCCGTCAAGCTGGCCCTCCCGGGCGTCGCCACCGGCGTCGCGTGCGAGGGCTGCCCGCCGCTGGAGCGGCTGTTCGAGCAGTACGCGACGGGCGGCGGCGAGCTGCTCGTCTGCCCGATCTGCTGGAACGCGCGCGAGCTCGAGGGCGAGACGATGGTCGATCACGCGCGCATCGGCGGCGCCACGCCGCTCTGGGAGTGGGTCGGCGACGAGGCGGCGACCGTCTTCAGCTACTGAAAGCGACAAAGGAGATAGAGGATGCAGACGACCAACGAGACACTCGACACGACCGACCTCGAGAACCAGGTCAAGGAGATGTACCGGGAGGTCGCGGAACGTCCCGAGGGGGAGTTCCACTTCGAGATCGGGAGGGCGCTCGCAGAGCGACTCGGGTATCCCGCCGAGGAGCTCGACGCGATCCCCGCGGCGGCGATCGAGTCGTTCGCCGGAGTCGGCTACTACCTGGGCCTTGCGGCGATTCGACCGGGCGAGACCGTGGTCGACCTCGGCAGCGGCTCCGGCATGGACAGCTTCCTCGCTGCGCGGCACGCGGGCGACGAGGGCGAGGTGATCGGCATCGACATGACCGACGCCCAGATCGAGAAGGCCGGCAACCTTGCCGCGGATGCGCAGATCGGGAACGTCGAGTTCCGGCGCGCCCGCATCGAGAAGCTGCCGGTGGACGACGCGTCGGCCGACGTCGTGATCTCGAACGGCGTGATCAACCTCTCGCCCGCGAAGGCGCAGGTGTTCGCGGAGGTGGCCCGTGTGCTGCGCCCGCAGGGCCGGCTCGCGATCGCCGATATCGTCAGCACGACGCCGCTTCCGGAGGCAGTCACGTGCGACGCGTCCCTCTGGGCGGCCTGTATCGGCGGTGCGATGCAGCGCGACGAGTACCGCGCCACGATCGAGGCCGCGGGCCTCCGGATCGAGACGTTCGTCGAGAACGACGAGTACCGCTTCGTCTCGGAGCGCGCCGACAACGCGACCCAGAAGTACGGCGTCACGAGCGTCTCGCTTCTCGCCGTCAAGCGCTAGGGACGGGACCGACCGACCGCGTCGGCGCGGTCTGCGGACCCCGGCGAGGCGTCAGTCGTCGAGCAGGCGCAGCTCGAGGATGTGCGACGCGTCGAAGCCGTCGATCTGCAGCATCGCGCCCGCCGCGGCGGCCGCCGCGCCCGCCGGCATCAGGCCGACGAGCTCCGAGCCGGCGACCTCCGCCCCGCGCCGGGCCGCTTCGACGGCGATCCGCTCGACGATCTCGTGCAGTGCCGCGGCCTCCCAGTCCTCGACGTTCATCGAGACCTGGACGAGGCCCGCGGCCGGCAGGTCGAGGCCGAGCGCGCGCACGCCGGGGAAGCCGCCGCCGCGCTCGCGCACCAGCGCGGCGATCTCGCGGGCCGCCTCGACCGGACCGCGCAGGTTGACGTTGAAAGCGATCAGCGGCGCCCGTGCGCCCGACGATCACGCCGCCCGCGGCTGGATCGAGCCGGGCCGGGCCGAAGTCGGGCGCGAGCTCGCCTGCGTCGAGCCGGCGCTGCAGCTCCTCGACGCCGCCGCTCCGGTAGAAGGCCGGGCCACGCTCCGGCGGCGCGTAGAGGAAGACGGGCAGCCCGAGCTCACCGAGCCGCTCGCCCAGCGATGCCGCCGCCTGCCGCGCGCGCTCCAGGTCGGCCGGCCGCACGGGCACGAGCGGCACCACATCGGCCGCGCCGATCCGCGGATGGGCGCCCTCGTGGCGCCGCAGGTCGATCAGCTCGCGCGCCACGGTCACGGCCGCGACGAGCGCTTCGACGAGCGCCTCGTCCTCGCCGACCACGGTGAACACCGAGCGGTTGTGGTCGGCGTCCGCATGGACGTCGAGCACCCGCGCGCCCGTCGCGAGCGCAGCGCCGATCGCGGCGATCGTCGCCCGGTCGCGGCCCTCGGAGAAGTTCGGCACCGACTCGAGCGGGAGCACGCTCGTACCCTACGCCGGTGCCCACGCCCCGCTCCTCCTACCGCTCGCTCGCCGCCCTCGAGCGCGACCTGCGCGGCTGCCGCGCCTGCGCCGACGCCGGGCATCCGCTCGAGTCGCCGCCGGTGCTCGCGCCGCTTCACGGCCAGCGCGCCTACCTCCTCGGGCAGGCGCCGGGCATCCAGGAGGGCATCGAGCGCCGCCCGTGGCGTGGGCGAGCCGGGCAGACGCTGCGCCGCTGGCTCGACCTCGACGAGGACGCCTTCTACGCGACCTTCTACTGCGCCTCTGTGACGCGCTGCTACCCCGGCCGGGCCGCCTCCGGGCGCGGCGACCGGCCGCCGACGACCGCCGAGCAGCGCCTCTGCGCCGGCTGGCGCGAGGCCGAGCTCGCCCTGCTGCAGCCGCAGCTCGTCGTCACCGTGGGCGGCCTCGCGGCCCGCAGCGTGCTCGGCGTCGCGAGCGTGAGCGAGGCCGTCGGCCGCCGCTTCGAGCTCGCCCGGCGGTGCGGTCGCGGTCCCGCTGCCGCACCCCTCGGGCGCGAGCAGCTGGCTCAACGTGCCCGAGAACCGGGCGCGCGTCACCGAGGCCCTCGGGCTCGTCGAGCGACGAGCTTCGGCCGGCTCCATCTCGGTGCGTAGGCTGCTGCGGTGAACGCCCGCACAGACGAGCCGCGGCACGCCAAGACCTTCTGGCGCCTGCTCGGCTTCCTCTCGCCGTACAGGCTCTCGCTCGTCTTCTCGGTCGCGCTCGCGATCGTCTCGCAGCTCGGCTCGCTCGCGTTCCCGTGGCTGACGGGCCTCGTCGTGGGAGCGATCGAGGACGGCGACAAGGCCGGCATGCCGTGGCTGATCGGCGCGGTGCTCGCCGTCGGGCTCGTCAAGGCGGCAGCGCAGATGGGGCGGCGCCTGATCTCGGGCTGGCAGGCGCTCGGTGTCGACTTCGACCTGCGGAATGCGCTGTACGCGAAGCTCGTGCGGCTCTCGTTCGGCTACTTCGACCGCCACCAGACCGGCCAGCTGATGTCGCGCGCGACCGTCGACATCCAGAGCGTCCGCTTCTTCCTCGGCTACGGCCTGATCTTCTTCTTCCAGCACGTCTTCACGGTCGTCGGCGTGACGATCCTCGTCTTCTGGATCTCGTGGCAGCTCGCACTGATCGCGCTCTTCTTCTCGCCGTTCCTCGTCGCGATCGCCTACCACTACTCGAACGTCTCGCATCCGGTGCTTCGCGACGTGCAGCAGAAGATGGCGGACGTCGCGACCGTGGCCGAGGAGAACGTGGTCGGCGTGCACGTGGTCAAGTCGTTCGCGCAGGAGCAGGCCGAGCAGGACAAGTTCGAGCGGCGCTCGCAGAGCCTGTTCCTCCAGAGCGTCCGCGCCAACCGCCAGCGGGCGTTCTACGTGCCGGTGCTCGGCTTCCTGCCGATGCTCGGGCAGGCAGCCGTGCTGTTCGCGGGCGGGCACATGGTCGCAAACGGGTCGATGACGCTGGCCGAGTTCGTCTCGTTCAATCTCTACCTCGCGATGCTCGTCTTCCCGCTGCGCATGCTCGGGATGTGGATCGGCGAGGGCCAGCGCGCGGTCGCCTCGGGCGAGCGGATCTTCCAGGTGATCGACGAGCCCGAGGAGATCCGCGACGAGCCGGGCTCACGCGAGCTGCCGGCCGGGCCCGGGCGCGTCCGCTTCGAGGGCGTCACGTTCGGCTACGACCCGGCGCGGCCGGTGTTCGACGGGCTCGATCTGGAGCTGGAGCCGGGCAAGACCGTGGCGCTGATCGGGCACACGGGCAGCGGCAAGACCACGCTCGCGACGCTGATCCCGCGCTTCTACGACGTGCAGGCGGGCCGGGTCACGATCGACGGCGCCGACGTGCGCGAGTTGACGCTCAACTCGCTCCGGCGCGAGATCGGCGCGATCGCGCAGGACCCGTTTCTCTTCTCCGCGAGCGTGCGCGAGAACCTCGCGTTCGGTCGGCCCGGCGCCACGGACGAACAGGTCGAGCATGCCGCGCGGCTCGCTCAGGCACACGAGTTCATCGAGCGGCTGCCGGAGGGCTACGACACGGTGATCGGCGAGCGCGGGATCACGCTGTCGGGCGGCCAGCGCCAGCGCGTCGCGATCGCGCGGGCACTCGTCGTCGACCCACGCATCCTGATCCTCGACGACGCGACCGCCTCGGTCGACGCGACCACCGAGGCGAAGATCCGGCTCGGCCTGCAGGAGGCGATGCGCGGCCGGACGACGGTGATCATCGCGCACCGGCTCTCCACGATCGCGCTCGCCGACGAGATCGTCGTCCTCGACCACGGCCGCCTGGTCGCCCGCGGCACGCACGAGGACCTGGTCGGATCGAGCGAGGTCTACCGCGAGATCTACGAGCACGGCCAGCTGGAGCGCGCAATCGTCGCCGAGCAGGAGGTCGCATGACTTCATGTGTCCCCAGCCTCCCGCCGGCGATGTGGTCGGACGGAGGTGCGGGCTTCGCCCGTGCCTCCGCACCCGCGCCCGTGGAGCGACAGCTCCGTCCTGAATCAGCTCGACCGTCGCCGACCGCCGACAGGAAGAAGGGGGTGCGCGGGGGAAACCTGGTTTCCCCCGCGATCTGATGCGCGTGTGGCAGCCGGGCGGCTCGCTCGTCAACCACCAGACGAAGGTGGAGGACTGGTCGTGGGCGCAGACGAAGCGGCGGCTGACGACCCTGTACCGCCTGGCGCACCCGTACCGGCTGCGCACGGCGCTCGCGATCGTGTTCCTGCTCGGGGCGACAGCCGCCTCGCTCGTGCCGCCGCTGCTGATCGGCCTCGCGGTGAACGAGGTGAGCAAGGGCCAGACCGACGGGCTGCCCTGGATCCTGGGCGCGTTCGTGGGCGCCGGGCTCGTCGGCCTCGGCTGCTCGTACGGGCAGACCTACTTCACCGGCTGGACGGGCGAGCGGATGCTGGCCGACCTGCGCAACCACCTGTTCAGGCACCTGCAGCGCCTGTCGCTCGGCTTCTACGAGCGCAACCGCGCCGGCGCGCTGATCAGCCGGATCACGAACGACGTCGACGCACTCGACCAGCTCGTCACCGACGGCGTCACCTCGCTCGTGCAGAACACGCTCACGCTCGTCGGCACCGCGGTAATCCTGTTCTTCCTCGACTGGCGGCTCGCGCTCGCGACGCTGACGGTCGTGCCGCTGCTCGCGGCCGGGACGGCCGTGTTCCGACGGCGCTCCTCGCGCAGCTACCGGCGCGTGCGCGAGCGGCTCGGACTGGTCACCGCGACGCTCGCCGAGGACATCGCCGGCATGCGTGTGTTACAGGCGTTCACGCGCGAGCGGGCCGCGCGCGAGAACTTCCGCGAGATGAACCAGCGCTACCGCGACGTCAACCAGGAGACGGTCGTCCAGAACTCGCTCTACTTCCCCTACGTCGACCTGCTCTCCTCGGTCGCAACGGCGATCGTGCTCGGCTACGGCGGCTACCTCGTCTTCGACGGCGACATGACGATCGGCGTCCTGACGGCGTTCCTGGGCTACCTGACGAACTTCTTCGACCCCGTCCAGCAGCTCTCGCAGCTCTACAGCACGTTCCTCTCGGCCGTGGCTGCGCTGGACAAGATCATGGACGTGCTCGGCGAGGAGTCGGAGGTGCGCGACGGCGAGGGCGCGGTCGAGCTCGAGCGGGTGCGCGGCCACGTCCACTTCGACGCCGTCCACTTCGCCTATGCGACCGGCCCGGAGGTGCTGCACGGGATCGACCTGGACGTCCCGCCCGGGACAACCGTCGCGCTCGTGGGCCACACCGGCGCCGGCAAGTCGACGATCGCGAAGCTGCTGGCGCGCTTCTACGACCCAACCGAGGGCGCGATCCGGATCGACGGCGTCGACCTGCGCGAGGTGCGCCAGGAGTCGCTGCGCCGCCAGCTCGGGATCGTGCCGCAGGAGGGGTTCCTCTTCGCCGGCTCGGTCGCGGAGAACATCGCGTTCGGCCGGCCGGACGCGACCCGGGAGGAGATCGTCGCGGCCGCGCGCACGGTCGGGGCCGACGAGTTCGTCCAGCGGCTCGAGGACGGCTACGACACGCAGCTCGGCGAGCGCGGCTTCCGCCTCTCGCTCGGCCAGCGCCAGCTCGTCGCGTTCAGCCGCGCACTGCTCGCCGACCCTCGGATCCTGATCCTCGACGAGGCGACGAGCTCGGTCGACATCGGCACCGAGCGGAGGATCGAGCGCGCCCTCCGGCGTCTGCTCCACGGACGCACCGCATTCATCATCGCGCATCGGCTCTCGACGATCCGCGACGCAGACCGGATCGTCGTGCTCGAGCACGGGCGGATCGTCGAGCAGGGCACGCACGACGAGCTGTTCGCGAGCCGTGGCCGCTATGCGGAGCTGTACGGGAGCTGGTCGGCGGACGCCGCCTGACGCGGCCGGACGGGTTAGGCTCGGCGGCGTGACGGTCGGAAGCGTGCTCCAGCAGACCCTCGGCCTCTACCAGCGCTTCTTCTGGCGCTTCGCGGCTGTCACCGCGATCGTGGTCGTCGCCCTCGACCTGCTGACGGCCCTGGCCCAGTCCGCGGACACCTCCGAGGGCGGAGCGGTGCTCTGGGCCCTCCTCACCACCGTGATCAGCCTGATCGGGACGTTCCTCGTCCAGGGGGCGCTGACGCTCGCGGTCGACGACGTGCGCGACGGCCGGATCGACACGTCGATCGGCGAGCTGTACGCACGCGCTCGGCCCTTCCTGGGAGCGTTGATCGTCGCCGGTGTCCTCGCGGCGCTCGGGATCGGGATCGGCCTCGTGTTGCTGATCGCGCCCGGGCTCTACCTGCTCACACGCTGGGCGGTGATCATCCCGGCGATCGTGCTCGAGGGCAAGAGCGCGGGCGAGTCGTTCGGCCGGTCGAACGACCTGACCGCGGGGCACCGCTGGCCTGTCCTCTGGGTCGCGTTGATCACGATCCTCGCGAGCGCCGTGATCGGCAACCTCCTGATCGTCATCTTCGTCGCGATCCTTCCCGACTTCCTCGGCGTCTGGCTCGGGAGCGTGATCGCACACTGCGTGACAACGCCGTTCCTCGCGCTGGCGTGGACAGTGATGTTCTTCGAGCTTCGCCGGGCCGCCGAGCCGGCGGCGGCGACCGTCTGAGATGCCCGAGCGCGGCCCGGAGAGCGGGCTCGACCCGAAGACGCAGGAGCGGATCGACGACCCGGTCCCGGCCGAGGCCAAGCGCGAGACGCGGCTGACGCCGAAGGAAGCCGTCGCGCAGATGCGGATCCGCGTGCCCGAGCGCGGCAACCGCAAGCTGGCGCAGGTGATCGAGCGGGTCAACCGCGACGAGCAGCTGAAAGGCTGGTGGCACGTCGCCAACGTGAACGCGGTGCTCAGGCTCGGGATCAACGACCACTCCTGGGTGCACATCCAGATCGTCACGAACATCTCGCTCAAGCTGCTCCGCCAGCTCTTCAAGCACGGGATCGAGCCGGCGATGGTGACCGACTACCGCATGTCGCGCTCCGACGCCGAGGTGGTCGTCGCGCTCTCGGCGCTCACCCACTGCATCGGCATGTCCGTGCACCGGCAGGGCCACGAGGACTTCAGCCTCTTCCTCGCCGAGCCGAAGCTGCGGGAGCTGCTCGACGGGATCTACCCCGAGCCCGACCTGACGGTGATCGTCTCGGAGACGCTCGGGGCGATCAACACGCACCGCGCCGACGGCGAGCCGCTCACGCTCGAGGCGGGCATCCTCCGCGTCGCCGACGCGCTCGACATGGAGCAGGGCCGCTCGCGGATCCCGTTCGAGCGCGGCCACGTCGGGATCCACTCCCTCTCGGCGGCCGCGATCGAGGACGTCTCGATCGGCGACGGCGAGGAGAAGCCGATCCGACTCGACATCGCAATGAACAACTCGTCGGGCATCTACCAGGTCGACGGCCTCCTGAAGGCGAAGCTGCGCGGCTCGGGCCTGGAGCCCTACGTCGAGGTGGTCGCCCACATCGACACGGAGGCCGAGAAGAGCCTCGTCCCGCTCTACAGGCTCGAGATCTGATGCCCGTCGTCGCTACACTTGGAGCCTCTTGCGGGATCGTCTAACGGTAGGACTCTGGCTTCTGGCGCCAGCTATCTAGGTTCGAATCCTAGTCCCGCAGCTAGCCCGACAGCCTGATGAAAGCCCCGCTCAGGCGGGGTTTTCTCTAGCCGACGAACACGCCGTCGACGAAGTCGAAGTGCGTGACGCGCAGGGCGGGCACGCCGCGGACGAGGTAGACCCGGCCCTCGAAGCACTGGCGCTTGCCGAGGAGGTAGCTCGCCTCATCCGGCCAGGGGACGGGCATGTCGTTCTCGGCGCCGTCGTTCAGCACCACGATCGTGAAGCGGCTCGGGCTCGGGTAGGCGCGGCCAAGGCTGAGGAACGTCGCCCGGTGGCCAGGCGTCGGCGTCTTGATCGATGCGATCCGCCCGCGCACCCGGACGGTCTCCCCGACGTGAGCCTTCGCGTCGCGCCAGAGGATCGAGCCCTGACACCAGTCGGAGCCCGTGGATCGGGCGTCAGCGCTTGCGGCCCCGAGGCACAGCGCGAGCGCGAGCGCCGATGCTGCGGGCACGCCACCGAGGACGAACCGCCCTCGGACCCGATCTCTGCGGAGCCATGAGTCACGCATCAAGACATCCTGCTTGCAACCAATATCGCCAGAACCGTTGAGCTGGTCAAGTCACGACCTGGCTACCGGGCCGCCTGTACGCCCCCGGGAGGCTCTTGCTCGCAGCGGCTGTGGCCCCTGGTTTCGCTCCCGTGGTCCGGCGCGCCGGCCGGGCTCGCCGGATCGGTCAGCGGGTCGACACCGGCGGGGACGGCGCCGGGGGCGGCGGGAACGACGCCCACCCCTGCTCGGCCAGTGTGTCGAGGCTGCTCGACTTGACGCCGGCATCCGAGACCGTGACCACCGTGTCGCGCACGACGAGCGAGCGTCGGATCGGCGGCGTCCATTCGAGCTTGCCCGCGCTGTGCTCGACCGAGCCGACAGCGACGATCCCGCTCGTCCGCCCGACGCGGTAGCCGACGGCGCGCTGCTCGAACGGCACCACGAGCAGGCCCGTCTTCGGCCAGTAGAGGAACGCGTGGTGGTCGGCTTCGGCCTCCGACCAGCCCTGGCCGAGCGCGGTGCGGTGCAGCAGCTTCGGATGGGCGAGATCGGAGACGTCGAAGAGCGAGAGGTTGGTGCCGAGGGGCCGGCCGGCGACGTCCGCGTCCTGCCCGATCCCGAGCACGAGGTCGTCGCCGATCGGGTGGAGGTACGAGGAGTAGCCGGCGATCTTCAGCTCCCCGACCACGCGCGGGCGGGCAGGGTCGGTCAGGTCGAGCGTGTAGAACGGGTCGATCTGGCGGAACGTGACCACGTAGCCCGTGTTGCCGACGAACCGCACCGAGTAGACGCGCTCGCCTTTGCCAAGCCCGCCGATCCTGCCCTCCTGGACGAGTGCTCCGTCGCGCTCCCGCAGCGTGGTCAGGTACGACTCGGACTCGCCGCCCTCGCCCCACCACGCGGGCGTCTCCGTGCTGACGACGCGCAGGGTGCCGCCGAACTCGGAGAGCGACCACTGGCTGAGCAGGTAGCCGGAGACCTTGCCGCTACCGACGTACCGTGTCTTCGTCGGGCTCGAGATGTCGAACTTGTGGATCGCGGTCGTCACGCCGGTGTCGGGCTCCTCGGTCGGCGTGTCCGGGTCGGGCCGGTCGGCCCAGCGCTCGGTCGCGACGTAGAGGCTCGACTGCGAGGCGTAGACGATGTGCGCGTCGGTCATCACGGCGACCGAGTCGACCGGCTCGAGCCCCTTCGCGAGGTCGACCGTCAGCACCGTCAGCATGCCGAGACCGGAGAACGTGGCCGGGCGGCGCACGTCGCGGCACTGCACGAGCGGGCGCGCCTTCGTCGCAGCCGCACCCTTGCGCTTGATGCGGTAGGACGGCAGCCAGCTGGTGACGTGCGACGAGGCGACGACCGCGCGGTTGCGCTTGGCCGCGGCCGCGAGCCCCTGGTCGGTCGAGGTCTTCGGCAAGGCGAACGGCAGCCGTGCCGGCACCTGCGCCGAGGAGACGATCCGCACCGTCGCTCCGACGAGCCTCGCGGAGACGTACGAGCCGTCGAGCGTCAGCGTGCGCACGAGACGCAGCTTCGCCGGATCGGATACGTCGATCTCGGACACGACCGACTGCGCCGGCTGGTAGACGGCGATCCGGGCGGGCATCGCCGGCAGCGGCTCGGCCCAGTAGCCGCCGCGTGAGAGGACGAGCAGACGGTCGCCGTACAGGAGCAGCTCCTGGCTCCAGCCGCCGTCGAGCTTCAGCGTGTCGAGGAGGCGCGGCTTCGCACCGCTCACGTCGACGGCGTTCAGCAGCCCGTTCGCGACCGCGAAGACCGTCTTGCCGTTCGTCTTGACGAGGTCGGGCTCGTCGACGCCCTCCTCCTGGACGTTCGTCCCGGAGTAGTCGACGCCCTGCGTCGGCGACGACTCGCGGGCGTCGCCCGCCGAGGAGGCCGCGGCGTTCGGCGCGGTCGGCGAGAGAAGCTCGACCGCCGGCCCGCCGAGTCCGTACGGCCCGACGAAGCGGGCCGCCTGCGACTTGGCGTAGCCGAGCAGGCTGCCGCACGAGCCGAACGCGACCAGGCGCCCCGCCTTCGCATCGGCGCGCGTGCCGCCTGCGGTCGCGCGGTCGGCCGTTCCGGCCGCCGCCACGGCGAGGAGCGCTGACAGCGCGACGATCACCGTCCATCTCGAAAGGCGCATCACCTCGTTATACGCCGCCGAGGCGGCGAGCGTCACACGGATTTCGTCGGTACCGCTTCGGATCGACGATCCGGCCGCTCCGGAGGACCGGCGGCCGCTGCCCAACGGTCTACCCGGCTCGGAGGCGGAAGACCGCCTTGGACTGCGTCCCGCCGATCACGAGCGTCGCGCCGCCGACCTGCACCGTCGCCGCGCCGGCGAGCGGCCGCGGCATGCTCCCCGCGCGCGCGATGCTGCCGGTCGTCGGATTGATGTGGACGACAGCCGCGACAGGGCCCGACGCAGCTCGGCCGCCAAGGAGGTACAGCTGGCCCCCCGCAACGACGAGCGAGGCCCCGGCCACCGGCTGCGGAAGCCGGCCGAGCACCGAGACCGTGCCGGAGGCGAGCTCGACGACGTACACCTGGTTGGTGAGGCCCGACTCGCCGCGACCGCCGGCGACGTAGAGCTTGCCGCCGCGGAGCGCGACGGCGGGGTCGCGCAGCGCCACGGGCAGACGCGCCACCAGGGTGGCATCGTCCGGGAGCGCCACGCGCAGGACCGCGGTCGCAAAGGTGTCACCGGTCCAGCCGCCGGCGAGGAGCAACGAGCGGCCGGACTGGGCGTAGCCGGCTCCGGCGAGCGGCTCGATGAAGGTTCCGGCCTGGGTGACCTTGTGAGAGGCGAGGTCGAAGCGGAGGATCTGGTCGGTCGGCGCCTCGGCGCCGCGCTCGCCGCCGATCAGGAAGACCGCGCCGTTGCCGCCGAAGGCCGCCGCCGAGGCGCGCGCCGACGGCAGCTTGGCGACCGGCCGCAGGGCGCCGCCGGCGGCGCCGAGCTGCACGGCGTTCCCTGCCGTGCCGCCGAGCACGGCGACCTTGGTTCCGGCGGGCACGGTTCCGGTGCGCGCGACAGCCGCACGGGCAGCCGGCTTCGCGAGTCGTCCCGCGGGCGTCGCCTCGAGCGGCCCCCAGCGCTCGCTGCGCACGACAGGCGCCTTCGGCCGTGGCGTGGCCGCACTCGTGGCGGGCTTCGCCCCGCCGTCACCATCCGAGTCTCTCAGCATGCGCCCGAACATCAGCCCGGCAAGCACGAGCCCGATGAGCAACAGGATGAATGCCAGCAGCCTGACCGGCGCCGACAGGCGACGGCCCGTGCTCTTGAGAGGCGCCTCCGGGGGCACGCCCGGCGGCGCCGGAGGCGCGGCGCCGACCGCTTCGGGGTCGCGCGCCTCGGCGGGCACGCGAGCGTCGTCGGCCGCAGGCTCACCGACCGTCGCCGCCCCGGCAGCGGGCATCCCGGGCGCCGGCTCGGTCACCGCCTGCACACTCCCCGCTTCCCCACTCACTGGTTCCCCCGACGCGGACTCCCCACTTGCAGCGTCCCGGTCATCGACGTCGCCGTGCTCCGGTTCGCGGTCGTCGGCGTCCCAGGTGCCGGTGTCCCAGGTGTCCCGCTCCCAGGTGTCCCTGTCCCAGGTGTCCCTGTCCCAGGTAGCTCTCGCCCAGTTGTCCGGGTCACCGTTCTCGGCCTCCGCGCTTTCGGCATCCACGCGCTCGGTGTCCTTCAGAACGGGGACGAGGAGCGCTCCGCGAGACTCCCGGGCCGACTTCCGACGGCGCCACATCCACTCGAGGCTACCGCGCGGCCCAGACGGCACACGCCCGTGCCCTCCCCGGCTACGCCTCGACGGCGGCCGGCTCGAGGCCGCGCGCATCGCCCGCCATCGCCCGGGCCGCCCGGTCGGTAGCCTGGACAGAGCCCGTCCTCGAACCCGGTCCAGCCACATGCGCCTCACGCTCGGAATCGCCCTCGCGCTCACGACCCTCGGCGCCCTCGCCGTGCTCGGCGCCGCGTCCGGCTCGCCGGCCGCGAAACGGGCCGCGTGCTCGGTGCGCTCCTACCCGGGCCTGCCGGTGAAGCACACGACGAACATCGACCTGAAGCCGAAGTACAACTCGTTCCCGCCCACGACCGGGACGCACTACAACCTGCCCGCGAAGTTCAACCTCTACACCTTCGAGCTGCCGCAGCTCGTGGTCGTGCACAACCTCGAGCACGGCGGCGTCGCCGTTCAGTACGGCCGCAAGGTCCCGAAGAAGACGGTGGCGAAGATCAAGGCGTGGTACCTCCGCGACACGAACGCCATGCTCGTGGCGCCGCTCCCAGCTCTCGGGAAGAAGATCGCCCTGACTGCCTGGAACGCGCCGCCGTACGAGGGCTCCAAGCCCGACCCCGGCCGCGGCTGGGTCGCCACGTGCACGCGCTTCGACGAGGCCGCGTTCACCGCCTTCGTGAAGGCCCACCGGTACAAGAGCGGCGAGCGCTTCCCGAAGTCGCTCACCGCGCGCCAGAAGTAGCGCCGAGGCCTCCGCGTGGCCGGCGCGGCGCGACATAGGCTTGCGCTATGCGCTCGCGCTACCTGATCGTCGGCGGCGGCATGACCGCCCACGCTGCCTGCCGCGGCATCCGCGAGCACGACGCCGACGGCACGATCGCGCTCGTCGGCGCCGAAGAGGCCGCACCGTACAAGCGGCCGCCGCTCTCGAAGGCGCTCTGGAAGGGCGACCCGGAGGAGTCGATCCGGCTCGCGACGGCCGAGCTCGGCGTCGAGCTCCAACTCGGACGGAGGGTCGTCGCGCTCGACCTCGATGCACACACCGCCACGGACGACCAGGGCGAGTCGTACGCCTACGAGCGGCTGCTGGTCGCGACCGGCGGGCGGCCGCGACGCCTGCCGTTCGGCGAGAGGCAGGTCGTCTACTTCCGGACGCTCGCCGACTACCGCTACCTCCGCGAGCAGGCGACGCCGGGCCGGCGCTTCGTCGTGATCGGCGGCGGGTTCATCGGCTCCGAGATCGCCGCGGCACTGACGCTGAACGGCTGCCAGGTGACGCTCGTCTTCCCGGAGGACGGTGTCGGAGCCCGCCTCTTCCCTGCCGACCTCGCCGCGTTCGTCACGGACTACTACCGCTCGCAGGGCGTCGAGGTGCACGCCGGCGAGACGGTGACCGGGATCGGGCAGGAGGGCGCGCTCGTGCAGGTCACGACCGGCAGCGGGCGGACGCTCGAGGCGGACGGCGTCGTGGCCGGCCTCGGGATCGAGCCCGCGACGGAGCTCGCCGAGGCGGCCGGGCTCCGCGTCTCCGACGGGATCGTGGTCGACGAGCTCGCCCGCGCCGGCGGCCGCGCGGACGTGTTCGCGGCGGGCGACGTCGCGCGGTTCCCGGTCCCCGCGCTCGGCGGCGACACGAGGGTCGAGCACGAGGACCACGCGAATAGCCACGGCCGCGCTGCCGGCGCGAACATGGCCGGCGCGGGCGAGCCCTACCGCCACCTCCCGTTCTTCTACTCCGACCTGTTCGAGCTCGGCTACGAGGCCGTCGGCGAGGTCGACTCCCGGCACGCGACGCTCGCCGAGTGGAACGAGCCGAACCGCGCGGGCGTCGTCTGCTACGTCGACGACGAGCGACGTCCACGCGGCTTCCTGCTCTGGGACGTGTGGGGCAAGGTCGACGCGGCGAGCGAGCTGATCCGGGCCGCGGCCCCGATCGACGCGGCTGCGCTGCGAGCGCTCCTCGGCTGACGGCGCCGGTCAGCCGGCGGGCCGGAAGCGCTCGATGTTCGAGAGATCTTCCGGGTCGACGAGAATCTGATCCTCGCCGCCCGCGACGAGGTGGGCGAGCACGTCGCTCGCCGGGACGGTGGCCCGGAGCATGCCGTCCGGCGACTCCGCCGCAGCGCGCGCCTCGTCGAGCGTCCAGCGGACGCTCTCGTGGCCCTGCCCGCCGGCGCTCCGGTAGATCGTGAGCGTCCCGGCGAGGTAGTTCCCGCCGTCCCGTACCGGCGCGATCCAGCGGAGCATCATCAGCATCTCGCGGTCGCGGTCGGTGGAGACGGCGCCACCGCCGTTCCAGGCGTAAAGGAAGAGACGGCGCACGTCGTTCGTGGAAAGCATGAACGCCGCGCTATCGAACTCGTCGAGGAGCAGCGGCATCCGGTCAGCCTCATCGCGCCCCGACAGCTCCGCGTACGCCTCGTCGTATGTCACCCACCTGTGCACCGCGCGGGAGTATCGCACGGCACCGAGCGAGCACCGACGCCTACCGCAGCGACACGGTCACGCGCCACGTGCACGGCAGCTCAGCGGAGGACGAATCCGGTCCCGAGGGTGTCGCGCGGGTCGAGCGAGAACCGGTGCTCTCCGGTGCGGAACGCCGTCCCTTCGACCTCGGTCAGCAGCCCCTCCGGCGTCTCACCGACGATCCGCGCAGCGAAGGTCGTGCCGACGACGCTGTCGTGCCGCAGCGTCTGCCCCTCGCCGAGCAGCCCGTCCGCGGCGAGCAGCGCGCACCGGGCCGAGGTGCCCGACCCGCAGGGCGACCGGTCGACCTCGCCGTCGGCGAAGACGGTGACGTTCCGCTGGTGCAGCTCGCCCAGCTCGTCGTAGAGGATCGTCCCGTAGATCCCTGAGAGCCGCGCGTCTCCCGCGTGCTGCGCGACCGTGGTTCCCTCGAGCGCGCGCTTGACCGCGCGGCCGGCGGCGATCAGTCGCGGCAGGTCGTCCGGCAGGACGCGCAGGCCGAAGCGCGCGGCCGGCACCGAGGCGTAGATCGCGCCGCCGTAGGCGACGTCGACCTCCACCCCGGCCGCCTCGACGCCGCGCGCGACGACGAACGCCGGCACGTTGCGGAACGCGACCGCCTCGACGGCACCGCCGCGACGGCGCACCCGCGCGGCGACGCGACCTGAGGGGACGTCGATCGTGACGTCGACCTCACCGTCGGCAGGCGCGTCCACGAGCCCTGTCTCGACCGCCCAGGCGCCGAGCGCAATCGTCCCGTGCCCGCAGGCGGTCGAGTAGCCGTCCTTGTGCCAGAAGAGCACGCCCAGGTCGGCGCCCTCGTCGTCGGGCGGCACCGGGAAGCAGCCGTACATGTCGGCGTGCCCGCGAGGCTCGTGGCAGAGGAGCCGCCGCACGGCCTCGACCGCCTCGGTGCGCGCGGCCGTGTCGCGCCGGTCGCGCACCGTCGAGCCGGCGATCTCCGGCACGCCGGCGGTCACGATCCGGAACGGCTCGCCGGCGGTGTGGTAGTCGGTGGTGCTGATCTCCATGTCGCGCAGTCTCGCGCACACGCCGGCCTTGACTTCGCCGGTGCAGGCGACGAAGCTCGGCGTCGACCTCCCGCGCGGCACCGGTCGGCTCCGCGACCTCCGGCGGGCGGATGGAGCCGCTCGACGAGAGGATTGCGCGTGACCGAGGCGGGGACGAGAGCCGAACACCACCTTCGGGGGAAGGGGCGGGTCGCCGGCGGCGGGAGGGGCGTCGTCGTCGCGGTGCTGGCGCTGATCCTCGTGACGGTCGTCGGGCTCGGCGCCGACCGGCCGTTCTGGCGGATCGGCGGGCTGCCCGAGCTCGTCCGCCCGGACTCCTACGCCGGCGACCTCGTGCTGATCGGCTTCGGGCTGCTCGCGGTCGGGCCGATCATCGTGACCATGCTCCGCCGCCGGCGCGGCCGGCGCACGGCCGACATCGAGGAGCTGACGAAGCCGCGTGTGCCGATCCCGTGGTGGGGGCGCGTCCTTGCGGCGCTCGCCATCGCCGCGAGCGTCCTCCTCGCCCTGCTCGTGATCCGCTTCCTCCCCGGAAGCACTGCCGACACGCGGCCGGCGAGGGACGCGACGACGAACGTCGTGAAGCAGCTGCCGTCGGCGCCCGCGACGGCCCATCGGCCGCCGTTCCACTGGTACGGGCTCGCGGGCCTCGCGCTGGTCCTGCTCGCCGGCGCGGCGGTCGCGTGGAGACTCCGCGACGCCGGAGGCCGGGACGAGCTCGAGCCGGAGCCGGACGACGACGCCGACGACCTGGTGGCTGCGGTCGACCTCTCGCTCGAGGACATCGAGAACGAGCCCGACCCGAGGCGGGCCGTGATCAGGGCCTACGCGCGGATGGAGCGCGCGCTCGGCCTCCACGGGCTCGCACGGCAGCCGTTCGAGACGCCCCTCGAGTACCTGGCGCGCGCGCTCATGTCGCTGCGCGTAGGCCGCCGGTCGGTCGAGCGGCTGTCGGCGCTGTTCGAGCGCGCGAAGTTCAGCCAGCACGAGATCGACGGCTCGATGAAGGCGGAGGCGCTGGCCGCGCTCGCGGCCCTCCGGGACGAGTTGGCAGCCGCAGCCGCGTGAGGAACGCGAGGCAGACCCGCATCGTGATCGGCGCCGCCGCGATCGGTCGCGGCGGTCGCGCTCGCGGCCGCGCTCGCGGGCCCGGGCCGCGGGATCGCGCTCTACGCCTACGCGATCGCGCTCGTCACGATCGCCGTCCAGCTGCTCATGACGCGCATCCGCAAGGCACTGCCGCCGGCGCCGCCCTTCGACACGATGCTCCCGCGCGGCGGCGAGCGCCGGACGGGCGCGCCGCAGCTCGAGGAGCTCGGGCGGAGGCTGTCGAACGGCTCTCCGAACGCGTACGACCTCCACCACCGGCTCCGGCCGCTCGCCCGCGAGATCGCCGGTGCCCGCCTGGCGCGGAGGCACGGGATCGACCTCGAGCGCCGTCCCGAGCGCGCGCAGGAGCTCGTAGGTCCGCGGACGTGGGAGCTCGTCCGACCGGAGCGCCCGCCGCCGGTTGACCGGTTCGCGCCGGGGTGGTCGGAGCCCGAGCTGGCCGAGCTCGTCGACGAGCTGGAGGGCATCTAGTGCCGGAGCTCGAGCTGCACGAAGTGCGCACCCTGGCCGATCGGATGCTCGACGAGGTCGAGAAGGCGGTCGTCGGCAAGCGCGACCCGCTCGAGCTCGTGCTGCTCGGCCTGCTCGCGGACGGCCACGTGCTGATCGAGGACTACCCGGGCCTTGCGAAGACGCTCGTCGCGCGCTCGTTCGCGCAGGCGGCCGCGATGGGCTTCTCACGGATCCAGTTCACGCCCGACCTGATGCCGTCCGACGTCACGGGCTCCTCGATCTTCAACCAGCGCACCTCCGAGTTCGAGTTCGCAGCCGGGCCGATCTTCGCCAACCTGCTGCTCGCCGACGAGATCAACCGCGCGCCGCCGAAGACGCAGGCGGCGCTGCTGGAGGCGATGCAGGAGCGTCAGGTCACGATCGACGGCGAGACGCACCGGCTCGAGCCGCCGTTTCTCGTGCTCGCGACGCAGAACCCGATCGAGTTCGAGGGCACCTACCCGCTGCCCGAGGCGCAGCTCGACCGCTTCCTGCTGCGGATCGCGATCGGCTATCCCTCGCCGGACGACGAGTGGACGGTGCTGTCGCGCCGAGGCGAGCGCGGGCAGGACGACGTCGACCTCGACCCGATCGTGGATGCACCGACGCTGGTCGCGATGCAGCGCGCGATGGAGCGCGTCCACGTCTCCGAGAGCGTCGGCCGCTACATGGTCGACGTCGTCTCGGCGACACGCGACAACCCGCGCACCGAGGTCGGCTCCAGCCCGCGTGGCTCGCTCGCGCTCTACAAGCTCGCCCGCTGCCGCGCCGTGCTGCACGGCCGCGACTACGTGATCCCCGACGACGTGAAGGCGATCGCCGCGCCGGCGCTCGGCCACCGCCTCACGCTCAAGCCGGAGCTGTGGGTGCAGCGCGTGCGGCCCGAGGCCATCGTGGCGGAGATCCTCGAGACCGTGGCGACGCCTGCCGCCGAGGATCAGGCGCCCGAAGATCAGGCGCCGGCCGCCTGATGACCCGCAGGGCTTCGGCGAGGCTCGGCGTCTACGCCGCGTTCGCGTCGGCCGCGTTCCTGCTCGCGCTCGTGTTCGGCCGGCCCGAGCTGGCCGCGCTCGGGGCGCCGTTCGCGGCGTTCCTCGTCCTCGCGCTCGCGCTCGCGCGCGCGCCGGAGCTGACGGTCGCGGTCACGCTCGCCGACGCGCGGGCGATCGAAGGTCAGCCGGTCGACGGCGAGCTCGAGCTGTCGGCCGTCGGGACGCTGCACGAGGTCGAGGTCGCGCTCGTGCTCCCGCACGGGGTCGAGCTCGTCGACGGCGAGCAGCGGCTCGTCCTGCGGCTCGCCGCCGGCGAGCGCAGGACGCTCCCGTTCAGCGTGGTCGCGTGGCGCTGGGGCGCGTACCGGATCGGAGCCGTCGCGGTCCGGGTGCACGACCGCTTCGGGCTCATCGCCCACGACGCGTTCGTCGAGAGCGCTGTCGCGCTTCGCGCCTACCCCCGGCCCGAGCGGCTGCGCTCGCTCGTGGCGCCGCTCGAGACGCAGCCGTTCGCGGGCGACCGCGTCGCGCGCGTCAGGGGCGACGGGATCGAGTTCGCCGACCTGCGGCCGTTCGTCTCCGGCGACCGCGTCCGCAGGATCAACTGGCGTGCGAGCGCCCGCCGCGGCGAGCTGTACGTCAACGAGCGCCACCCGGAGCGCAACAGCGACGTCGTGCTGTTCCTCGACACGTTCGCGGAGGTGCAGGGAGACCGGACGGGAACGCACGACGTCGCCGTGCGCGCTGCCGCCTCGCTCGCCCGCGAGTACCTCCAGCGGCGCGACCGCGTCGGCGTGATCGGCTTCGGCGGCGCCGTGCAGTGGCTGCTCCCGGCGCTCGGGACCGCCCAGGCCTACCGGATCGCGGACGCGCTCCTCACCTCTCAGGTGACGTTGTCGTACGCGCTGAAGGGCGTCGACGTGCTGCCGCCGCGGACCCTCCCGCCGCAGGCCCTCGTCGTCGCGCTGAGCCCGCTCCTCGACGAGCGCAGCATCGGCGCGCTGTTCGACCTGCGCGCCCGCGGGTTCGACCTCGTCGTCGTGGACGTCTCGCCGCTGCCGTTCGTCGACGCGCCGGCCAGCGCCGCCGAGGCGCTCGCGCTCCGGCTCTGGCCGCTGTGGCGCGACTCGCTCCGCTTCCGCTACGAGCGGCTCGGCGTGCCGGTGGTCGAGTGGACGGACGGAACGCCCCTGGCCCAGGTGATCGAGGAGGTGAGCGCATTCCGACGCTTCGGCGCGCAGCGCGTACGTCTAGCCGTCTGGACCGGCCGCGCTCGTCCTCGGCGTCGTGCTCGCCTGCTCGCCGCTCGACGGCGCCGGACGACGCGACTCCGCAGCATCGCGCTGCTGGCGGCCGCGGCGCTCGCACTGCTCGGGCTCTCGCTCGTGTGGACGAGGGTGCTCGGCCTGGTGCTGGCCGTCCTCGCCGCCGAGCTCGTCGTCCGCGGGCTCGTCGCCCACGTCCCGGCCGGGGTCGCGGTCGCCTACGGCACGGGGCTGCTGCTGCTCGCCGAGCTCGTGGCGTGGGCGGGCGCGCTGCGGCCACCGGCGGTCGTCGACCGAGCGGTCGTCGGCCGGCGGGCGGCGCACCTCTGCGCCCTCACGCTGCTCGGGGCGGTCGCCGCAGGCCTGACCCTGGCTGGCAGCCGCGTCGCGTCGCCGAACGCGTTCGCCGCAGGCGTGGCCGGCGCCGCCGCCGTGGCGGGCCTCGCGGCGTTGCTCTGGTCGGTCGGCCGCGCGCCCTCGTGAAGATCAAAGCGTGTGTCGCATCCACACGTTGGGCTCCCAGTAGCCGCCGAGGTCTTCCTCGCGGTCGATCGATACCGGCGCGAGCCCTCCCGGAAACCAGAACTCGCCGCTCTCGGGGAAGGCCATCTCCGTCCACTCCTCCCATTCAGCGACCGTGCCCGTGATCCGGAGCGAGCGCGGCTCGGCCTTCAAGACCGTCGCGCCCAGCCGCTCGTGGACGCGCATCCACGGATCGAACAGGAGCCCGTCGGCGCGCCGCCAGCCGGCATAGCGCTCGATCGGGACGAGCGGGTAGCGCACCTTCCAGCTCGGCCGGACGGGCGCGATCAGCGCCGTGAGCCCATGCCGGCGCGCCAGCCCGGACATCTCGCCCACGGCGAGAGCGCTCAAGCCGCGTCCCTGAAGAGCGCGCGGAACCACGATCAACAGCGCGCAGAGCACGTTCGCGTCGCCCTCGTCGAAGCCGCGGGCGATCGCGCCGTCGATCCCGGCCGGCAGGTCGTCGATGCTTCCGTCCCAGCGAATCGGAAGCGAGTGCGCGCGAGCGAGGATCTCGTCCCCCTCGCCCACGAGGTGGAACTGGAACTCGGGCCGCTCCTCGGTCAGACGGCCCCAGTAGCGGCTGAGCACGTCACCGTGGTTGTTGTACTCAGGGCAGACCGTCGCGCGTGAGCTCCCAGGCGGGCTCGCTCAGGTCGGGCCGCTCCGCGACCGTCAGGGTCTGCATCTGGCTCGGATCCGGGCCTCGTGCCTACCGTCCCTCGCGGGTTCGTCCTCGCGCAGAGGACGTCTCGAGAGGCGTCTGCTCGGCCACAGTTGCTAGCGCAAACGCGGCGGCGTCGGACTCGGTCATCGCCCTGCCGGCCGCCCAGGCTGCCGCGATCTCGGGTTCGTCGGCTCGATCGACGATAGGCGCGACGACCTCGGCGAAGGCTTCTCGTTCGTACGGCTCCATCACTTCGCCGATCTGCTCCTCGATCGCTTCGGCCGCCCCGAGCATCAGGGCCGCCGGCTCGAGGTCTCCGCCGGATCGCCGCCGCGGCGGCTAGGCCTCGCAGAGACAGCGGGACGTTGACACGTACGCCGCGCCTCGAGAGCCGCGTCTCCAGGCTCTCCACGAAGACCGGGACTGCCTCCGCGTAACGGCGCTCGTGGAGCGCCAGGATGCCGAGTTCGAGCAGCGTGCTCGCGAGGCCCTGTCGGCGCCGAGCGTCGCGCGCTCGTGAGCTCTCCTCGAGCAGCGGCCCGGCGCGGCCGTAGTCGCCCCGGCTGCATCGCGAAGACTCGCCCGGTCGTGCGCCACGACGTTCGCGCCCCTCTGGTCGCCAAGCTCGTCGGAACATCGCCGTGGCCTGCTCGTACAGCGTATCGACCGCGTCGCGATCGCCCTGCACCCCCGAGATGAGGCCAACTCGCGAACGACCACGCGCGCCGATGGTGTCGTCGGCGTCGCGGCACCGCGAGCGCCTTCCACGCGAGCCCGATGAGCCCCTCCAGCGTCGCGGCAGCCGCCGAGGCGAACGATGCGGCACACGTCCCAGGCTCGGGCCCGAAGCAGGCCGGCAGGCCGGCGGCCAGCCGCACCGCCTCTTCCGACCAGCGTGCGCCCTCGTGAAGATGGCCTCCGCTGCATCCAGAACGTTCAGGCCCAACGAGGCGGACGAGCGACTCGCGGTCTCGCGTGCGACAGCTCGGCGAGAGCGGCGCGGAAGTTGTCGTGATCTCGGTCGAGCAGCAGCCAGATCGACGTCCCCGCGCCGCGCAATCTTCGACCTGCGTCGGCGACCGCGACGTACTGCTTCGCGTGCCGGCGCCTGATCTCGTCGGCGTTCGCCGCTAGCTTCGAGGCATTCGAGAGCGTAGACGCGGATCGTCTCCAGCATGTGAAGCGCGGCTCGCCGTCGGGCTTGTTCCTCCTGGACGAGCATGTTGTTGTCGATCAAGCGCGGACAAGGCCGGGCAGGAGGCCGTCCGCGCCGCAGACGGCCTCGGCGGCGGGGAGCGTGCAGCCGCCGGCGAAGACGGCGAGGCGCGCGAAGAGCGTCTGCTCGTCGGGGGCGAGCAGGTGGTAGCTCCAGTCGATGGTCGCGCGGAGGGTCTGCTGGCGGGCAGGCGCGTCCCGCGGGCCGCCGGTGAGGAGGTCGAGGCTCTGCTCGAGCCGGGCGAGCAGCGCCTGCGGCGAGAGCAGCTTCGCGCGGGCGGCGGCAAGCTCGATCGCGAGAGGGAGGCCGTCGAGGCGGACGCAGATCTCGGCGACCGCGGGCGCGTTCGCGTTGGTGACGGCGAAGTCGGCCTTGACGGCCCGGGCGCGTTCGATGAAGAGCGCAACTGCCTCGTACTGCGAGAGCGACGAGATCGCGGGCAGGTGTGCGGGGTCCGGCAGGTCGAGCGGGGGCACCTGGAACTCGTGCTCGGCGGAGAGGTGGAGGGGACGCGGCTCGTGACGAGCAGCTTCAGTTGCGGCGCGGCGGCGAGCAGCTCGCCGACCGCGGGCGCCGCCTCGACGAGGTGCTCGAGGTTGTCGAGGACGAGCAGGAGCCGCTTCTCGGCCAGGAAATGCCCGAGGCTCTCGACGAGCGGCGCCGCACCGCTCTCTCTGAGCCCGAGCGTCTGCGCGATCGTCGGCAGGACGAGCTCGGGATCGGCGATCGGTGCCAGCGCGACGAAGAACACGCCCTGGGGGAATTCCTCGAGGAGCTCGGCGGCGGCCTGCAACCCGAGCCGGGTCTTGCCCGTGCCTCCCGGCCCGGTGAGCGTCAGCAGGCGCACGTCCTCCCGCCGCAGTCGCTCGGCGACCGCGGCCAGCTCGCGCTCGCGCCCGATCAGCGCCGTGGGCAGGACGGGCAGGTTCGTGGGTCGGTTCTCGAGCGTGCGCAACGCCGGGAACTCGCTCGGCAGCCCCTCGATCACGAGCTGCGAGAGCCGCTGCGGCCGGGTCAGGTCCTTGAGCCGGTGCTCACCGAGGTCGCGCAGCGCGATCCCGTCCGGCAGCTCGTCCTCGACCAGCTCGCGCGTCGCCTGCGAGATCACCACCTGCCCGCCGTGACCGGCCGAGCAGATCCGCGAGGCGCGCGGCACGTCGAGGCCGACGTAGCCCGTCAGTCCGACGGCCGGTTCGCCCGTGTGGATCCCGACCCGGATCGGCAGCTGCGTCGCCGACGTCTCCCGCTGGACGCGCGCGGCCGCCCGGACCGCGCCGGTCGCAGACGGAAACGCGACGAAGAATGCATCACCCTGCGTATCGACCTCACGCCCGCCCGCTCCGCGAACGCCGCGCGCAGCAGACGGCGGTGCTCGTCGATCAGCTGCGCGTACTCCTCGCTCCCGACGCGGGCGAGCAGCTCCGTCGATCCCTTCGACGTCGGTGAAGAGGAACGTGACCGTCCCGGTCGGCAGTTCCTCCAGCGCTCGCGCTGCGACCGACAGGTCGAGCGAGGGATCGTGCTGCAAGATCGCCTTCTCGAGCCGCTGCAACGTGTCGCCCGGGTCGAGGCCGAGCTCGTCGACCAACGCGACCCGCGCAGCCTGGTAGGCGGCGAGCGCGTCGGCCTGGCGGCCCGCCCGGTAGAGCGCCAGGATCAACAGCTCCCGCAGGCGCTCCCGCAGGGGATGCTCCCCGACCAGCGCCTCCAACTCCGGCACGACCTCGGCCGCCCGGCCGAGCGCAAGATCCGACTCCAGACGCAGACCGAGCGCCACGAGCCGCAACTCCTCCAGACGCCTGATCTCGTCGCGGGCGAACGACTCGTACTGGACATCGGCCAGAGCAGGGCCCCGCCAGAGCACGAGCGCGCTCCGAAGCACACCGCCTGCCTCTTCCGCGGCGCCACCGGAGATCAGCGTCCGGCCCCGGTCGAGCAGGCTCTCGAATCGGTGCAGGTCGAGGGCGCCGGCCTCGACGTGAAGCACATAACCGGTCGGCTGCGTCTCGATCACGCCCTCGCCGAGGATCTTGCGCAACTGAGAGACATAGACCTGGGCAGCTTTCACCGACGTGGACGGCGGCCGCTCCCCCCACAACGCGTCGACCAGACTCGCGGTCGGCACGGGCTCGTTCGCGCGCAGGAGAAGAACGGCGAGCACCGCCCGCCGTTTCGCCCCGCCGAGCGGAAGCTCGCGACCGTCCTCCCAAACCGCGAGTGGACCGAGAACGCCGAACTCCATCAGACCGTCGCTTCCGCACCGACGGTGGCGAGCGCGAACGCCGCGGCGTCCGACTCGGTCATTGCCCTGCCGGCCGCCCAGGCCGCCGCGATCTCCGGCTCGTCAGCTCGCTCGAGAACGAGTGCCGAGCCGTTCCCCGTAGGCCGACCCCTCGTACGGGTACCAATCTGTCACTCGGTCTGCTCCTCGATCGCCTCGGCCGCACCGAGCATGCGGGCTGCCGACTCGAGATCTCCTCTGACCGCAGTCCGACGCGGCGATGCCTCGTAACGGAGCACGAGACGTTCCCGCGCAATCCTTGCCTGAAGTGCGCTCTCGAGGCTCTCGACGAAGAGCGCGATCGGAGTCGTCGTAGCGGCGCTCGTAGGAGCGCCAGAATGCCGAGGTCGATAAGGACGTTCCCGACGTCAGCATCCCAGCCGAGCTCTCGAGATCGCGCGAGCGCTTTCTTCGAGTAGTGGCGCGCGCGCGTGCGTAGTCGCCCCGTTGTAGCGCGCAAGGTTCCCTGGCCGTGGGCCACGACTTGCAAACCCCTCAGCTCGCCTAGCTCGCGAAAGAGCGCCGCGGCCTGCTCGTACGAGCGAGTCCGCACTCGTCGAGGTCTCCATGTAACTTCGGCGATCACTCCCAGTTGGTGCAGTCGACCAAGCCTCGTGCCATCCCTGTCCTCGGCCTTGCGGTGATGCAGCGAGCGCGTGCTGCGCAAGCTCCCAGGCCCGCTGTAGATCCTGCTGGCGCGCAGGCGAACTTCGCCGCGCCAAGCCAGGCTCGCGCCCTGCAGCGAACGGCGGCAAGTCCTGCGGCCAGCCGCACCGCCTCGTCGGCCCAGCGTGCGCCCTCCCGGAAATGGCTGCGATGCGTCCAGAAAACCACTCAGAGCAGTCCACGAGTCGGACGACCGTCTCTCCGTCGTCGCGTGCGACAAGCTTCTGTCAGAGCAGCGCGGAAGTTGTCGTGGTCGCGCTCAAGCACGAACAAGTCCACGTCGCCCTTGCGCCAGTCGCGGCTTGATTTTCGCGGCGACCGTCGAGGAAGTGCTCTGCGTGCCGGCGCCTGAATCTCGGCCGCTTCCCCGCTCGATCTTCGAGGCGTTCGAGGGCGTAGGCGCGAATCGTCTCCAGCATTGTGAAGCGCGGCTCGCCGTCGGGCTGCTCTTCCTGGCGGAGCATGTTGTCGTCCACAAGGGTCGACAGTCCGGTCGATGACGATCGTCGACTCCGCAGACGGCCTCGGCCGCTTCGAGCGTGCAGCCGCCGGCGAAGACGGCGAGGCGCGCGAACAGCGTCTGCTCGTTGGGGCCGAGCAGCTGGTAGCTCCAGTCGATGGTCGCGCGGAGCGTCTGCTGCCGGGCAGGCGCGTCCCGCGGCCCGCCGGTCAGGAGGTCGAGGCTCTGCTCGAGCCGGGCGAGCAGCGCCTGCGGCGAGAGCAGCTTCGTGCGGGCGGCGGCTAGCTCGATCGCGAGAGGAAGCCCGTCGAGCCGGACGCAGATCTCGGCGACCGCAGGGGCGTTCGTGTTGGTGACGGCGAAGTCGGCCTTCACCGCGCAGGCCCGGTCGATGAACAGCGCAACTGCCGCGTACTGTTGGAGCGACGAGACCTCGGGCAGGTGTGAGGTCTCCGGAAGGCCGAGCGGGGGCACGTGGAACTCGTGTTCGGCGGCGAGGTGGACCGGGACGCGGCTCGTGACGAGCAGCTTCAGCTGAGGCGCCGCCGCGAGCAGCTCGCCGAGCGACGGCGCCGCCTCGACGAGGTGCTCGAGGTTGTCGAGGAGGAGCAGGAGCCGCTTCTCGGCGAGGAAATGCCCGAGGCTCTCGACGAGCGGCGCCGCACCGCTCTCCCTCAGCCCGATCGTCTGCACGATCGTCGGCAGGACGAGCTCCGGATCGGAGATCGGCGCCAGCGCGACGAAGAACACGCCCTGAGGGAAGTCCTCGAGGAGCTCGGCCGCGGCCTGCAACCCGAGCCGCGTCTTGCCGGTGCCTCCCGGCCCGGTGAGCGTCAGCAGGCGCACCTCCTTCCGCCGTAGACGCTCGACCACCGCGGCCACTTCCCGTTCGCGCCCGATCAGCGCCGTGGGCTGGACGGGCAGGTTTGTCGGGCGGTTCTCGAGCGTGCGCAGCGCCGGGAACTCGTTCGACAGCCCCTCGATCACGAGCTGCGAGAGCCGCTGCGGTCGGGTCAGGTCCTTGAGCCGGTGCTCGCCCAGATCGCGCAGCGCGACGCCGTCGGGCAGCTCGTCCTCGACCAGCTCGCGCGTCGACTGCGAGATCACAACCTGACCACCGTGCCCGGCCGAGCAGATCCGCGCGGCGCGTGGCACGTCGAGGCCGACGTACCCCGCCGGTCCGACCGACGGCTCGCCCGTGTGGATCCCGACCCGGATCGGCAGCTGCGTCGCAGCCGTCTCGCGCTGGGCACGCACGGCGGCCCGCACAGCGCCGGTCGCGCTCGGGAACGCGACGAAGAACGCGTCGCCCTGCGTATCGACCTCACGCCCGCCCGCGTCGGCGAACGCCGCGCGCAGCAGACGACGGTGCTCGTCGATCAGCTGCGCGTACTCGTCGCTCCCGACGCGGGCGAGCAGCTCCGTCGATCCCTCGACGTCGGTGAAGAGGAACGTGACGGTGCCGGTCGGGAGGCCTTCCGTCGATGCGGCCGCGAGGTCGAGCGAGGGATCGTGCTGCAGGATCGCCTTCTCGAGCTGCTGCAGCGCCTCGCCCGGATCGAGGCCGAGCTCGTCGACGAGAGCGGCGCGCGCACCCTGGTAGGCGGCGAGCGCGTCGGCCTGGCGGCCCGCCCGGTAGAGCGCCAGGATCAACAGCTCCCGCAAGCTCTCCCGCAGCGGATGCTCGCGAACGAGCGCCTCCAGCTCGGGCACGATCTCGGCCTGAAGCCCGAGCTCCAGATCCGCCTTCAGGCGCAGCTGGAGCGCGACCAGGCGCAGCTCGTCGAGTCGGCCGATCTCGTCGCGGGCAAACGCCTCGTACCCGACGTCGGCGAGCGCCGGCCCACGCCACAGAGCGAGCGCGCTCCGCAAGACGCCGGCAGCCTCCTCGGCGGCGCCGCCCGCGAGCAGCGCACGCCCCCGGTCGAGCAGCCGCTCGAACCGGTCGAGGTCGAGCTCGTCCTCCCCGACGCGCAGCACGTAGCCCGTCGGTCGCGTCGCGACGACGCCCTCCCCCAGCACCTTGCGGAGCTGCGAGACGTGCACCTGCAGCGCCTTGACCGCGGTCGCGGGCGGCCGCTCGCCCCACAGTGCGTCGACGAGCCGCTCGGTCGCCATCGTCTCGCCTGCGTGGAGGAGCAGCACGGCGAGCAGCGCCCGCTGCTTCGGGGCGCCCAGCTCGAGCTCACGGCCGTCCTGCCAGACTGCGAGCGGACCGAGGATCCCGAACTCCATCGCGCGAACGTAACACCCGCAACGTTCTTGCTCCAAGAAGCGCGCATCGACGCGAGGCCGCTGGGTGCCGCTACGGCATCCGGGCGAACCAGAGCATCGACAGCGCGGCGCCCGCGAGGAGCAGCACGGCGCCCGCAGCGGTGAAGAGCACCGTGAGCTCGCGCTGCGTGTGCTCGACGCCGACCTGCGAGCCGATCTCGTCGTAGACGCTCTTCAGGGCGTTCGCGTCGGCGGCCTCGAAGAAGCGGCCGCCCGTCATCTCCGCCACCTGCTTCAGCGTCTCGGGGTCGGGCGGCACCCGGATCGTGCGGTAGCCGCCGTAGCCGTCCGGCCCCTCGATCGTGCCGTTCTCCGTGCCGAGCGCGACCGTGTAGACCGGGACGTTCGCGTCGGCGGCGAGCTGCGCCGCCTGGAGCGGCGTGTAGTCGCCGGTCGTGCTCGCGCCGTCGGAGAGCAGGAGGATCACGAGCGGGCTCGCGCCGTCGGCGTCCATCTTCACCCCGCCGTCGGCGGTCAGCTTGTCCTTGTCGAGGCTCGCGAGCCCGAGGTCGAGCGAGCGTGCGATCGCGTCGCCGAGCGCCGTGCCGTACTCGGCCTGGAGCAGGCCGAGCGCGGCGACCGCTTCGTCGTGGTCCGCCGTCGGGGGCACGACCACGTCGGCCTTGTCCGAGAACGAGACGACGCCGACCCTGAAGCCGCTCGGACAGGTTCGCGGCGAACGACGCCGCCGCCTCCCGCGCAGCGGTCATCCGGTCGGGCGAGACGTCGGTCGCGGTCATCGAGCCCGGAGCGGTCCATCGTGAGGATCACGGTCGCCTCCTCCCTCGGCACCGCCTCTGCGACCTGAGGCCGCGCGACGCCGACGACGAGTGCGCTCAGCGCGAGCAGCGTCAGCGCCGGCGGCACGTGGCGGCGCCAGCGCGGCGAGGCGCTGACGACGTTCTCGAGCAGGGCGAGGTTCGTGAAGCGGACGACGTAGCGCCGGCGGCGCCGCTGCATCGACCAGGTACGCGGCGAGCGCGAGGCCGACGAGCAGGAGGCCCCAGAGCGCGATCGGCCAGGCGAAGGTCATCGCCGCCTCCTCTCGATCTGCAGGAAGCCGACGAGCGGGCGCAGCCAGTCGCCGGCAGTGGAGAGCACGACGTGCGCGACGCCGAGCGAGCGAAGCTCGCGCGCGAGCTCCTCGCGCTCGGCGGCCGCGTCGGCGTCGAAGCGGCGGCGCAGCTTCCGGCTGCGCGTGTCGACCTGGAGCTGCCGGCCGGTCTCGGGGTCGACGAGCCAGAGGTCTCCCACGTCCGGCAGCTGCTGCTCGCGCGGGTCGCGGATCTCGATCGCGACGACGTCGTGACGGGCCGCGAGGCGCAGGAGCGGCGAGCGCCAGTCGCGCGGGCCGCGGAAGTCGGAGACGACGACCACGAGCGCGCGGCGTCGGGCGAGGCGCCCGATGCGCCGAAGCGCAGCACCCAGCGAGGTGGGCCCGGCCGGCTCGAGGTCGGGCTCGCGCCGCAGCGCGAGCAGCAGCGGCAGCAGGCCCGAGGTGCCCTGGCGCGCCGGAGCCGTGGTCGGGTTGCGGTCGCCGAAGGTCGAGACGGCGAGCCGGTTGCCACGCCGCGCCGCGACGTGGCCGACGGCGAGCGAGACGCCCTCGGCGACGTCCCACTTGCGCCGGTCGGCGGTGCCGAAGGTCATCGAGGCCGAGGTGTCGAGCACGAGCCAGGTCTCGAGCGCGCGCTCGGCGACGTGCAGGCGTACGTGCGGCTCACCGGTGCGCGCGGTCACGTTCCAGTCGATCCGGCGTACGTCGTCGCCGAGCTCGTAGGGACGCACCTGCGCCAGCTCGGCGCCGTCGCCGAACGCCCACGAGCGGTGGTCGCCCGCGAGCAGGCCGTCCACGCGCCGCCGCACGGTGAGGTCGAGGTGGCGCAAGAGCGCGCCCGGCAGCGGGCCGGGGCCCGGCCGGGCCGGCGTGCGCGCGGGGCCGCGCGTGAGGGGGAAGGCGGTCACGCAACGGCCCCGCGGGCGAGGTCGAGGTGCGGCATCGGAATCGCCTCGAGCACGCGGTCGAGCACCGCGTCCGCCTCGACTCCCTCTGCGAGCGCCTCGTAGCTGAGCACCATGCGGTGGCGCAGGACGTCCTTCGCGAGCTCGCGCACGTCCTGCGGCAGCGCGTAGCGGCGGCCGCGCAGGACCGCGAGCGCGCGGGCGCCGACGGCGAGGTTGATCGGGCCGCGCGGGCTGGCGCCGTAGGAGACGTACGGGACGAGCTCCTCGAGCCCGACGTCGGCGAGCCGGCGCGTCGCGAGCGTGAGGTCGAGCGCGTAGCGCGAGACGGCCGGGTCGACGTACACGCGGCGCGTCGCCGCCTGCAGCTCCGCGAGCTCCTCGACCGTGATCAGCTGCTCGACGGCCACCGGCTCGGCGAGCGCGCGCTGGATCACGGTGAGCTCGTCGTCCTCGGACGGGTAGTCGACGAGGATCTTGAGCATGAAGCGGTCGAGCTGCGCCTCGGGAAGCGGATAGGTGCCCTCGGACTCGATCGGGTTCTGCGTCGCCATCACGAGGAACGGCGTCGGCACCGGGTGCGTCTCCTTGCCGATCGTCACCTGGCGCTCCTGCATCACCTCGAGCAGCGCCGACTGCACCTTCGCGGGCGCGCGGTTGATCTCGTCGGCGAGCAGGAAGTTGCAGAACACGGGCCCGAGCTCGGTGTAGAAGCGCTCGCTGCGGTTCCGGAACATGCGCGTGCCGACGAGGTCGGCGGGCACCAGGTCGGGCGTGAACTGGATCCGCTCGAAGCTGCCGCCGAAGACGTCGGCGACGGTCTTCACGGTCAGCGTCTTCGCAAGACCGGGAACGCCCTCGATCAGCAGGTGCCCGCCCGCGAGCAGGCAGACGAACACGCGCTCGAGCATCTCGTCCTGGCCCGCGATCACCCGCTTGATCTCGAAGACGGCGGTCTCCAGCAGGTCGCGGTCGGCGCCCCCATCGAGCGCTCTCAGATGTCCCTCGTCAGTCAAGCCTCGCTCCTTCTCCTCGGGTGCAGTGCGTTCCAGCGTTCCGGCGCCGGTTGAACGGGGCCTTAACCGAGGCTGTGAGCTTCCTTAGAGAGCGCCCCGGCGACCGCTTTGCCGCGCCTTTGCCGCGTCCAGGTGCTGCGCTTTGCCGCCCGGGCGTCTCCTACCCGCAGCGATCGCATCCCGCGATCGACGAAAGGGAGGTTCCGATGACCACTTCGAGAGAGCTCGCACACCGCCACCAGGACGGCCTCCAGGTGACCCTGCTCTGGGACGCCCGAACGAACGAGGTCTCGATCGCACTGCTCGACGACCGGAGCGAGGTGGCCTTCGCCTTCGCCGTCGACCCCGCCTCGGCGCTGGATGCGTTCCACCATCCGTACGCCTACGCCCCCGGCGCCGACCTCGAGGCCGCAACCGAGCTTGCCGGCCTGATGCAGGAGAGCTGAGATCCCGGCCGTGCCGTTCGGCTACGGTCGCGCGCACCGATGCAATGGCAGGCGCCCACCCTCACCGACGTCCTGGAGGCGCGACGCCGGATCGCGCCCCACCTGCGGCCGACGCCGCTCTACGGCTACGCCGGCCTCGACGACCTGCTCGGCTGCGAGGTGTTCGTCAAGCACGAGAACCATCAGCCGATCGGGGCGTTCAAGGTTCGCGGCGGCGTCAACCTCGTCGCGCAGCTGTCCGAGGACGAGCGCGAGCGCGGCGTGATCACGGCCTCGACCGGCAACCACGGCCAGTCGATCGCGTTCGCGGCGCGCCTCTTCGGCGTGCGGGCCACGATCTGCGTCCCCGAGGGCGCGAACCCGGTCAAGGTCGCCTCGATGCGCGGCCTCGGCGCAGAGCTCGTCGCCCACGGCCGCGACTTCGACGACGCGCGCGAGCACTGCGAGCGGCTGGCCGACGAGCGCGGCTCCCGCTACGTGCACTCGGGCAACGAGCCGGCCCTGATCGCCGGCGTCGCGACCGGGACGCTCGAGCTCCTCGAGGAGCAGCCGGAGACTCGACGCGATCGTGGTCCCGATCGGCGGCGGCAGCGGCGCAGCGGGCGCCTGCATCGTCGCCGCGGCCGTGAGCCCGGGCGTGCGGGTGATCGGCGTCCAGTCGGAGGCGGCACCGGCGGCCTACCGCGCGTGGAAGGAGGGCCGCCCGGTCGAAGACCGCATGGAGACGTTCGCCGAGGGCCTCGCCACCCGCACCACGTTCGAGCTGCCGCAGCAGATCCTCCGCGACCACCTCGACGACTTCGTGCTGGTCTCGCGACGACGAGATCCGCACCGCCCAGGCGACCATGATCGAGACGACCCGCAACCTCGTCGAGGCGGCCGGCGCCGTCTCCGCTCGCGGCGGCGCTGCGCCTGCGCGAGCAGCTCGCGGGGAAGCGCGTGGCGCTCGTCCTGAGCGGCGGCAACGCGAGCCGCGAGCAGCTGTTCGACGTGCTCGGCAGCTAGGCAGCGGACGAGAGCGGCGGCTGCAGCCGCGCGAGGATCCGCTCGCCGTCGAGTGGCAGGACGCGCAGCTCGGGCGGCGGCCGGTTGAGGAACGAGCCGACGACGAGCAGCTCGTCGAGGTGGTCGGGCTCGTAGGCCGGGCCGTCCCGGATCGCCTTCGCCGCCGCCGCCGAGCCCCGCCTCGACCTCGGCCCGAGCGCCGGCGGACACCAACCGGCGCGAGACGACCCGCCCGGCCGCGACGAAGAACCCGTCGTAGCGCGCCGGGCTCGAGCGCAGGCGCGAGCACGCACGCCTCCAGACGCCGCAGCCGCTCGAGCCGGCCGAGCGTGTCGACCACGCGCTCGAGCGAGGCGATCCGGTCGCGCAGGCGCGCCGCGTCCTCGTAGCGCAGGCAGTCGGCGAGGTCGGCCAGCCGCTCGTACAGCCGCACGAGCGGCGCCCCCGCGAGCAGGTCGTCGAACTCCTCCTGCGAGCAGCCGGCGAGCGCCCGCGCGGCGCGCTCCGCGTGCGCGCGCCGGCGCAGCGGGCCGTAGGCCGACGGCAGGCGGCTGACGACCACGTCCTCCCCGCGCCGCCGCAGGTAGACGTAGCGCTCGGGCTGCGGCTTGCGTGTGTTTGCCGCGGGGCGAAGCTCGCGGATCAGCCGCACCTCCTCGAGCGCCGCGGCGAGCTCCGAGCCGAACACGCGCCACTCGATCCGCTCGGCCGCGTCGAGCGCGACCTCGACCGCAGGCCGCTGCCGCTCGCTCTGGAAGTAGGTGCGTAGCCGCGCGCGCAGGTCGCGCGCCTTGCCGACGTACAGCACCCGGTCGTGCCGGTCGCGGAAGAGGTAGACGCCCGGCCGCGTCGGCGCGCCGTGGACGAGTCGGCGCTTGCCGTGCACGCGGCGCGGCCGGGGCGCGGCCAGCTCCTCGAGCCCGGAGACGGTGGTGACACCGCGCTCCTGCGCGAGCCCGAGCAGGTGCACGAACACCTCGGCGGTCGCCCGCGCGTCGGGCAGCGCCCGGTGGCACGGCTCCGTCGGCACGCCGAAGAAGAACGCCAGCGAGGCGAGGTTCAGCCGCTGCACGCGGCCGCGGAGCAGATTGCGCGCGAGCGGCACCGTGTCGATCACGGTCGCCGAGAGCCGCTTGCCCGTCCGCCGTTCCAGCTCGCGGTTGACGAAGCCGACGTCGAAGCGCGCGTTGTGCGCCACGAGCACCGCGTCGCCGGTGAAGGCCGAGAAGCGCCGCAACGCCGTCGCGACCCCGGGAGCGCGCCGCAGGACGTCGTCGGAGAGCCCGGTCAGCCGCCCGACAGGCGCCGGCAATGGCACACCCGGCGCCACGAGCGTCTCGAACGTATCGCCGGGCTCCAGCCCCTCGACGCGAACGGCCCCGATCTCGCAGATCCGTGCCGAGGCCGACGAGAGGCCGGTCGTCTCCAGGTCGAACACGACGAAGCGTGCGTCCTCGAGCGGCGGGTCGTCGCTCTCGACGAGCGCAACGAACGAGCCGCGCCACGCGAGCCGCGCGTCCTGCTCCACGAGCGGCCCGAGCAGCGAGCGCGCGACTCCCGCCGGCGCCTGCGAGACGGCGAACAGGTGCCGGGCCGCTTCGCTCGCCAGCACGCGCCCGCCACGCTCCTCGACGAGGTCGACGAGCCGGTCGAGCGAGTCGAACGCGAGTTGCATCCTGCGAACGATATGCGAACATACGTTCGTGAGGACAAACGCCACGATCCTCCACGCCGACATCGACTCCTTCTACGCCTCGGTCGAGCAGCGCGACGACCCGAGCCTGCGCGGCCGGCCGGTGATCGTCGGCGCCGGCGTCGTGCTCGCGGCGAGCTACGAGGCGAAGGCCTTCGGCGTGCGCACGGCAATGGGAGGGAAGCTGGCGCGGCGGCTGTGCCCGCACGCGGCCGTCGTGCCGCCGCGCATGTCGGCCTACGTCGAGGCGAGCAAGGCGGTGTTCGCGGTCTTCGAGGACTCCTCGCCGCTCGTCGAGGGGCTGTCGATCGACGAGGCGTTCCTGGACGCGCGCGGCCTGGAGCACATCCACGGCACGCCGGCCGAGATCGCCCGCAAGGTGCGCCGGGACGTGCGCGAGCACGTGGGCCTGCCGGTCACCGTCGGCGTCGCACGGACGAAGTTCCTCGCGAAGGTGGCAAGCGGCGTCGCGAAGCCGGACGGGCTGCTCGTCGTCGCGCCCGACAGCGAGCTCGCGTTCCTGCACCCGCTGCCGGTCGAACGGCTCTGGGGCGTCGGCGGTGCGACAGCCGCGAAGCTGCACGCATGCGGGCTTGCGACGGTGGGCGAGGTCGCGGCGCTGTCGGAGGCGGCGCTCGTCGCGTTGCTCGGCCGCGCGGGCGGCCGTCACCTGCACGCGCTCGCGCACAACCGCGACCCGCGGCCGGTCGAGTCGGGCCGACGGCGTGGCTCGATCGGCGCGCAGTGTGCGCTCGGGCGCCGCGCGCGATCCCCCGGCGAGGTCGATGCGACGTTGATCGCCCTCGTCGATCGCGTCACCCGCCGCATGCGGCGCGCGCGGCGCGCAGGCCGCACCGTCACGCTCCGTCTCCGCTTCGACGACTTCTCGCGTGCCACCCGCTCGCACACGCTCCCGCACGCAACCGCGAACACGCACGCGATCCTCCTCACGGCGCGCTCCCTCCTCGCGGGCGTCGCCGCGACGATCGAGCGCCGCGGCCTGACCCTCGTCGGCGTCGCGGTCGGAAACCTCCAGGACGACTTGCCACGCCAGCTCGTTCTCCCGTTCGAGCGCGCCGCCGGGGAGGCGCTGGATGCCGCCCTCGACGAGGTGCTCGAGCGCTTCGGCGCCGGCGCGCTCACGCGCGCGACGCTGCTCGGCCGCCGTACCGGCTTCACGGTCCCGCTCCTTCCCGACTGAGCCCGCGACCACCGATGAGTTTCCCGCCCGTCCATCGTCTAACGTCAAACGAGGTCTCGCACCGGAGGTGAAACCGTGTCACGAACGCTGCTTCTGATCGGAACGAGGAAGGGTCTGTTCATGCTCGAAAGCGAGGGCGACCGCCGCGGCCGTGAAACGCATTGGTCGCTGCGTGGCCCGCTCTGCGAGAGCTGGCCGGTCTACCACGCGGTCCACGACGCCCGCTCCGGGGCGATCTACGCCGCTGCCGCAAGCGAGTGGCACGGCTCCGCCGTCTGGCGCAGCGCCGACCTGGGCGAGACGTGGGCGCTCTCGAGCGAGGGCCTTGCCTACGACGACGCGGGCACGCGCAAGGTCTCCAAGGTCTCGTCGCTCGCGGTGACCGACGGGAGCCTCCTTGTCGGCGCCGAGGCGCCCGGGATCTTCGAGAGTCGCGACGGCGGCGAGAGCTTCTCGCTGCTGACGACGCTCGCCGGCCAGCCCGGCAGCGAGGCGTGGGACGACCCGGCGAACCAGCCCCCGGGCCACCTCGGCATCTCGGCGCTCTTGCCCGACGGCGACGACGCCTCACACTTCTGGACGATCGTGCAGGGCGTCGGCCTGTTCGAGACCGATGACGGCGGCACGAGCTGGACGCCGCGCAACCGCGGCCTGCGCGCCGACTGGCCGCGGCCGCACGAGGAGGTCGGCTTCTGCGTGCACAAGCTCGTCCGCTCGCCCGACCCGGCGCGGATGTACCAGCAGAACCACGTCGGCGTGCACCGCACCGACGACGGCGGCCACTCGTGGACCGAGATCACCGACGGCCTCCCCAGCGAGTTCGGCTTCGCCGCCGCAGCGCACCCGCACGACCGCGACAGCTTCTACGTGATCCCGCTCGACCCCGGCCACGCCCGCTGCATGCCCGAGGGGCAGGCGGCCGTCTGGCGGACGAGCGACGCCGGGGCGAGCTGGCGCCGGCTCGACCGCGGCCTCCCCCAGCACGAGGCCCACCTCGGCGTGCTCCGCGCCGCGATGGCGATCGACGACCGCGACGTCCCCGGCCTCTACTTCGGTACGAGCACCGGCCAGGTGTTCGCAAGCGCCGACGAGGGCGAGAGCTGGAGCGAGATCGCGAGCTACCTGCCCCCGATCTGGTCGGTCGAGGCGGCCGTGCTCGACTAGCGCCATGGCCGAGCTCCGCCTCCCCACCACGCTCACGCCGCTCTTCGGCGACCTGCCGCGCAGGATCGACGTCGACGCCACGACGGTCGCCGGCGCGATCGACGAGCTCGAGCGCCGCTGGCCGGGTGTGCGCGACCGTCTGTGCGAGCCGGGCCCGTCGCTGCGTCAGCACATCCACGTCTACGTCGACCAGGAGCGGGCCACGCTCGACACCCCGCTGGACGCGCGCTCGGACGTGCAGGTGGTTGCGGCGATCAGCGGCGGCTGACGCCCGGCGTCGCGGGGCCTCCGCATCCGGACTAACGTCTTGCGGATGCGGGCGGTGACGAAGGCGCGTGAGCTGGTGGCGGCGCTCCGGCGGCGGCCTCGCCTGCTGAAGGCGCTCCAGGCGATCGCCGCCGCCGTGGTGATCGCGCTCTGCGTGTACGGCATCCGCGGCGAGTGGTCGAAGGCCTGGCCGCGACTCGAGGACGCGCGACTCGGCTACCTCGGCCTCGCGTTCGCGACGGTCGCGGCCTACTACCTCGTCTTCATCCTCGGCTGGATCCGGATCCTGGCCGAATGGGAGATCCACGTGCCGTACCGCGCCGCGCTGCAGGCCGAGATGGCGTCGATGCTGGCGAAGTACGTTCCGGGCGGCGTGTGGACGCCGGCGGCGCGCGTCACGGCGCTCGGGCGGCTGACCGGCGTCACGGCCGCCGGGACGGTGCTCGCGTCGATCCTCGTCGAGGCGGTGCTCTCGGCGATCTCGGGCGTGCTCGTCTTCGCCGTCAGCCTCGCCTGGGTCCGCAACGCGCATGCGCCGCTCGTTCCGCTCGTGCTGTTCGCGCTCGTCTGCCTCGTGATCGTCCACCCGCGCGTCTTCGGGCCCCTCATGGCGCGCCTGACGCGACGGTTCCGCCTCGACCCGATCGAACCGCTTCCGTTCGGGATGATGGGCGCGCTCCTCGCGTTCTACTGCTTCACATGGCTCATCGGCGGGCTCGGTCTCTACCTCGTGGTCACCAGTGTCGGCGGGGCGCCGAGCCCGACCACGATCCCGTTTCTCGGAGGGGTGGCCGCGATCGGCGCGATCGTGGCGGTGCTCGCCTTCTTCACCCCGTCCGGGCTCGGCCTGCGCGAAGCCTCGATGTACGCCCTCCTGATCGCGGTCACCAGCAACTCGGCCGCGCTCGGCGCCACGATCCTCAACCGCTTCGGCATCACGGTCGTCGAGCTCGGGCTCTTCCTCGTCGGGATCGCGACCTGGCGTCGGGGGCGGGCGCGGCATGCAGGCGGCGAGAGCGCAGCTCCCGTCGACCGCGAAGCGCCGACCGCCCACCCCGAGCCGGCGCGACGAGGTACGGCGGCGTGAGCGCCGACGCGACCCGGAGGAACTCGCCGGGGAGGACGGCGGGTCGCGTCGGGAAGCGGCTGACGCGCCGCTCCGGCGGGCTCACGTCGAGCTCGTCACGTTCGAGCACCTCGGCGAGACGCGCGAGTGCGGCGCGCGTTCGCGTCTTCACCGTTCCGAGCGGGAGCTTCAGGCGGGTCGCGATCTCCGATTGCGAGAGCTCGCTCCAGTAGGCCAGCTCGATCAGCGTGCGCTGTTGCGCCGGCAGGCTGTCGAGCGCCCGGTGGACGCGCGCGCTTACCTGGTCGGACTCGACACGTTCGACCGGGCTCGGCTCGTCGGAAGGGGTGTCGGGCACCGCGGCCACGAGCTCGAGACGTGCGCGGGCCTGGTTGACGATCGCGTTGCGGGCGACCGCGTAGAGCCACGGCGCGCCGGGGCCGCGCTCGGGCCGGTAGGTCGCGGCTCCGCGCCAGATCGCCGCGAACGTCTCCTGGGTCGCATCCTCGGCGCGGCTCCGATCGCGGAGCCGGCGGAGCGCCAGGCCGAGTACCGGGCGGGAGAAGCGCCGGTAGAGGTCCTCGAATGCCCTGCTGTCTCCCTCGGCGATGCGCCGGATCAGCTCGCCGTCGACCGAGCGCGCGGCGTCGCTCGACCGAAGCTCACGAGCAGGCTGCTCGACCGCCGCGTGGCGGGCCACCGCGGTCGAGCGCAACCGGTCGTCCGTCGGTGCCGCCGGCGCCTCCTGTGCGCTCATGCGGCGACGCAAAGGCCGGCGGCGGGTTCGACGGTCGAGCCGGCGCGGGAGGTCGGCAGAGCGAAGCGCTTGCGCGCGAGTGCGACGAGCTCGTCGGCGAGGCGATTCGTGGGCCCGGAGCGGGCCGCGATCACGATCCTGTCCGCCGGGAACGTCGGCAGGGCGTCCGCGATCGCCTGAAGTGGATCGGCGTCGCCGACCCGGCCCTCGGTGCAGACACCGCTTCGCTCGAGCCGGTCGACGACCTTGGCGGCTCGTTCGTGTGCCCGGCGGCGAGCCGCATCCTCGTCCGACAACCACCGCCGCAGCCAGGAGTTCAGCGCGGGCGCGACGACGAGCACGTCGGCGTTCGCGACCTCGACCGGAGCCGGAACGTCGAGAGCGACGACGAGGACCTTCACGCCGGTAGATGCACCGCGATCGCGGCGGGCCTTGGTGTCCTGAGTTCGATTCATGGCCGTGGTTCCTTCCGAGTCGGGGACGTCTTGTGCGCTAGAGACACCCGCAACCGGTTTCTTATTCCTCGAGCGTCGCGTGTTTTCAGAAACGCGTAAGCAACGCGACGAGCGTCCGATCGCTCCGCTTCGCGCCCGGGGAATAGATCCGGTCGAAAAGGGTCTTTCAGGACATGTGGTCTTTCCGGTGTGCACCCGTCACCTCGCCTCGCGCCGGCGCGCGACCGGGTCGTCCGAGATCAGGGCTCGTGTCGTCGTGTCGCTGAGAGGCCGGCGGGAAGACGGCGGCCGCCAGCTCGCCGAGCTGGCCGCACTCGCCGACGGGTCGATCCCGGGCGAGCGTCGAGCGGCGCTCGAGGCAAGCGTCGCGGCTTCACCGGAGCTGGCCGACCGGCTCGCCGAGCAGCGCGCCGCGGTCGCCCTCGTACGGAGCGCGGTGGTCGCGGTCGGCACACCCGACACGCTCCGCTCCTCCGTCGCCGCGCAGCGGCGCGCGCGCCGCCGGTCGCCGGTACGGGGCCGGGCCCTCATCGGCGCCGCCGCGACGGCGGCGCTGGCGGTCGCCGTCGGGGTGAGCGTCATCGGCTCGCGCACCTCCCCCGAGCGGTACCACGTCGCCCTCGGACCGACCGGCCTCGCACCCCGTGCCGCCGGCGAGGCGACGCTCACGAGGACCCCATCCGGCTGGCGGATCGAGCTCGACGCCGAGAGCCTTCCCCGTCTCGACGGCCGGCGCTACTACGAGGCGTGGCTGCGCAACGCCGCCGGTGTGCTCGTTCCGGTCGGGACGTTCAATCAGACCGGAACGTCACGCTGTGGTCGGGCGTCTCGCCGGAGAACCACGCCGACGCTGACGATCACGCGCGAGCTAGCCGACGGCGATCAGGCCTCGTCGGGCGAGAGCATGCTCGTCGGCACGGTCGAGTCGAGCGACTGAGCCGCGGCGGGCCCGAGCAGCCCGCGTCAGGCCGAGCCGCCCTCGATCCGTCGCACGACCTGCCCACGCGCGCGGTAGAGACGGCTCATCACGGTGCCCTCGCGGATCCGCAGCGCTCGCGCGGCCTCCTTGTAGGAGAGCCCGGCCACGTCGACGGCGACGAGGACGTCGCGGAAGTCGCCGGGAAGCGCGGCGACCGCGGCGAACAGCTCACCGGCCTCGAGCGCGGCTTCCGGCTGAGCGGCCCGCGGATCGGCGACGAGGTCGAGCTGGTCGGGCAGCGGGCCGGGACGCAGCCGGCGGCTCTCGGTTCGCTTCTGCGTCAGGAACGTGTTGCGCAGCGCGCGCAGGAGGTAGCCGAGGTCGTCCTCGTGGCGGAGCAGCCGCGGACGAGCGAGCACGCGCGCGTAGGTCTCCTGGACGAGATCCTCGGCGTCCTCGCGGGAGCCGCAAAGCGCCCAGGCGGCGCGGATAGAGCCGGTCAAGATGGTCGCCGAGGCGGGCAGGGTCGAGCGTGCGCTCCTCTCGTCGACTGCCTCCGGCCACGGCTGCGTCCGGGCGAGCAGCCAACCCCGACCCGACGGCCTCGAGCGGTGACCCTGATGACGACATGGTCTAGCCGGGCGGGCTGACCCCGAGCCCGGCGGGGTGCTGCCCCGGCTCCGGCGTCTCCACGGAGCCGCGCAGCCCCCTCCGGGCGTGACCGGTCATGCGCGACTCAGGCCCCGAACCGCACGCAGGAGCGCCCGCGAGGGACGGCGTGGGCGGTCGTCGGCAAGCTGCTTCGCGCGGAGCTCGAGTAGCGGGACGAGCTGCGCCGTGGGCCGGAACGGGTCGGCGAGTGTCGGGCCAGGCCCGAGCGGCAGCGCCGCGACGACCACTCCGGCGACCTCTGCCACGACGTGCTGACCCTTCGGCGCGGCGCGACCTTCGAGTGTGGCGAGGCGCGCAAGGGCCTCGTCGTCCCGGACGCAGGAGAGCCGTAGGAGCACCGACTGCGGCGGTGGAGCGGCGGGTAGCTCGCGCTCTCGCAGGAACGAGGCGCGTCGCACCTTCCGCTCCAGCTCCAGCCGGCTCTCGCGCAGCATCATCTCTCTCATCGTCGGGTGCATCACGCCCCCCGTCCTGCGACGCCGCGATCGGCCCGGGACTCGACCGCCCGAGCCGACCACACACCGTTGCGAACTGTCACTGACACCTGCATGTTCAGCCTCCCCTCGTCGGAACGTTTCCGACGGTACGAGGAACCGTTGGCCCCGGATTGCGGCGTGCCGATCCACGGCTTACGTGCCCGGTCAGGAGGAGACCCGGGGCTCGATGTTCTGGTTCAACCGGAACACGTTCGTGGGGTCGTACTCGTTCTTCAGCGCGACGAGGCGCATGTACGTCTCGGCGCCGTACGACGAGCGCGCAGCGTCCGCGTCCCCGAGGAAGTTGACGTAGGCGCGGCCGGTCGAAGCGTCCGACGAAGCGTCGATCACTGCGCGGGCCCAGGCGATGTGCGACTCGGCGTCTCTCGGGTCGTGCCAGGCCGTGACGGCGTTGAGGACGTACGGCATCGAGCGCTCGGCGAAGGCCGTGTCGCCGTCGCCCACCCGGGCGACCGCGCCGCCCATCTGGTGGATGTGGATCTCGCACTGCGGCCCCGGCGCCTGCAAGTGGAGTTCGCGGAGCCGGTCGATCAGCTCGTCGTCGAGCCGGGCGAGGTTCGTCGCCTTGAAGTACGCCTGGATGCCCTTCGGCCAAAGCGGGTCGATCAGCGTCTGCATCGCCGCGTACGGCATCGGGCCGAGCAGGTCGGCCACAGGCTCTGCGACGGCCCGGAACCCGTCGACGTGACCCGCGCCCTCGTCCACCGGGCCGGCGGACACAGCGAGCAGCGCCGCGACCTTCCGGCCGTGCCATTCCTCCGGGATCACCGGCAGCGGCGGCGCGGCCGTGAGGTTGACGAGCGCAGTGACGTCGTCGGGCGCACCCGGCGCCCAGTCGCGGAACAGCCGGAGCAGGTCGGCGTCGGCGTCCGCCGAGTAGAAGATCGCCCCGGCGTACACGGTCGGCCCGACCGGGATGGAGCTCGAGCTCGAACTGGGTGACGATGCCGAAGTTCCCGCCGCCGCCGCGCAGCCCCCAGTAGAGCTCGGCGTTCTCGCTCTCGCTCGCGTGGACGAGCCGACCGTCGGCGGTGACGACGTCGGCGCCGACGAGGTTGTCGCACGCGAGCCCGTACTTCCGCATCAGCCAGCCGATCCCGCCGCCGAGCGTGAAGCCGGCCACACCGGTCGTCGAGACGAGGCCGCCGGTCGTGGCGAGCCCGTGCGCCTGGGTCTCGTGGTCGACGTCGGCCCAGACGGCGCCGCCGCCGACGGTCGCCTGTCGCATGGTCGTGTCCACGCGCACGCTGTTCATGGGCGAGAGGTCGATCACCATGCCGTCGTCGCAGGTCGAGAAGCCCGCGATGCTGTGGCCGCCGCCGCGGACGGCGATCGTCAGGTCGTTGCTCCGTGCAAAGCCGACGGCTGCGATCACGTCGGCCGCGCCGGTGCAGCGGACGACGAGCGCCGGCCGGTGGCCGTCGTGGGCGCCGTTCCAGACGCGACAGGCTTCCTCGTAGCCCGTGTCGGCCGGGGTGACCATCTCCCCCTGAACCGCTTCGCGCAACTCCTGGACCGTCGCCTCCCCCAGCACCCGTGCAATCGTCTGGCTCATCTCGTTCTCCTCGCGTCGTGGTTGGACGGGGAGTCCTATCGAGGGCGCCTTCGCCCGCCCTTAGCGGCGCCTTAGCAAAGGGCGCGAAGCCGCTCCTCCACCGAAGCGACGCCCAGCTCGTCGTCGGTCGACGCATACCGTGCGCGCGCGTCCTCGAGGAGCGTGACGGCGCGTTCCGCGTCGCCTTGGAGGGTCGCCACCTCGGCCAGCCCGGCAAGAGTGTGGGCGATCCAGCGCTCGCGTTGCGTCTCGCCGAGAACGACGAGCGCCTCCCGGAGCGCCGCCTCCGCCTCGTCCAGCCGGCCGCGGTCGAACGCGAGGTCGGCAGTCCGCCAGAGCGTGCTCGCGAGCCCCCAGCGGTCGCCGGCGCGCCGGAAGAGGTCGCGTGCCTCTGCGAGCTGCCGCTCGGCGCTCGCGTGATCCCCCGCGATCGTGTCGATCAGCCCGAGCCCAGCGAGGGCGAGCCCGAGACCGCGGCGGTCGTTCAGCCGCCGCCGCAGCAGCAGCGCGCGCTCGAGGCGCGCCCTCGCCTCCGGAAGCGCGCCCTCGGCCATATCGAGGTACCCGAGGCGGACGAGGACGTCCGCCTGTCCCCGCTCGTCATCCGCCTGCTCGAACCGCTCGGCCGCCTCGTCGAGCAGCACGCGCGCCCGCGACAGCTCATCGCGCGCCCGAGCGATCGAGGCCATGTTCACGAGCACGTAGGTGACGGCCACATCGCACGAGACCTCGACCAGCGGCAGGAGGGTCTCCTCGAAGACGAGACGCGGCCCGAGCCGGGTGGTGTCGCTCGACCACATGTCCGCGACGTTGACCGGCGCCGGAATCCGTTCCGGCGAGGCGGCGAGCGTGCGCAGCGACGCGAGGCTCCGCTCGATCTGCTCCTGCGCGGCCTCCAGGTCGCCGAGAACCCAGCGCACCACGCCGAGCGTGTAGACGCCGATCGCCTCGCGCGCCGCGAAGCCCTCCCGCCGCGCCAGCTCGAGGCCGCGCTCGAGCCAGGGCGCCGCATGGCCGATCCGCTGCTCGTTGGCGATCCCGAACTCCCCGAGCAGCTGCATCGCGCGCCACTCGGCCTGTACGTCGCCGATCTCGGAAGCGACCGCGTAGCTCTCCTCCGCGCGTTCCACCCCGCGGGCCAGCGTGCCGCCTCTAAAGTCGAGCGCCGCTGCGGCCCAGAGGGCTTCGGCGCGGAGGGCCGTACGCTCGGGTGCCGCCGCGAGCGCCTCGGCGAAGCGCCGTTCCGCCTCCGCCAGGTCGATGCGGCGAAGCCAGAACGGCCGGAGCGCAACGCAGAGCCTGAGCGCGTCGTGCGGCTCCCGGGCGAGCAGCGTGTCCAGCGCCGCACGAAGGTTCGCGGCCTCACGCTCGAGGAGCGACGAGTCGTGCTCCCGCTCGGCGAGGGTCAGCGCCCAGGACGCGTGCCGCTCGGCGACGGCGACCGCCTCGCCGGCCTCCTGGAGCTGCTCGTGCGCGTACAGGCGGACGGTCTCGAGCAGCCGGTAGCGCCGCTCACGGCTGCCCTCGTCGGCGGCGACGAGCGACTTCTCGACGAGCCGCGCGACCAGGTCGGCGCTCCCTGCGACGTCGAGGCCGTCGCCGGTACAGACCGCCTCGACCGCGGCGAGCTCGAAGCCGCCGGCGAACGCCGCCAGCCGCCGGAAGAGCATCCGCTCGTCCGGCTCGAGGAGGTCGTGGCTCCACTGAAGCGTGGCGAGGAGCGTCTGCTGGCGCGTCGGCGCGGCACGGTTGCCCGAGCTCAGCAGACGGAAGCGATCGTCGAGCCGCTCGGCGACCGCCGCGGGGCTGAGCGCTCCGAGCCGGCCCGCGGCGAGCTCGAGGGCAAGCGGCAGCCCGTCGAGCCGGAAGCAGATGCGGGCGACGTCCATCGCGTTCTCCTCGTCGAGCTCGAATCCGGGCGCGACCGCCGTCGCGCGCTCGACGAAGAGCCGTGCCGCCTCGTAGCGGACCAGCTCCCCGGCTGTCAGCGGCTGGTCGGGGTCGGGGATGTCGAGCGAGGGGACGCGGAAGACGACCTCGCCGGGGATGCGAAGCGCCTCACGGCTCGTTGCGAGCACCGTGAGCCGCGGCGCTGAGCGGAGGAGCGTGTCGGCAAGCGCCGCGCTCGCCGCGAGCAGGTGCTCGCAGTTGTCGACGACGAGGAGCAGCGTCCGCGGTGCGAGAACGTCGACAAGCGCGTCGACGACGTCCTGCCCGGGAAGCGCTCGCACGTCGAGCGCCGCGGCGACCGCATCCGGCACGAGGCGGGGATCGGCCAGCCCGGCGAGCTCCACGAGCGCCGCGCCGCCCGAGTAGGACGCCTCCGCGGATCGGGCCAGCTCGAGCGCGAGCCGCGTCTTGCCCGCTCCGCCGGTTCCGGAAAGCGTCAGCAGGCGGGTGTGGTCGAGGAGCGCGCCCAGCTCGGCGAGCTCGCGGCCGCGGCCGACGAACGAGCTCGCCTCGGCCGGGAGCCTGCGCGACCCGTCCGCCGGCCCGAGGGCGGCGAGCTCCTCCTCGAGCGCCGCAACCAGCTCGGCGAGCTCGCTCCGCCGTCCCGACGCCCAGTCGTCGTAGCGGTTCTCCGGAAGCAGCTCGCCGCCGTAGATGGCGAGCGCCGCGCGGTAGGCGTCGGGCGTTCCCGTGCGGCGCGCGGCGGCGGCGGCGAGCTCGAGCCGGTCGACGTCGACGTCCGCCAAGAGCGAGAGCACCTCGTCTCGGACCCCGATCGCGTCCGGGTCGAGCGCCCGACGCGCGACGTGCACCACCTGGTGGAGGTTGTTCGCCGCCGCCGCAGGGGCACGGTCGCGCCAGAGGACGTCCATGACCTGCTCGCGGTGCAGACGGTGACCGGGAGCGAGAGCGAGCAGCTTCACGAGCTCCCGCGCCTTCTTCAGCCGCCACGCCCGCTCGGGCACCGGTTCGCCGTCCACAGCGGCACGAAAGCCACCCAGAAGCGTGACGGCGATCTCAGGCACCCGCGGGAGGATGCCCTACCGGACGCCGTTCCGGAAGTGCCACGCTCAGCCCGGCCGCATCGTCACGCCGCCTCCTCGAGCGCCGGCGACGCCTGGAGCTCGCGCTCGACGACGGTCTTGGGCCGCGTGCGCCGCTCCCTCCCGATCGTGAGCACTGCGACGACGGCGCCCGCGAGCAGGATCGCCGCGCCGAACCGGAGCGCGCGGTGGTAGCCGTCGACGAACTCAGCCGCGTAGCGCGGATCGCGCTGGCCCACGGTCACCTGCGTCGCGATCAGCGTGCCCATGATCGCGATGCCCAGCGAGCCTCCGACCTGGCGCATGCTGTTGATCACCGCCGAGCCGACGCCGGCCTTGTCGACGGGCACCGAGCCCATCGCCGCGGCGGTAGTCGGCGCCATCGTGATCGCCATGCCGAAACCGCCGAGCAGCAGCCCCGGCAGGATGTTCCAGAACGACGACTCTGCGTCGAGCGTCCCGAAGAGCAGCAGCGATCCGGTCAGGAGGGTCATCCCCGCGGCCATCAGCCAGCGCGGGCCGATGCGATCCGACACTCTCCCGGCCACCGGCGCCACGAGGATGATCAGCACCGTCATCGGCAGGAACGTGGCTCCCGTCTTGATCGCGCCGTAGTGCAGGACGTTCTGGAGGAAGAGCGAGTTGAAGAAGAAGATGCCGAACATCGCCAGGCCGACCAACGCCATCGTCGTGTTGGCGCCGGCGAAGGTCGGGTTGCGGAACAGCGAGAGGTCGAGCATCGGCACCCGCTGCCGGAGCTCGAGCACGACGAAGCTCGCGAGCGCCAGCACGGCGAGAGCGAGGAGCGAGAGCACGCGTGCCGAGCCCCACGCGTGCGCGTTCGTCTCGATCAGCGCGTAGGTCAGCGCGAACAGCCCGACGGCGGAGGTCACGAGCCCCGGCAGGTCGAGGCGCTGTTCTCGCGAGGTGTCCCTCGTCTCGTCGATCAGGAAGCGCGCTGCCAGCACGCCGATGACGCCGACCGGCACGTTGACGAAGAAGATCCAGCTCCAGTCGAGCTTCTCGGTCAGCAGCCCGCCGACCAGCGGCCCGATCGCGAGCGCGAGCGCCGAGACGCCGGCCCAGATCCCGATCGCCGTCCCCCGCTGACGCGGCGGGAACGTCGCGGTGATGATCGAGAGCGTGGCCGGATTCATCAGTGCGGCGCCCACGCCCTGCACCGTCCGCGCCGCGATCAGCGAGCTCGCGTCGCCGGCGAGCCCGCACCAGAGCGAGGCGCCGGTGAAGATCACGAGCCCGGCGATGAAGATCGCCCGCCGCCCCAACAGGTCGGCGAGCTTGCCGCCGGTGAGCAGCAGCACGCCGAACGTCAGGGCGTAGGCGTTCACGACCCACTCCAGCTCCGAGATCGAGATCCCCAGGTCGGAGCGGATCGACGGCAGCGCGACGTTCACCACCGTGTTGTCGAGCATGATCATGAACAGCCCGAACGAGACGGCCACGAGCGTCCACCACTTGCGGTTCTCGTCGGTGAAGAGACGTGCTCTCATGCAGCCGCCTCGAGCTCGACCACCGCGTCCCCGAGCTCGAGCTCGGGCTCTGCGGGCCTCGACTCCAGCATCAGTGCTGCGACCACTGCTCCGACGGCGGCCAGTGCGGCCAGCGCGTAGAAGGCGATCTGGAAGCCGTGCGTGAGCGCGGCGCCGCTGAAGGCGTCGGTTCCGGCGTGCGCGTCGACGTACCGGGCCGTGAAGGTGGTCGCGATCGTGGTCGCCACGGCCACGCCGATCGCGCCGCCGATCTGCTGCGTCGTGTTGATCAGGCCCGAGGCGACGCCGGCGTCGCTCTGTCGAACGCCCGTCAGCGCGCCGATCGACATCGGCACGAACGCGAACGCCAGCCCGAGCCCGCTGATGATGAACGCCGGGAACAGGTCGACGAAGTACCGGCCCTCCACCGGCAGCCTCGCGAAGAGCACGAGCGCGGCCGTCGAGAGGGCGAGCCCGACGGGGAGGATGCGCCGGACGCCGAGCCGCGTCACGAGCGCCTGCGCGAGCGCCGAGAAGACGATGATCGTCAGCGTCAGGCCGACGTAAGCGACGCCGGTCTTGAGCGCCGAGTAGTGCAGCACCTCCTGCATGTACAGCGTGAGCAGGAAGAACTGCGCGAAGATCGCCCCGCCCATCAGCAGCCCGCTGATGTTCGACGCAGTCAGCGTGCGCAGGCGGAAGATGCGCAGCGGCAGCAGCGGCGCCTTCGAGCGCAGCTCGATCAGGAAGAACGCTCCGATCAGCGCGGCCGACGCCAAGAGCAGCCCGACCGTCTGGGCCGTCGCCCAGCCGTGCTGCGAGGCGCGGGTCAGCCCGTAGACGAGCAGCATCAGCCCGCTCGTGATCGAAGCGGCCCCCGCGAAGTCGAAGTGACGGTGCTCGAGCTCCGCATGGCTCTCGCGCAGCAGCACGGGGCTGAGCGCGATCACGAGCAGGCCCACCGGCACGTTGATGAAGAAGATCCACGACCAGCTCAGGGCACTGGTCAGCGCGCCGCCGATCAGGACGCCCGCGGCGCCGCCGCTGCCCGAGGCCGCGCCCCAGATTCCGAGCGCGACATTGCGCTCACGGCCTTCGGCGAAGGTCGTGGTCAGGATCGACAGCGCCGCCGGCGAGAGCAGCGCTGCTCCGAGGCCCTGCAGCGAGCGGAAGGCGATCAGCGAGCCCTCCGACCAGGCGAGGCCGTCCAGCAGCGAGCTGACCGTGAACAGCGCAAGCCCTGCCATGAAGAGGCGCCGCCGCCCGAGCAGGTCGGCAAGCCGCCCGCCGAGCAGGAGCACGCCGCCGAAAAAGATCGCGTACGCCGTGATCACCCACTGCAGGCCCTCCTGCGAGAAGTGCAGGTCGGTCCGGATCGACGGGAGCGCGACGTTCACGATCGCGACGTCGAGCACGACCATGAACTGCGCCGTCACGATCAGCGCCAGTGCGATCCAGCGGCTGCGGCTCTGCTGGCCTTCGACTGCTCCCTCTGTCACAATTGCAGACGTCATCTCTTCTCCCTCCAAATCATCAGTTCGTGTAGACCGTTTTTGTATGTAGATCGTTTATGGATGCAACGATAACAGATCACCACGGTTGCGCGCTACACTTCTTTCTGCGATGACGCCTCCGCCCACCGAAACCCCCGCCCGCCCCGTGCACCTCGTCGCGAAAGAGCTCGTCGCGAGCAGCGGCCTCCTCCTCGCCCGGCTCGGCCTCGGTTTCAAGACGAAGGCGATCGCAACGGCCGAAGAGGCCGGCTTCGAGCTCTACGACTACAGCGTCCTGGCGCTCCTGGCCGAGGGCGTCCGCGAGACGCAGGCCACGATCGCCGACGCCCTCACGCTCGACCCGAGCCGACTCGTCGCCCTGCTCGACTCCCTCGAGGAGCGGGGCCTGGTCGTCCGGCAGCGCGACCCGCAGGACCGGCGGCGGCACGTCGTCAGCATCACGGAGCAGGGGACGCGTGAGCTCTCGAGACTCCGCGACGCGCTCCGGCAGATCGAGGACGAGTTCTTCGCGCCGCTCGACCCGGAGAGCCGCAAGGCGCTCCACGACCTGCTCCTGCAGCTCGCAAACGCGAACGACCCACGCTGCGCCTTCAAGCCGGCCGACGCGACAGCGACACCCCCGGTCTGAGGCTCGTTGCTGTACCCGGCGGTCAACCCGCCGGCTGCGTCGCCTAGCTCGCGACCGTATCGGCCCTGCGCGGGAGCACCCAGCCGGGACGTGCAAAGTGGCAGGTGTACCCGTTCGGGTAACGCTCCAGGTAGTCCTGATGCTCGGGCTCGGCCTCCCAGAACGGCCCCGCAGGCGTTACCTCGGTCACGACCTTGCCGGGCCAGAGCCCGGAGGCCTCGACGTCGGCGATCGTGTCTTCGGCCACGAGCCGCTGCTCGTCGTCGAGGGTGTAGATCGCCGAGCGATAGCTCGTGCCGACGTCGTTGCCCTGGCGGTTCACGGTCGTCGGGTCGTGGATCTGGAAGAAGAACTCGAGCAGCTCCCGGTACGAGGTCTCGTCCGGATCGAAGGTGATCTCGATCGCCTCCGCGTGCGTCCCGTGGTTCCGGTAGGTGGCGTTCGGCACGTCGCCTCCGGAGTAGCCGACCCGCGTCGAGACGACACCCGGCCGCTTGCGGATCAGGTCCTGCATGCCCCAGAAGCACCCACCGGCGAGGATCGCCTTCTCTTCTGCACCGCTCATCTGCGCTGCCCCCTTCCCCATCGAGCTCGGTTGAAGAACGTTCCAGTACCCACCGTACCGACGAGCAGCCGTCGCGCCTCGTCGAGTGGGCTACGGGCCGGCGGCCCTGGCCTGGAGCTTGGCCCAGGTGTCCTTCAAGCCGAGTGTTCGGTTGAAGACGAGCCGCCCGGGCTCCGAGTCGGGATCCGGGCAGAAGTAGCCGACCCGCTCGAACTGCACGGTCTCGCCGACCGGCACCTCCGCGAGCGCGGGCTCGACCAGGCACCCCTCGAGCACCGTCTCGGAGTCGGGGTTGACGTCGTCGAACGGGTCGCCGGCAGCGCCGGGATCGGGGCGGCTGAAGAGGCGGTCGTAGAGACGGACTTCGGCAGGCACGGCGTGCTCCGACGAGAGCCAGTGCAGAGTCGCCTTGGGCCGGCGCCCGTCCGGAGCGTCGCCGCCGCGCGTCTCCGGATCGTAGGTGCAGCGGAGCTCGACGATCTCGCCGCTTGCGTCCTTCACGACGTCGGTGCAGGTGACGAAGTAGGCGTAGCGGAGGCGCACCTCGCGACCCGGGGCGAGGCGGAAGAACTTGCTCGGCGGGCTCTCCATGAAATCGTCACGCTCGATCCAGAGCTCGCGCGTGAAGGGCACCCTGCGCGTCCCGGCCGAGGGATCCTCCGGGTTGTTGACGGCCTCCATCTCCTCGACCTGCCCCTCGGGGTAGTTCTCGAGCACGAGCCTGATCGGGCGCAGGACCGCGAAGCGTCGCGGCGCGGTCCGGTTCAGCACGTCCCTGACCGCGTGCTCGAGCATCTCGATCTCGACGGCGCCCTGGCCCTTGCCTCCCACCCCGACCATCTCCAGGAAGGTGCGTACCCCCTCGGGCGGAAATCCACGCCGACGCAAGGCCGAGACGGTGGGCATGCGCGGATCGTCCCAGCCTCGGACGCTGCCCTCGCTCACGAGCCGACCCAGAAAGCGCTTCGAGAGCACGGTGTACGTGAGATTCAGGCGCGCGAACTCGTACTGGCGCGGGCGCGAAGGCACCGGCAGGTTCTCGATCAGCCAGTCGTAGAGCGGCCGGTGATCCTCGAACTCGAGGGTGCAGATCGAGTGGGTGACGCCCTCGATGGCATCCGACTGCCCGTGGGCGAAGTCGTACAGCGGATAGATGCACCACGCGTCGCCGGTCCGCGGATGGGTCGCGTGCAGGATCCTGTAGAGCACGGGATCGCGCATGTTGATGTTGGGCGAAGCCATGTCGATCCTGGCCCTGAGCACTCTGGCACCGTCCGGGAACTCGCCCGCACGCATGCGCCCGAACAGGTCGAGACTCTCATCGATCGCACGGTCGCGCCACGGACTGTTCTTGCCGGGCTCGGTGAAGGTGCCTCGGTGCTCGCGGATCTCGTCGGCGGAGAGGTCGTCGACGTAGGCCTTGCCGGCCTTGATCAGGGCGACAGCCCAGTCGTAGAGCTGTTGGAAGTAGTCGGAGGCGTAGTAGAGATGCTCGCCCCAGTCGAAGCCGAGCCAGCGGATGTCTCGCTGGATCGAGTCGATGTACTCCTGCTCTTCCTTGATCGGGTTGGTGTCGTCGAAGCGCAGGTGGCAGCGGCCGCCGAACTCCTGGGCGATCCCGAAGTTGAGCGCGATCGACTTGGGGTGCCCGATGTGGAGGTATCCGTTCGGCTCCGGCGGGAAGCGGGTCACGACCTCCGAGACCCTGCCCTCGCGCACGTCGGCGGCGACGATCTCGCGGATGAAATCGCTTCGTTCGGGAGTGGCTGGGCTGTGGGCGCTTACGCCGCTGCTGGTCATCGCCTCGAAGAGAGTAGTCCAGCGCGGCGCCGGGTCCGGGCGCAGCCGGTGCCACGCCCGGCATCGCGGCTTCGCCGACACAGCATGGTTGACCGACGCGGCACGCGGACCGTTTCCATCTCTCGCTCCTGGGCGGCACAGGCGCCGTGCTGGCCTGTCGTTCGCACTGTCCGCGCCAGGCGTCGGCGTCGCGGCCTCAGAGCAGCTAGCGGAACACCTGCTCGGCTACGCAGACGGGCTTCTCGGCGCCGTCGCGGACGAACGTCACCGTCAGCGTCACCTGCGCCCCACCCTCGATCGAGTCGACCGCGTCGACGCGAACCATCGCGCGGATGCACGAGCCGGCCGGCACGGGTGCCGGGAAGCGAACCCGGTTCAGGCCGTAGTTGATCGCGACCACGTCGTCCACCGGCATCAGCTCGTAGCAGGCCGCGGGGACGAGCGACAGCGTCAGGAACCCGTGAGCGACCGGCACGCCGAATGGGCCGGCCGCCGCCAGCTCGGCGTCGACATGGATCGACTGCCGATCCTCTGTCGCGTCCGCGAAGGTGTCGATCCGCGATTGGGGTATCTCGAACCACGACGAGGGGCCAAGCTCGAGGCCGGGGCGGAGCTCGTCGAGCCTCACCGGAGCGGCCCCCAGCGTACGACAGTCGCCGCCCACGTGTACCCGGTGCCGGCCGCGATCAGCAGCACGAGGTCGCCGTCGCCCAGTCGCCCCTCGCGGGCGGCGCGGTCGAGTCCGAAGAGCGAGTCGACGCCGCTCATGTGGCCCGTGTCGTCGAGAGAGACGGCGCGGTCAGCCGCGACCCCGAGTTGCTCCAGCAGGGTCAGGAACATCGACCGCTTCATGTGCAGCGGACAGACGAAGCGCAGCTCCGCGAATGTCGCGCCCGAGCGCTCGAGCGCCCCCTGTGCCACCGCGACGAAGTTCAGGAGCGAAACCTCGTCGAGCCTCGCCTTCATCACGCTCTGGTCGGCGACGTCGAGGAAGGGGGAGCCGTCCGGATCCGTCGAACCGCCGCGAGCCACCTTGACGCCGCGCGAGAACGTAGACGACGACGTCGATCGACTGCGGGTCGACACCCGTTTCGTCGAAGTCGGGGCCGGCCTGCGTCGTGGCCTCCAGGTCGACGGCGCTGACGGACACCGCCGACTTCGCCTGCCCGATCAGGTCACTATCCGCCGTGGCAAAGCCGTCGCATCAATGATCCATCCGCGTTGACGAAAGGGCCGGCGGCTGCGATTCTCGCGCTCCGACCCGCCTCGACGGAAGGAGTGCGCATGGCAGAGGAGCCGCGCGACGCGCCCGGGATCGTGCACCTAGCGACGGCCCTCGAGTCGCTTCGCAACGAGTTGGAACAGGCTTACGAGCAGGGAAAAGATCGCCTCGTCCGGTTCCGGGTCACCGACGTGACGCTGACGGTGCAGGCGGTCGCCCGCCGCGAGAAGGAAGGCGGCGGCAAGCTGCGCTGGTGGCTGATCGAGGCCGGCGGCCAGGCGTCCGCCGCGAACGAGACGACGCAGACGCTCGTCTTGACGCTGACGCCGGGCCTCTACGACGGCTCCGAACCCGGTCCCCTGGACGTCCACGGCCGGGAGGCCGAGCCGCCCGGCTGAGGGCGCTGGCGGCGGAAGGCTCTGCTTGGCGCTGTGGGACGATCGGCTGGCCGAGGTCTGGGCCGCTCCGGGGAACGCGGGCGCGGGCGTCGTCGTCGGCCGGCGGAGCGTGCTGACTGCACGGCACGTGGTCGCTGCGCGCGAGGGCGACGACGGCCGCATCCTCGCCCGCGTCGTCCAGCCGCGTGTCGACACGGCCCCCTGGACGCCCATGCGCCTCGTCTGGGAGGCGGCAGACTGGGACCTCGCCCTGCTCGCGGTCGACGAGGAGCCCGCCGAGGACGCCGGCTGGCGTCCTCCCCCCTCGCCTGCCGTCGTCGTGGCTGCTCTCGGGACGTCGTCGGAGCCCGAGTGCGAGGCCGTCGGCTTCCCCGATTCGGCGGTGCAGGCAGCGCTGGGCGAGCCCTCGGGCCGCGTGCGCCAGTCGGAGCAGGTCGTTGGGAGGGTGCTACCGGCGAGCCAGGCAAAGCCACCACGGAGCCCCGATCGCAGCCTGCCCCGCGCGTGGATGCCGCTGGACGCCGAGACGGCGACGCCCGACTCCCAGGCCGGCTGGGGCGGCATGTCGGGAGCGGGCGTCGTCCTGCCGGATGGTCGCCTGATCGGGCTTGTGGTCGCCGCCGAGGCGGCGCACCAGCAAAGGCGGCTGTACCTCGTACCGCTCGCTGCCGCGCTCGCCGAGGCCGAGGGATTCGCGCGGCTGGCGGATCACGACCTGCGCGTCGAGGCGCGTCATGGCCCCGCGTACCGGGCGGCGCTGCGGTCGGAGTGCCTCGGCGACGACGGCGCTCCGCTGCGGATCGGCGAGCTGGAGGAGCTGTCCGCGTTCGGCGTCAAGCCGGCCGGCGTTCCGGACGAGCCGACGTACCTCGCCTACGTGCCCCGGGACCGGGATGCGGAGCTTGCGCAAGGGCTCGCGAAGGCGATCGAGGTGCGGAGGATGCTGCTCGTCGTCGGCCCGTCCGCCTCCGGGAAGTCGCGGTCGGCGGCCGAGGCGGTGCGAGCCGCCTGCCCCGACCGGCTGCTTGTCCGCCCGAGGGCGGGAAGGCTTCAGGACGCCGCGCGGCTCGCTCCACTCCTCGACGAGCCGGCCATCGTCTGGCTCGACGACGTCGAGAGCTTCGCCGACCTCGCGCTCGGCGACACACTGCAGAGCGTGCTCGAGTCGGGTTTCGCCGTCGTCGCCACGGTACGCCGCGCGGCGCTCGAGCTGCTGACGCCGACCGGCGACACGCGGAACCCGGCCGGGGAAGCGCTGAGCGACGAACGGCTCGTCCTGCGGGCCGACTGGGACAACACCTGGAGCGAGGCCGAGCGTGTCCGCCTGACGGAATACGTGCATTTTGCGCCGCTGCTCGCGGCCGTGGCGAAGGGGATCTCGGTGGGCGCCTACGCCGTCGCAGGCCCCGAGCTCGTCCGCCACCTCGACCAGGCGGCGGACGACGAGGAGCGCCCGTACCGGTACGCCGTGGCTCGCACCGTTCTCGACTGGTACCGGACGGGCATCGCCCGGCCGCTTCCGGTCGACGAGGCCGATCGGCTCTCGGGCACCCGCGTGGGCGACGCCGAGACGGCGGCGGCGGAGTTCGACGAGGCGTTGATCTGGGCGACGGCACCGATGATCGGCGTCGGGCGGCGGACGGGCCAGGCGCTGCTGATCGTGGAGGATTCCGGGCTCCGCGTCCACGACTACGTCCTGGACGAGCACGCGAGGCGTTCCTCTGACACGCCCGTGGCCAACGACGACGTCCGGGACGACGTGTGGCTCGCCGCGCTGGGAGCTTCGACGGATGACGAGCGCTTCGCCATCGGCCTCGGCGCAGCTAACGAGCGGCGCACGGATGTCGCGGTGCAGGCGTGGGAGCCACTCGCGCAGGCCGGGGACACGACCTCGATGTTTAACCTCGCCCTCACCGAGACCGACCCTGCGGCAGCGCGGCACTGGTATCAACAGGCCGCCGAGGGCGGTTACCTCGACGCGATGAACAACCTCGGGGTACTGCTGCAAGACGACGACAGCGAGGCCGCACGCCGCTGGTACGAGCGCGCGGGCGACGCAGGCCACGCGCTCGCGGCGTACAACCTCGGCAGGTTGCTCCACGAGAGCGAGCCGGACTCGGCGCGAGGCTGGTACGAGCGCGCAGCCGGTGCGGGCCATGCTGCCGCGATGTTCAACCTCGGTGTGCTGCTCGAGGAGGACGACCCGGTCGCGGCCCGGAGCTGGTACGAGCGCGCGGCCGGCACGGGCCATGCCGCCGCGATGTTCAACCTCGGGCTGCTGCTCGAAGAGGACGACCCGGTCGCAGCCCGGAGCTGGTATGAGCGCGCGGCCGACGCGGGACACAGCGGCGCGATGAACAACCTCGGGCTGCTCCTCTGGGAGAGCGAGCCGGAGACGGCGCTCGGCTGGCTCGAGCGTGGCGCCGAAGCCGGTAACACAGACGCGATGGCGCAGGTTGCGACGCGGCTCGTGGACAGCGCTCCCGACGCTGCACTGCAATGGTTCGAGAGCGCGGCCGAAGCCGGGCACGTCGGCGCGATGTTCAACATCGGCGTCCTGCTCGCCGAAAGCGAGCCGGATGCGTCACGGCGCTGGTACGAGCGCGCTGTCGAGGCCGGCGACTCCGACGCGATGGTCAATCTCGCCGCGCTGCTCGAAGACAGCGAGCCGGCCAGGGCGCAACGGCTGTACGAACATGCTGCCGACGGCGGTGACACGGACGCGATGCTCGGTCTCTCACGCCTGCTTTCGGAACACGACCCCGAGGCCTCACAGCTCTGGCTCGCTCGCGCTGCCGAAGCCGGTACGGGCTAGCTGGTCCATTCCGTGGCATCAGCCATCTAGCAAGGTCTAGCGTTGGAGGGCCAACGCCGACTGATCGTCACAGTTGAAACGAGACGACCTCTGCAGGCATGCGTGAGCCAGGATCGCGCAGAACGCCTGCTACGACTGCCACTCCAATCTGACCAAGCGCTGGTGGGCGACGAAGATCGCGCCGGCGTCGTGGCTGGCACAGAACGATGTGAACGGCGGCCGCAGCGCGCTGAACTTCTCGGAGTGGGACAAGCCGCAAGCAGCGCTCGAGCGCATCCGCGAGGCGGTGATGTCGAGCTCGATGCCGCCGCTCCAGTACAAGCTGCTTCACGGAAACGCGCGCCTGAGCAGCGCAGAGCGCAAGCAGCTGAGCGACGGCCTGGCCCAGCTCTACGCGAGCGACCCGCCAGCCGCGATCAAACGCGGCGACTGACGAGTACGTCAGGCGCGCCGCAGGCGCACGACGCGCATCCGTACCGCCGCCGGGGGCTGGCGCGAGCTCGACCTCGCCTTCGTCAGCGTCGACGAGCTTGCGCACGATCGCGAGTCCGAGGCCTGAGCCGCCTGGGCCGGACTCTGCGCGCCAGAAGCGGTCGAACGCGCGGGCGCGTTGCTCGTCGTCATCCCCGGGCCCTCGTCCCGCACTCGCAGCTCGACCCACGGCGGCGCGCCGTCCGCCGAGACGGTGACGGCCGTTCCGGCGGGCGCGTGGTCGAGCGCGTTCGCGAGCAGGTTGTCGAGCACCTGCACGAGCCGCTGCGGCCCGGCGCGTACCGGAGCTGCGCGCTCGACCTTGGCCGCCAAGCGTACGTCGCGTTCGCGTGCGAGCGGCCGCCACGTCTCGACGCGCTCGCGCACGCAGGCCGCCGGTGTCGACGGCCTCCGCGGGTGCTGCGCCGGCGTCGGAGCGCGCGAGCGACAAGCAGGCTCTCGACGAGGTCGGAGAGCCGCTCGACCTCGGGCAGCGCACCGTCGGCGTCGCCGTTCTCGAGTCGGAGGCGGAGCGCGGTGAGCGGCGTGCGCAGCTCGTGCGAGGCGTCGGCGACGAACTCGTCTTGCGAGCGCAGGAGGAGCCCGAGCTTCGCGACAGTCTCGTTGAAGACGCGCGCGAGCGACCGCACCTCGGGCGGGCCCGTCGCGCTCGGGCGCGCGCGCGTCGAGGTCGCCGGCGCCGACCGCGGCAGCGGCCGGCCTCGAGTCCGCGCAGCGGCCGGGTGACGAAGCGCGCGAGCCGCCAGCCGACGAGGGCGGCCGCGGCGAGCACGACGGCGGCGATGCCCGCGAGCAGGAGCCAGTAGCGGCGGACGCGCGCGTCGAGCGTCGAGGTCGGGTACGTGATGCGAACGGCCCCGTGGACGGTGCCGCCGGAGGCGATCGGCACGGCGACGTAGAGCAGGCGCCTGCCCAGCGTCTCCGAGCTGCCGCTCGCCGACGGAGTAGCCGCCCTTCAGCGCCGTCCGGATCTCGGGCCGCGAGGCGAAGCTCTCGACGCCGGCGACGCGTGCGCTGGTGTCGACGAGCGCGTAGCCGCGCGGGTCGACGATCACGACGCGCGCATGCCGAGCGCTGCGCGTAGTCGTAGGCGATCTGCGCCACCTGCGCGGAGCTCCGCCGGCGCCCGCGACTGCACCGCGTCCTCGGCGTCCTGGGCGAGCACCGTCGCGTCGCGGGTCACCTTCGCCTCGAGGTCACGGCGCTCGCTGCGCGCGTTCTGCACGCCGAGCGGCAGCTCGAGCGCGAGCAGCACGAACAGCGTCGATGCCGAGGTAGCCGAGCAGCAGGCGCCGGCGTCACGCCGGGCGCAGGCGGAAGCCGACGCCGCGCACTGTCTCGACCCAGCCTGGGTCGCCGAGCTTGCGGCGCAGCGCGGCGACGTGGACGTCGATCGTCTTCGTGGAGCCGAGCCAGCGTCGTCTGCCAGACCTCCTCGAGCAGCCGCCGCCGGCTCACCACGGCGCCCGGGATCGCGCGCGAGGGCGACGAGCAGGTCGAACTCCTTCGCCGTCAGGTCGAGCTCGCGCCCGTCGAGCGCGGCGCGGCGCGTGCGCTCGTCCACCTCCAGGCCCGCCGACACGCATCGGCCCGTTCGGGCGGTCTGCGGGCCGCACTGCGGCGCGTGACGGCACGGATGCGCGCGATCAGCTCGCGCAGGCCGAACGGCTTGACGACGTAGTCGTCGGCGCCGAGCTCGAGCCCGACGACGCGGTCCGCCTCCTCGCCGCGCGCAGTGACGACGATGATCGGCACGTCCGAGCGCTCGCGCAGCCGGCGGCACACGTCGAGCCCGTCCCCGTCCGGCAGCCGCAGGTCGAGCAGCACGAGATCCGCCGGCGCGGCCGCCAGCGCCTCCGCGGCTGTAGCTGCGCGCTCGACGGCGAAGCCCTCGCGGCGAAGGCCCTCGGCGAGCGGCTCGGCGATCGCGTTCTCGTCCTCGACGAGCAGGATCTGCATGGTCACATGATCGCCTGGCGCGCCCGGGCTGCCATCGGCACTTTGCCGAATCTTGGCAATGGCGTTCCCGAATCCTGGCGTGCCGCTGTCCCGGCCCTTACGGGCCCCCGCCTACCGTCGAGGCATCGACCAAGGAGGCCCCGATGCGGAAGCTCAACGTGATCGTGCTCGCCGGCTCTGCTCGCGCTCGCCGTCGTGCTCGGCACGGTCGCCGCGAGCCGGACCATCTCGCTCGGCGCCTCGGCGAAGGCCACGAGCGCCTCGACCCTCGACGCGCGCGCGAAGCAGCTCGACGCCTTCGAGGCGTCGCTGCGGCCGCGCGCTCGCCCGCAAGCCGCCGGCGCAGCCGGTCGTGCCGAAGCCGGCCGCCGCCACGCCGGCGCCGCGGGTCGTCTACCACCGCCCGCCGCCGGTCGTCGTCGTCAACGCATACCCGCCACGGCGACGAGGGCTACGCGCACGAAGGCGGCGGCGTGGAGCACGGCGATGACTAGCCACTCCGGACGCCTGTACGTCCTCGCGCTCGCGCTCGTCGTCTTCTTCCTCGCGTGGGCCACGCTCGCCGCGCACCCGTGGGGCGCGCCGCGCACGGACGCTCGCGCTCGCGGTGCTCGCGGCGCGCGAAGCGCGCCTGCGCCAGGAGGCGAAGCTCGTGAACGAGGTCGTCGCCGCGCGCTGGGCCGCGTACCGCGCGGAGCTAAAGGTGCGCCGCTCGCAGATCGCGGCGGCGCGGCAGGCTCCGGCAGCCGCTCCCGTCGGTGCGCGTCGTGAACGCTGCCGCCGCTCACGATCACGAGGTCGTCGTGATCGTCCGCCGCGTCGTTCGCCGCGATGGGCACCGAGATGGAGCTGCTCGTCGACGCGCCGAGCTGGGGTGCGGAGGCGGAGCTCGACGCCGGCGAGGCCGAAGTTCCACCGGCTCGAGGCATCTGCTCTCGCGCTTCCGCGAGGACTCCGAGCTCTCGCAGCTCAACCGCGACGGCTCGCTGGAGGCAGGCCCCGACCTGCGCCGCGTGCTCGAGCTCGCGCTGGACGCGCGCGAGCAGACCAGCGGCCGCTTCGACCCCACCGTCCACGACGCGCTCGTCGCTGCCGGCTACGACCGCACCTTCGAGCTCGTCGTGCCCGAGTCCGGCATCCGCCGCGACCGCCGCCGCGCGCAGCCGGCGGCGGCATCCGCCTCGACGGCGCCCACGTCGAGCTCGAAGCCGGCGTCCACCTCGACCTCGGCGGCATCGCGCAAGGGCTACGCCGCCGAGCGTGCCGCCGACCTGCTCGCGGCGCGCCGGGCCATGCCTCGTCAACGCCGGCGGCGACATCGCGATCCGCGGAGGGCGCTGGCCGGTGGGCGTCGAGACCGCCGACGGCTCGTTGACGCTCGAGCTTCGGCGGCGGGCTCGCGACCTCCGGTCGCGACCGCCGGCGCTGGCGGCGCGGCGGCGTCGAGCAGCACCACCTGATCGACCCGCGCACCGGCGCGCCGGCCGAGACGCGACCTGCTTCGCGTGACGGCGATCGCGTCGCGACGCGGTCGAGGCGGAGGTGGCGGCGAAGTCGCTCTTCCTCGCCGGCGCCGAGCGCGCGGCGGCCGAGGCCGACGCCGCCGGGATCGCCTCGGTGCTCGTGACCGCCGACGGCCGCAGCCTCTTCACAGGAGCGCTGGCGGCGTGAAGGGCGACCCGACCTTCTGGCTGCTGGCGCGCGCGAGCGGGCTGACCGCCTACGTCCTCCTCACCGCCTCGGTGCTCGCCGGCCTGACGCTCAAGTCGCGGCCGTTCGGCCGTGTGCTGCAAGCCGCGGCCGTCGCTGACGTCCACCGCTTCCTCGCGCTCGTCGGACTCGGGATGCTCGGGCTCCACGCGCGGCGCGTTGGCGCTCGACAGCACCGTTCGCATCTCGCCCGCAGCACTGCTCGTCCCGGGCCTCGCGCCGTACCGGCCGCTCGCGGTCGCATGCGGCGTCCTCGCCGCGGAGCTGGCCGCGCTCGATCGTCGCTCTCGTTCCCGCTGCGGCGTCGCATCGGCATGCGCGCTGGCGCCGCCTGCACTGGGCGACATACCTCGTCTTCGCCCTCGGCACCGTCCACGGCCTCGCCGCCGGCACCGACTCGTCGCAGCCATGGGCGTTCGGCCTCTACCTGGGCGCAGTCGGTTCGGTCGCCTTCGCGACTGCCTACCGCGCGCTCGCCGCACACCGTCTCCGCTCGAGAAAGGAGCACAACGATGAAACAGATCGTGATCGACCGCACGCTCTGCAGCGGCTTCGGCGCCTGCGCCGAGCTCGCGCCGCACCTCTTCGAGCTCGACGCCCGCGCGCTCGCAACAGCAAAGCAAGACCTCACCGCCGACGCCGCCGCGGACAACGCCGCGGCCGCCTGCCCGATGGGCGCGATCACCATCATCGAGAAGCGCGCGGCATGAGCCGTCTGGCCGGCGCCGGAAGCGAACGCACCGTGGTGATCGCCGGCGCCGGGCTCGCCGGCGTGCGCGCCGCCGAGACCCTGCGCGCGGAGGGCTTCGCGGGCCGCGTCGTCCTCGTCGGCGAGGAGCCGGTGCCGCCGTACGAGCGGCCCGCGCTCTCGAAGGAGTTCCTCGGCGGGCACACGCGACGAGGCGTCGCTGCTGCTCCGGCCGGTCTCCTTCTGGGCGGAGCACGGGATCGAGCTGGTGCTCGGCGACCGAGTCGAGGCCGCTCGACGCCGGCCGCATCCGCACCTCCTCCGGCTGCGAGCTCGGGTTCGACGTGCTCGTCATCGCGACCGGTGCGCGCCCGCGGCGGCTGCCGCTCGAACTGCCACGTGGCGTGCACGTACTGCGCACGCTCGCGCACGCGCGGGCGCTGCGCGAGGAGCTCCGTCCCGGCGCTCGGCTCGTCGTCGTCGGCGGCGGCCTCGTGGGCGGCGAGGTCGCGTCCACCGCGCTCGCGCTCGGCGTGCACCTGACGAGTCGTCGAGGCCGCCGCCGCGCCGCTCGCGCGCGTGCTCGGCCCGAGGTCGGGCTCATGCTCGCCGAGCGCTGGCGCGCCCACGGAGTCGACGTCCGCCTCGGCGCCTCCGTTGCCGGGCTGCGCCCCGATCTCGCGGGCCGCGTCGGAGCGGTCGAGCTCGCCGACGGCACCGAGGTACGGGCGGACGCCGTCCTCCTCAGCGTCGGCGCCGAGCCCGAACGCAGCCTCGTGCCGCCCCGCCCCGCCCCGGCAATCATTCTCGCCGGTGACGTCGCCAGCCCAGGCCACTGGACCGCCGCGGCCCTCGACGGGGCGCGGCCGCTCGCCGGATCCTCGGCCTTCCGCCGGCGCCGCCGCAGCCCCACTACGCCTGGTCGGACCAGTTCGGCCTGCGCCTCCAAATCGTCGGGACGCCGCAGCCCCTGCCACCGCCTCGAGCTCGACGGCACAGACGACTCGTTCGCCGCGTTGTACGTCGACTCGCGCGGGCAGACCCGCGCGGCGGTGCTCGCGAACCGCCCGGCAGAGGCCGCCGCGCTCAGGCGAGAGCTCTGCGAAGCCGCGCTACCGTTGGCGGCATGAACTCGCTCCGACTGCCGCCCCTCGTCACGGGCGCCCTGCTGATGGCGGCGGTCGCGGCCACAACGATCGCGCTCAACCTGCTCCTGCTCGGCAGCTTCTCGACGAGCGACGACCCGGTCGGACAGCTGAGCCCTCACCTCAGCGGCACGCCGGCGCCGTCGTGGACCGTGCGCCCCACCACGGGCAAGATCGAGGACGAGGGCGCCGACGACTGACGTTAACCGCGAAGCGCGTCCAGGATCGCGCCGACGTCGATCGCGTCCCGCAGCAGCGCGCCGGCGACCGGGCTGAAGGATGAGCCGCCGCGCAGAATCAAAGGAATAGCCGTCGGAGGCGCTGGGCGATCGACTCGCACCTGATCGCGAGACCGGCGACGATATTCCGTTCAACCACAAGGAGGCGAGAGATGACTGAGAGCCGCCGCACATCGATCGACGAGGCGCAGCGCGTCGGCGACGCAATCGGCGTCGACTGGAACCGGTTCGACCTCGAGCAGTTTCGGATGGGGATGGACGTGGAGTTCGAGCACGGCAGCCACGACCCCCAGACCGACGTCACCCACGACGACCCGATCCTCACCGGAAAAATCGCGCTCGCACATATGAAGGAGTTCCCCGACTACTACGATCGGCTCCAGTCCATGGAGCGCGAAGCCGAACGCGACTGGGCAGACGAGACGCCTTGAGCGAGCAAGGAACTCGCAACCAGCTCTCACTTCGATCCTCGGTGGGACGCGCCGTGCGAGTCGGTGATGCCCTGCATCCATCACACGGACGCCTGCCCGCACCTATGAGGCGCTGACGATCGCAAGCGGCGTAGGTCTCAGATTCGACCTTCGGGTACGACAAAGCGGCTCCTCATCTCACGCCATCTTCTGATCCTTCCGTCGCACACAGGAAGAGTGGGAGAAGCGGATGACGAATCCGCTTGCCGATCCAGGCGAGGCCCTCGCCGAGTCTTGCGCCGCTCGACTCGGGCGACCGCTCGTGAAGGGATTCGTGCGGCCTTAAGGCGCTCGTGTGTGAGTGATCACCGAGTGATCACGAACGTCGGAGATCCCTCAGACGAACCGCGGCGAGCGGCTCTGCTTTGGTTCGAATCCTACAAAAGCCCTGCTCAGACGTATTTCAAGGCCCATACGGGATTCGAACGCCCCTGCAAATCGCGCTTTTTTGGCGCCGTGGTATCACCGAGGTATGCACCATTCGCGGCGAACTGACGCGAATGAGCACGAACTTGACCTGAGGAGCCGCGACTGGACAGTACGGAAAGTGTGTGTACACTAGCCTCATGGCAGCCACGAAAGAGCGCTGGGACTTCCGCGTCGCGACCGAGACGGATCGGCTGGTCAGGCAGGCCGCCGAGACAGCCGACCGGACGCTGACCGACTTCGTCATCGACGCCGCGGTCATCGAGGCCGAGCGGGTGCTTGCGGATCGGACGCAGTTCGTCCTCGACGCCGAGAGTTGGGCACGCTTCGTCGAGATCCTCGATCGGCCACCCCAGGATAAGCCGGGCCTCGAGAAGCTCTTCTCCCGACCGAGCGTCTTCGTCGACGAATAGCCGGTGACCTACCGGCGACCGGAGCCGCTCGGGAAGCAGCACCGGCTCGACGACTTCTCTTGTGGCGAGCCTGCGCTAGACGACTGGCTGAAGCGGCACGCGAGAGCTGCGCATGCCTCCGACTCCGCGCGCGTCTTCGTCGCGACGCTCGACGACCGCGAGACGGTGGTCGGCTACTACGCCCTCGCCGCAGCGCAGCTTGCACCGCAGGACGCGACGCCGAGGGCTATGAAGGGCCAACCACGAGCCAGGCCGATCCCGGCGGTCCTGCTCGCCCGGCTGGCCGTCGACGAGCGCCACCAGGGCGCCGGCATCGGCCGATCGCTTCTCCAGGACGTCCTACTACGGTGCGCGGAGGCAGCGGAGGCGATCGGGGCGCGCGTGCTCCTCGTGCACGCCAAGCACGACGCCGCAAAGAGGTGGTACATGCAGTTCGACTTCGAGGAGTCTCCGACCGACCCGCTCCAGTTGCTCATGCTGTTGAAAGACGTCCGGACGTTTCTCCAGCGACACTGATGATCTGTCGGCACGGTTACCCTTGAGCCGTGATCGAGTTGCGGGTATCCATCCCTGACGACGTCGCCGCGCGTCTCGCTTCAGAGGCCGCCGAACAAGGAGCCTCGGCCGAAGATCTCGCCGCCGACCTGATCCGCAAGCACCTTCCCGCTCCTCGGGCTCCTCGGCAACGCTCGTTCTCGTTCATCGGCATGTTCGAGGGCGCGCCGGGGACGCCAAGCGCGGTGGAGCTCGAGCAGCAACTCGAAGACGGGCGGCAAATCGGCTAACCCGCCGTAAGGCTCTTGCCAGCGTCAGAGCAGGTCGTCTGCGCCTAGCTCCGTCGCGACGTCCGCGAGCCCGCGCCCCTCACCGGTGTCGTTCACAGCACGCTCACGTACGAGCAGGAGCGCGTCGAGCGACTCGATCTCTTCCTCGAGCACCCGGATCACCGCGAGCGCCTCCTCGTACGTCGCCGGATCCCGGGCCGCCATCGTCGACCGACGTTAGCTCAGAAGGTCGGCGTAGTCGATCTCCGTCTCGTCGACCAGGACGTGCGTGTAGGTGTTCGCGGTGACGGCGAGGTTGCGCTGGCCCATGTGCTCGCCGATCCGCGCCCACGGGACGCCGCCGAGATGCAGGAGCGAGATGCGCCGGTGTCTGAGGTCGTGCGGTGAGAACGTCGGCACGCCGGCCGCCGTGCAGGCGCGAGTGATCGCCGTCCGGAGCCGATCGGCCGTCGACGCCGACGAACACGGGAACCTCGAGGTACACGGTCGTCTCTTGCCGCTCGAGCGCGAGCACGGCTTCGAAGAGCGGCTCGGGAACCGGAACCCAGCGTGCGCGTCTCGTCTTCGCCACCGTCTGCGAGACGCGCCAGCGGCCACGGCTCTCGTCGATGTCTCCCCAGGTGAGCTGCTCGAGCTCGCCCACGCGCATCCCCGTCGCGTCGAGGACGAGGAGCGGCAGCCGGTACTTCGACGGCAGGAGCCGATGAACCGCGAGCACGTGCTCCGCTGTCGGCGGATTGACCTCCGGTCGCAGCTCGTGCGGCAGCTTCACCGCCTTGTCGCGGACCGGGTTCGGGACGACTCCCGCGAAGTCGAGCACCATCGCGAAGGTCACGAGCGTCTTGCGGATCGACTCGCGCGCAAGCTCGGCATCCGCCAACTCGCCGGCGAACTCGGCGACGTCGGCCGGTGTGATCTCATCGACGCGACGTGTGCCGAGGCGGGCGAGGATCCGGCCGAGGTTGACCCGGTACGTCGCGGCGGTTCCCTCCGCGACGTCGATCCGCGAGCTCCGCCAGCTCTCGGCGACCGTGGCCAACGTCGGCGCAGCCGCCTTCGGGATCGACGAAGGCGGAGGTCCGGAATTCGCATCGCCGCAAGCTCCCCGCCGAGCCAGTTCCGGCGCGCCACCGCTTCGCGCATCGTGCGGAACGAGCCGCCGTGCCTCGGCGTCGACTCGCGCCCGCCCAACCGGAAGAAGACGCGGTACGTAATGCCGCCGTCGCGGCGGGGGCGGCGGGTAATCCAGGCGCTAGGCATGAGCCGGGCGGACGCGGTCGTCGCGATAGGTGTGCTGCTCGACCAGGGCGAGGTACTCCTCGGCGCGAACCATCGGGCGTGAGTAGCCGGGCAGCGCCACCACCGGAAGGATGCGGAAGACGGCGTCGACGGCGCGCCGCTCGAGTCCGAGGTCGCGCAGGTGGGTGCGGGTGAGGAGCGCGCCGTGGGTCTCGAGCAGCTCCGCGGCCGCACGTCGACGCTCGACATCGACGTCGATCGCTTCTCGGTGCGTCCTCGCTCTTCGGGCTGCCGGAGGATCGTTGGCTCTTCCTGAGCCGCCTCGAGCTCCAAGCTGCTCGGGCCCCACACGCGGCATCGAGCGAATGTAGCAGATTCGTCTCACTGGTAAGTTCGCCACCTCCACACGGTAGACTTCCGAGCATGACGAGCGGCACCCTGATCCGGGAGGCTCGCAACGCTGGCCGGCCTCTCGCAGGTCGAACTCTCACGGCTCAGCGGCAAGGATCGCGCGCAACTCGCCCGCTGGGAACGTGATGTCGTCCAACCAAGCCTCGAGACGCTCCAGCGAGCTGCTCCAGGCCTGCGGCTACGACCTCGAACTCTCGCTCGTCCCCTACGAGGTCGACCCGCGGCAGGACGCGCGGCTCGAGAAGCGGTTGCTCAGCTCGCCACAGGAGCGGCTGCAGGCGATGCTCAAGAGCCCGCGCAGGAGCCTGATGGCCCGGAGTGACCCCTTCGACCCGATCGCGATCCTGCAGGCCCTCGACGAGCGCCGCGTCCGCTACGTGGTCGTCGGTGCCCTCGGGCGGGTGATTCTCGGGAGCGACGAGATCACGGACGGGATCGACATCGTCCCCTCGCCGCGCGAGGAGAACCTGCGACGTCTCGGACTTGCGCTCGACCACCTCCAGGCTCGTCGCACGGACGAGAAGCCGCTCGCCATCGACACCGACCTCGCCCGTGACCCGGTGGTCGACCTCGCCACCGCTGCCGGGGAACTGAAGGTAGTGCTCGAGCCTGCCGGCACCCAGCGGCTACGACGACCTCCGCCGCAGCGCTACTCACGAGCCGCTCGGCCGCGGCGTCCGGCCGGCCGTCGCCTCGCTCGGAGACCACGCCCGCATGCTCGCCGCTCTCGATCGCGAACGCGATCAGGAGGCTCTCCGCACTGTCCGCCGCCTAATCGAGCTCGAGCGCGCTCGCCTCCGAAGCCGCAGCCGCGGCCTCACCATCGAGCGCTAACCACCTGCCGCCTCCTGACCCTCTTCCGTACAGGAAGTTCCAGCCTGATGGTCAGCGAGACACAGATGCACCATGGTGCAGATCCGTCCTGTTGTTCGTGTACAGTGTACGCATGTCGCGCCGCCGTCTCCGGCGCAGGACCGCTCGGGCGCAACGTCATGTCAGGGAGTCGGCTCCCTCGGCAGCCCTCCACGACCGGCTCGGCCTGACAGCTGAATCGTTCGCTCCCGCGGCGACTGTCAGCGAGGAACCAGCCAAGGTCGTCGTTCGCGAGGCGTCCCGCGTCGAGCGGCTCGCGTACACGCGCACCCAGGCAGCACAGGCGCTCGGGATGGGCCACTCGACCTTCACGCAGCGCGTACTGCCGTACGTCGAGACGATCGAAACCCCGTGGGGCACGAAGCTGATCCCCGCCGACGAACTCGAGCGACTCCTTGTCGCGTGGCGACGCCCGGCGCGGCCGCACCGCAAGTCGGAGCGAACCGGCCGGCCGCCTGCGGTATCGCCCGATGTCATCCGGCGGATCCGTGACGCGCGTGAGGCCGGTCTCAGCCTTCGACAGATCGCGGATCACCTCAATACCGATGGAACACCCACAGCCCACGGAGGCAAGCGCTGGTGGGCCTCCACCGTTCGATCCGTTCTCGCCGGCCGAGCGGCGCGAGACCGTTCGCTCGCTGGACGAGTGCGAACGCACGCCGAGCTTCGCGCGCGCGCGGGCGACACATAGGCTGCCTGGCATGAGGATCGAAATCAGTCCAAAGCCGGAACAGCCGCCGCAAGGCGTCGACGTGTTCCTGACGGTCGAAGAGGCCGACCTGCTACTGCAATCGCTTCAGCTGTGGGCTGAGGGCGAAGCCGCTGGAAGGATCGACCCTGCTGGCATACGCACCTCGACCGAGATCCAAATGCGCCGGAATTGACGATCGCCGTCATCAGGTAAACCACATCCCCTCTTCCAGCCGCGCTCGCGCAGGCTACCGCGGACCGCGGTTTTCTTGACTATCCCGTCGCCGGGACGATCGCGTCATCATCATCAGCCCGTGTCGGTCGCGGCGACTTCTGCGCACACGGCTTCGGCAAAGTGCCGGAAGTTCGCGGCGGCCGGATCGGTTCGATCGCCCAGAGCCTGTACGTCAGCCTCAAGCTGCCGCAGAGCATCTCCGCGTCGGCCCAAAAGCAGCAGTGCGACTGGCCGTAGGTCAGCCCCCTGGAGGGAGAGCCCCGCGTCGATGCCGGTCAGGATCTCATCGAGAGTCCGATAGCGATCCATCCAGGGGAATGCGTACTGCTCGATGTGTTGGGCGATGTTCGTTGCACGGGCGGCCCAACTAGGGTCACCCTCGCCCTGGAACTCCCACGCGACGTTAGCTGTGTTCTGCGGCATCAGATAGCCGAGCATCCGAACGAGCGTCGGAGTGGGCTGAGATCCTCTCCCGTAAAGGCGGTCGACGGCCAGGTGGAGCTCGTCGTGACGCACACCAACATTTGGGTAGACGCTGAAGGTGTCAGCGTCACGCTTGATCTGCAGGGCGAGCCACTTCCGAGTGCCCGACGCGAGAGGTGCGAGATAGAGCCCCTTTTCCCGCTTGAACCCGAGCTCAGTGACCGCCCCCGCGAGCACTGTCTCCAGGTCGCGCCCGCGAATCCGTCTTGCACGTTCGCGCTCAGCGGCCTCCGGTGACGTCGGCATACCCGAAGGCTAGGAGAATCCGGGACACAAGCGCGCCTTATTTCCTTCTCTGACAACACGCCGTGGTATCACGGAGGTATGCACCACATGCGCATGAGGGGCATCCCCGGCACGTCTGACCCACGCATCTAAGCCAAGAACGTGAGTCAGATTTGAGTAGAAAGGCCCATACGGGGCTCGAACATCCCTGTAAATCGGCACTTTTTCGATGACGAGTGAGCACCGAGTGGTCACCTTCCGTGCTGCGCTGACGCGTTTCCGTGACCTGTCCAGCATGTCGACCCAACGCCAGCAGACCGACGGAATTCGGGGTAACACCCATTCGCACGCGGGCTCATCGAGAACGGTCCGGAACGCCATAACGAAGAGCTCTCGGCGCCGCCAACGGGGCCTTCGCGATCGCGCAGGAGGTGCTCCCGACGTGAACTTCAGGCGCCGGGACGGGGCTCCGGGCGGTTCAGCAAGCGGCGCGGGGCGTGGACGAGCATTCCGTCGATCGTCTGGTCGTCGAAGCCGTACCGGCTCTTCAGCGTCGGGACGATGCGCTTGAGCAGGTGCTCATACCCCATCCCTCCGTACGTTCGCAGGTTCGCCTTCACCCAGACGTCGCAGCCGAGCACGAGCCGGTCGCGGTAGCCGTTCTCGACCAGGATCTGGAGATGCTCCATCCGCTCGGTATCGGTCGGGGTGCGGACGCCGCCGCCGTAGTAGAACTCGGTGCCGAAGGTGTCGAACTCGAGTGTGACGCCGGTTTCGGCAACCGCCTGGTGGTACGCGCGGTCGATCACCTCGTCCATGTGGCTCATGATCATCCGGTCGGTCTGCATCCCCTCCGAGAGCAGGATCTCGATCACGTCGAGCGCGCCCTGACCACGCCAGGAGAGGTGCACGTTGATCGCGACGCCGGTTGCGACCGCCGCCTGCGCGCAGCCGCGCAGCACCTTCTCCTCCTGCTTCGTGACGGGGTAGTTCGTGCCGATCTCGCCGATCAGGGACGGAATCACACCGGTGTCGCCGATCCCGACGGACAACTCGCGGAGGAGGTGGTCGCGGATCTCGTCGACCGAGGCGGCCTTCAGCCAGTCCGAGTGTGTCTGCTCGACGTACCAGCCGCAGCCGACGATCACGTGCAGGCCGGTCGCGCGGGCGATCGCCGGAAGATCGGCGACACGCTGCCCGAGGCCCACGATCGTGAGGTCGACGATGCCCGAGCCGTCGAAGCGCTTGACCTCCTCGAGCTCCTGCGCGATCAGCGCAGCATCGTCCAGGAGCATGTTGTCCTCCATGCTGAGCAGGTTCCAGCGCACGTACCCGAGGTTCTCCATCGTCACGCGCCGATGCGCCGGCATCTCCTCGTCGGACGGCCGGCACCAGACGCGCCCGTCGCAGAGCAGGTGCTCGTGCATGCTTGTCCGGCCGAGCGCCTCGGGCTCGATCGGGCCGAGGACGGTGTAGATGGGCACTGTTTGTCTCCTTTACCCTCGCTTGGCGGGATGCTCCGCGGAGCAGGCACGAGGTAAACACACTCGCCGACGACCGTCAAACCGGGTGTCCACCTATTCGAGGAGCGCCGCATCCACGGCCGGAGCGCGGGAGCGCCTGAGCAGGGCGATCACGCTCGTCGCCGCGAGCGCGCACGCCGCTCCGACCCAGAAGGCGTCGGCGTAGCCCCGCTGGGAGGCGATGAAGCCGCCGAGCACGCCGCCGACGGCGAAGCCGGTGTCGAAGAACGCCGTGAACGCGGCGGCCGCCGCACCGCGCGTGCTCGGCGGCGCTGCATCGACCGCAACGACCGCGAGCGCCGGGAAGAGCAGTGCCAGCGACGAGCCGACGAGGGCCGACCCGGCGAAGAGCAGCACGGCATCGCCGGCGCTCGCCACGAGCGCCAGTCCGACCGCCTCGACCACGCAGGCAGCGGCTGCGGTGCGGACCCCGCCGAAGCGGTCGACGAGCCCACCGCCGAGCACGCGGGTGAGCACGGCCGAAGCGGCGAACGTCGCGTAGGCGAGGCCGCCGAGCTTGGCGGGGTCGTTACCACCGAGCCCGAGCTCCGCGACCTGGAGCACCACGAAGGCCTCGATCACACCCGCTCCGATCGAGACGAGCAACCCCGCGAACCCCGGTGTCACGACTCCCGGAGGGATGATGCGGCGGCGGGCAGGCATCGCCTCCCGCGTGCCGACGAGGTCGCCTCCGGGCAGCGAGCGGGCGAGCATCGCTCCCACGAGCGGCACGAGCGCCGCGAACGTCCAGACGGCGGAATATCCGATCGAGTTGAGGGCGATGCCGATCAGCGGCCCGACGCTCAGCCCGATCCAGATCGCGAGTCCGAACATGCTGATCGTCCGTCCTCGCTGGGCCGCGGGGGCGAGGTCGATCGCCCATGCCATCGACGCGCTCGTCGCCAGCGCCTCGCCCACTCCGAGCACGAGCCGTGCGGCGGCGGTTCCGCCGATGCCGGGGACGAAGTAGAGCGCGCCGCTGAACGAGCACAGGAGCGCCCCGGCGACCGCGACGTGGCGCCGGCCGACGCGGTCGGCCAGCGAGCCCGCGAACGGGCGGCAGAGGACAGCCACGAAGCCGAAGCCGGTGACGAGCGCTCCGACGGCGACGTCGCCCGCGCCGAGCTCGTGGCGGAGGTAGAGCGGCAGGACGGGGAGCAGCGCACCGAGCGGGAGGAAGACCGACAGGCAGATCGCCATGACGCCCAGGAGGACGCGGTCGGGCCTGCCGAGGGCGAGGCCGCCGGGGCGGCGCTGCGCGCCGGACGGGCTCAGCGGTGCCCGCCCGGCGGGTGGCGCACCGCCCGCCAGAAGACACCGTCGTGCCCCGGCACGAGGCGTGCGGAGAGCGACGAGGCGAGCACGAGCAGTCGATCGAGCGACGCGAGAGCGCGGTCGGCGTCGGCGGGGACGGCGGCGAGCCCCGGCGGGATGCGCTCGTTGAGGTTCTCGGCGAGATCGGCCGCGTCGACGGCGAAGAGCCACGAGCCGGTCTCGGCGAGGTCGACGCGGAACGACACGTGGCCCGGGGTATGGCCGGGAGTGTCGAGCGCCCACACTCCGTCCGCGAGCTCACAGTCGCCGGCGAACGGCCGCCAGTCGACGCCCGAGTCGATGTCGGGCCTGAAGTAGCCGTCCTCGAGCGTGGCCTCCGTCCGGGCGAACGTCAGCTCGTCATCGTGGACGGCGACGGGGACACCCGCCTCGGCGAGCAGCGGGAGGCCGCCGGTGTGGTCGATGTGGAGATGGCTGATGCAGGCGAGCGCGATCTCACCGACCTCGACGCCAAAGGCCTCGAGCGCCGTGAGCAGCGGCTCGCCGGTGATGCCGACCGCATGGGGGCCGCCGCGGTAGACCGTCTGCTGGGCCTCGGCGTCGTCGAGGAACCTCCGGCTGAAGCCGGCCTCGAGCAGCACCCAGCCCTGACGCGTCTCGACGAGAACGCCGATCACCGGGCAGGAGATCGTCGTGCGCGGCGCGCCGGCGACGCTGACCGATTTCGGCACGAACTCCGTCCCGAAATCGAGCAGGAACATCCGCACGGCCGTGCGGGCCGTCCCTGGCGTCGCACCGTCGTGCGCGTCACCGCCCCGCGCGTCGCCGGCGTTCAACGGGTCGAATCCCATGGCCCAGCCATGCTCGCGGCCCCGTCCGCTCGTGTCAATGGACGTCCCGCTACCCGCCGCACGGTGTCCACTATGTGATCCCTCGCTCTCGGACGTGCGTCTCCATGGGTCGTTGTTTTGGCTCTGGCGCTCACTTCGCTCGTTCCTCCTCCACGTGGGCCAGCTCGGGGAACCGCCGCGCTCAGCCGTGCCAGCCCCGGCTGATTAGGTCACAGCATCGTTGACGATCGGTGATTCAACCGTTTACTATCACTCCCTTGCACGCGTTTGCCAGATCGCGAACTATTCGGCGGATCCGGTCGTCTCAGCGAAGACAAGCCCCCTGAACGAAAGGAGTACGGAATGGACGAGCTGGAGTTCGAGGTTCTTCAGCGCGATCTGAACAGGCGCGAGCTTCTACGACTACTCGGCGCGGGTGCGGCGGCGGTCACGCTGTCGGGCACTTGGGCAGGAAGGGCGCTCGCTGCCTCCGAGGCAGATCCCGAAGCGATCTACAAGAAGATCAAGTCGAACAAGCTCCTGTACGCGAACTACGGCGGCACGACGCAGAAGGCCACGGAGGTCGCGTTCCTCGACTCCTTCTCGGCCAAGACGGGCGTCGAGGTCATCTCCGTCGACGCCAATCCGGCTCTGGGCTCCCGTCAGATGGAAGGCCTCGCGAAACCGACCTACGACGGCTTCCACGACGCGTCGGACGCGATCTTCGCCTACCTGAAGGCGAAGAAGGAGGGCGACGCCAAGAAGATCCTGCCGCCGCTTCCCGCCGGCGTCCGGCTCAACGACCTCATGGACGCACGCGTCCGCAATCGCGCATGGCACACGTTCTTCGTCGGCTACGCGTTCGCGTACATGGACGGCACCTTCAAGAACGGCGGGCCGAAGAGCTGGCACGACTTCTTCAACACGAAGAAGTTCCCGGGCAAGCGCGGCTGGCCCGGCCCCGGCTTCACCGACGGGACGATCGAGGCGGCGCTGCTCGGCGACGGTGTCAACCCGAAGAAGCTGTATCCGCTCAACTTCGATCGCGGGAACGCCAAGCTCCGCACGATCAAGAGCAGCATGCTGTTCTACAGCGAGTTCCCGCAGGTGCAGCAGTTCCTCACCTCGAAGAGCGTCGCAGTCGCGATGGGCCCGAGTGGCATCCTCTACGCGCTCCAGCGCCTCGGTGCCCCGATCAACATCGTCTTCAACCAGTGCATCGTCTCGGCGAACTGCTTCGACACGCCTCCGGGGGCGCCGCACGCCGACGCGGCCTACGCGCTGGCGGACTGGATGGCGGACCCGGCGAGGCAGGGCATCTTCAGCACCCTCACCCGGTACGGCCCCGGCAACAAGGCGGCGTTCAAGCACATGGACCGCGAGACGCTCCGTGGGCTCCCGAACAGCCCTGCGCACGCCTACGTGCTCAGGGACGCGAAGATCGTCGGCGACCAGACCGAGGACTACACGAAGGCGAACGAAGACTTCTTCAAGAGCTAGCTTGCTGACGAGCGCGTCGAGTGAGACCGGCTCCGCCGGAGCGGATCTGCCCACCCCCGAATCGGGTGGCGGCTGGCCCGTCCTCGCGGGCGACGAGATCCACTCCGGCGGAGGATTCGATCCTGACGCGCTCGAGCTCGCACGCGACCGGAATGCGCAGTTCGCGGCCGTCTCGCACGTCGTCGTCGTCCGCCACGGGAAGCTCGTAGCGGAGTGGTTCGCGAACCACGCCTGCCCGAGCACGCGCTTCGACATCTGGTCGTGCACCAAGGCCTTCACGAGCACCGCCTACGGGATCTGGCTGGCGCAGCCGGACTGCCCGGTCACGCTCGACACTCCCGTCTACTCGCTCGTCCCCGAGGGACACCCGCTCACGGACCCGCGCAAGGAGCGGATCACGCTGCGCCATCTGCTCACGATGACGTCCGGCATCCCGGGCCACGCCTCGGGCATCGAGGCGATCCCCACGGTTACGGGCGTGGGCACGTTCGAGGCGGCACTCGGGCACGCGCCGTGCCGCGGAGGGACCTGGGCGCACGACCGCTCGGCCTCACAGCTCGTGTTCGACCCCGGCCAAGGCTGGGAGTACAGCGACCCCGCGATGGCGCACCTCTCGCTCGCGTTCGTGAACACGACCGGGGTCGAGCTCGCAGAGTTCGTCCGAGAGCACCTCCTCGAGCCGATCGGGATCGAGCGCCTCTCCTGGGACGCGCACGGCGGCGGCCCGTTCATCGGCCCCCACACGAACCCGGAGTCGGGCATCCACGTCGGCGCGCGCGAGCTCGCGCGGTTCGGCTACCTCATGCTCCACGGCGGTCGCTGGGGCGAGCGGCAGGTCGTTCCTGCGGACTGGGTGGCGCTCGCCACGCGCCCCTCGCAGCCCCACAACCCGAGCTACGGCTTCAACTGGTGGCTGAACACGGACGGGGCGATGTGGTGGCCGCGCGTTCCGCACGACACGTTCGCGGCGCTCGGTTTCAACTCGAACGGGCTCTACGTCGTCCCGTCGCTCGACCTCGTCGTCGTGCGTCTCGGAAGCGGTCCGCTCGAGTGGGAGGAGCGGCTCTTCCTCTCCCGTGTCGTCCGGGCGATCGTGAACTGAGCGTGGCGGAGCCGATCGCACGGTCCGAGTACGTCGAGCGCCAGCGGCGCGCCGCGGAGGCGGCCGGCGCCCGCGGGCTCGAGGGACTGCTCGTCTGGTCGCAGCGAAACCTCCACGCGGACGTCACCTACCTCACGGGCCATCGGACCTCGTTCCCCGAACTCCTCGACACGCCGCACTGGTCGGGCAAGTCCTACAGCGCGCTCGTGCTCCCGGCCTCCGGCGAGCCGATCCTTGTCGTCGACATCCCGATCGGCCCCGACGACGCCGCGGTCGAGGACATCCGCGTCCGTATCGATCTCGTCGAGGCCGTCGCCGAGGCGCTCGAGGAGACCGGCCTCGCGACCGGCGGGCTCGGTCTCATCGGCTCGCAGACGCTGCGGCACTCCACCCTCCTCCGGCTCGAACGCGCACTCGGCCACCGCCTCGACCTGCAGCCCGCCGACGCCGTGGTGATGGGGATGCGGCTCGTGAAGAGCACCGCCGAGATCGCGCTGATGTGCGCCGCGGCCGACCTCGGCGCCGAATGCATGACCCTCATGCTCGAGGCTGCCGTACCGGGCGTGACGGAAGGGGACGTGATCGCCGTCGGCCTCGACTTCCTCGCCCGGCGAGGCAGCTGCTCGTCGAGCATCGTGGTCGCCTCGGGCAACCCGTGCCGCCCGCGGGGGCCGCGCCCGAACGTGCAGTCGTGGGACGCCACGCGCCCCCTCGCACCCGGCGACATGATGCGCCTCGACCTCGCCGCCCAGGTCGGCGGCTACCAGACCGACCACGGCCGCGCGGCGATGATCGGAGCGGAGCCGACCGACGCGCAGCGCAAGGCGCTCGAGGACGCGCTCGCCGTCGTGACGGCGATGATCGACGCCGTCCGGCCCGGAATCACCGTGGGCGGCATCCACGACGTCGGCGCCGCGTGGCTCGCGGACAACGGCTACCCGCCGTACGCCTCCTACGAGCGGTTCTGGCCGTGCTTCGGCCACGCCCTGGGGCTCGAGCTCGAGCCGCCGTACATCGAGGCGGACGAGCCGACCGTGCTCGTCCCCGGCGTCGTGCTCTCGATCGAGACGATCCTCGGCACGCCGGAGGTGGGCGGAGCGACGTTCGAGGACACGGTGCTCGTCACGGAGACGGGCTGCGAGGCCCTCACCGCGGGAACGCCCGCGCGCTGGTGGAGCTGAGAAGCGACGGCGCGCAGCCGCGCGCACGCCTCGGCATGCTGACGCCGTCGTCGAACACGGCGCTCGAGCCGCTCGTCTCCGCGCTGCTAGCATCCGCCGGCGTCACCGCGCACTTCGGCCGCTTTCGGGTCGTCGAGATCGCGCTCGACCGCGGCGCGCTGTCGCAGTTCGATCCCGAGCCGATGCTCGCGGCGGCCGAGCTGCTCGCCGACGCACGCGTCGACGCGATCGTCTGGAACGGAACCGCGGGCGGCTGGCTGGGCCTCGAGCACGACCTGGAGCTGTGCCGGGCGATCGAGGCGCGTACCGGCATCCGCGCGACGACCTCCGTGCTCGCGCTGGTCGAGGTGCTCCGGGCTACGGGCGCGACGCGGCTCGGGCTCGTGACGCCGTACCTCGACGACGTCCAGAAACGGATCGTCGAGGTGCTGGGCACCGCCGGGCTCGACGTCGTGGCAGAGCGGCACCTCGACATCTCCGAGAACCACGCCTTCGCGTCCGTTCCGGCGGACGAGATCCGGAGGCTCGTCCGCGAGGTCGCCGCCGCCGGCCCCGACGCGATCACGACCTTCTGCACGAACCTCCGCGCGGCACCGCTCGCGCCGCAGCTCGAGCTGGAGCTCGGCGTCCCCGTCTACGACACCGTCAGCCTGGGGGCCTGGGCCGGGCTCAGGCTCGCCGGGCTCGCTCCTTCGCTCGTCGACGGCTGGGGGCGGCTTTTCACGGAGCGTACGGCGGCGCGGCTTCCGTGAAGCGATCGATCACGTCTGGAGAGTCAGGTCTCGTGTACGACCTCGCCGCCGACCGCCGTCTGGAGCACCTGCGCGTCGCGGAGCTCGTCCGGCGGGACGAGCGCCGGATCGAGCGACAGCGCCGCCCAGTCGGCCAGCAAGCCCGCCGCCAGCCGACCGCGCTCGTGCTCGGCGAACGCGGCGTAGCTGGAGCGCACCGTCCACAGCTCGAGCGCCTCGGCCGCCGTGATGGCTTCGTCGAGACCGAGCGGCTCGACGCCGCCCCGGACGTGCCGCGTGCACGCCTGCCAGATCCCGAAGAGCGGGTCGAGCGGGAAGTCAGGCCCGTCCGAGCCGCCGGCTACGAGCGCGCCACCGCGCAACCAGGAGCGCACCGGTGTCATCCGCCCGACCGCGTCGGCGCCGAACAGCTCGATCAGCCGCGGCGCGACCTGCCAGTGAAGCGACGGCTGCAGCGCGACCACGACGCCCAGCTCGGCCGCGCGGCGGATGTCTGCGGCCGAGGGCCAGAGGTACCCGTGGATGAGCGTGAACCGCAACGGCCGGATGCGGGCGGTCCGGTCGACCTCGGCGAAGACGTCCAGCACCTCGCCGATCGCGGCGCCTCCGACGGCGTGGACACCGAGCGACCACCGCTCGCGGGCGCAGAACTGCGCGAGCTCGCGCAGCGTTTCCTGTGGCATGACGCGAGTCCCGTACGGCGGCCCCCCGCCCGGGTCGTCGCCCGGCCACGGCTCGCGAATCAGCGCCGTGCCGAACGAGCCCGTGCCGTCGTAGTAGGCCTTGACTCCACCGAGCCGCAGCCGGGAGTCGCCGAAGCCCGTGCGCGCGCCGGTGCCGGTGAGGTCCTGCAGCAGGTCGTCCGCCGGAACGGCCGGGTCGGCCAGCGGCATGGCGGTCGTCCGTACGGTCAGCTCGCCGGCGGCCCACACCTCCTGGTAGGCGCCGAGCTCGGCCGCCGTGAGCCCCGGCTCGACGATGCCGCAGATCCCCGCTGACAGGAAACGAGGCTGGATCTCCCGCAGGGCACACCGCCGGGTCGCGACCGTGAGCGGCGGGAGCAGCCGGTGCACGAGGTCGAAGGCGGGACGCTCGACCAGCCGGCCGCTCGGCTCGCCGTCGCTACTCCGCTCGATGTGGCCGCCCGCGGGATCGGGCGTGTCGCGGTCGATGCCCGCGAGGCGGAGCGCGGCGGTGTTGACGAGCGCGTCGTGCGTGCGCTGGTCGAGGAAGAGCGGCCGGCCTCCGGTCGCCGCGTCCAGCTCCTCGCGGGACGGGTACCGCCGCTCGGCAAGGTCTTCTCGTTCGAAGTTGCCGACGACGTGAAGCCACTCGTCCCGCACGCCCGAGCTCGCCGCCGCACGGACCGCCTCGAGCAGCTCGCCGACGCTTGCCGCAGCCGACACGTCGGGCCGCCGAAGCTCGAGGCCCGCGTACAGCATGTGGACGTGCGAGTCGGTGAAGCCCGGTACGAGCACACCCGGAGCGGTCTCGACCGGTACCGCCGGCCCGACCGCCGCGACCGCCTCGTCCATGCTCCCGACGGCCACGATCCGGTCGCCGCGGATCGCCATCGCCTCCGCACGTGGATGCGCCGGATCGAGGGTGCGCAGGTCGCCGCGCACGATCCTGGTCGTCGCGCCGCCCACCGCTCTCAGGCGCACCGGGCCCGGCCCCATCGGGCGCTGCCGCGGGTTCGTGGGCGGGGTGCCACCGAGCGGCGGAGCCTAGCATCGGGAATCCTTCGCTCATGACCGTGGCTCCCGCGACGGCCCGGGGGGACGCGTGAGCGGCTTCCGGCGCGGCTTTCTGCTCGTCCTCGCCATCTCGACACTCGGGACGATCGCCGGCGGGTCGGTCGCGCCAGTACTGCCCTTCTTCGTCCGGGACGAGCTCGGCGGCGGCGACACGCTCGTCGGGACAGTGGTGGCGATCACCCCGCTGTTCGCGCTCGTCGGAGGGCTGCTGGCCGGCCCCCGGATCGATCGCCACGGACGGCGGATCGTGGCCATGGGCGCCATCCTGGTCGCGCTCCTCGGCGCGCTGCTGCTCGTCCCGGCCGACGGCCTGCTGCTCACCGCGACGGCGCGCACGATCTACGGCTTCGGCGTGGGCGCGGCCGCGGCTGCGCTGATCACCTGGGCCGTCGCCGAGGTCCCGTTCGAGCGGCGGGGGCGGGCGCTGAGCATCTACGGGATGACCGTGTGGGTCGGGCTCTCGCTCGGCCCACAGCTCGGCCAGGCCGTGTTCAACGCCTCGGGGTACGAAGGCGTCTGGCTGATGGTGGCGGGAATCGAGCTCGCCGCGCTGCTGCTCGTGGTCGCCGCCCACGAGCCGCCCCGCCCCGCCGCAGCGACCGCACACCAGGCGCACGGGCGGCGCCGCCTCGTGCCGCGCGGCGCCGTGCGCCCGAGCATCCTGATCGCGGTCGCCGCCTACGGCGAGGGCGTGATCACGGCGCTCCTCGTCCTGCACCTCGTCGCGCGAGGCGTGCACGGGGGCGCCGGCTTCGGGGGTGCCGCCAGTGTGTTCACGATCTTCGCCGCCAGCGTGCTCGTCTTCCGCGTGGTCGCGGCCCCGGCGCTCGACCGAGTCCGTCCGGAGCGGATCGCGACCGGCGGCTTCGCGGTCGAGGCGGCAGGGCTGGCCGTTCTGGCGGTCGCGTCCTCGTTCGGCACCGCCGCGATCGGGGCCGCGCTCATGGGGGCCGGGTTCGCGGTGCTGTTTCCCTCGCTCGCGCTCGTCGCGACCGAGGAGTCGGGCGAGGCGCAGCAGGGCGCGGCGCTCGGCTCGTTCGGCGCCGCGTTCGGGCTCGGGCTCTTCCTCGGCGCGATCCTCGGCGGCGCGATCTCCTCGCTCGTGGGCACGAGCGCCGCGCACCTCTCCGCCGCGGCCCTGGCCGCGTGCGCCGCCGTCTACCTCGTGAGCCGGCGCCAGGAGCGTGCGAGCGGCGCGCCGGCCCTCGAGCAGGCGCCCTGAGCGCGCTCAGCCGACGTAGGCGGCGGCCGGCTGCCGCGGGTCGGCGGCCGCGTGGAGGAAACCCGACGGGACGTCGTGCAGGATCGCCTCGACCGCCGCCGCGTCGCGCGTGAAGGCGGGCCAGCGCTGGACGACGTGGCCGCGGCGCTCGAGCTCGTCCACGACCTCGTCGTCGATGCGCGCCTCCACCGAGAGCCGGCCGGGCAGGTACTCGAACGGCGCGAACGAGTTCGGGAAGCTCCAGGTCGCGAAGCGCGGCGCGTTGACCGCTTCCTGCAGCGTCCATCCCGAAGTGGAAGGCGTTCAGGAAGACCTGGAGCATCGCCTGCACCTGGGCATGTCGCCGCCGGGGCAGCCGAACGGGAGCACGCGAGCCGTCGTCGCGCACCGCCAGCGCAGGGTTCGGCGTGAGGCGCGGGCCGCTTGCCCGGGCCCGACGCCGGACGGATGCGTCGGGTCGGGCCGCGACTGCAGCCCGCGCAGCGACGGCACGATCCCGGTCCCGGGATGACCGGGCGAGGTCGAGGCGCCGTCCGACGGCGTCGCCGAGAAGGCGTTGCCCCAGCGATCGACCGCGCAGACGTAGGAGGTCGCCGCCCTCGCCGACGTGCGTCGGGCCCGCGGCGAGGCTCGGCTCCGGAAGCGGCTGCGCCGGGCCGAAGAGCGGCGGCGGCAGGCCGGGCGCCGCCCGTGCCGCGGTCGATCGCGCTCGCACGCGCGTCCGCGTGCTCCGCCGAGAGCAGCCTCGTCGAGCGGGACGTCGACGAACGCCGGGTCGCCGTAGTGGTGCTCCCGGTCCGAGAAGACGCCCTTCAGCACCTCGACCACGAGGTGGACGTAGTCGCGCGTCGTTGTGCCCGAGCCCGCTGAGCCCCGCCGCCTCGAGCGTCAGCAGCGCCTGCGCGAGCATCGGCCCCTGGCACCACGGCCCGCACGTCAGCAGCTCGAAGTCACGCCAGCGCGTCCGCACGGGCTCCTCGTAGCGGCAGCGGAAGGTCGCGAGGTCCTCGCGGGTCAGGTAGCCGCCGTGCTCGACGTGGTAGGCGGCGATCAGCTCGCGCGATCTCGCCCTCGTAGAAGGCGGCGCGCGCGGCCTCGAGGCCCGCCACCCGATCGCCGGGCGCGGCGCGCTCCGCGTCGACCATGAACTGCAGCGTGCGGGCGAGATCGGACTGGACGAAGCGCTCGCCCACCTCGGGCGGGCGGCCGCCGGGCAGGAAGATCGCCGGCGTTCGCCGCCCAGCGCGCGTATCCCGCCCGGCGCATCGCGATCCCCTCCGCGAGCAGCGGGAAGACGGCGAAGCCGTCGCGCGCGAGTCGCATCGACGCTTCGGCGATGTCGCCGAACGTCAGGGTGCCGAAGTCGCGCAGGGCCGTGATCCACGCGTCCGGCGCGGCGGGCATCGACCGTTCGCAGGAGGCCGACCGGAATCGTGCCGCCGTGCTCGCGCATGAAGAGGTCGGGCGGGATCGAGCTCGGCCAGGTCCCGAGGCCGTCGATCGTGACGACGCGGCCCTCGTCCGTCCGGATCATGATCGGCGCGACGCCGGCGAAGTTCACCTCGTCGGCGTGCAGCACCGCGAGCGCGATGCCGGCCGCACAGCCGGCGTCGACGGCGTTGCCACCCGCCTCGAGGATCGCGAAGCCGGCCGCCGAGGCGAGGTAGTGGCCCCGACGAGACGGCGTGGCGCGTCCCGTGGAGCGTCGGCCGTGGCGCGAGCCAGGTCCGGGGGACGGTCGGCTGCTCGCGCTCCACGCGCGCATGATCGCGCATGCCCGCCCGAGGCGGGCGGCATGCCGCGCCCGAGTTGCGCGGTGGGCCTCGCCGCCGTAACGTGCCGCCCACCGTGGCCTCGCCCTCGTCCGCCGTCACGATCCTCGCGGGCGACATCCTCACCGTCGATCCGGGCAGGCCGCGCGCAGAGGCACTCGCGGTCGACGGCGACACGATCGTTGCGGTCGGCTCGCGGGCCGAGCTGACGGGAGCCCTTCCCGAAGCGCCGGTCGAGGAGCTCCCCGGCACCGTGGTTCCGGGCCTCGTGGACAGCCATCTCCACCTTCAGTGGCTGGGCCTGAAGCTCGTGCGCTTGCTCGACGGAGGGCCGCTCGATCCCGACGCCGCGCTGCAGGCGCTCGAGGAGGACGGCGGCGCACCGGTCTGGCCGGCGGGGCAGCCGGCGCTCGACGAGCGCGTCGCCGGCGTTCAGCTCGGCCAGGAGCTCCTCCATGCGCTCGGGGTCACCGCCGTCGTCGATCCCGCGGTGGTGCCGGACGAACTGGCCGGGTACCAGGAGGCGCACCGCCGCGGCCTGCTCACGATGGGCGTCGTCGCGATGCCGCACGTCGTCCTCACCGACGGCGTCGCTCGCGCCTTCTCACGCGTGAACGGCGTGGGCGCGCGAACGGGCTTCGGCGACGAGAGCCTGCGCCTCGGCGGGATCAAGCTCTACTACGACGGCCAGGGCCGTGCGGGCACAGCGCTCCTGCGCGAGCCGTGGCCGGGCCGCGAGCACGACGGATACCGGGGCGAGCGGCTCGTCGACGCCGGCGAGTTCGCGCGCTTCGCGGCCCTCTGCGCCCGCGAGCGGTGGTCGCTCGGGGTGCACGTGGTCGGCGGCGGCGGCATCGGCGAGGTGCTGGCGGCCTTCGCGGTCGCCGACCGTGAGGCATCGATCCGCGACCTCGGCTTCACGCTGATCCACGCCTACCTGGAGCCGACGCTGGAGGACATGGCGGCGGCTGGCGCGCTCGGCGTGCACGTTGCGGTGCAGCCCGCGATCCAGCTCGTGAACGGCGCCGGGCTGCTCGAGCGCCTCGGCCATGCGCGCGCGGGGCGGTCGGCGCCGTTGCGGTCGTGGCTCGAGGCGGGAGTCGTCTGCGGCGGCGGCTCGGACGGCCCCTACTTCCCGACGGATCCCCGCCTGGGCCTCTGGCAGGCGCGAACCCGCTGCGTCCGTGGCGTCGCCGGGCCGGTCGGCCCGGAGGAGGCGCTCGACGGCGACGCCGCACTCGAGTTCTACACGGCCGGAGCGGCGGCGGTCGCGCTCTCGCCGAGCCGACGCGGACGCCTCGCGGCGGGGATGCGCGCCGACCTCGTCGCGCTCTCGGTCGACCCGACGACGTGCCCGCCCGACGACCTGCTCGCGGCGACCGCGCTCCTGACCGTGGCCGGCGGGCAGGTCGTCCACTCCGTGCTCGAGCCGTAACGCGACGGCCGGCTCAGGGATCGAGCCGGGCGGGCATCGTCTCGGCCGGGATCGCGATGCCGAGCGAGCGGCGGTGGATCCGCTCGTAGGCGGGCCTCAGGCCGTCCACGAAGGCGTCGGAGCGCTCGATCGCGTCGAGCAGGCGAGCGTGCAGGGCGCGTGCCGCGTCCAGGAGGGCCGACTCGTCGAATGCGGCGACGCGACCCGATTGCATCACGACGCGCCCGTCGACGAGCACGGTGTCGAGCGCCTGGCCCTGGTCGGCGTAGACGAACTGCCGGAGCGGGTCGTTGAGCGGAGCGAACGCGACCCCGTCCAGCCGGTAGCAGCAGAGGTCGGCGAGCTGACCGGGCTCGATCCGGCCGACGCGGCCGCCGAGCCCGAGCGCGCGGGCGGCGTTCACCGTCGCGAGCTCCAGCGCCTCGGCGGCGGAGAGCCAGTCGTCGCCGCCGCGGAGCGAGCCGACCAGAGCCGCCTGGCGCACGGCGTCGCGCATGCCGGCCGAGACGCACGAGCCGCAGCCGTCCGTGCCGAGGCTCACGTTTGCCCCTGCACGGAGGAGCGCGCGGACCGGCGCGAGCCCGCTCCCGAGGCGGAGGTTCGAGGTCGGGTTGTGCTGCGCCGTGGCGCCGCTCTCGGCGATCAGCTCGATGTCGCGCGGTGTCAGCCAGACCGCGTGGATCAGCGACAGCTCCGGGCCGAGCACCCCGAGCCGGTGCAGGTGCTCGACCATCGTGCAGCCGTAGCGGAGCTGTCCGGTTGCCGCCTGCAGCCGCGTCTCGTGGACGTGGACGATCGCCGGAACCTCCTCGGCGCGGGCGAGCGCTGAGAGCTCGACGAGCAGCTCGTCGCTGCAGCGCTGCGGCGCCGAGGGAGCGATGCACGCCGCGACGCGCCGCCCCGGGGCGGGCCGGCGATCGGCAACGAGGCTCCGCGCGAGCCGCAGGACGTCGTCGCGATCCGGAGCCGGCACCTGCGCCAGCTCCGCGAGCGTCGCCGGCGGCAGCTCCTCGTCGACGAACGGCACGGCGCGGAAGTACTGCCGGTCGAAGAGGCTGACGCCGACGAAGGCGCGCAGCCCTGAGTCCTCGTAGGCACGGAACACCGCGTCGACGCCCGCCTCGTCGGCGTGCGGAAACAGGTTGACGTCGTCGACGACGGTGGTCGCGCCGCCTCTGAGCGCCTCGGCGGCGGCGAGGAGCGTGCGCACGTAGAGCTCGTCGGGCGTCAGCCGGTACACGGGCCTCGGCGGGCGGAGGTAGTGCATCCACACCTCCAGCGGGAGCTTCGGGTAGCGGCCGCGCTGCATGATCTCGTGCGAGTGCGTATGGCCGTTGACGAGGCCCGGGAGCAGGAGCAGGCCGCGCGCGTCGACGGCGCCCGGCCGCTCGAGCAGCGCCGGATCGTGTGGCCGAACGTCCGCGATCTTCGCGTCGTCGATCAGGACGTCCACGGCCTCGCCGAGCGCGTGGCGCTCGCCACCCGCGGCCGCCTGGCAGGGGCGACCTCCCACGAGCACCGTCGCCGCAGCCACCGTCACTCGTCGAGCACAGGCCGCGCGCTCGAGAAGCGATCGAGCACGTTCGCGAGGATCCGCGAGATCGAGTTCTCGTAGCCGTTCCAGGCGAGGCTACCGGCGAAGGCGATCGAGCCCGTGCTGAAGAGGGCGCCGGCGCCCAGGCGGAGCAGCGTCATGTCGGCGTGGACGCGCGGGTTGCGCGCGCCGCCGGGTGCCGCGAGGGTCATGCCGTAGTTCTCACGCGCCTCGAGCATGTCGTCGGAGTGGCCCTCCGACGAGGCGACGACGATCGTGCCGGGCGGCGTCCCGAGTGCCGGGTCGACGGCGTCGAGCTCGAGCCCCGCCGCGCCGCCCATCGTCCCGAACGCGCCGAAGGTGTCCTCGTCCACACCGTCGAGCACCCAGGCCGCCCCCGGGTCGAGTGCGGCGTTCCGGCGGTAGCCGGCGGCGGCATCGATCCCCTGGGCGACGAAGCCGACCCCCGTCAGCTTCTGCGGCGCGCGCCCGCGGCTGCGCCAGAGGCCGCCGGGCTCGCCGGTGAACCCGAGGTTGCCCTCGCCCGGGAGCGCGCGCCAGGCTTCGCTGCCGCCGTGGCGGCGGATCTCGATCACGTGCGGATCCGTGGGGTCGTACGCCGTGACCCAGTAGAAACCGTTCCCTCCCATGTAGACGAGGCGTCCGCCCTCCACGACGTAGGCGTCGTAGGCGTCGAGCATGCGGCCCGTCGGATACTCGGGGTGCGTGCCGGTGAGCACGACCGGGTGGCGGGCCAGCAGCTCGGCGCCCCCGTCGTGGACGTCGCGGTCGCAGACGACGTCGAAGGCGCGCCCGGAACGGTCGAGCCAGTCGACGAGTTGGAGGTCGGCGTTGAACTGCCACGCGGGGGCGTTGGCGAGCCTGATCGACGGGCGCATCGTGAGGATCGGCCGGCGCCACGACGAGTAGCAGATGCCCGTCATGTCCGAATGCACGTCGTACAGCGACGCCCCGAGCTCTCGGTGCTCGGCCAGGAAGCGGCGGCCTCGGTCGACCTCCGGCACGCGGCGCGTGATCATCTGCACGCGCGGCGACTCGAGGTCGTACGCCTGGTTCGCGTACGCCAGGTAGCTGTTCGTCGAGAGCACGAGCAGGATCGGCGCGGGCGCGGCGTCAGCGCGCGGGCGGACGACGAAGGGAACCCGGTCCTCGGACGCGGCGGCGCGGAGCCTGACGGCGTAGACGCCGCTCGGCAGGTCGGCCGGCAGGCGCAGCTCGAGCTGCGACTCCCAGCCGCAGTCCGTAAGGTCGTCGGAGTGGAAGTGCACGGCCCCGTACTGCCCGGGGGCGTGACGGAAGTCGAGCTCCGTGCCGTCCCAGCAGTGGCCCGTCACAGCCCGCGTCGGATGCTGGTAACACTCGCCGTCGAGGCCGTGCGGGCCACCGTCCGGCACGTCACGGGTCGCGACGCCGCTCCGGCCGATCGCCGCCGCGAAGTCCCAGGACGCCACGACGTCCGGCCGCTGCAGCTCGAAGGGCAGCCGGCACAGCTCGGCGACCGCGAGCGCCGTGCCCGAAACGACCGGCCGCTCGAGCTTCCCGTCGTACGGCTCGACGGGCCCGCGCGAGCGGAGCGAGGCAGCGGCGAAAAGCAGGGGGGCCTCCGCCCCGACGTCGAGCGGGCGGGCGAGGGTCCGCTCGGCCGCCGAGCGCCGGAGGTCGGCCCCCGTGCGCCGGAAGCGGTTGGCGGCAACGGTGCCGACCGCTTGCTGGACGATCCGCGCGACGCCCGCGGCCGGGTCGAGCGACGCGGCGACCACATACCAGCACCACGCGAGCAGCGGAACGCCCGTCGAGACCGACTCGTCGCCGGCCGCGGTGGCGGCTGCGAAAATCGCTGCCCCGTTCGCGTCGAGGCCGAGCGTCCATCCCGCCCCGGACTCGTCACGGCGCGACACGAGCGCCTGCGGCCGTTCGCCCGGCAGGGTCGGGCAAGCCAGCACCGCAACCGAGCACGGCCCGGCTCCCGGCAGCCGGTGATCGCCGGGGACGAGCGCGTAGGAGCCGACGCGGGTCGTCTGCACGAGCGCCGGCCGCTCGCAGGCCGACACGGAGGCGACCGCCTTCTCCCGCGGCACGGGCCCGTCCGGCAGGAGGTCGGGCGCCAGCAGGCGGACGAGGTCGGCGCTCCAGTGCACGCCGTCGTCGCAGCTCACGTGCACCGCAAGCGTCTCGCCGGGGGCGGCGCTCGGCCGGTCGACGTAGCCCATCACCCCGCGGAGCAGCTCGAGCGGCACGGGTCCCGTCATCAGCCGAGCCCCAGATCGGCGAGGCGGCGCAGGAAGACCGCATGCTCGACGTCCGCACGGCGCTCGTAGACCGTCTCATCCACAGACGCGAACCCGCGTCCCCCGGCGGCCGCCGAGCCGATACGCCAGACGGGCGGCTCGCCATCGCGCAGGCAGACGTAGCGCGGACGGTTGCGGACAACGTTCCGCCGCAGGAAGTGCAGCAACTCCACGAGCGCGGGCGAGTGCGGCCCGAAGGGGCGCTCTCGATGCTCGGCGACGAGCGCAGGCGTCACGAGCCCGCGAACGCGCCGCTCCAGAATCGAGCGCTCGGCGGCCGGCAGGTCGGGATCCCCGGCCGCTCGCAGATCGGCCGTCATACGCGCGCACTCGCAAAAAGCAGACCGATTACGCACCGGGAAGCGCCGCGGATGTAGCCTTTTGCTCCGCTCACTGCGAGTCGTTCATATCACGTCGCCGGGCAGGCGCGAAGTCGCCGAGGCGGGCGAGACCGGCGGCGGCGCGCCGGGTCCGCCTCGGAAAGCGTTTCGTCGCGGTTGACGACCGGCGCTGGCGCCGTTTATCTTTGCGAGCAGGCGGGCTCGTCCCGCCCGAGCGCATCCACCGCATTCTTCGACCGCAGCCCTTCGCCAGGCTGGGAGACTCGTCGTCCAGCCCTGTCCCGATCAGTGTCAGCGGAAACCACCAGCTACCGAGTCGGCCCCGCGGTCAGGCGTGCGCATCGCCTGAGCCCGGCTTCGGGCTCGGGGACGGTCGTGCTCCTCGGGATCCCCGTCGTCTTCCTGCTCCTGATGCTCGTCCTGCCGCTGGTGCTGCTCGGCGTCTCGACCTTCAGCACGGGCTTCGACTCGATCCGGATCGTCCTCACCGACGAGACGTTCCGGCAGTCGCTCCAGACGACGGCCATCGTCGCGACGGTCGTGACCGCGATCACGCTCGTCGTCGGGACGATCTACGCCCTCGGCCTGGCGCTCTCGCCCGGCTGGCTCAGGGTGGTGCTGTTCGCGATGCTGCTCGTCGTGCTCTGGTCGTCGGTGCTCGTGCGCACCTACGGCTGGATCCTCATCTACCTGCCGACGGGCGTCCTCTACAAGACCGGTCACTGGCTGGGCATCGTCGACGAGCCGATCTCCATCTATCAGACCACGCTCGCCATGTACCCGGCGATGGTCCACGTGATGCTGCCGACGATGATCCTGCCGATCTACGTCACCGCACGCCGGCTCGATCCGCAGCAGCTCCGCGCCGCGCAGACTCTGGGCGCCAGGCCGCTGCTCGTGCTGCGGAAGATCGTCCTGCCCCAGCTCCGCCCCGCGATGCTCGCAGGCTCGATCCTCGTCTTCCTCACGTCGCTCGGGTTCTTCATCACCCCGCAGCTGCTCGGCAACCCGAGCGACACGACGATCGCGATGCTGATCGGACGGAAGTTCGACGAGGCGATCTACTACGAGCAGGCGGCGACGATGAGCCTGCTGCTCGTGGTCTTCGTCTTCGCCCTCTACGTCGTCGCCGACCGAGTGTTCCGCGTCAGCGAGCGCTGGAGCGGGAACCTGTGAAAGACGCGCTCCACGCCGCTCTCGGCGGTCGCGTGCGGGTGCCGATCACCGTGCTCAGCATCCTGATCGGCGCCTTCCTGCTGTTCCCGATCGTGATCGTCATCTCGACGTCGTTCACGTCGGGCTTCTTCCTCACCTTCCCGCCGGAAGGCTTCTCGATCAAGTGGTACCGCGCGATCATCCACAACCCCGAGTGGACGAAGCCCTTCTACACCTCGATTCGCGTCGGGCTGGGCGCGACGACGATCGCGACGATCGTCGGCACGTGCGCGGCGCTCGGGATGCGACGGGCCGTCCATGGTCGCCGCTGGCTCTCCGCCGCGATGGTCGCGCCGGTCGCACTGCCGCTGCTCGCCTACGCGCTCGGCCTCTACGACATGTTCACCCGGTGGACCGTCTTCGAGGGCACGAACGTCCCGGTTGTCCTCGGTCAGGCGATCGTGGCGTTTCCGCTCGTGTATGTGATCGTGCTCGCGGGACTGGCCTCGATCGACCGCCGCATCACGGACGCCGCCTCCACGCTCGGCGCCCGGTGGCCGCGGATCGTCTGGAAGATCGAGCTGCCGCTGATCCGCACGAACATCATCGTGGGCGCGCTGTTCGCCTTCACGATCAGCTTCGACGAGGCTGTCATCGCCTTGATCATGTCGCCGCCCGAGTCGATGACGCTGCCGGTGCAGATGTTCCGCGCCGCGAGGGAGTCGATCTCGCCCGAGATGGCGGCGGCGAGCACGATCGTGATGGGGCTCGCGGTCACGGTGCTCGCGCTCGGCGCGCTGATCGAGCGGCACGGCCTCCGGCGAGGTCGCGCGTGAGCGTCAGGGCGACGATCCACGAGCTCTCGGTCGAGCTCGGCGGCAACCGGATCCTCGACCGCGTCTCGCTCGAATGTCAGCCCGGTGAGTTCCTGACCCTCCTCGGCCCGAGCGGCTCGGGGAAGACGACGATGCTCAACGTGATCGCCGGGCTGGTGCGGCACGTCGAGGGTCAGGTGCAGTTCGACGGCGAGTCGATCGAGAGCCTGCCCTCGTACGCCCGCGACATCGGCCTCGTCTTCCAGTCCTACGCCCTCTTCCCCCACATGACGGTCGAGGACAACGTCGCGTTCCCTCTGCTCGCCCGCCGGATGCCGCGCGCGCAACGCCGGGCGCGCGTCGGCGAGATGCTCGAACTGGTGCAGCTCCCCGACCTCGAGAAGCGCCTCGTGACGACGCTGTCGGGCGGTCAGCAGCAACGAGTCGCGCTCGCCCGCGCGCTCGCCTCGCACCCGAGGCTGTTGCTGCTCGACGAGCCGATGGCGGCACTCGACAAGAACCTGCGCGACCTGATGCAGCTCGAGCTGAAGCGCATCCAACGCGAGACCGGGATCACGACGATCGCCGTCACGCACGACCAGACCGAGGCGCTCACGATGTCGGACCGCGTCGCGATCATGCACCTCGGGCGCATCGAGCAGGTGGACGACCCCCGCAACCTGTACATGAGGCCCCGTAACCTGTTCGTCAGCCGCTTCCTGGGCGAGGCGAACCTCCTCCCCGTGCGCAACGGCAGGCTGACCGCCCTCGACATCCCGGTCGAGGGCCCGCGCAACGGCCTCGCGATGCTCCGGCCCGAGAGCCTGACGGTGCTGCCGGGGCACATCGACGGCGGCGTCCAGCTCCACGCGCGCGTCGTGTCGGGCGTGTTCCAGGGCAGCAGGACGAGGCTGGTGCTCGAGACGGACGGGAACGGCCTCGATCCGATCATCGTCTCGGCCGAGCCGTCGGCGGACCTCGCCACGCTGGGGCCGGGCGCCCCGGTGACGGTCGTCTTCGACCCGCGGCACATTCACGTCGTGCCCGAGGACGGGACCACGGGCGCCGCCGGCGCTGGCCCGATCGAGGAAGGGCTCGACAGCCCAGCCACCGTGCGCTGATGCCGATCCACACGGTTCTCGGCCCGATCGAGCCGTCCGCGCTCGGCCGGACGAGCATGCACGAACACCTCCAGAGCGACGCGCTCCTGCTTCGGAGCGCGCCCCGGGAGCCGCTCCCCGACGACCCCCGCGTGACGATCGAGAACCTCGGCTTCGTCCGCTGGAACCTGCTCGCGCTCGAGGACAACCTCCGCCTCGACGACCCGGAGCTCGCGGAGCGCGAACTCGGCGCCTTCGCGGCCGCCGGCGGCTCCGGCGTCGTCGATCTGACGACGGTCGGCCTCGGACCTCGGGTCGAGAGGCTCCCCGCGATCGCGCGGGCGACCGGGCTGCACGTGATGGCCGGCTGCGGCTTCTACATCGCGAAGACGCATCCCGACTGGGTTGGGGGCCTGTCCGCCGAGGCGCTCCGGAGCCGCTTCGAGGCCGAGCTGGCAGACGGGATAGCGGGCACCGGCATCCGGCCGGCGCTCGTCGGGCTGATCGGGACGAGCAGTCCTGTCACCGCCGTCGAGGAGCGGGTTCTCGTGGCGGCCGCGGGCGCCGCGGCCCGCGCAGGCGCGGCGTTGAGCGTCCGGCTCGCGCCGGAGGCTCGGCTCGGGCATGCCGTGCTCGATCTCGTGGAGCGCGAGGGCCTCCCGACCGCGCGCGTGATCTTCGGCAACGTCGACGAGTACCTCGACGCCACCTACCACGAGGAGCTCGCCGGGCGCGGCGCCGTGCTCGAGTGGTGCTTCGGCTCCGAGTTCGACTACGGCGATGGCTACAAGGACCCCACGGACGCCGAACGGCTCGACCACCTCGGGGCCTTGCTCGGCCGCGGCTACGCCGACCGGGTCGTGCTCGGCTGCTCCGTGTGGACGAAGGCGCAGCTGCGAGCCTTCGGTGGCTTCGGGTACAACCACGTCCTGCGGCGGATCGTTCCGGAGCTGAAGGAGTCCCACGGCGTGCATGAGGCGGACGTCGAGCGGATGCTCGTCGAGAACCCGCGCCGGCTGCTCGATCGGCCGCCGGCCATGAGCGTCGAAGGAGGAGGAGCATGATTCTCGAGGGGAAGCGACCGGCGCTGATCCTGGTCGACGTGCAGCGGGGCGCGCTGATGCCGCCGGGCTCCACGGGCATCCCGCACACGAGCGGAGCGGCCGAGCGGATCGAGCGCGTCCGCGGCCTCGTCGCCGCCGCCCGCGCCGCCGGCGTCCCGGTGGTGTTCATCCAGGAGGTGCACAAGCGTACGCTCGTCGACTTCGGGCGCGAGCTCGACGGCGCCGAGGGCATCCACGCGCTCGAGGGCGACGAGGCGACGGAGCTCGTGAAGGGCCTCGAACCGGAACCGGACGAGTACCTGATCCGCAAGCGCCGGTACTCGGCGTTCTTCGGGACGGAGCTGGAGCTCGTGCTCCGCTCCTACGGCGTCGACACGGTGCTGCTCGTCGGCGGGCTCACGGACGTCTGCGTCCACTACACCGCGGTCGACGCACACCAGCACGACTACCACGTCCGCGTGATCGAGGACTGCGTCGGCGGCTCCTCACCCGAGGCGCACGCTGCGGCGCTGCGCGCGATCGAGTACCTGCAGCGCGACGCGCTCGTGCGCTCGGCCGACGTGCTCGCGGAGCTCGGTTCGAGGGCGGCGGTTCAGGCGTCGCCGTAGACGACGCGGCCGCCGACGACGGTCTGCAGCACGCTCGCCTCGATCAGCTCGTCCGGAGGCGCGGTGAGCGGGTCGACGGAGAGCGCGGTCCAGTCGGCGAGCATCCCTTCCCGCAGCGTGCCCCGCTCGTGCTCGGCGAACGCCGCGTAGCACGCGCCGGTCGTGTAGAGGCCGAGCGCCTGCTCTGGGGAGACGGCCTCGTCGATCCCGACGGGCTCCGCCATTCCCTCCAGCCGTCTCGTCTGCGCCTGCCACAGCCCGAGTAGCGGCTCGGGCGGGATGCCCGGCCCGTCGGAGCCTCCCGCGACGAGCACACCGCCGTCGAGCCATGAGCGGACCGGCGTCGCATGGCCGACGCGTTCCACGCCGAACTTCGGGATCAGGCGCGGTCCGAACTGCCACTGCATGGGCGGCTGCGTCGCGACGACGACCCCGAGCCGGGCTGCAGTGGCGATGTTGTCGGCCGAGGGCCAGAGGTAGGCGTGGATGAGCGAGAAGCGCAGCGGCCCGATCGGGCGCTCGCGGTCGACGTCGGCGAACACCTCGAGCGCGAGGTCGATCGCGGCGCCTCCGACCGTGTGCACGCCGAGCGACCAGCCCTCGGCGGCGCAGGCCTGTGCGACGGCGGCGAGCGTGTCGGTCGGGACGGTCTGGTTGCCGCGGTAGCCGTCGGGCGCGCCCGGCCAGGGCTCGCGCAGGAGCGCGGTGCCGAGCGAGCCGCCGCCGTCGAAGAACACCTTCACCGCTCCGACCCGAAGCCACTCGTCGCCCGACCCCGGCAGGCTCTCGCCGCGGCGCAGCCGCGCCATCGCCTCGTCGGCGCCGAGGCTCGTCTCGACGAGCGGCATCACGGTCGTCCGCACGGTGAGACCCTCGCGGCGGCGGAGCTCGCGGAAGGCGGCGAGCTCGTCCGGCAGCAGCGCCGGGTCGACGACGCCGGTGAGCCCGGCTGCGTGGTAGACGGGCTGGATCGCCTCGAGCGCGCGCACGAGCTGGTCGAGCGGCTTCGGCGGCATCACGGCCGTGACGAGCTCGACGGCCGGCCGCTCCACGAGCAGCCCCGTCGCGGCACCGCCCGCGTCGCGCTCGATCGCGCCGCCGACGGGATCGGGCGTCGCCGCGTCGACACCGGCGGCGGCGAGCGCGGTCACGTTCACGAGCCCGTCGTGCGAGCGCCGGTCGAGGAAGAGCGGCCGGCCTCCGGTCGCGCGGTCGAGCTCTGCGCCCGTCGGCAGCCGGCCTTCGGCGAGGTCGACGGCGTCGAAGTCCGCGGAGCCGACGACCCACGCGCCCGCCGGGAGCGCCTCGGCGTAGGCACGCACCCGTGTGAGCGCCTCGTCGACGCTCCGCACGCCGGTCAGCGACAGCTGGCTCGCCTCGAGCCCCGCCCAGAGCATGTGCACGTGCGAGTCGACGAGGCCCGGGACGAGCGCAGCTCCGGGTACCGCGTCGACCGGCGTCCCGGGCGGCAGCGCGGCGACGGCCTCGTCCCGCGTCCCGACCGCGACGATCCTGCCTCCGTCGACCGCGATCGCCTCTGCGCGCGGCCGCGCCGGATCCATGGTCACGACGTTCCCGACGACGACGCGCCGGACCGCCGTCACCGCACGGCTCCCACCCCGGTCGCGAGCGTGATGCGGTCGAAGTACGACTGCGCGATCTCGCCGAGCGACGAGTACACCTCGTGGAACGTCTCGCGTGCGGCGTCCCGGCTCGCCCGCTCGACACGTCGTCCCGGAAGCTCCGGGTCGAGCTCGACGAACTGCCGGAACTGGTGCACGGCCCGTGTGCGCACGAGGAAGGCGTCGCGGTCGGAGAGGCGCGGCCGTACGCTCGCACCACGGTAGGGCGCGTACTCCTCGGCGAACGCGTCGTACCGCCTGCGGAGGTGCTCGCCGTCCCAAGCTCGATGCACGAGCTCGGGCACGCCCTCGCCGTTGACGGGCATCCCGCGGAACACCTCGGCGTACTGACTGAGCTGGAGCTCGTCGAGGATCCTGAGCACGACGTCGACGCGGTCACGCGGCGTGAACCAGAAGGCATCGTGGATCGAGCCGAACCCGAGGAACGTCAGGCGCTTGCGCAGCCGGTCGCGCTCGGCGCGCAGCTCCTCCGGGATCGAGTACGAGAGCAGCGTCCAGGACTCCGACGGCGGCTCCTGCGCGCCGAAAGAGAAGATCCGCTGCTCCCCCTCGGCCAGAACGCGCTCGAGGTTGGGCGACATCTCGAGATACACGCGCCGGCCGTCCTTGGCGCGCGTCAGGAACCCCTTCCGGACGAGGCGCGAGAGCGCGATCCGCGCCGCGGCCGTCGTGAAGCCGAGATCCTCGAGCGCCTGCACGATCCCGCCCGACCACACCTGGCGCGGGCTCGGCAGGACGTAGGTGCCGAAGAGCGTGAAGACGAGGTTGTGGCGGCGCCGCACCTCGCCCTCGGTCGCCGACCGGACCGCCTGCGTCGCGGGCATGGCCGTGGGCTCCGTGCGGGCGGGGGCTGCCATCGTTCCTACCGTAACCCACCCGGCGGCGGTAGCCGAGCGACGCCGGCCGCACCGTCCGAGCGCGGATCGCTGGCGGCTTCGTATCCCGCCGACCCGGTGCGCACGACCTGCGCGTGTCCGACCCGCTCGTCGAAGCGGGCGATCCGGGCCACCGGGACTCCCGCCCGGCGCAGCCCCTCCTCGAGCGCGTCGCCGGCGTGCTGCTCCAGGGCGACGGTCTGCTCGTCGAAGCCGACGTCGAGCGCCCCCCGCACCCAGCGCGGCGCCGCGAGCGTCTCCTCGAGCGAGCGCTCCGGTGTGAGCACACCCGGGAGGAGCTGGTGCAGGATCTGCGGCTGCCCACGGCCGCCCATCGTTCCCACCGCCGCGACAACCTCCTCGCCGCGGAGGACGAGCAGCGGCACGAGGCTGTGCGCCGGGCGTGTGCGCGGACGGAGCTCGTTCGGCGCGCCGGGGCGCAGCGAGAACCCACGGCCGCGGTTGTGGCAGACGATTCCGGTGCCGGGCTCGAGAATCGAGGCGCCGAAGGTCTGGAAGACGCTCTGGATCAGCGACACGGCACAGCCCTCCTCGTCGATCGCGACGACGGCGACGGTGTCGCCGCCCGCCGCCTCGACGCTCGACACGACGGCCGGCTGCGCGATCCGCGCCCGCGCCTGGTCGGGATCGAGCAGACGCTCGAGCGGAGGGCGGCTGAAGGCGGGGTCCCCGAGCCAGGCGTCGCGATCGGCGTCGGCCGCGAGAGCCGCCCGCACGGAGACGGCGGGGTCGGCGCCGTCGAGCCCGGCCGCGGCGAGGAGCTCGAGCAGCACGAACCCCTGCGAGTTCGGGGGTGCCGTGAGGAAGCGGAAGCCGTCGTGCGTGCGCTCGAGCGGCTCCGGCAGCAGCGTCTCGTGCGCCTCAAGGTCTGCGAGCTCGAGCGGCGAGCCGAGCCGCCGCAGTCCCTCGACGAACGCTGCGCCGACGGCGCCCCGGTAGAACGCAGCGGCGCCGTCTGCGGCGATCCGCTCGAGCGAGCGCGCGAGCTCGGGCTGCCGCACGGTCGCACCCCGCTCGAGCGGCCGGCCGTCGTCGGTGAAGCGGTCGCGGAGACCGGGGTCGGCGGCCACCTGCTCGAGCCGGCTGTCGATCGCCGACGCGAGAGAGCGCGAGACCTCGATCCCCTCGGCCGCAAGGGCGATCGCGGGCGAGACCGCAGCCTCCAGCCCGAGGCGCCCCCCGAGGCCGAGCAGCGTCTCCCAGGCCGCGAGCGCACCCGGAACCGTCACGGGAACCGGCCCCGAGTCGGGGATCACGTCGTAGCGCGCGCGCACGCTCTCGACGTCGATCGCGGCGGCGGCCGCGCCGCTCCCGTTCACGCAGCGAACCGCCTCGCCCGGACGGGCGAAGAGCGCCCAGACATCGCCGCCGATCGAGGTCTGGTGCGGGTAGACGACGCTGAGGACGGCGGCGGCGGTGACGGCCGCGTCGACCGCGCTGCCGCCGCGCTCGAACACCCGCAGACCGGCGTGCGTCGCCGCCTCGTGCGGCGTCGCGAGCGCACCGTTCACGCGACGGGCAGGTTCTCGATCAGGATCGTCCGTGCCGGTGCGGCCTCGGAGCCGCAAAGCCGGACCGGGAGGCAGCACATGAAGTAGGTACCGTCGGCGATGCCCCGGAGGTCGGCGCCCTCGAGGATGGTCACGTTCGCGCCGCAAAGGATGTGGTGGACGGGCCACTCGACGCTGTTCTCGTGCGTGTCGACGGTGATGTAGTCGAGGCCGACGAACCGGACGCCCGAGTCGACGAGCAACTGAGCCCCGTCCGGAGCGAGTGCGACCCAGGTCGGGTCGAGCTCGGGCTTCGTCAGGCGGAGCTCCGAGTTCGACGTCCTGAACAGCACCCGCGTCGCGCCGTCGAGCTCCGCCGACTCGATCGCCTCGGCGCCGATCGGCTCGTCGGTCGCGGTGCAGTCGACGACCCGGGCCGGCCCCACGAGCTCGTCGAGCAGCAGCTGCTCGACGGTTCCGCCGCCCTCGACGAAGTGCCGCTGCGCATCGACGTGCGTCCCCGTGTGCGAGCCGATCAGCCAGCGGCTCACGTTCGCCGCGTCACCCGCCGCGATCCGCTCGACGTCGTAGACCTCGGGACGCTTGCCGTAGTGGAGCATCCCGGGTGCGACGTCCATCGAGATGTCGTGGATCCTCATGCACTCCGCCTCTCAAAAGTCGACGTTCGACGCGACGATCGTCGCGAGAACTCTACTACGAACTCACGCGCCCACTGCCTTGCCTGGCGGCGCCGAGGTCCCGCTCGCCTGCGGCGATCCGAGCGGGTGATGACAGGCAAGCAGGTGGCCTCCTCCCTGATCGATGAGAGGCGGCTCGACCTTGGTGCAGAGCTCGGTCGCGTAGTGGCAGCGCGTGTGGAAGCTGCACCCGGGCGGCGGAGCAGAGGGGTTGGGCAGGTCGCCCGTGAGCACGATCCTGCTCTGCCGGCTCGTGGCAGGGTCGGGTGCGGGAACCGCCGACATCAGAGCCTCGGTGTACGGATGGAGCGGACGCTCGAAGAGCGCGGCCTGGGATGCGTACTCGACGATGCGCCCGAGGTACATGACGGCAACCTCGTCCGCCACGTGGCGGATCACCCCGAGGTCGTGCGAGATGAAGAGGTACGCGAGCCCTTCCTCGCGCTGCAGGCGCTGGAGGAGGTTGATCACCTGCGCCTGAACGGAAACATCGAGTGCCGAGACGGGCTCGTCCGCGACGATGAACTCCGGCCGCAGCGCGAGCGCACGGGCGATCGCGATCCGCTGCCTCTGGCCCCCCGAGAACTCGCGCGGGTAGCGGTCGACGACATCCGCCGGAAGGCCGACGCGCTCGAGCGCGCTCGCGATGTGGCTCTGGAGATCGCCGCGGTCGCCGACGCCGTGCACCGCGAGCGGCTCGCCGATGATCCGGCCGACGCGCTTGAGCGGGTTCAGCGAGCTGAACGGATCCTGGAAGATCACCTGCATCCGGGGTCGCATCGGCCGCAGGCTCCGCTCCGACAGCTTCGTGATGTCCACGCCGCCGAACCGGATCGTACCGCGGAGAATGGGCACCAGCCGCAGCACCGCCCGGCCGAAGGTCGACTTGCCGCAGCCGGACTCGCCCACCAGCCCGACCGTCCTTCTCGGCGCGATCGAGATGCTGACGCCGTCGACCGCGCGGACCTTGCCTCCCTTGCGGACGTCGTAATGGACGGCGAGATCGGTCACCTCGAGCAGCGGCTCGCCGGAGACCTCCGGATCCGGCTGCTCCCCGGTCGCGCTCGACTGCACGTCAGTCGTCGAGCCGGACGGACGCGCGGCTCGTCATCGGAGCGCCTCGGCGACGATGCCGGGCGGGCGCAGTTCCTGCTTGCGCGCGGGCGGGAGAACGCACGCGTCGAGATGGCCGGGAGCCCGGCGGGCCTCGAGCGCGGGGACGCTGAAGCACCGGTCGTGGGCGTGCCCGCACCTCGGGCGGAAGCGGCAGCCCTCGGGCAGGTCGCCGATCGGCGGAGGGCTGCCCTCGATCGTCGCGAGCGACGAGAGGCGGGGACGGTCGACGCGCGGGATACACCCGAGCAGGCCCCAGGTGTAGGGATGCTGGGGGTCGCGGAAGAGCTGGTCGCACGTGCCCTCCTCGACGATCGTCCCGGCGTACATCACCGCGACCCGATCGGCGAACTGGGCGACCACCCCGAGGTCGTGGGTGATCAGGATGACCGCCGTACCGTGGTCGCGTCGGAGCCGGTCGATGAGATCGAGCACCTGAGCCTGGATCGTCACGTCGAGCGCCGTCGTGGGCTCGTCCGCGATCAGCACCGCGGGGTTGTTGACGAGCGCGATCGCGGTCATCGCGCGCTGCCGCATCCCGCCCGAGAACTCGTGCGGGTAGCGGCGCGCGGCCACGGACGCATGGGCGACGCCGACCTCGTCGAGCATGCGGACGGCCTGGTTCGCCGCGTCTGCGCGGCGCACGTCGTTGTGGAGCAGCACCATCTCCGCGACCTGGTCGCCCACGCGGTGCACCGGGTTGAGGGCCGCGAGCGCGTCCTGGAACACCATCGAGATCTCCTTGCCGCGCACCTCGCGCAGCTCGTTCTCGGAAGCGGTCGTTAGGTCGCGCCCCCGGTAGAGGATCCGCCCGCCGATCAGCGTCCGCGACCCGCGCGTGAGTCCGACGATCGTCGACGCGGTGACGGACTTGCCGCAGCCGGACTCGCCGACGATCGCGAGCACCTCGCCGCGGCGGAGCGAAAGGCTGACGTCGACGACCGCCCGCAGGTCGCGGCGGCCCGAGTCGAACGTCACCGACAGGCTCTGAACCTCGAGCAGGACGTCGTCGGACGGCGGTGCGGTCGACGGCTCGGCCACTACGCGGCGTCCGTGCCCCGCGCCGCGAGCAGGCGCGCCATGTTGCCGCCCTCCACGAGCGCACGGTCGGCGGGGTCCTCGATCGCCTTCGCGATCTTCATCCGCTCCAGGTCGAAGTCGTGACCGGGCCACTCGGTGCCCATCACGACCTTCTCCGGGCCCACCCGCTGGTAGCGCCTTGCGCACGTCGGCAAGCAGCGAGGCCGAGGTCTCGAGGTAGACGTGCTCGTGCCGCTCCGCCACGATGAGCGCCTCGGGCATGTTCCAGACGACCCCCATGTGCGCGATCAGCACGGGGACGGTCGGGAAGTTCCGTGCGATCTCCTCGATCGCGAACGGCGAGCAGAACGGGTCGTCGAGCGCGTTGACGAGCACGATCAGCCGTTCCTGCTCGGCACGCCTCGAAGATCGGGTCGAGCAGGCCGTGGTCGGCGAAGTGGTAGCCGTGCAGCGTCGGATGGAGCTTCAGTCCGACCATGCCGGGCTCCGTCGCGATCGCGCTCGATCTGCTCCTCGGCATCGTCCGCACTGCGGCATCACCTGGCCGTACCCGAAGAAGCGCTCGGAATGTGCTCGCGACGAGGCCGGCGATGAAGTCGTTCTCGATGCGCTGGCCGAGCGAGCAGACGAACGCCTGGTCGACGCTCGGCGGCATCCATGCGCGTGAGGATCCGCTGCGGGTCGAACGGGACGTGCGCTGCCGGCGGCCCCGCGGTGGGCTTGCCGCCGGAGAGGTAGTCGGAGCGGCCGCGGACGTTCTGGGTCGTGTTGTAGGCGTCGATGACCATGGCCACCGGGCTACCAGGCCCGCTCGGTCTTCGCGGGCAGGAGCTCGCGGATCGGCGTCGGCACGACGCGGCCGTCGTCGTAGTTCACGACGGTCGCCCCGGGACTGTAGTCGTGGATCAGCTCGCGGCACACCCCGCACGGGCTGATCACGCGGAAGACCCCCGCCGGCTTGTACTGCACCGCGACGATCGTCTCGATGTCGAGATCGCCCGCCGCCGCGGCGGCGCCGATCGCCATGCCCTCGGCGCAGATGCCGGTTCGGCGGGCGCTGCCGTCGACGTGCAGCCCCACGTAGATCACCCCCGAGCGGCTCCGCAGCGCGGCGGCCACCTCGTGACGCCCGGCCACGTAGCGCTCGGCCAGCAGGCGCTGGGCGGCGTCCAGCAACGTCTCGTCGGGCTCCGGTTCCACAGCTACCTCCGTAGGCGGGGATCGAGGGCGGTGTACATGATGTCGACGAACGTGTTGACGAGGATGAACAGCACGGCGATCGTCAGCGCAGAGCCCTGGACGACGTAGAAGTCGCGCTTTGCGATCCCGTCGACGAGGAGACTGCCGACGCCGGGGTAGGAGAAGACCTTCTCGGTGACGACCGCGCCTCCGAGGAGCGAGCCGAAGAGGATTCCCAGGATCGTCACGATCGGGATCGCCGCGTTCCGCAGCGCGTGACGGACGAGGATGGCGCGCTCGTGCATGCCCTTCATCTTCGCCGTCTGGACGTACTGCTCCGACATCGTGTCGAGGATCGCGACCCGCGTGATGCGCATGACGAAGCCCGCGGTGGTGAGCCCGAGCGTCAGCGCCGGGAGGAGCAGATGCTGCAGCCACGGGACCACGAGGTCGTAGCGATTGTCGATCACCGCGTCGATCAGCACGAAGTTCGTGGTGCCGTCGTACTGCGTGCCCGGTGGGAGCCTGCCGAAGATCGGCAGCACCTCCCAGACGACCCCGAAGAGGACGATGAAGATCACGCCCAGCGCGAACCACGGCAGCGAGACGACGAGCGTCGACGTGCCGCGGATGCCGGTGTCGAGCCAGCCGTCGCGGCGGGCGGCGGCGAGGATGCCGCCGGCCACCCCGAGGATCGTGGCGACGATCATCGCCGAGACGGTCAGCTCCAGGGTCACGGGCACGGTCTGGCCGAGCAGGGTCGAGACCGGGACGTTGCCGTAGAACGACTCACCGAAGTTCAGATGGATGAGGTCGTTGAGGTAGCTGAGGTACTGAGAGGGCACCGAGGCGTCGAGCCCCAGCGCCGCCTTGAGATGCGCGGACTCCGCCTCGGTCGAGCCGCCCGCACTCGAGGCAAGGATCTTCGCCGCGTCGGTGGGCAGCATCCGCAGGAGCGCGAAGACGACCGTCACGACCACAAGCGTGACGACGGGGACGAGGGCCAGCCGGCGCGCGATCACGGACACGGGATGGTCACCTCCGGTCCTCGGTCTCGAACCGGTCGCGGAGCGAGTCGCCGGCGAAGTTCGCCGCGATCACGAACAGGGTGATCGTCACCGCCGGGAACACGGCGAGCTGCCAGTTGTCGAAGACGTACTGCTGGCCGGACTTCACCATGTACCCCCAGTCGGCGGTCGGCGGCTGAACGCCGACTCCGAGGTACGAGAACGCCGACGCGAAGCCCGCCGCCACGGCGAGCGTGGACATCGCCTGCACGATAGTCGGGCCCGCGACGTTCGGCAGGATCTCGCTCCGCACGATCCGGAAGCTGCTGAATCCGGCCGCCCGGGCCGCGAGGACGTACTCGAGCGCGACCTGCTTCACCGTCAGCGCCCGCACGAGCCGGGCGAACACCGGCACCTGCGAGATGCTGATCGCGACGATCAGGTTCCCCACGCCCGTGCCGATCACGGCGATGATCAGCAAGGCGAGCAGGATCACGGGAAAGGCGAGCACCGCGTCCATCACCCGCATCAGCGACGTCTCGATCCAGCCGCCGCGCAGGCCCGCGAGGAACCCGATCAGCGAGCCGAGGATGACCGCCACCGCCACCGAGCCGATGCTGACGAGGATCAGCGGGCGCGCGCCGTAGACGAGCCGCGTCAGCTGGTCCCGGCCGAGCTCGTCCGTGCCGAGCACGTTGCCCGGGCTGAACGGCGGCAGGAGCGGCTCGTACGCCTGCGCGTTCGGATCCCGCGTGGTGAGAAGCGGACCTACTAGCGCCAGCAGCAGGAAGAACCCGAGCGCGCACCACGCCACCGCCGTCACGATCCGGCGGGAGCGGGGCGCGCGCGCGGTGTCGACGCGCCGCGGGCGGAACGGGTGGCGGAGCCGGCCTGTGACGCGGCCGGCTCCCTCCCTCCCTGTCCCTACTGCCAACGGCTCATCGGTCGGGCCCATCCCGGTTTCGGCGTGATCAGCTCAGCTTCGTGTCTTCGAAATACGCACGCTCCGTGCTGAGGCCGTCGGCGTTGAGGCCCGTCACCTTCGTCGAGCTCACGACCACGTTGCGGGCGTACGCGAGCATCGCGCAGTTCATGACCCTCGCGCAGAGGAGCGCCTGGACCTGCGTGTAGAGCTTCTGGCGCTTGACCTTGTTCGTCTCGTTCCGCGCCCTCAGGATCAGCTTGTCGACGAGGGCGTTCAGAGCTGGGTCCAGCCGCGACGCCCTGGCCGGTGACGAAGCGCGAGTAGGTGCCGGTGCTCTCGAACATGTTTCCGACCTTGTTGTCGGGATCGGGGACGTACGAGTTCCGCTCCCAGACGACCAGCTCGTGCCCGGTGATGTCGAATGCGACGCCGGAGAAGGTGCCCGCGGTCACGATGCGGATCTTCGGTGTGAGGCCGATCTCCGCGAGGTTCTTCGCCACGATCTGCGCCGCCGCGGGATGCCAGCTGACGTTCTCGGCCGCGATCTCGATCACGGTTCCGGCCGCCTTTGCGTCCGCGACCAACTGCTTGGCCTTCTTCAGGTTGCGCGTCGAGTACTTGGCGAGCCTCGGGTCGTACCCGACCTCCGTGGACGAGATGTTGTAGCCCTTGGGGAGCTCCGCCTGGCCGAAGAAGGCGTTCTTGACCACGGCGTCGCGGTCGATCGCGTAGTTGATCGCCTGGCGCACCCTCAGGTCCTTCAGCGAGTCCTTCGTCATGTTCATCATCACGAAGGTCGAGACGAGCTTGCGGGTCTGGTAGACGCGCGTCCGCGAGCTCTTGCTGAGCTGGCTCGCGGCGTTGTACGGGGCGAGTGACGAAACGTGGATCTGGTTCGTCAGCAGACCGGCGACGAGCGCGGAAGGATCGGACGTCTGCTGGAAGACGAGGCGGTCGATCGCCGGCTTCCCGCCTCGAAAGCCCGACCACGCATCGAGGACGATGCTATCGCCGGCCTTGCCGCTCGCCCACTTGAACGGGCCTGTGCCGACGAGGTTGCTGCCGATGCGGTCCTTGTAGGTGTCCAGTGCAGCGGCGGAGATGATCCGCGCCGGAACGTCGGAGAGCCGCGCGGGGAGCAGACGGTCGGGCTTGATCAGACGGATCTCGAAGATCGAGTCGCCAACCGCGCGCACGCCCGAGATGTTCCGCCCCGTGGCGCCGCGGAGCGCCTGCGTGCCGCCGACCGGCAGGGTGGGGTCGCCATTCAGCAGCTGGCGGTTGAACGAGCGCTCGCAGTCGTGCGCAGTGACGGTCGAGCCGTCGTGGAACTTCATGCCCGGACGGATCTTGAACTGGTAGAGGAGGCCCCCGTCGGAGACGGTCCAGCCCGTCGCGATGTCCGGGTTGCCGAACGTCTTGGTGGTCTTGAAGTCGATGAGCATCAACCCGCGACAGACGGTGTCGACGACCATCCAGTCTCCGAACGAGGTGTAGGTCGCGGGGTCCGCGACCCCCGCCGTGCTGTCGACGGCGAAGACGAGCGTCCCACCAGCCGTGGCCTGGCGCAACGTCTGGCCGAGGTTCGTCGCTGCAGCGGCGCTGTCCGCCGAGAGCGCGTCGAGGACTGCCCCCAGGCTCATCGCGCCGAGGCCGAGAGCGCCGGCCTTGACGAGGAGCTTTCGGCGGTCGAAGGTCACGGGCAAGGTCAGCGCACCGTCCTCCGCACGCCGCGGGCACCCGTCCCGATCGGTGTAGAACTGACGACTGGACATCTACCAGTCTCCTCTCTGATTGTGTTGGGTATCCAGCCGCCCCTCCCGATCCGGTTGCGTCATGACGACGCCGAGGGGAACGGCTCACGGATCGCAGCAGCGAGTGCCTTGGCCGTGGTCGTGATGCAGCGATCGATCTCGGCCGCGCCGTGCGACGCGGTCGCCTGGTCGATGTCACGGCCCCAGACACCGGACGCGCTGACCTGGTCGGTTCGATAGTCCCAGAACGAGTCGGTGTCCGTCTGGGAGACAGCGCGGTCCAACCTGACGAGGGCTGGGTTGATCGCAAGCATCACCGAGGTCTCGAAGTAGTTCGCGTGCATCAGCGACCGCCCATAGGTCACGCGACCGTCGATCTCTGGACCGGGGTACATCGTCGCGTAGGCCAACGAGCGGACACGCGCATCCTTGTAGCCGGTTCGGAGCTTCTCTGCACAGACGTCCAGGGAGCCCGCGTTCCATGCGTGTCCATTCATGAGGACGAACTGCCGAACGCCCGACCGGTAGAGCCCTGCTGCCAGATCCTCGACGACAGCGATCAGCGTCTCCGGTCGAAGACCTACGGTCCCCGGAAAGCTCCCGTGGCTGGCTGAGACCCCGTAGACGACCGGCGGCAGGTAGGGCACGCCGGTGAGAGCCGACACCCCACGCGCGACGTACAGGCAGATCTGCCAGTCGACAGCCAGCGGGAGATGGGGGCCGTGCTGTTCGACAGCCCCGAACGGGATGACGACGGCGTCAACCCGTCCGACGAGGTCTCGAATCTCGGGGCTCGTCTGCTCGTCCCAGCAGATCGGCGCGCCGGAGCCACCGAGCTCACGGGCGAGCCCCTCGTCGATCACAGGTTCAGCGAGCATCCGCGTGCATCACAGGGGTGCGGTCCTCCTGATGCTCAAGGCCTGCCCGGGGATCCCCGTCTCACGGCCGAAAACACTACACTTGTGGTCGCACCTGTCAAATTTAGCGTCGCCTATTGAGGGCGGTCGTCTTAGCCCTCGCGTCAGGGCCGAGTTGACTTTTCCCGCCCTCTGGCGAGCGTGCAAGACCTCCGGATGTTCTTCCCACGCCAAAGAGAGCGGCTTCGCACTCCGCTCGTGTGCGAGCCCTCGCCAAGGACGGTTGACGCCCGCAGCGTCGGTCGTCGCGGCCGTGCCTATACTAAGTCTCCGATGAGCACCGCCGCCACAACCCGGCGCGAGCAGCTGCTGATCGACGGCGAGTGGGTGGATGCCACCGACGGCGAGCCGTTCCCGTCGATCGATCCCGCCACGGGCGAGCCTTTCGCCATCATCCAGCACGCCGGGCCACAGGACGTCGATCGCGCGGTGCGCGCCGCGCGGGCCGCGTTCGACGACCGCCGCTGGAGCGGCCTCCGCCCGGGCGAGCGCACGCGCGTCCTCGCGCGCATCGCCGACCTTATCGAGTCGCACATGGACGAGCTCGTCGAGCTCGAGGTGCGCGACAACGGCAAGCCGGCAGAGCGGGCCCGCTCGGACATCACCTTCGGCGCGGCGACCTTCCGCTACTACGCCGGCGCGCCCGCACGCATCCTCGGCTCGGTTCTGCCCACGATGGCCGACCGGCACACCTACGTGCGGCGCGAGCCCGTCGGGGTCGCGGCGCAGATCCTGCCCTGGAACTTCCCCCTGATGATCGCCGCGTGGAAGGCCGCATCCGCGCTCGCAGCCGGCTGCACCGTGGTCATGAAGCCGGCGGAGCAGACGCCGATCACGGCGCTCCGCCTCGGCGCCCTCTGTCTGGAGGCGGGCCTGCCGCCCGGCGTCTTCAACGTCGTCACAGGCAACGGCGAGACGGGAGCGGCGCTCGTCGCCCACCCCGGCGTCGACAAGATCGCGTTCACCGGCTCGACCAAGGTCGGCAGGAAGATCGCCGTCGCCGCCGCGCAGACTATGAAGCGCCTGACGCTCGAGCTGGGCGGCAAAAGCGCGAACATCGTCTTCCCCGACGCCGACATGGACACGGCGGTGCGCACCGCGATGACCGGCATCTTCGCGCACTCTGGCCAGATGTGCACTGCGGGGAGCCGGCTGTTCCTCGCCGCTCCGATCGCGGACGAGTTCGTCGAACGGCTCATCGAGCACACGCGCGAGCTGCGCGTCGGCATCCGGCTTCGAGCCGGGCGTCGATATCGGGCCGATGATCTCCCAGGAGCAGCTCGATCGCGTCACCGGCTATATCGAGACGGGCCGCTCGGAGGGAGCGGAGGTCGTGGTCGGCGGCGGTGCCCTCGACCGGCCGGGCTTCTTCGTCGAGCCGACGATCTTCGGCGGCGTCGACAACGAGATGCGGATCGCGCGCGAGGAGATCTTCGGCCCCGTGCTCGCGGTGCTGCCGTACGAGAGCGAGGAAGAGGTGGTCGCGAAGGCCAACGCCTCGTCCGTACGGCCTGGCCGCGGCGATCTGGACGCGCGACCTCGGCCGCGCCCACCGCGTCGCCGCGGCGCTCTGCTCCGGCGTCGTGTGGGTCAACGGCTACAACCTCTTCGACGCGGCGGCGCCGTTCGGCGGTGTCAAGGAGTCGGGCGTCGGGCGCGAGCTCGGAGACGCGGGGCTGGAGGCGTACACCGAGCTGAAGACCGTGCACGTGGTTCTCGAGTAGTGAGCGGCTTCGACGTCGCCCGCGCGCGACGCGAGACGCCCGGCTGCGCCCACGTCCATCACTTCAACAGCGCGGGAGCCGCACTCCCGCCCGACCCCGTCCTCCGCGCCCAGGTCGAGCATCTCGAGCTGGAGGCGCGCATCGGAGGCTACGAAGCGGCGCGCGAGGCCGCGCCGGCGGCAGAGCGCACCTACACCGCACTCGCCCGACTCCTCAACGCGAAGCCGGACGAGATCGCGCTCGTCGAGAACGCGACCCGCGCGTGGGATATGGCCTTCTACAGCTTCCCGTTCGCCTCGGGCGACCGGATCCTCACGACCACCGTGGAGTACGCGAGCAACTACCTCGCCTTCATCCAGATGCGCCGGCGCGTCGGTGTCATCGTCGAGGTCGTCCCGTCGCTGCCGACGGGCGAGGTCGACCTCGAGGCGCTCGAGACGGCGCTGGAACGGCCCGCGCGGCTGCTCGCGGTGACCCACGTCCCGACGAGCAGCGGCCTCGTCAACCCCGCGGCCGAGATCGGGCGGCTCGCGCGCGCCGCCGGCGTCCCGTATCTCCTCGATGCATGCCAGTCGATCGGGCAGCTGCCGCTCGACGTCGAGGAGCTCGGCTGCGACCTGCTGGCCGCGACGAGCAGGAAGTTCCTGCGCGGCCCGCGCGGGGCAGGGCTCCTCTACGTGCGCGGGTCGATCCTCGACGAGCTCGAGCCGCCGCTCGTCGACCTCCGCGCGGCCGACTGGACCGGACGCGACAAGTACGTGCTCCGCCCGGACGCGAGGCGCTTCGAGACGTGGGAGTCGAACCACGCAGCCCGGCTCGGCCTCGGCGCCGCGGTCGAGTACGCGCTCGCGCTCGGCATCGACGCGATCTGGCCGCAGATCCAGGAGGTGGCCGGCGAGCTGCGCGGACGCCTCGCCGAGCTGCCGGGCGTCGCGCTCCGCGAGCAGGGCACGGCGCCATGCGGGATCGTGACGTTCTCGGTCGAAGGCCGTCGAGCCGTCGAGGTGCGGGAGCTGCTGGGGCGGCGGCAGGTCAACGTCCAGCCGATCCCGCGCGAGCACAGCCGCATCGACATGGAGGCCCGCGGGCTCGACGACGTCGTGCGGGCGTCCGTGCACTACTACAACGACGGGAGCGACCTGGACGCGCTCTGCGACGCGCTCCGCGGGCGGACGGGCGCCTAGCCCGGGACGCGCGAGGCGGCCTGAGCGCCCGCCGTCCGGCCCGACGCGATGCACTCCGCGAGCGACGCCCCGTTCTGGAAGAGGTTGGCGAAGGTCGAGCCGAGCGCGCCCGCTTCGAAGAGCGCGGGGATCGGCAGGCCGTCGACGTCGAGGACGCGGCCGAGCGCGTCGCGCCGGCCGCCGCCGGTGGTGAAGGTGATCGCGGGCACGACCGCGACGCCGTAGAACGGCGCCGTTGCGATGCGGCTCATCTGCGCCGGGTCGCGTCCGAAATCGGCGTCGATGCCGGCTTCGCACGACGCGTTGAAGCGGTCGACCGCAGCGACGAGCACCGCCGGATCCCGCTGGAGCAGCCCCGCCAACTCCTCCAGCGACCCGGCGCGGGCGATCCAGCCACGCGCGACCTCGGCAGCGTTGTCGGCGCTCCAGCGGTACCCCTCCACGACGAGGTTCCAGCCCATCAGCTCGTTCGGCCCCGCCGGCGGGTGCAGGGCCCTGCGGCGTGAGCGGACCGGCGCGGCGCACCACCTCGTCGAAGATCATGTGCACCGGCTGCAACCAGGCGTGGGGCAGATCGAGCCAGGTGCCGTGGATCAGCCGCTTTGCGTGCGTGAGGTGGAAATCGGCGCTCTCGTCGTGGAATCGGCGTCCGTCTCTCCCGATCTCGAGCCAGCTCCCGGCCTGGATCCGTCCTCGCTGGAACGCCGCGTCGAACTCGGGGAACTTCATCGCCGGCCAGAGGCCGCCGCTCTGGTTGCGGTTGCGCATGTGCCAGAGGTCGGCGCCGATCCGCTGCAGCATCCGGAGCCCGTCGCCCGTGTTCGCCGGCGTCCCGAGCGTGTAGACTCGGTCGTGCCCTCCGAAGTCGCGCTGGAGCGGCAGATCGTTCTCGTAGCCCCCGGTCGCCACCACGACCCCTCGCCGTGCGCGAATCGCGCGTTGCGCGTCCGTTCGTTCGACGACGACGCCCGCCACCTCGTCTCCGGGGCGAACGAGCTCGCACGCGCGCATGCCGTACCGGACGTCGACCCCGCGCCTCTCGACCGCTGCCTTCGCCGCACGCCAGACGCCGGCCGGCGCGGGAAGCACGGTGACGCTGTGCGAGACGCTCGAGGCCCCGGGCAGCTCGGGGAACTCCGGCGGGTTCGGGCAGCGAACACAGCGCATGCCCGCCTCGGCGGCGCGTTGCTCGAGCCAGGCCTCCACCCCGACGACCCCGTCGGCCCAGGCCTGCAGCACGTCGTCCGGGATCGGGGACGGCTCGTTGAGGGCCTGCTGATACTCGGCGAGCGCGCCCGAATCGCCGGCGCAGAGCACTCGCTGTGCCGACGCGCGGCTGTTCCCTCCCGCACGGTCCTCGGGCATCTTCTCGACGAGCACGACGCCGGCACCGGGGTCGCGTTCGCGCGCCTCGATCGCCGCGGCGGCTCCCGCGAGCCCGAAGCCGAGCACGACGACGTCCGCCTCCTCGTCCCAGCTCCGGACGCGCGAGGCCCTCACGCGAGCGAGGCGATTCGCTCGGCGACGACGACCGCCGGCAGCACCGTGGTCGCCCGCGGCACCACCGGCATCAGCGAGCAGTCGGCGACCACGCACCCCTGCAGACCGTGCACCCGCCCGGACGCGTCGACGATCGCAGCCGGATCCGACGCCGGCCCGAGCCTGCACGTGCCCACCGGGTGCCAGTACTTGTCGATCGTCGCCCGCAGGTGGGCCGCGACCTCGGCCGGCGATCCGACCGCAGGGCCTGGAACGAGCTCGCGACCGAGCAGGTGGCGGAGCCGGGGCGTGACGGCGAGCTCCCGGAGGAGCGCCAGCGCCTCGCCGAGCACGGCGACGTCGTGCCCCTCGGGATCGGTGAGGAAGCCGTGGTCGACGTGCGGGAGCACCGCCGGGTCCCGCGTCGCGAGCGCGACGCGGCCGCGGGAGCGCGGCAGCAGGGCACCGGCGGCGGCGATCCAGCGCCGCCCTTCGCTGGGAGCTGTCGGGCTGTAGGGGAGCAGGTGGAGGTCGAACGCGTCCCGCTCGTGGCTCGAGCACGCCTTCGCGAGCACCTGCTCGTCGGGCGCCCAGCCCCGGGCGGCGGCGTCCGCCATCGCGGCCTCGAGCTCCGGCGAGCCCTCCCAGCGCACGGCCACCGTCGGCTGGTCGTGGAGGTTCGCCCCGACGCCGGGCAGGTCGACCGCGACGTCGATCGCGAGCGCGCGCAGCTCGTCGGCCGGCCCGACGCCCGAGCGGAGCAGCACCGCCGGCGTGCCGTACGTCCCGCCGGCGAGCACGACGAGCTCGGCCGACACCGTCAGCCGCTGACCACCGCGGACGAGCTCGACACCCGTTACGCGGGCGCCGTCCAGACGCAGCCGGTCGACGAGCGCGTCGCCGGCGATCGCGAGGTTCGGGCTCCCGCGCAGCGGGTCGAGGTAGGCGAACGCCGTGTTCCAGCGCACGCCGTCGACGATGTTGACCGACTCCGGAGCGATCCCCACCGTCTCGTCGAGGTCGTTGAGGCTGTCGAGCTGGGGCAGCCCGACGGCGGGCGCCGCCTCGTACCAGGCCTGCTGCCAGGGCGTGAGCTCGGCCGGGTCGTACGTCCGCACGCGGAGCTGCTCCTCGGCTCGGCGGAAGAGCGGCAGCAGGTCGTCCGTCGACCAGCCCGGGTTGCCGGCGGCCGCCCAGGCGTCGTAGTCGAGCCGGTGCCCCCACGTCTGGACGGCGCCGTTGTGCGAGGAGCAGCCGCCGAGCACGCGGGCGCGCTCGAAGCGCACGAGCTGGTCCGGGTAGGTCGAGCCCGAGTCGAAGCCCCAGTCGTACGAGGTGCCGAGCCACGCCGCGTCGACGAGATCGGCAGGCCAGCGGGGGTCGCCGAACGGCCCGGGGTCGGGCCCCGCCTCGAGCACGAGCACGTCGCGCCCGGCCTCGGCGAGACGGGCCGCGATCGCGGCCCCGGCCGTGCCGCCGCCGACCACGACGACCTCGGCCGCCGCGGGCAGCGCCATCGTCAATGCGACATCGACGCCGAGGCCGTCTCGGAGACGAGGCGGTCGGTCTCGAACCGCTCCAGCCCGAACGGCGCGATCAGCTCGTGCGTCCGGCCGGTGGCCACGAGCTCGGCGACCGCGGTGGCGACGATCGGCGTCGCCTTGAAGCCGTAGGTGCCCCAGCCCGCCGTGAGGAAGAAGTTCTCGAGCTCCGCGCGACCGACGACCGGGCTGTAGTCGGGCGTGACGTCGCAGAGGCCGGTCCAGGTCCGCAGGACGTTGAGGCGCCCGAGCTGGGGGAAGAGCTCGAGCATCGCGGCCGAGGCATTCTCGAGGAAGCCGAGCGTGCCGGTGCCCTTGTACGTGGTGTACGGCTCCACCTCCGTGCCGGCGACGAGCTCGCCGCGCGTCGTCTGGTGGATGTAGATCCGCATCTGCGAGGACACCACCGTCGGGTCGAGGAAGCGCTGCACGGACTCGGTCACGAACGCCTGGAGGATGTGCGTCGTGATCGGCAGCCGGAAGCCGGCGAGGCCGCAGAGCTCGGACGACCAGCCGGCGACGGCGCTGATCATGGTTCCGCACTCGATCCGCCCTTGCGTCGTCTCGACGCTCGTGACCCGGCCGCCTTCGCGCCCGAAGCCGGTGACGCGAACGCCCTGGTGCACCTCGACACCGAGGCGGTCGGCCGCGCGCGCGTAACCCCAGACGACGGCGTCGTGGCGGATGATGCCGCCGCGCGGGTGCCACATCGCGCCGATGACCGGCCAGATCTTGCGCCGACCGAGGTCGAGCTGCGGGCAGAGCTCGCGGATCTCGTCCAACCCCACGATGCGCGTATCGATCTCGAGCAGCCGGTTGACCGACGCCCGCTCGGTCATCGTGATCATCGCGCGCTCCGAGTGGGCGAGCGTGAGCACGCCGCGCTGCGTGAAGAGGACGTTGAAGTCGAGCTCGGCCGAAAGGCCCTCGAAGAGCTCGAGGCTCGCCTGGTAGAAGCGTGCGGCCTCCGGGGTGCGGTAGTTCGAGCGGATGATCGCGGTGTTCCGGCCCGAGCCGCCGTACCCGATATAGCTCTGCTCGAGCACGGCGATATCGGTGATCCCGTGGTGCTTGGCGAGGTAGTACGCGATCGCAAGTCCCTGCACGCCGCCGCCTACGATCACCACGTCGTAGCGCCGCGCGAGCCCGCGAGGGGCCCGCCACATCCGTCTCGGGAAGAAGAGCTCCTTCACGAGCGCAGCCTCGTCCCGTCGGGATCGAAGAACGGCTCGACCTGCACGGTGGCGGAGACGAGCCGTCCGTCCACGTCGATCTCGAAGGCGGCGCCGTCGTCGGCGAGCTCGGGCGGCAGGAGCGCGAGCCCGATCGCAGCGCCGGTCTCGGCGCTCCAACGGGAGCTCGTCACGCGGCCGACAGGCGCACCCGCGCGAACGACCGAGGTGCCCTCGCGGGGAACGGTCCCGTCGCCCGTGCGGAAGCCAACAAGCCGGCGGGCCTCTCCCCGGTCACGCACGTTCTCGAGCGCACGCTTGCCGACGAAGCTCGGCTTGTCCCAGCCGATCATGCGGCCCAGGTTGATCTCGACCATGTTCGACTCGGAGTCGGTGTCCTGGCCGACCAGGATGTGCTGCTTCTCGAGCCGGAGCGCCTTCAGCGACTCGACCCCGAACGGCAGCAGGCCGAGATCCCGTCCCTGCTCGAGGATCGCGTCCCAGACGTGCTCGCCGTAGGCGGCCGGCACATGCAGCTCGTAGCCGAGCTCGCCCACGAACCCGATGCGGATCACGAGCGCAGGCACGCCCGCGATCGGGAGCTCGCGCGCGTCGAGGTACGGGAACGCCTCGGCGGAGACGTCCGCGTCCGTGAGCCGCTCCATCAGCCGGCGCGCCTCCGGCCCCGACACCGCGATCCCGGCGAGCGCGCCCGAGATGTTGACGATGCGGACGTCGAGGCTCCACTCGTCGCGCCACAGCAGGAACGACTCGAAGACGACGTCGGAGCCGGTCGAGGTCGTCGTGACGATGAAGTCGTCGTCGCCGATCCTGATCACGGTGCCGTCGTCGATGATGCGGCCGATGTGGGTGTTGACGACCGTGTAGCGCACGCGTCCCACCGCGAGGCTCTCGAACTTGTTCGGCAGCGCGCGCTCGAGGAAGGCGACGGCGTCCGGGCCGGTGACGAGGAGCTTGCCGAGGCTCGACACGTCCGTCGCGCCGACGGTCTGGTGCACGGCCCTCGTCTCCGCGGCGTGATCCACGTAGGAGTGCGGCCGGCGCCAGATCCCCGTCCAGACCATCTCGCAGCCGAGCTCCTCGTGGCGTCCGTGCATCGGCGTGCGCTTGCCGGGAGCGTGGTGGCGCGCCGCGAGAGCGCCGAGCGGCGTCGGCATCCACGGCGGCCGGGCCGTCGTCGCTCCGATCGAGCTCTCCCCCTCACCGGTCGCCTCGGCCACGAGCTTCGCAGCGTTGAGCCCGCACAGGCGGCCCTGGCACGGTCCCATCGTCACCGTCGTGTACCGCTTCGCGAGCTCGATCGAGTCGAAGCCCTCCCCGACCGCGCGGGTCACATCCTTCGTGGTTACGTCCTCGCAGAGGCACACGAAGGCGCGGCCCTTCGCGCCTCCCCCACGCGGACACACGGCGCCCGCGCCCTCGCCGCCGGCGGAGCCGACCACCTCGAGCCCGGGTGGGAGCTCGACGGGCACGAACACGCCGCGGCCGGGGTCGTAGCGGACACTCGCGCCGGCCTGCGCCGCGAGCGAATACGCGGGCTGGTGCCCCGCCGAGGCGACGAGCACGTCGCACTCGTACCGGCTCCCGTTCACCGTGACGGCGGCGAGAAGCCCACGGCGTGCTTCCGCGTGCAGCTCGGGTGCATCGCCTGGGCCTACGTCGATCGCCGCGAGCACCTGCGTTCCGGCGTCGCGCAGCAGCGCGGCGGTCTCCTCGGCGGCGGGGGCCACGACGACGGCCCGGGCACCCGGGCTGAGCCGCCACTCCTCGACGAGGCGGCGGGCGGCGCGGGGCGTGATCACGCCCGGGACGTCGTTGCCGGGGAAGACGAGCGGCTGCTCGAGCGTGCCGGTCGCGACCACGAGCAGCCCCGTGCGGAACCGGAGCATGAGGCCGCCGGCCTGCACGGGCACGAGGTTGTCCTCGTACACAGCAAGCGCCCGGGCCGGCGCGAGCACCTCGACGCCCGGAAGCGCCACGCCGGGATCGGCCCGCTCGTCGACGAGCGTCACGCTCCGCCCGGCGGCCGCGTGCCTCTCCGCGGCCTCGCGGCCGGAGCGTCCGCCGCCGACGACGAGCACGTCGACATGCCGGTCCTCGACGTCGAAGCGCTCCGAGCCGGCGGTGCCGTCGATCCGCCCGACTCCCGTCACCGAGCGCAGGAGCGACTCGATGCGCGGCCAGGCACGGCGCGGCCGGATCATCGTGCGGTAGTAGAAGCCGACCGGCGTGAACGGCCCGCCGATCCGGTCGACGAGCACAAGCGGGTCGTGGTCGAGCGAGCCGTGCGCGAGCTGCGCGCGAACCCGCTCGCCGCCGCGAACGGGCTCGATGCACGAGCGGACGCTCGGCACGCCGTCGACCTCGAGCAGGCAGCTCGCGCAGCTTCCCGTGCAGCAGTAGAGGCCCCGCGGACGGTGGTACTTGAAGCTGCGCGAGAAGACGCGCTCACCGGCCGCGTAGAGCGCCGAGCCGATCGTGTCGCCGGCGAGCGCCTCCACCGCGCGGCCGTCGTAGGTGAACGTCAGCCGCTGCTCCCGGTCGATCCGCTCGTCTGGATGAGGCGGCAGCCTCACGCCGCGGCGACGGGCTTCGTCGCGAGAACGGCGTTCGTGCGCGTGTCGCGCTCGGCCACGAACCACCGCTCGCAGCCGAAGCGGTGGAACCACGACTCGAGCTGGATGCCGGCGACGTTGTCGCGGAGGTAGAGCTCCTCGGCGAACGAGGCATGCTCCGCGTCCTCCACCACCTCACCGGTCTCGCCGCCGTAGCCGAACTCCGTCACCGGCCGGCGCCCGCAGTGCGGGCAGTCGAGCAGGAACGACATCAGGCGAGCCGGGACTGTGCCTCTTCGAGCACCTCCCCGAGGATCCGCGTGATCTCGTCGAACTCCGCCTGCCCTGCGATCGAGCGGCGGCGAGATCTGGATCAGCGGCGCCAGCCGGTCCTCGACCCGGGCGAGCAGCCCGCGCTCGACGAGCGTAGGGCCGAGGAAGCCCCGGAAGAGCGGCTCGCGCTCGTCCATGGGGATCGGCGCACGCGAGTCGCGGTCCTTCGTCAGCTCGATCGCGTAGAAATAGCCCGTCCCGCGCACGTCACCCACGATCGGCAGATCGAGCAGCTGCTCGAGCGTCGCGCGGAAGGCGTCCTGGTGGGCGACGACGTTCTCGACCACGCCCTCGCGCTTCAGGATCTCGATGTTCTTGAGCGCGATCGCGCAGCTCACGGGGTGGCCGCCGTACGTGAAGCCGTGCGTGAAGACGTTCGGGTTGCTCACGAAGGGCTCGGCGACGCGATCGGAGACGACGAGCGCGCCGATCGCCGCGTAGCCCGAGGCGAGCCCCTTTGCGCAGGTGATCAGGTCGGGCCGGATGTCGTAGAGCTCGGAGCCGAAGAACGCGCCGAGCCGGCCGAAGCCCGTGATCACTTCGTCGGCGCAGAGCAGGATCCCGAAGCGGTCGCAGAGCTCGCGCACACCGGCCCAGTAGCCCTCGGGTGCGACGAACGAACCGCCCTGGTTCTGGACGGGCTCCATGATCACCATCGCCACGCTCTCGGGCGACGCCGTCATGATCGCGTGCTCCAGGTCCTGCAGCAGGAAGTCGGTGAACTGCGCCTCCGTCTCCTCCTGCGGTCGCACCCAGCGGTTGGTGTTCCAGACGTGGACGACCCCGGGAACGAGCGGCTCGAAGGGCGTGCGCAGGCCGGGAATGCCGTTGATCGACAGCGCGCCCATGGTCGTGCCGTGGTAGGCGTTGCGGCGGGCGATCACCTTCCAGCGCCGCTCGCCGCGCGCGGTGTGGTACTGCCGCGCGAACTTCCAGGCGGTCTCGACGGCCTCGGACCCGCCCGAGGTGAAGAAGACCCTGCCGAAGCCCTCCGGCGCGAGCGCCGCCACCTGCGCGGCGAGCTCGGCGGCGGGCGGATGCGCGAGCCCCCAGACCGGGTAGTACGGGAGCTCGACCAGTTGGGCCGATGCCGCCTCGGCGATCTCGGCGCCGTGCGAGTAGCCGATCTGAACCGCGAAGAGACCGGCGAGCGCGTCGAGGTAGCGCTTGCCGTGGAGATCCTCGACGTAGCAGCCGTCGCCCTTGGCGATGAAACGAATCGGCGCCTCGGCCTGCGAGGAGAGGCTCGTGAAGTGGAACCAGAGGTGGTCACGAGCCGCCTGCTCGAGCTCCTCGACCGAGAGCTTCGTCGCGGGAGCCGCCATGCAGATGAGACTATCAACACCGCGCGCGCCGTTCAACGTTGAACATGTTGTCTTTCGACATGACCCGGCAAGCCGGGCCGCCTGCTCCAGTACTTGCAGCCGGGGTACGGCCACGGCGACCTTCGCCGCCGTCCGGGTCGTCGATCGATCGCGAGCGGCGGTCGGCGCCAACGCCCCTAACCTGTGCGCGACCCCAACGGCGTCAACCGTGAACGACAGGAGCAACGCTCAACGTGCCGGATGTAACCTTTTTGCCGCCGGTATGCGCACGCCTCCCACGTATTCGTTCCTCACCACCGCCCCGGCCGAGGCGGAGACGCAGTTCGAGCCGGTGCTTCGCTCGTCGCTCGCGCACCGGCACCGTGAGCTGGGCGCCCGGCTCGAGCTGCGCGACGGCTGGCTAGTCCCCGCGACCTACCCCGGAGAGGCGGCTCAGGTCGCCGCCGGCGTGGCCGACGTCTCCCACGTGGGCAAGCTCGAGGTCTTCGCCGAGACTGAGCCGCGGGACGACGCGATCCACGACTCCCTCCGCGTGGGTCCGGGTCACTGGGTCGCGGTCTGCCGCTACGCCGATCTCCCGGGATTGGCGCGGCGCCTCGCCGGCGCGGCAGAGCTCGTGGTCGACCGCACGTCCGCGTGGTGCGCGCTGCTGCTCGCCGGCACCGAGCGCGAGACGCTGCTCCGCCGCTTGAGCAACGTCGAGGCCGTCCCGGGCCGAGGCCCGTTCGGCAAGGTGCCGGCGACGATCCTGCGCCGTCCGACCGGGATCTGGGTGCTCGTCGCGCAGGAGTTCGGGCAGTACGGCTGGGATCTCGCGGTCGACGCTGCGGCGGCGCTCGGCGGCGGCCCCGCCGGCGTCGACGCAGTCGCGGCCGGTGACCCGCTGCTCGCGGTCGCGCCCGCCGCCGGCGTGAGCGCCTAGCGAGCGACCTGCTCGAGCCCGGTACCGCGGAGCGGGATCCCGCGCCTGGCGCGGCCGGCGAGGAGCAGGGCGCGGAGTGCGCGCTTGTCGACCTTGCCGTTCCCGGTCCGCGGAAGCGTGTCGATCGGCTCGACGGCGTCCGGAATCCACCAGCGGGGAACGCGCGCGGCGAGGAAGTCGCGGAGCGGCGCCGGCTCGAGCGCCGCGCCCTCGTCCAGCACGACGAACGCGTACGGTCGCTCGCTCCACCGCTCATCGCAAGCGGCCACGACGGCGACGTCGGCGATCCCGTCGAACTCGCGGATGAACGCCTCGAGCACGAGCGAGTGAATCCACTCGCCGCCCGACTTGATCGTGTCGTCGAGCCGATCGACGATCCTGACGAAGCGCGTGCGCAGGGCGAGGGCGACGTCGCCCGTGCGGAGCCACCCGTCGGTCGTATAGGGACTGCGCCCGTTCTCGACGGAGTAGTGGCCGGCGACGGCGGGCCCGCGGACCTGGAGCTCGCCGTTCTCGTCGATGCGCTGCTCGAGCAGCGGCACCGACCTTCCCTGTGCCGCGGCAAGCTCGGCGAGATCCTCGGCGAGCAGCTGGACACCCGCCGGAGGCCGCGAGACGAGACCGAAGAAGCACGTCTCGGTCATGCCCCACGCGTGCACGATGCGTGCGCCGAACCGCTCGCGATAAGCCTGCACGAGCCGCTCGGGGGGCTGCATCCCGGCGCAGTAGACCTCCTCGAGCGAGGAGAGGTCGGCCCCCACGACCTCGAGCAGGTCGACGAAGATCGTGGGGACGCCCGCGGCCTTGGTGACGCGCTCCGCCTCGACCAGGTCGGCGACGTCCGCGGCCGACGGGTTCGAACCGGCAAAGACGAGCTCGGCCCCGGAGAGCATCGCGGCGAAGGGCAGCCCCCACGCGTTCGCATGGAAGAGCGGAACAGCAGGAAGCACCCGGTCGGATTCGCTCAGCGGTGCGACGCCCGGCTGGTTGAGTACGAGAGAGCCGAGCACGAGCGACCGGTGGGAGTACTCGACCGCCTTCGGCTCCCCGGTGGTCGCGCTCGTGTGGCAGACGGTCGCCGGCAGCAACTCGTCGAGCTCGGGAAGCCGGAACTCCGGATCGCCGTGGGCCAGCAACTCCTCGTAGTCCAGCATCCCGGTCGCGTCGCTACCTGCTCCGGCGGGCAGCCCCACGATCGGGAGGCTCGCCGGGGTGCTCGGCAGCTGCGACGTCAGGGTCGCGTCGACGAACAAGAGCCGAGGCTCGGAGGCTGCGAGCAGGCGCTCGATCTCCTCGGAGCGAAAGCGGATGTTGATCACCTCGGTCGCGGCGCCGATGCATGCGGCGGCGAACATGAGCTCGAGGTGGCGATGCGAGTTCCATGCGAAGCTGGCCACACGGTCCCCCGGCCCGAGGCCCCGCTCGTGCAGCGCGCTCGCGAGCGCGCGAACGCGCCGGCCGAACTCGGCGTAGGTCAGCGCGACGCGGCCGTCGACGCACCGGGTAACAACCCGGCGGTCCGGAAACTCGGACTCCGCACGCTCGACGACCAACCGGAGGCCGAGGCCGCTGTCGGTACGCGCCCGTCGCACGCGACAAGTGTACGCCGCCCCGGCGAAACCTCACGATTGCCAATGTCCGCGGACGACGACCCCGACCCCGCGAATGAGTAACAGTATTCTTGACGTTCGTTGCTCAATCCGATAAGTCTAGGCAGGCGCTTGTCGGGGCAGGGCCGACCAGGAGGAAGGCGATGCTTTCGCGGGAGGAAAACACCCTGATCACGCAAACGGCGCCCGACACGCCGTGCGGCAGTCTGATGCGTGCGTACTGGCAGCCCGCGGCGCTCGTCGAGGAGCTGCCCGATGAGCGGCCGGCGATCCCGGTGCGCCTGCTGGGCGAAGACCTGGTGCTGTTCCGGAACGAGGACGGCTCATACGGCCTGGTCGGCCGCTACTGCGCCCACCGAGGCGCCGACCTCGCGTTCGGCCGCCTGGAGGGCGGCGGCGTCCGGTGCCTGTACCACGGCTGGCTCTACGGCCGCCGACGGGCGTTGCCTCGAGCAGCCGGCCGAGCCGGAGCACAGCCGCTTCAACGAGAAGATCCAGCACACGAGCTACCCGTGCCGCGAGCGCAACGGCATCGTCTTCGCCTACCTCGGAGGCGGAGAGCCGCCGCCGTTCCCGACTACGACTGCTTCGCCGCCCCCGACGCGTACACCTTCGCGTTCAAGGGCCTCTGGGACTGCAACTGGCTGCAAGGAGTGGAGGGCGGCATCGACCCGAGTCACGTCTCATTCCTCCATCGCTTCCTCGACGAGGACCCGCGCGCCGAGTACGGGCAACAGTTCCGCGAGCCGGTTGACGGAACCGACACGACGCTCTCGAAGCTCGTCGGCGACTACTTCCGGCCACACATCGAGGTCGAGCAGGCAGACCACGGCCTTCGCGTCTACGCGATCCGCGACCTCGACGAGGAGCGGAGGCACGTCCGGATCACGAACCTGATGTTCCCAAACGCCTTCGTCGTCCCGTTCGGAAACACAAAAGTGTTCACGCAGTGGCACGTCCCGATCGACGACGAGAGCCACTACTGGTACATGATCCTCTACTCCTTCGACGAGCCGGTCGACAAGGAGACAATGCGCGCCCAGAGGCTCGGGGCCTGCACGCTCCCCGACTATCGCCCGGTCCGCAACCGAGGCAACAACTGGGGCTTCGACGCGACTGAGCAGCAGTCGCTCACCTACACGGGCATGGGCCTCGACATCAACGTGCACGACCAGTGGGCGGTCGAGAGCGCCGGCGCGATCCAGGACCGGACGGTCGAGCACCTGGGCGTCTCCGACCGCGCCATCACCGCCAACCGCCGCCTCCTGATCGGCGCCATCGCCGAGCATCGAGCCGGCAACGCAACCCCCGGCTTGCCTGCGAGCGAGGAGCGCGCACACGAGCTTCAGGGGCCGCAGTCAATCGACCTGATCGTGGCGACGGACGATTGGCAGGAGGCCTGGCGTCACGCGGAGGCACAGCGCCGCGCGTCGTCACCCTGGGCCGCGACGACGGAAGCACGGGAGCTTCAGACGTCATGACGCCGGGCGACGCCGGCGCGGGGGCGCGCTGATGGCCGTGCGCGACGCGGCCGGCAAGCTCGGCCGGGGCGGCTTCGTCGAGCGACACGAGCTCTGGTCCGACGCGCAGTTCGCGGCGGCGCTCCAGGTGCAGCGCGTCGTCGACACGCACGGCATCGACCTCATCCGTGTCTCGTTCCCTGACCAACATGGGATCCTGCGCGGGAAGACGCTCACGACCCCAGCCTTCGAGAGCGCGCTCGAGTCGGGCTGCTCGGCACCCTCGACCCTTGTACTCAAGGACACCTCCCACCGGACGGCGTACCCCGTCTTCACGCCCCACTCGGTCACCGGCGTACCGCAGCTCACGGGCGTCGCCGACCTGGTGCTTGTCCCGGACCCCACCACCTTCCGCGTGCTGCCGTGGGCGCCACGTACCGGGTGGGTGCTGTGCGACATCTACTTCCCCGACGGCACGCCGGTGCCTTTCTCCACGCGTGAGCTCTACCGCCGGGTGCTCGCCGATCTCGCGGCGCGCGGGTACGACCACATCGTAGGGCTCGAGGTCGAGTTCCACGTGTTCCGGCTCGACGACCCGCGGCTCGGACCGGCCGACACCGGTCAGCCGGGCGAGCCCCCGAGCGTGTCGCCGCTAACGCACGGCTACCAGCTGCTCACCGAGGACCAGCTCGACCGTGTCGACGACGTCGTCCAGTTGCTCCGTGCAGGGCTGGCCGCGCTCGACCTGCCGCTCCGGTCTCTCGAGCTCGAGTTCGGACCGAGCCAGCTCGAGGTGACGTTTGCCGCGCAGCCGGGGCTCGAGGCGGCCGACGCGATGGTGCTCCTCCGCAGCGCGGTGAAGCAGCTGTGCCGCCGTCACGGCTATCACGCGACCTTCATGTCGCGACCGAACTTCCCCAACATCGCCTCGAGTGGGTGGCATCTCCACCAGTCGCTCGTCGACCGCGCGACGGCCGAAAACGCCTTCGCCGCTGGCCCGGACGACTACTCGCACCTCTCGAAGCTCGGACAGTCCTTTCTCGCGGGCCTGCTCGAGCATGCAGGAGCGGCGACGGTGTTCGGCACGCCCACGGTGAACGGCTACAAGCGCTTCAAGCCGAACTCGCTCGCGCCGGACCGCGTGGCCTGGGGGGTCGACAACCGCGGGGCGATGATCCGCACGATCGGCACACACGGCGACGTCGCCACGCGGCTCGAGAATCGGTCCGGCGACCCCGCGGCGAATCCGTACCTGTACATGGCGTCCCAGGTCGTGGCCGGTCTCGACGGTGTCGACCGCGAACTCGACCTCGAGCCGGCAACGGACGCCCCGTACGACGTGCCGGCGCGGTCGCTGCCCGCGAGCCTCGGCGACGCGCTCGACGCGCTGCGCGACGACAACCTGTTCGCCGAGAAGTTCGGGCCCGACTTCGTCTCGTGGTTCGTCGAGCTCAAGCGCTTCGAGTTCGACCGCTTCCTGAGCGCCGTCACGGACTGGGAGCAGCGGGAGTATTTCGACCACTTCTGATGCTCCGATGCCGGAACGGGCTGATGTCGTGGTGAGTCACTGCGAGCGCTTCCGCGTGGGCTGGATCGACACCGATGCGAGCCACCGGATCCATCACACGGCGGCATTCCGCTGGGTCGAGGCCACCGAGATCAGTCTCTTTCGCAAACTCGGCCTGCTCGGTCGTGGCGTGGGCCACTGGCCCCGCCGCCACATCGAAGCCGACTTCGTGCAGGCACTCGCGTTCGACCAAGAGGTCGACGTCCTCATGGAGGTCGCCGCGGTCGGCACGAGTTCGGTGACGTTCGCATGGCGCATCACGCGCGACGGCGAGACCGCGATCGAGGGTCGGCACACGGTCGTGCAAGTCGACAAGGACGGCCGGCCGCTTCCACTCGCCGACGACTCCCGTGAGGCATTCCTCGGTGGTCGCCAGCTTCTTCGCGCGCCGCTCGGCTCGACCTGACGCCCAGAAGGTCTCAAGTGGCCATCCAGCGAGCATGACATCCGGCACAACTGGTTGATTGCTAGGTCAAGCTTCTCTCAACACCGCGCGGCGTCTCAGAGCAGCGGATCGAATCCGCATGCCGATCGAACAGATACCGCAGGTCGACAACACGACCATCACGTCACGCGCCTTTGACAGCGGTGGCCGGAACCGGTCCCATCTTGCGCATCTCGACTCGGGCGGCCGCTCGTGAAGGGATTCGTGCGGCCCTTGACGGCGCAAAATTGAATTGATCACCAAGCGATCACAGGCGTCCCGGAAAACCTCAGCGGAGTCACCGCGATCGACTCTGTTTGGTTCGAATCCTACAAAAGCCCTGCTCAGACGTATTTCAAGGCCCATACGGGATTCGAACCCGTGCCGCCGCCGTGAGAGGGCGGTGTCCTAGGCCACTAGACGAATGGGCCGCGCTAGGTCGGCCAGTGTAGCGAAGCGCCTCCCGGCGCGAGCCTGCTCAGGCGCCGATCTCGGCCAGCAGCGGGGCCGTGTCCAGCGGGTCGAAGCCGATGCGCCTGGCGATCTCCTCGCTCGACGGCTTCGTGCCCTCGGTGAAGAGCTCGGCGCAGGAGCTCGCCGGTGGCCGGGCTGCGCCACCAGTCCTCGCCGACCGTCCGGATCAGGTGGCGGCGGAGCTGGGCGGAGCGGATCCACGCTCGCAGGTAGTCGGCCGAGTAGAAGCCGGCGTCCATGTCGGAGAGGTAGCTGGTCGCTGCGGTAGCGGATGCCCGTCGCGGCGGTGAGGAACTCCTCGTAGCCCTCCGGCGTGCCGCCGTCCTCGGGGAAGCGCGACCAGAAGCCGAGCTCGTAGCGGAGCTTCGCCTCGTAGCGGCGGAAGAGCAGCGCCTCGAGGAAGATCGTCGCCTCGGCGTTCTCGGCCGCCTGCTCGTCGGAGAGGCCGAAGTACCGTGCGTGCCAGCCCGGCTCGCGCGAGATCGCCTCGACGATGTAGGAGTAGATCTCGGTCAGCGCGTGGTCGCGCGAGATGCGCCGGAACGTGTACGGCAGGTCGGAGTCGACGCCGCCGTAGTGGAGCGCGTGGCCGGCCTCGTGGAGGAACGCCTGGTAGTCGTGCAGGCCGCCCTGGGCGCGCGTGATCAGGTGCACGACGCTCGGCGGGTCGCTCGCGATCACGCAGGCGCGCGGCGCCTTCTGCGGACGGTCGTCGAGGTCGAGCTTGATGTTGGTCGCGGCAGCGAGGTCGAAGCCGAGCTCGGTGAGCGTCGCGAGGCAGATCTCGGTCGCACGCTCCTTCGTGTACGTCGACTCGAGCGGCGAGAGGCGGCGCATGTAGGCGGTGTGGAAGCTCGACGGCACCTCCTCGCGCTCGGAGCCGAGCAGCCGCTCGAACCAGTGCGCGCGCTGTGCGGCGAACGCCTCGGCGCCGGTGTCGCTCGCGGCCTTCAGCACCCCGGACAGCTCGCGGAGCGAGATCCCCTTCTCCTCCTCGTTGCGCTCGATCGGGTCGGGGATGCCCGACAGCTCCGCGGAGAGCTGCTCGGCGGCGGCAATCAGCTCGAGCCGGTCGGGGTTGAAGGACGCGCTCGCGGCCGCCTGGATCTCGCCCAGCTCCTCGCGGTCGGCGTACGCGGGGAGCACGGCGAGCTGCGCCTGCGCGTTGCGAAGCGGCATCTCCTCGCCGCGGAAGGTGACCCGCTCGGCGAGCAGGCGGTTCTCGAGCTCGTCCTCGCGCTCGACGAGCGCGGCCGAGACGAGGCCGCCCTCGCACGTCTTGCGCAGACGGTAGAGCAGCTCGCGCTCGTCGCCGCCCGCGTCGTCCTCGGCCTCGCGCAGCGCCTCGAGCTGCTCGCACGCTGAAGAGGTCGGCGTAGCGCTTGACGATCTCGGCCTGCTCCGAGACGTCCTTCTCGCCCACGCGGACGGCGCGACCCTCCTCCGAGCGCTCGTAGAGGTAGCGCGCGAGGCGGCTCTCGAACTCGGTCGGGTTGCGGACGGCGGCGACGCTCAAGCCGCGGACACCCTACCGACCGCCAGTCGCTTCGCGGCATCCCCGAGAGCCTGCGGGTCGAACGGCTTGCCGAGCACCTCGGTGGCGCGCCCGCGGTAGCGTTCGACGTCGCCCGAGCCGCTCACGAGCACGACCGGGATCCCCGCGCGCACGAGCTCGTCGAGCAGCCCGTCGCACGTCCGCGGCGCCGAGGTACAGGTCGAGGAAGACCAGCGCGGGCCGCTCGGCGTCGACGGCTGCGCGCGCGGCTCTCGATCGTCGCCGCCTCCTCGACGCGGAAGCCCTCGAGCTCGAGGTTGACGCGGCAGAGCAGGCGGAGCGACGGATCGTCCTCGACCACGAGAATGAGCGACGCGGCGCCGGTCACGGACGGCGATCGTAGTCGATCGTCGAGGCGAGGTTTGGTCGGCGGGGTTCAGGCAACTAGGATGCGCGCCGTGGCGTCGACGGGCAGGAACGGGCGAGCGGTACGCCACCCAGGTCGGCGCTCTGTGGAGCGGGCTCGCGCAGACGCTGTCGCGGCTCGAGGCGCTCGCCGCCGAGCCCGAGCGGCTCGACGACGCCAGGCAGCTCGAGCTGCTGCGGCGCCTCCAGTACGCGCTTCACACGCGCGAGCGAGCACGCCTTCGGGCTCTCGCCGCCCGCCGGCACCGAGCCCGTCCACACCGAGCTCGCCGCGGCGCCTCGCCGGAGCGCGCGACGCGACCGGCGCGGGTCGTCGAGGCGGTGGACGACTGGGGCAGCGACGCGGCCGAGCCGCTCGTCTACGAATGGCGCGGCGCGCTGTTCCGCGTCCGGCTCGCCCGATTGCGGCTGGCCGGGCCGTCGCAGCTCGCGTCCGGCACAGAGCCCACGGCCGGGCGGAGCCTGAAGGCGCCGCTGGCGGCAGTCGCGCTCGTCCTCGGCGGGGCGGCGTTGTTCGTCGCCGGCGCGAGCACGCGCCTGTGGCCGATCTGGGTCGCGGGCATGATCGCGGTCTGCACGCTCCGTGCTCACGTTCCGGAAGCTAGCCGCCGCGGCGCGGAGCCGCGCGAGCGACTCCTCGCGGCCGAGCAGCTCGAGGCTCTCGAACAGCGCCGGGCGAGACCTTCGAGCCGGTGACCGCGAGGCGGATCGGCGCGAACGCCTGCCGCGGCTTCTGCCCGAGCTCGTCGGCGAGCGCGCGCAGCGCCTCCTCGATCCGGGCGGTCTCCCACGGATCGACCGCCGCGAGCGCCTCGGCGGCGGCGCGGCAGGCGTCGGGATCGGCGCCGTCGGGGCTGACGGGCTCGAACAGGAAGCGCACGTAGTCGGGGTACTGCGAGAGCTTCTCGAACTTCTCCTGCACGAGCGGCACGGTCGCGCGCACCGTCTCCTCGGGCCAGTCGATGCCCTGCTCGCCGAGCCACGCGCAGCAGCGCGCGCTGCGTACTCCTCGGTCGTGAGACGCGCGCAGGTGGACGCCGTTCATCCAGTCGAGCTTCTCGTAGTCGAAGGTCGCCGCGCTCGAGATCGACCCGGTCGAGCGAGAAGCGCTCGACGAGCTCGGCAGGGCGACATGATCGTGGTCTTGTCGTCGTAGCTCCAGCCGAGCAGCGCGAGGAAGTTCATCAGCGCCGCCGGGAGGTAGCCGTCGGCGCGGAACGTCGTCGACCGCGACCGCGCCGTGCCGCTTCGAGAGCTTCTTGCCGTCGCTCGCCGAACACGTTCGGGACGTGCGCGTAGACCGGCAGCTCGGCGCCGAGCGCGCCCAGGATGTGGATCTGGGTCGGCGTGTTCGAGACGTGGTCGTCGCCGCGGATCACGTGCGTGATCCCGTCGAGCATGTCGTCGACCGGCGAGGCGAAGTTGTAGGTCGGCGCGCCCGTCGGAGCGGACGATCACCAGGTCGGCGAGCTTCTCGTTCGGCGAACTCGATCCGGCCGCGCACGGCGTCGTCCCACGAGACGGTGCCCTCGTCGGGCATGCGGAAGCGGATCGCGCCGTCGTCCTCGTAGGCCTTGCCCTCGGCGACGAGCTGCTCGGCGAGGCGGCGCGCGTCGCCGAAGCGGTCGAGCTGGAAGGCGACCGGGCCGTCCCAGTCGATCCCGAGCCAGCGCAGCGACTCCTGGATCTGCTCGACCGACTCCTCGACCTCGCGGCTCGTGTCGGTGTTCTCGATCCGCAGCAGGCACTCGCCGCCGAGCTGCCGCGCGAAGAGCCAGTTGAAGAGGAACGTGCGCACGCCGCCGATGTGGAGGAAGCCGGTCGGGCTCGGCGCCATGCGCACTCTGACGGACATGCGCTCTATCGTAGGTGCGTGTCCTGGCTCCCGCGCCGCCTCCTCCGGGCCGAAGGGCTGGCCGTACTCGCGGGTGCGGTCACGCTGTATTTCCACTTCGGGTTCGGCTGGGTCGCTGCTCGTCGTGCTGGCGCTCGCGCCCGACCTCTCGGCGCTCGGCTACCTGGCGAACGACCGTGTCGGCTCGATCGCGTACGACCTGGCCCACACCGAGGTCTGGCCGCTCTGTCTGCTCCGTGGCGGGTGTGCTCGGCGGCGTGGACGGACTCGTCCAGGTTTCCCTGATCTGGCTCGTCCACATCGGCGCCGACCGCTTCCTCGGCTACGGGTTGAAGTACCCGACCGGGTTCAAGGACACCCACCTCCAGCGGGTCTGAGCCGGTGCAGTTCGGCGCCCACGTCTCCTCGGCCGGCGGGATCGACACGGCGATCGACCGCGCCGAGGCGATCGGCGCGCGACTGCGTGCAGGTCTTCACGCAGAGCCCGCGCATGTGGAGGCCGACGGCGCACAAGCCGGAGGCGATCGAGCGCTTCAAGGCGCGCCGGGCCGAGGCGGGGATCGGCGGCGTCGTCTGCCACGCCCTCTACCTCTGCAACCTCGCCGCTCCCGACGACGCGATCTACGAGAAGTCGGTGGCGGCGATGTGCGCGACGGTCGACGCGGCCGTGGCGATCGAGGCCGACGGCGTGATCTTCCATGTCGGCTCGCACCTCGGCGCCGGCTTCGACGCGGCGTCTGAAGCGGGTCGTCGGGGCGCTGAGGAAGATCCTGAAGCGCTGCAAGGGCGACACGTGGCTGCTGATGGAGAACTCGGCCGGCTCGGGCGGCACGATCGGCCGCTCGATCGACGAGCTCGCGCGACTCGTCGACGCGCTCGACGGCCATCCGCGGCTCGGCATCTGCCTCGACTCGTGCCACCTGTACGCGTCGGGCTACGACGTCACCGACCGCGCGGCGCTCGACGCGCTGGTCGGCCGAGGTCGACGCGACGATCGGCCTCGACCGGCTCCGAGCGCTGCACGTGAACGACAGCGCGACGCCGCTCGGCTCGAACCGCGACCGGCACGCAAACGTGCTCGAAGGCAAGATGGGCAAGGGCCTGGGCGTCTTCCTCGCCCACCCCGCGTTCCAGGCACTCGACGCCTACCTCGAGACGCCCGGAGCCGACGGGCACGGCCCGGCCAAGGCCGACCTCACTCGCGTGCGGCGACTCCACGGGCGCGCCAGGGCGTAGGTGGCGGGCCACATGGACACGCTCCTCGCAGACGGGCCTGGGTGCGACATGTCCGGGGACAGGCCCCGGGCATGTCCAGTTGGGACACGTCGCCGACCACGAAGCGCCTGCTCACCGAGGGATTCCGCGTTCGTGCCGGGACCTGGCCGGGGCCTGTCCCCGGACACGGCCGAAACGGACCGCTCGCCGGCCGGCTGTGACGCGACGGTCAGCGGTGACGTAGGACGCACATGAGCTTCGCCGACGCAGCCGAGCGTCACCTCGACGACGTCTACGGCTACCTCGCCTGGTTCACCGGCGACCGCTTCGTCGCCGAGGATCTCGCCGGCGAGACGTTCGAGCGCGCGCTGCGGCTCTGGCACCGCTTCGACCCCGACCGCGGCTCGGCGCGCACCTGGCTCTGCCAGGTCGCGCGGACGGTCGCGCTCGACCACTTCCGTTCCGAGAAGCGCCGCGCTGCGCCGCGAGGAGCTCGCGGCGGTGCCGGAGGCGTTCGAGCAGCGGCTCGGCGAGGGCTTCTCGCCCGAGCTCGAGTCGGGCCTGCGCGGGCTGACTGCCGGCGAGCGCGAGGTGATCGCGCTGCGGGTCGTGCTCGACCTCGACGCATCGCACCGCCGCTCGCGTGCTCGGGATCTCGCCCACCAACTGCACGACGCGCCTCAACCGCGCGCTCAAGAAGCTCGAGGAGGCCGTCCATGTCGCAGCTTGACCTGATCGCACACCTGCGTGAGCGCCGGCCGGTCGCGCCCGCCGAGCTGCGCGAGCGCGTCCGCCAGATCGCCGCGCGTGCTCCGGAGCCACACCGCCGCTTCACCTCGCGCCGTGCGCTCGTCGTGCTCGCGCCGGTCGCCGCCGCCGCCGCGCTCGCGGCCGCCTTCCTGCCGCGCGGCGGCAACCAGAACAGCTTCGAGGACACCTCGCGCACGCTCGCGCCGGCGTACCAGGAGTCGGGAACGGCGGGCGACCTGGTCGGCGGCCGCCCCGACCTTGAAGGCGACCGCCGACTCGGGCCTCGCCCCGCGCGGCCGCCGCCGACGTCGGGCTCGCGTGCCCAGCGCTACTCGGCGACGTTGACGCTGCGGCTGCCGACCCCGAACGCCGTGTCGGCCGCGACCACCAAGGCGCTGCGGATCACGGCCGCGCTCGGCGGCTACCCCCAGACCGTGCGCGTCGACGCGGGCGGAAAGAACGGAAGCGCCTACCTCGTCCTCAAGGTGCCGCGCAATCGAGTGCAGGACGCGGTGCGCCGCCTCGGCGCGCTCGGCACGATCGTCGGCGAGAACGTCTCGATCCAGGATCTCCAGGCCGGCGTCGACGCGACGGCCCGCACGATCGCCCAGCTCCAGGCCAGGCTCTCGGCCCTGCGGGCACAGCCGCGAGACCGACGAGCTGAAGCGTCAGATCGCGACGCTCACGACGCGGGTCGAGCGGCTCCAGCGCCAGCGCGCGGCCACGCTGCGCGCGGCGCAGTACGCGACCGTCGAGCTCCAGCTCGCGACGCCGCCGGCGACCGAGCCGAGCCCGGACCAGGACGGGCCACTCCACGGCCTCGCCGTGGCGTTCCGCTGGGTCGGCATCGGTGCGGTCTACGCGCTCGCGTTCGGTGTGCCGCTCGCCCTGCTCGTCGCGCTCGGCTGGTTCCTCGGCCGCGGCCTTCGCCGCCGGCGCGAGGAGAAGCTGCTCGACCGGCCCTGAGTGTCAGGCTTTGACTTCGGCGAAGACACGGAACGTTGGAGCGCCGACCGGCAGCTCGCCGAACTCGGGGTTCACGCATCCCGGCGCCTCCGCCCGCGACGCATAGGTCTGCTCGACCTCGGCGTGGCACATCGGGAGCGGCTGGCGCATGGCGCGAATCGCGCCGAAGCCCGCCTGGCGCCGCTCGGCGGCACGCAGCATGTCGAGGTCGATCTCGACGTCGTAGATCTTCTGCATGCAACCGACGTAGGAGTGGCCCCAGGCCTCGTACGAGTAGACGAACGGGCAACTCCGCGCGAGGCACGCACCGGGGTAGACGATCTTGTCGCAGTGCACCTCGCAGCGCCGACATTCCATCTCGTCCTGCGGGTGCAGGGGGAGCGCCGGCGAGGCGACCTTTTCTTGCTGCATACCGGCCATTGTCCGCCGGGTTCGGGTCGCCCGCAAGACTTGACTTTCACACCGGTCGGCGGTAGCGGCCGAGGCGGCAAACTCCCTTTGCGGCAGCAGCCGCTCGGACCTCGTTTCCCCCTGACGCTTCGTGGCCTGGATGTGACGGGCAGTGCATATGAAGGACGCACGGAGCTCCGATGGCGGCGCTCACGAGCCGACTGAGGACGCAGAATGGCAGCGCCCAGGCGGCGGCCCGACGGCACAAGGCTTGGTGCTGAAGCGAGTTCTCAAGCCGAAAGGCGCGCGACGGCGGTGAGCACGTCGGCCGGTGTGAACGCGAGGAAGTCCGGCTCGACATCCGCGGGCGAGTCGTCGGCGTGAAACCAGACCGCCTGCGCGGTGGCGATTCCGAGGGCCGCAGCGCCGGCCACGTCGTCGCGCAGCCGGTCGCCGACGTGGAGCGCCGCGAGCGGGTCGGCGCCGAGCGCGGCGAGCGCCCGTTCGAAGATCGCCGCGTCGGGCTTGCGTGCGCCGACCTCGCCCGACAGGACGATCACGTCGACCCGCTCGGCAACGCCCAGCTCCTCCAGCTCGCGGCGAACGAGCCGCGGCGGTTCGGTCCAGGTGTTCGCGACGACCGCGAGCCGCAGGCCTCGATCGCGGAGCGTCTCGAGCAGGGCGTGCGCGCTTCCGACGAGTGCGCGCGCCGGGCGCCACGCCGCGTGCTCGGCGTCGAGGAAGCGGTCGACCTCCTCGTCGGTGACCGGCCCGAGCAGCCCCCGCAGCTCCGCCGCATAGTCGAGGTGCTCCGCCGCGCCGGGCGCGCGGAGCGCCGGCAGCCGCTCGGCGGCGAGGCGGCGCGTGAACGCGGCGGCCTCCTCCCCGCGCCCGAGCGCCTCGAGCCCGGCTGTATGACCCGCAGCGAGCAGGTCGTCGTCCCACTCGAAGTGGACGAGGGTGTTTCCCCAGTCGAAGAGCACCGCCTCGAGCACGAAGAGCTAGATCCGCGCCAGCGTGTCGAGCGCGCGCGGAACGAGCTCGAGCGCCCGCTCGACGTCGTCGTCGCCGATGTCGAGGTGCGTGACGGCGCGGATCACGCCCGGCTCGACCGTCGTGCTCAGGCCGACGCCGGCTTCGGCGAGGCGGCCGATCGCCTCGGCCGAGCTGAGCTCGAGGTCACCGACGTGAACGAGGACGAAGTTCGTCTCGACGAGCTCCGGGTCTGCGGGAACGCCGCGGGCCTCCCAGCCCTCGGCGAGCCGCCGTGCGCGGTCGTGGTCTTCCGCGAGCCGCTCGACGTTGTGCTCGAGCGCGTACAGGCCGGCGGCCGCGACGATCCCCGCTTGTCGCATCGCGCCGCCGAAGCGATGCTTCTCGACGCGGGCGCGGGCCATTCGCTCGGACGAGCCCGCGATCACGGCCCCGAGCGGGCAGCCGAGGCCTTTCGAGAGACAGAGCGTGACGGTATCGAACAGGCCGCCGATAACGGACGCACGGACGCCAGAGGCGACGGCCGCGTTCGCCAGCCGCGCCCCGTCGAGATGGACGGCGAGCTCGAGCTCGCGGGCCGTCGCGACCACCGATCGCATCGTCTCGAGCGGCCAGACCGTCCCGCCGGAGCTGTTGTGCGTGTTCTCGAGCGCGACGACCGAGGCGCGCGGGATGTGGAAGCCGTCGGACGGACGCGCCGTGGCACGGACCTGGGCCGGCGAGATCACGCCGCGATAGCCCGGCAACCCGCGAGTCTGCAGCCCCGAGTGCATCGCCGCCCCGCCGAGCTCGGCGACCATGATGTGCGCCGTCTCCTCCACGATCAGCTCGGTCCCGCGGACGCCGAGAATCGCGAGCGCGATCTGGTTCGCCATCGTCGCGGTCGGCACGAAGACCGCCTCTTGCTGGCCGAGGAAAGCAGCCGCCCGCTGCTCCAGCGCGAGCACGGTCGGATCCTCCCGCCGCTGCTCGTCCCCGACCTCGGCCTGCGCCATCGCCTCCCGCATCGCGGGCGACGGCTTCGTCTGCGTGTCCGAGCGGAGGTCGATCACGCCGCCGATTCTGCCTCATCGGCGACCCAGGACTGCCGACAGAGCCGCCGGAGCGGGCTCGTGCCGGAGCAGGCGGAAGGCCCGATCGCCGCGCGAGCCCCCGCCCTTCATTGGGTGGGGCCGCTCCCACCGCCCTCGACATCCGACGCTACCAGCGAATCCGTGACGGGCCTGCCACAGAAGTCGAACAATTCAGTGATTTTCGGTGAGCGGCGCTACGCGAGCCCTACCGAGCCGTCGTCGGCGAGCGTCCAGTGCGGGTTGTGCGCGACCTCCCACGGGTGGCCGTCCGGGTCGACGAAGACGCCCGAGTACCCGCCCCAGAACGTCTCGGCGCCCTCGCGCGGGATTGCCGCTCCGGCGCGCCGGGCCTCTTCGATCGTCGCGTCGACCTCGGTCGGTGAGCGCACGTTGTAGGCAAGCGTGACCCCGCCCCACCCGCCCGCGTCCTCGACGCCCGAGTCCTCGGCGAGCTGCTGACGACCCCAGAGCGCGACGATCATGCCGCCGGCCTGGAAGAACACGACGTCGTCGTCGGGCCGCGCGCCCGTCCGCCAGCCGAGCGCCTCGTAGAAGGCACGCGCCCGCGAAAGGTCGCGGACGCCGAGGGTGATCAGCGAGACGCGTTGCTGCATATCGCGCATGTTGACTTGTGGAAGGGCCGGGTGCACGATTGACCGATGGCTCGTGGCCCCGAGCGGGCAGTCCTCGACCACATCGCCAGAGTCCGGCCGGCAGTACGCGGCCGCCAGCCGGCCCTAGCCGGTGCACACGTCGCAAGCGAGCAGACGCCGAGGTCGGCGCTCTCGATCGGCGGCGCGCCCTGGACGGCGCACCTCGACACGGTCGAGATCCTCAAGGAGCGCGAGATCCTGGGCCGCCGCGTCTACGTCGTCGGCTTCGAGGCCGACCACGTCCGCGCCGGCCTCCTCGAGATGACGATGGTCGTGCGCGCCGAGCGGGTGGCCGGCCTCGGCTGGGTCGCCCGCGGGATCAGCGCCGGCGCGACCATGCCGGAGCCGCGACTCGCCGAGCCGCGCGTGCTCCTCGGCGGCAGCTGGGGTCACTTCGGCTTCTGCGGTGGCGGGAAGGTGTACGCGCACGGGGCGGAGATCGAGCACGTCCGCCTCCGGTTCACGAACGGGATCGAGCTCGAGGACGACGCCGAAGGCGGTTGGGTGCTCTTCTTCACCGACAGACCGGTCGAGCGGCCGGCATCGCTGGTGGAGCTGCTCGACCGCGACGACACGGTTGTCGCAAGCCACACGTGGCCCGCCGGGCCGGACCTGCCGGACGCGCTGCGCCGCCGCATCCCGCGCCCCTGACCCGCGCAGGCGGGACGCTACGGTGTCCGCGTGAACCTCGACCTCCTCGACGAGGCGCTCGCCGACCAGCCGGCCTACCGCGCCCGCCAGGTGTGGGAGTGGGCCGCGCGCGGCGCCGGGTCCTACGACGAGATGACGAATCTGCCTGCGGGTCTCCGCTCGGCGCTCGAGGAGGGCGTCCCGTTCTCCTCGCTCGAAGCGATCGGCGAGTCGCTCGCGAAGGACCGCACGCTGAAGGTGCTCTTCCGCACGCAGGACGGCAAGCGCCTCGAGGCCGTGCTGATGCGATACCGCGACGGCCGCCGCTCGGTCTGCGTCTCGTCGCAGTCGGGCTGCCCGCTCACGTGCACGTTCTGCGCGACCGGCCAGATGCCGTTCGGGCGCAACCTGAGCGTCGGTGAGATCCTCGACCAGGCACTGCACTTCCGCCGGATCGAGCCGATCGACCACCTCGTCTTCATGGGCATGGGCGAGCCGATGATGAACCTCGACGCCGTGCTCGAGGCCGCGCGCCGGCTGCCCGATGCGGGCGTCACGTTCCGCCGGATGACGATCAGCACGGTTGGGTGGCTGCCCGGCCTGAGGCAGTTCGTCGACGAGGTCGAGGAGCCGATCCGCCTGGCGCTCTCGCTGCACGCTCCAACCGACGCGCTGCGCAGCAAGCTGATGCCGGTCAACGACCGGTACCCGCTCGAGGACGTCCTCGCCGAGTGCCGCCGCTACGTCGAGCTGCGCGGGCGGAAGGTGTACGTCGAGTACGTGATGCTCGCCGGCGTCAACGACTCGGTCGAGAACGCCGCGGCGCTCGCGAAGCTGCTCGACCCGAAGTGCTTCAAGGTGAACCTGATCCCGTACAACCCGACCGGGACCAACAACAAGAGGCATGTCTACGAAGGGTCATCGCGCGAGACGATCGAGCGCTTCAAGTCGACGCTCTACCGGGCACGCGTGCCGGCAACCGTGCGGCTGACGCGCGGTCGCGAAATTGCTGCGGCGTGCGGGCAGCTCGCCGCGATGGGCGACACCGAAGCCGTAAGTCTCCGACGTGCAGCCGATCGTCGTCGCGCCGGTCCGCTCCGCGAGCCCGGCGAACACGAAGCCTGCGCCGAGCGCGAGCTTCCCGACCTCAGCGGCGGACACTGACCCTCGTCTCCGGCCCCGCAATCCGTCTCACACGCACCAATCGAGGCTCCCCGGTCGACCGATGCCGCAGCCCGCCGAGCCTCCCACCCGTGCCGCACCTGTCACGGGTCGCCGACGCCGTGCGAGCACCCGGCCTTCGCGGCGTCGACCCGTTTCCCGCCCAGCCGACAGACTCTGACATGGTCGCGCACGAACTCCGAGCGGGACCCGGCGTAACCGATCTCGACGAAATCGGGGCCGACAGCGGCCCGCCGCCCGTCGCTGTCGGAGGCATATGCTCTGTGCAATCACGTCCTGCGGCCGGGGTGTGATGGGACAGATCGACAGCTTCCGTCGGAAATGGCGAGAGATCTCGTTCGAGAGAAAGATCGCCATGTTCGTCGCTCCCTTGTTCGTGGCTGTGGCGACCGCTCTGATTCTGCGAGTCGTCGTCGACGATGGCGTGAAGGGCGGTGAAGCGAAGCCCGAAGTGGTCTCGGTGATCGTGACGAGGGACGGGAGTCGGACGTCACCAGCTCTCGTCGACGTCACGCTGCGCAACGTCGGCGAGGTCGTCTCGGTGCTGACCCGCGCCGAGCTCGAGGTCGCCGACTTCGAGTTGTTCCGAGCCTGTTCCCTTCATGGCGCACCGCTGGAGATCTCTGCGAAATACGACGTGGAGCTACCAGGGTATGCGGACGAAGGTGCGGTCGCCGACGCGGATCTGAGTCAAGAGCTCCCTCCGAACACGGCGGACCGCATCCGGCTCAGGATCTTCATCGCCGACGGGGAAACCGTCGGAAGTCTCGAGCAGCGAATTTACCGGCTTGCGCTGAGGCTTTATCACGACGGCCGCTCGAAGCCGCTCGACGCGGGGATTGTCCTCGTCGCGCTGACACTCCCGTCGTTCGAGACGTCGTTCGATGTGAACTCGGCGGAGGAGAAGGACTGCGCAAGGCGGAACCTGAGCGCCCTCGCGGGCATCCTCCGGCTTCCGGGCCGGCGTTCGGGTGTCCTCACCGAACTCGGGAAGGCGAAGGAGCTGCGGACGGCACGAAGGATGCAATCGGGTCTGCCCGCAGCTCCAACCCTGTCGACACATCCGCCTCGACGTCGCGCGGCCGTGCCAACGCACACAAGCGGTGCGGATAGCCTCGACCTGATGTGAAGAAGACGGCGATCGTCGCCGTCACCGTCGCCGGCGCGCGAGACGCGCACGACCCCGACGGCCCCTACGCCGGGAGGTTGCCGTGGTTGCCGAAGCAGACGCTGCGCCGGCCTTCACGCTCGCGGACAGGACCACGAAATTCGCACTGTGTTCGTCTTTTCCCGTGCGGAGTCGTTCATGTGGATGAATGCAGAGTAATGCCCGCCAGAGTGGCTAATGCAGTACTGGTGAACCCCTGTGCCGAGTGGAACAATTGGGTTCGACGATTCTTCGACTCGGAACGTCCGGGCTACGCAGTAGGCGAGCGGATGGGCCCCTTGGTTCGGCCATCCCGGACAGATCGGCTCGAGCCAGACCGTCACGGGGAATACCGGCGAGCCCTCCCAGGAGATCCGGAGGGGTGGGCCGGCTACCGCCTCTCGTCCTTTGGCCCGGACGACGCGCTGATAGGTGACGTTCCGGATTCGAAAGGAACACGGCCGCGACTGGACCTGAACCTTCAAGCTGTGCTGCTGCGAGCCGCGACTGGAAGTCGTGTTTGTGACGAGCACTGTGTAGTCCGTCGCATCCGTTCTGCAGGGGATCGAGCGAGGTAGCGCGTCCCATCGGCCGGGCTGTCCGACGTTCTTGGTGAGCTTGGCCGAAGAGAGTCCGCGTGACCCGGCCACGGTGGTGGTGAGCGTGTAGCGGCGGTTCGCCGCGAAAACAATTCTGAAGCGTCGTACGACGAATGGGGCTGCGTCCAGAGTCAGATCCATTGAGCGCCGGATCTGTTTGGCGTCGGGAGCCATGGCATGACCGGATAGATGAACGGCGCCGTCCGCATCACGGATGCTCCTGTCGAGGTACTGCTCGCCGTAGTTGTGGAACCGCTTGTCGATCAGTGGCAGGCCGGCGAGGGCGTCCTGTTGGTCAGCACGCGCCTCGAGAGGTGAAGAGACGCTACCCCTTGTTGGCATGCGCTGAAGCAGACGGAACACCGCAGCGGGTCCTCCGGTCTCGTTGGCGAGGTACTGGAAGAAAAGAAAGTTCTGGCCTTTCGTGAAATCAAGGACTGATGTCGTTAGAGACTTGGCGTCGAGGGTTGGAAGTCGTGTGTATTCGAGGTTCACGGCTGGAAACGCGACGTTTGAGAAGTATTCAGCGGATCCTTCGACCCACCAACTTCTAACTGGACGATCGACAGACATCTGCGCGAAAAGATTCTCGTACTGGAAGCAATGGAAGAGCTCGTGAGCCACTACCTGTTGATATCCGGCGACCCACACCTGTCCCAAGGCAACGGCAGGGGCGCGAACGAACGCCCTGCAGGGGTTTCGGCTGTTCGTATCGGCCAGGCGCCCGGATTCGTACTTATTCAAGAACGGAGTGATGTAGAGATCAAGCGCGAACCTGCCGGGGCCAAGTCCCTGGTAAGCCGACACCGTCTCCTGAATGGCCTCCTGGGTTGTCTCAGCGATGTCCTCGCGAGTGAACGCCGGGGATCGTCCCGAGATGCTCCTGAACGCGTCGGCAAGCGGTGAGAAGTTGGTCGGCATGAAGATGCGGTAGCGGCGGCCGGAGAGCCGAAAGTCCTTGTGCACGTAGCATCCGAACGCCGCAGGTCGGATGCCCACAGTGAGCCCGCTGGCATCGTTGCACGTGACGGCTGCGCGATCGCCGGAGGCCGAAGACGAAGCGACGATCAGGAAGAAGCCGACGACCCCGACACCGCACACGAGCGCCTTTCGGCGCACAGGGTTCAACCTCGAAGACGCAGCCAGCCAACACGGGCTCCTGCCTCGTAAGCCTGCTCGACGCGTTGAACAGCTCCGATGGAGCTCGCGATGCAGGACACACAGAAGCGGTGGGTCGAGGCTAGCGGTCACCTTGCGCCCCGAGACCGTTGACCTTTGCTCTTCAACGTGCTCGCCAACCCCCTCCAATCAGGACTCCTGGGACCAAGGGCGCCGCAGGGCATCACCGCGGAAGACAGGCGAGTCGCCAAACCGCGGCGACCAAACCGCTTATACACCCGACCCCGGCTCGGGGCAATGGTCCACAAGCCGACGAGCTAAGTTCGGACGCGGCTGAACGAGCCACTAGCGCGCCACCACGGCGGGTTCTAGGCTGAGCGGCGGAAGCCGTTGTGCGAAGCGATGCGTCAGACGACGCGGACGCGGCCGGTCGCGTCTTCTCAGCCGGGCTCGCGCGCACGGGCCCACAATCGAGACCCCGAAGGCCGAACTTCAGCCGTCTGACGTCCCGGGCTCGGGACAACACGCGAACCGTCTTCGCTCCCGCCAGGGGATAGATACGGGTTGTCTAAAATGGAAACAGCCGTTAGCAAGTTGGGCTACAATGTCGTCGTATGCGCCGGACTGACACCGTCTCGCCAGCACTTCTCACCGTCGACGAGGCGGCCAAGACTCTGCGGTGTAGCCGTGTCAGCGTTTACCGCGCGATCGCGAGCGGTCGGCTGGCCGCGTGCCGGCTTGGCCCGAGCGGGCGGCTGAGGATCCGGGCCGAGGCACTCAGCTGCTTCCTCGAGCCCGTCGAAACCACGCGAGAGGACTCGGGAATGAGCGAGCCCGGCCAGCCTCCTCAGCGAGGCGCAGTGACGGCCCACGACGACCCACGCCGGCTGGCGCTTGCGGTGCACGAGGCCGGCCATGCCGTCGCAGCCGTGCTGCTCGGGCGCCGCTGCACCGGCGTCACGATCGAACTCGACAACGGCAGAAAGGGTCGCAACTATCACGAACGTCTCCGGCGGCTCAACATCCCCGACGACGCCGACCTCAGCGGCCCCGTGCTGCTGATGAATTGGCAGCTGCGCCGCGAGCTCGAGCACCGCCTCGCGGTGATCCTCGCCGGCCCGATCGCGGCGGCCACCTATGCGGCGTTCGTGCTCCCGGCCGGCTTTCACCCACCCGACCCCGACGAGGAGCGCGCGCAGCGGATCGTCGAGCAGCGGAAGAAGCTGCCGCCGGATATCCGCGCCTTGTTCGAGGAGGCAGACGCGCTCCGCGACCTCAGCGACGAGTTCCACAGCGACGAGTTCCAGGCGCTCCGGCTCTCACAGCTCGGCTCGAGCGGCCCCCCGGACGTCTCCACTCCGTTCCTTATCTGGGCGCAAGCCGAGGTAGCAGCATGGGTGCGGCGCGAATCGTTCCGCCGACCGCTCGCAGCCGTCACCCGCGAACTGCATGTGCACGGCGAGCTCTCCGGCGACCGAGTGCACGAGCTGGTGGCCGCCGCTCAGACGAGCGACATCGACCGCGGCGCTCGCAGCCGAGACCGCGAGCGTCTGCTGAGGTGACCGCGACGTGATGAGGATCTGCCTCGGCCTCCCAGGGGGCGAGCGCTGCGGCAGACCGACGCCTGGCAAGCGTTGCCCTGAGCACGAGGCCCGATACAAGGCGCTCGACGACGCCCGACGGCGCGACCGACAACGGGCGGCCGGACGCAACCGGAGCGCATGGCGCAACCGAATCCGACCCGCCGTCCTCGCCCGCGCCGGCGGCCGCTGCGAAATCGGCGGACGCTGGTGCACGGGAGCCGCGACAAGCGTTCACCGGTTGCCGCAGTTCGGTATGTACCACGACGACAACCTCGCCGCGTACCTTGCCGCCTGCGCGAGCTGCCACGGAGGCCTCACGGCGAACCGGAGGCCACAGACCAGAGGACCCTAGGCTGCGCCAGTGACCCGAAAGACACCCCGACGAGCGGCTCGCGTGATTTCGACGACGCAGGCCGTCAGCTGGCGCGAATCGTCCCCAGCGCCCAGTTGATTCGGGAAAGGAGAGCGGGCGGCATCACTGCCCGGCCGTACTGCAACGAGATTGACAGGCATGGTCCTGCCGGTGAGCAGTACCAGCTCCGTGCCACCGCATGTCCTTTCGGGCGGGCGGGATCGGTTCTGGCGAGGGGAAGTCTGAGCGCTTGAGACTCGGTCTGTTTGGAGAGCCGTGCGCACCGAGCGGCAGAAGCGTAAGAACGAAGGTGGTCGGCGCCATGCTCTTGATCGGATCCGCCCGCTTCGGCCGCCGGAAGCTCGCGTTCGAGAGTTGGACCGCTCTGTTCGCTAGTCCGGGAAGCGGGCGCGAATGCCAACCCGCCGGCATGACGATCGTGAAGCGGTCAAACGAGACACGCGCCGCGCTCGCAGACGGCGCCAACATCACCGTCACGAAGACCGCCACTGCGCATGCACGACGCATGTCCATACCTTCGTACGATTGCACGCCCGTGACAAGTCCGTGCGCCCGACGGCAGGGCACTGCGATGCGCGAGTGTGGGAGGTGACGCCCGAGCGCTTGATACGGGTCGCGGGTGTCGGGGGCTGGCCGGCTGGCGCCGGGGCGGGTTCCACCCGGCAGGGTGGTCCCGCCTGGCGCGGCCGGCGGTGCCGACTCCGGGGGCGCTCCGAGCTGCGGCGGGTTTCTTCACTTGAATATGCAACGAAACTCGTCGGGGGGCTGCGAGGTGTCCGGGGGGCATCTGGCGAGGAAACTCGGGGCGCCGTGGCGTGCAAAAGGCCTGCAAAGGTGCATGTTTGCACTTGAGCTAACAGTCGGGCAGGGGGTGCGCTGTGCGGCTGCTGCGGGGATCGTGGGAGCGTTCGCGGGCGGGGTGGTCGGGTGCCGTCCGATGGTGGGGTTAGGCTGACCGCGCCGATTTCGCGTAGGGGCGAGCGCGTTGCCCACGAGCGTCGGGGCCGGATGGCTTCGGGGTTCGGTAGCGAGACCTGAGAGAGCGGGACGAGATCGCGGCTGGGTGGCCTTCGCTGGGTCACCCGGGGAATGGCTGGCGAACTCGGAGGTGGTCTCGATGTGGTCTCGGTATTGGAGGTTGACGCTCTACCCGGAGGCGGGTGAGGCCGGCGGCTGTTTCGTGAGCGCCGGTGGTGCCGGCGGCAGGCGGCCGGGTGGCGGGCCGGATCAAGCGCGGGCGCGGGCCGAGGCGGCGCGGCGGGCGGCGGCAAAGGTGCGTCGCTACTGCGCCGCGAACCGGCTGAATCGGCTCGGGACGCTGACCTACGGGGGCGAGGGCTGCCACGACCCGGCGCAGTTGCGGGCGGACCTGGCGGGGTTCTTCCGGGGGCTGCGGGGCGGGCTGGGCGGCGGGGCGCTGCCGTATCTGTGGGTGCCGCAGTGGCATCCGGGCGGGCACGGGCTGCATGCGCACTTTGCGGTCGGCCGGTATGTGCCGCCGGCGATTGATCGAGCGGGCCTGGGACCGCGGCTTCGTCCACATCAAGCTGCTCGGGGATCTGCCGGTCGGGTCGGGCGACGCTGGCCGAGGCGCGGCTGGCGGCGCGCTACCTGGCCAAGTACGTGGGCAAGGGACTCGAGGACGAGGAGCGGCCGGCGCGGGCTGCATCGCTACGAGGTCGCGCAGGGCTTCCAGCCGGCGCAGGTCGAGTGTTACGGGGCGCGCACCGAGGCGACGTGATCGAGCAGGCCTCGAAGCTGATGGGTGCGGCAGCCGGAGTAGGTCTGGCGCTCGTCGGGTGTGGAGGGGTGGCATGGCGCCGCCGGCCTGCTGGGTCTCAGTGGGACTGACGTCGAGCTGGCGGCGCGCGCGCGAGCCTGGCTCGAGCAGTACTGCCAGGGAGCAGGGCGTCTCGGTGACGGTCAGCTGACCCGTTGACGATCGCGAGCGGTCGGCGAGCGTGCTCGCTCAGGGCCGCCAGACGCGGCGTGCAAGCGCGACTCGTCGAAGCGGTTGTAGCCGCGCCGGCCGGGCCCGACGACGACGTGATCGAGCGACGGCTGCGACGATCGCGTGCTGCTGGTTGAGGTCGAGCGAGCTCCCATTGCGGCGCGGAGCTCGCTCGCCCTTACCGAGGTAGCGGTTCGAGGGCGCGTCGAGCGGGTGAGCGCGGCGAGCTGCTTGCGGGCCTCGGTGATGCGCTGCTCGATCGGCTGCGCGCGGCCGCAGCCACTCGGCCAGCGTGAACTCGCTTGCGCGCCGTAGGCGGCGGCGAGCTCCTCGAGCTGGGCCTGGTCGGCTTCGAGCTGGGCGTGCCAGCGCTCGCAGCGTCGGGATCAGCGCGGCGTCCCTTCGAGCCTCGCGGCGACCTCGGGCGCGTCGAGCCGGTGCAGGACGGCTTCGGCGACGAACTGCTCGACCTGGTCGGCGTTGATGTAGGTCTTGCCGCAGCCGGTGAAGCCGGGGCCTTTCGCGCAGGCATAACGGCGCGCTGCCATCCCGCGCGCGGTCGCGCGACGAGCTTCTCGCCGCAGTGGCTGCAGCTCAGCAGGCCGCGCGAGCAGGTAGCGGCGGGCGCCCTGGTTCGTGCGCCGTGTCGGGTCGGCCAGCATCGCCCGGATCTGCTGCCGTCTCGCGCCGGCGTGATGATCGCGGGCCACTCCGCCTTCCGCCATGATCTCGCCGTGGTGCTCGCGCTGCCCGCTGATCCGCGCCGAGGCCAGCATCCGCCGCAGCGATCTGCGGCGCCCACTCGGCCGCCGGTCGAGGTCGTGCACGCCGCGCTCGTTCAGATCGATCGCGAGCTAGCGCAGAGACTCGCCCGCCAGGAACCGCGTCGGCGCACTCCCGCACGATCGCCGCCTCGGCGGGACGGACTGTGATCTTGTCGGCCTCGTAGCCGTACGGGCGGCTGGCCGCCACCCGAGACCTTGCCGGCGGCGGCCAGCTCCTCATGCTTACGGCGAATCCGCTCGCTCTTGTGGTCACTCTCGTAGCTGCGCCATCCCTGCTGAGCATACGGGCCATCCAACGGCCCGCCGGCGTGACCGAGATCGACGCTCGCCCGTCACACAAGCGACCAGCCTCGATCCTGACCTCGTCGCAGAGATCCATGAAACGCCTCGAACTCGCGCGGATGCCGATGCAACCGATCGAGATGCCAGGCGACCACGCCCCGCGATGACTCCCGCGCGCAGGTCAGACAAGCATCCGCTCGTACTCCGGGCGCGGCCTGACCGCCCCAGGCGCTGACGTCGTCGTCGACGTAGCGGTCGACCACAACAATAGCCGCGCAGCATCCGCCAACCGCTCGACAATCGAGCAATCTGCCGCTTGACTCCGAGCTGGTCGCCGTCCCGGTCAGACGAGATCCGGGCATAGATCCCGACCCGCACACCCCCGACCTGAACCGCAACCGCCACTCAGGGAACACATCAGAACATTCGCATGCGCGACAGTGCCTTACGCCCGAAAGCCCCCGGGGGGCGGTCGACGACGCGAACTGAAGCGGTCTGCTCGCCCCGCGCCACCTCGTTCCGGACAGGTTTCGGGTTTCGTGTTTTTGCGTGAACGGCATATTTTTTGCGCTCTATCGCGCGTTCAGCCGCTCAGTTCGATGTCGCTCCTGAAGCGCCCCGAGAAGGACGAAGAGGAGCGGCACGGCGATCCAGAACTGAGCCTTCGTGTAGTGACGGACCTCCCGCCTGATGTCGGCCCCGGCCAAATCGGCTTCAAGTCGCCCCGGGCGCGAGAGCAGGAGCGCATGCAGCGCAAGCGGCACGTAGTTCAGGCATACACCCGTCATCCACACCCCGAAAACGAGCCAGGCGGCGTTGGAGGCCGAGACGGTGACGAACACGCCCAGAGCCGTCCCCACGACGGCTCCGAGCACAAACTCGGCGACGATCACCCGGCGACGGAAGGACGTCCCGCGGACTCCGTGCATGTCCACGGCTGCGAGACGCCGCACGGAGAGGAACGACACCGTGCGACCCGACCGCGTCCCGGGCCGATCCGCTTCACGCACGGCTCCGCGGCCATGACGAGTATCGAGACTGCTCGTCCGCTTTGCAGGCATCACCCATCCGATCTACCCCGATCCCGCCCACGGGAAAACGCGTCTTCACCCAACGCTTACGTCGAGCTCGCCGGCGCCGCCACACCGCGGCGCTCCTCAAGCCAAGCGTCGAGCTCAACCTCGGAGACCCTGAGCACGTTTGAGCCGAGCCGGAACCAACCCCGGCAGCTCGCCGCGGCGATATAGCGGCGCAGCACCGTCTCGGTCGAGAGCCCGAGCCACCCGAAGACGAGATCCGTACGAAGACGCCGGGGGGGTGGCCTCCCGACGTACGCGCTCGACCACCCAATCGCCCCGCGCCTCCTCGCCGCGAGAAAAAATGTCGGGACACGGCCCGAAGAGCCACTAGCCGGGACTCCGTTCGCCCGGTACCGTCGCGCCCCGATATGCCGCACTTCCAGCTCGTGACGACGGGCGGGGACGCGCTCGGCCCGGTCGAGCTCGGCCGCCCCGATTGGCCGGATGGCTCGTGATCTACCGCGGCGGCGCCGGGCCGAACCTGCGTGTTGTGGGTCGGCTCGAGGCCGATGATCCGGAGATGTTCTCGATTCTCGTTGTGGAGGAGGCTTAGCGGGGCGGTACTCGAACAATCCACGACGGTTTGCTTTCGCCGCCACAGGGTCGGCTCGGGAGCTGGAGTTAGCAACCTGAAGGCGTCAGACTGGAGCAATGGCAGAGTTACGAATTCAGCTAGTTGGTGAGGATGCCGAGCTTGGAAGGGTCCCGGCTCGCGACATCGCTCGGCTTCTTCTGCTACTCGAGAGCGCCGTCGCCCAGGCAGCTTCAACGGTGATCGGGCGGCCGAAGAGATCCCCCGGCCGTCGCGAGAGTGTCGTCGAACAGGCCTCTCGATTTCGCCTCCGCGCGATCGAAGAAGGCAGTGTGGTGCCTGTTCTCGACCTCCCGGAGCCTGCGTCGCTGCCTGGCTCGCTCGAGATCCACGCGGCGTCGCTGACTGAAACTGCGCTCGAGAGATTGCTGGACGCCGCTGAAGAGACGAACGTCCACCCGGTTGTCACCGAAGCACTGCTCGACCTCGCCGACGGGCTTCGCATAGGTGACTCGTACGAGAGTCTGACGTTCGACTACCGCTCGACCTACACGGAGGCTCCACGCGTCGTAACTGTGGATCGGGTAGTCCGGGGGCGGCTACGTGCGACACTCGAGGAGGGGCGAGACGTCGCGATTCGCGAGGACACCGTCGTCGGGACGCTCGTCGAGGCCGACTTTGAGAGGCATACCGCTCGCCTCCGTGGTCCGGTCAACGAGGCAGTCTCGGTCACGTTCGACGAGGAACTTGATGACGCGATTCAGGATGCGCTTCGCCGACCTGCGAGCTTCCAGGGTGAGATCGTCTATGACCCCGATACCCTCACGGCCCGCTCGGTTCGTCTCCGGAGCGTCTTGCGTGGCCGACAGCTCGTGTTGGGCATCGACCAGGAACTCTTCTGGACCGAGCGATCGTTCGACGAACTCGCCGACGAGCAGCACGTCGTACCGGCGACGTCGCCCCAAGACCTCTACGACGCCGGGGCGAGCGAGGAAGAGCGCAATGCGTTCATGACGGAGCTCATGAGCCTCGGCGGGTGAAGCCTGGCGAAGTTCCATCCGGTCCACTAGCACTGGACACCGACGTGTTCTCGATGCTGCACATGCGGAAAGATCGGCATGCCGATTTTGAGCCGCTTGTTGCCGGCCATCCCTTCGCCCTTCCATTCCCAGTGGTGGGAGAACTCAAGGTGCTGGCCCTCAAGACCGGCTCTCGATGGAGTGCGCAGCGAACACAGGCGCTTGAGGATTCCATCGGCCGCTGTGTCGTCATCCCCGCCACGTCGAGGGTCGTGGATCAATGGGCGGTGCTGTACGCGCGCTTTCGAGATCGCCTCAAGGAAGGGGGCGTGAATGACATGTGGATCGCTGCGTGCTGCCTAGTCCATGATCTGCCGCTCGCAACTGCCAACCTCAGCGACTTTCGTCGCATCGCGGGAGAGCTCCCGGCGCTCCAGCTCGTGCATCCGGATCTGTGAAAGGCCCGGTCACACCGGGGGCGCAGACAGTGGTTCCCGTGAAACGACGAACGCCCCGTGAGGGGCGTGCGTCGGGACTTTCGACTGCCGCCATCGAGACGACAACCCCACCTTACCGCTCGACCCCGCTGGCTCCCGACTATCCGACCGAGGGTTTCGATACCCTCGATGCGTGGCTTGGACGCCATCGACTGCAGACCCGAGACGCCGATGCGCAATCGCCTGAACACGCCAGGTCGCCGAGGCGCGCGCATCGTCGGTGTCCGCGCCGAAGCCTGCGCCCGACCCGGCCGCCCAGTTTGGCGGCGCGGGATCGTCGATGTGCGGGTGACGCCGACGCCTTACATGCTGAACCGGGTGCTGAGGAAGGCTCGGGCCCGGCGGCTGGGTTCGCGCCGCACCCGGACTACGTCGCGCGGCTCTCCCGACCGAGAACCTGAACCACCGCTAGCCAGGGGGCGCGCGTGAGCGCGCCTACACCCGCTGACCGCGCGCGCGAGCTGCTCGCCCGGACCGAGTTGTTCGACGAGTTCGGCTTTGGGCAGCTCGCCGCAGGAGCGCGGATGGTGGCGCGTGACGTGCTCGACCTCTGCGACGCACTCGAGGGCGAAAGGTCGGCGCGTCGGGCGGTACAGGAGCGGGCCGAGCGACTCGAGCAAATCCTTCTCACCCGGGGCGGCGGCCGTGTCTCTTGACTGTCCGTGCGGTGCCCAACGGGCGGAACACTGCGCGCCGGGGGAGTGTCTCGACCCGGCGCAGCTCGACGAGCTCACAGCGGCGCAGGTCATGGCGCTGCCGGATCCACCCGCCGAGGCGAACCTCGCTGGCCCGTACCTCTTTCGCGGCCATCGCACGGTCATCGTCGGCGACACCGGCCACGGGAAGACGACCCTAACGATGCAGTTCGTCGCGGCCGCGGTCACCGGCTCTGACGTGCTCGGCCACCGCGGAGCAGGCGTCGGCCCGGGGATGATCGTCGACCTCGAGCAGGGCCTCAAGTCGATCAAGCGGTTGCTCCCGGAAGTGGGTCTGCATGAACGCGACGACGTGATCTACGTGCGTGCTCCGGACGGCCTCTCGCTCGACTCCGACGATGACCACCGGGCCGCGCTTGACCGTGCGCTGCACCATCACCGGCCGTCGGTCGTGATGCTTGACCCGTTCTACAAGGCCCACCGTGGCGACTCGAACGATGAGCGGGCGGTCGTCGACCTGATGCGCTACCTCGACGCGCTCCGCAGCCGCTACGGGTTTGCGCTCGTGATCCCAGCGCACCCGAGGAAGGACCCGGCCTCTTCGCCTGCGCGCAAGCTGACCTTGCACGACGTCGCCGGGAGCGGCGCCGTTACCCGCGGCGCTGAGCTCGTGCTCGCGATCGAACGACTCGCCCACGGTTACGCACGTCTGCGTGTCCTGAAGGACCGCGACGGTGACTTCGAGGTCGGTGAAGCGTTTCCGCTCCTGTTCACGCGCGGCGAAGGGTTCCGGCTCGACCCGAAGGAGGAGACGACCGCGGAGGAGCTTGAGGCGCAGGTGCTTGCGAACGGGGGCGAATGGCGCACCGTCAAGGAGTGGGCGGCGCTTCTCGGCATCCGTGAGAAGCGGGCGAAGGACATGCTCGAGCAGCTCGTCGCGTCCGGGCTCGTCGAGAGCACCGTCGGACCGCCCGGACGCTCACCGAAAGCACACTGCTACCGGACTGCTCCCACGCCACGGGCGAAGTCGGGCGCAGTGACGCAGTCACCGGTGGACGTCGGGACTGCGCCCACTGCTCCCACGTCTCTAAGAGACGTGGAGCATGGGAGCAGTCACGGCACCGCGCCCGAGGCGGGAGCAGTCGACGCGGATGAAATCGAGCGGCTCGCCGAGATCGCGCGCGCCACGAACGGAGGCGGCCGCCGCAACACCCCGGCTGAGGAAGCCGAAGTCCTGCGTCTCCTCATCTCGACGTTCGATGCACGTGAGGTCGAGGGATGAGCGGCAGCGAGACAATCACCGTTGACGAGCTCGCCGACCGGATCCGGCTGCCGCGAGCCGTCACAGCCGAACTGCTGGTAGAGCTCGAGGCCGACGGGTACGCGGAACGTCACGGATCCGGATGGAGGCTCGGCCCGGCCGCGTCCGCGGTCGCCGCCGCGCTGCTGGCCGGGCTCCCGCTCGACGAGCTCGACGTCCGCGACCGGCGGCAGACGCTGGCACAGGCGAGGCGGCGCGAGCGGCTGTCCCGCGCGCGGGAGGAAGCGTGAGCGCCGCGGGCAAGTTCACGGCGGGCCGTGAAAACGGGCGGAGGCGGCCGAAGGGATACGCCGACTGGCGGCCGCAGGCGCGAACGCGGCGGCTGCTCGAGGCCGTCGACGCGGTGCTCGTCGATTACGAGGCGCACCTGCTGCCGGAGCCCGACGTGCTCGACGCGCAGGTCGAGCGGGAGCGCGACGACCGGACGGAGCTCCTGCTCATGCTGCCGAGGGGTGGCACGTGACCGGGCGGCCGTCCGTGCCGGAGCTCGCCGACCGCCTGCATACCCCGCAATGGCACGCGCGGGAGCTGCTCGACGAGCTCGCCGCCGACGGCTTCGCCGAGCGTGTCGCCGAGGACATCTACCGGCCGGGTCCGGCGCTCACCCCCGCGATCGTGCAGGCGCTCGCCGGCGGCATCGACCTCGAGGACGAGACCGAGTACGTCGACCACCTGGAGCGGACGAAGGCGCGAGCGCGGCGGGAGGCCGCCGAGGCGTGAGCGGACACGCGATTCCCGATGCTGCCCTACGCGGCGTCGAGCAGGCGGTCTGCCTGATTCTGGCCCGCCGTCATCCCGGTGTCCACTGGAAGCCGGAAGGGACCGAACGGGACTCGCCGGCCACGGCCAGGGAGCGGCTCGAGGCCAGCCTCGCCCCTGTAGAGCGGGATGAGGCGCTGCTCGACGGGGGCGCGGCCAAGGGGCCGCACTACGATCGTGTCGAACGCGCGCTCGATGATTAGCCGTTTCTCCGCGGTGGTGAACGTTGGCCATAGCTCGCGAATCTCCGCGCTCGAGGGAAGTGAGCTCGCGTCTTCGGTGAAGAGGTCGCGGCGCCTTGCCTCCGCGGCGTCAAGCCGTACCTGTCGCGCCTCGATCCCGGCAAGAAAGACGTCGCGGCCGAGTGTCAGGATGCCCTCGTCGGTGGCAAAGGCGTGAAGTTCCGCGCGTGCCGCGTCGACGTCGCGCTCGGCCTGCTCAAGGTCGTGCGTCATGCGCTCTGGACGAAGCTTGCGGGTGCGCGCGGCCAGCTCGAGCATGAGCTTCTCGACGTAGGGCTCAGCAACACTCGCGTAGATCGTGGCAGGGGCCGGGCAGTTCCCGCTTCCATGCTTACGCGAGCACCGGTAGACCTTCGCGCCCGTGCCGGTGATCGACTTCGGCTTCAGCGCGTGGCGGCAAGATTCGCAGCGGAGAATGCCAGCGAGCAGCGCCGGGGAACTCATCGAGCGGACGACGCTATGGCCGCGGGCACTCTGCGCGGCCTCGTATTCCGCGAGCGTGATGAGGGGCGGGTGCGCGTTGGCGTTCACAACTCCGTTGGCGCTGACCTCGCCGAGGTAGACGCGGTTCGCGAGCAGCGCACGGGCGCTGGAGGACGACCAGTGGCCGACTCGCTCCTTCCGCGCGGTCGGCCTGACCCCGTGCTCATCGAGCAGCCGGGCGACCTCGGAGAGGTTCGCACCGCGCGCGCGGGCTTGGAATGCCTCGGTAATCGCGTGCGCGTCATCGTTCGGCTCGAGCCGCCCTTCCTTGCCGCGCTTGTAGCCGGTGGGAGCCTTCGCCATATGCACGCCGCGGCGCGCTGCCACAGTGCGCGCGCTCGTCCACCCCTCGCGGACGCGTTCGAGCTCGAGCTCGGCCATCGCGAAGAGCATCGTCTGTGCGAATCGCCCCATTGGTGTCGCGCTGTCGAAGCCGTCCTCGGCCGAGATGAAGGTCCCACCGGCGTCGTCGATGCGACGCAGTGCATTGCGCGCGTCCAGGACGGAACGAGCGAACCTGTCGAGTTTGGCGACGACGATCCCTTCAGTCTCGCCAGCTTCGACGCGCTCCAAGGCTCGGACAAACCCCGGCCGCGAAGCGTTCCCGCCGCTCTCATCGAGGTCCTCGTGCCACTCGACGATCTCAGCGCCAGCGTTCCGAGCGGCCGCCTCGATCCGCTCGCGCTGAAGCTGCGGGCTCACGAACGACTCGCCCTCGCGTGTCCCCACCTTGCTGACACGAACGTAGCCGTCAAGCTTGCGATTCAGCTTCCGAGTCATGGCACGCCTCCCGAGTTAGTGACCCCTTCATGTTACTCTTGACGGGCACCTACGACGGCTCGTCGCGGGAGACGATCGAGCGCTTCAAGTCGACGCTCTACCGCGCGCGCGTGCCGGCGACGGTGCGGCTCACGCGCGGGCGTGACATCGCCGCGGCGTGCGGGCAGCTCGCGGCGACAGCGGCTACCGGCTAGCTGGTCGTCTGCTGGCCGAGCTTGCGCGACAGCCACGCGAACGCGTCGCGGTACGCAGCCGCGTTCAGGGCGTGCCGGGCGTCGTACCACCGAACAGTCGTCCCGGGCGGCGCCGCGTTCGCGATTCCGAGCAGCGCGGAGCGAGGCACGACCTCGTCGTTTCGACCGTCCTCGAGCAGGACGCTGCCCTCGGGGCCGTAGGCGATGTAGCGGAGCGGGTCGACGCTCCCGAGGACCCTTCTGACCTTGCCGCGCAGCTTCGCGGGCGCATTCGCGACGAACGCCGACAGCGGGGCGGCGCCGGTCGAGAGCAGAGCGAGCGCCTTCACGCGCGGCTCGGCAGCGGCAACGAACGTGCCGGTCTTTCCACCCGCGCTCCAGCCGAGGTAGCCGATCCGCCCCGGGTCGACCGACGGGAGGGACGCGAGCACGTCGACGGCGCGGCGGACGGCGACGACGTCGCGCACCTGCACGTCCTGCACCTGCTCCAGGTAGGTGGCCGGATCGGACGACGGCTTGGGTGCGCTCGAGGTCGATGGCTCGGTGATCGTGAGCACGACGACGCCCCGATCCGCGAGGGAGGCGGCCTCGGTCAGCAGGGAGGTCCTCTCGCCGCCGCCGCCCGGCACGACGACGACTGCCGGATGCTGGCCGGCGCCGCGCGGAAGCAGGAGGTAGCCCTCGATCCTGCGACCCTGGCTGCGGAACGAGACGTCGTGAACCGCGATCTTGTACCGCGTCTCGTTGACCCGGCCGTGGTCGACGTAGCCGAGCGGCGCCGCCGCGTCGTAGCCGAAGTCGAGCCGCGGGCTGTTCTCCGCGGACGCGGTCGTCGTCGCGGTCGTCGTCTGCTTCGAGGAGCCGCCGCACCCCGCGAGCAGCACGGCCAGCGCGAGCAGGATTGGCAGGCGAAGGGTCACGCCGACACGATGCCACGCCGAACCGATGGCGGTCGGGGCGGTTCGTTCCCGGTCGCGGCTACCCTGGCTGGCCGTGCCCGAGTCCGGCCCTCTCGTTCCGCGACGACCTCCGCAACGTCGCGATCGTCGCGCACGTCGACCACGGCAAGACGACGCTCGTCGACGCGATGCTCTGGCAGTCCGGGCTCGTTCCGCGAGAACCAGGACGTCGCCGAGCGGGTGATGGACTCGACCGACCTCGAGCGCGAGAAGGGGATCACGATCCTCGCCAAGAACACGGCCGTCCAGCACGGCGACGTGAAGATCAACATCGTCGACACGCCCGGCCACGCCGACTTCGGCGGCGAGGTCGAGCGCGGGCTGACGATGGTCGACGGCGTGCTGCTGCTCGTCGACGCGAGCGAGGGGCCGCTGCCGCAGACGCGGTTCGTGCTGCGCAAGGCGCTCGAGCTGGAGCTGCCGGTCGTGCTCGTCGTGAACAAGGTCGACCGGCCCGACGCGCGCGCCGCAGGAGGTCGTCGAACGAGGTGTACGAGCTCTTCCTCGACCTCGACGCGACGAGTCGCAGATCGAGTTCCCGATCGTCTACGCGAACGCCCGCGCCGGCCAGGCGGGCTGGCTCGCCCGACGAGCTCGCCGACGACCTGCGAGCCGCTGTTCGAGACGCTGCTCGAGACGATCCCGCCGCCCGCGTACGACCCGGAGCATCCGCTGCAGGCGCTCGTCACGAACCTCGACGCGAACCCGTACGTCGGCCGGCTCGCGCTGCTGCGCATCCGCCACGGCACGCTCCGCAAGGGCGAGCAGATCGCCTGGTGCCGCGCCGACGGGACGATCGAGACCGCGCGCGTGACCGAGCTCTACGTCACCGAGGCGCTCGACCGCGTGCCGGCCGACGAGGCCGGCGCCGGGCGAGATCGTCGCGCTCGCGGGCCTGCCGGAGGTGACGATCGGCGAGACGATCGCCGACCCGCGACGACCCGCGGCCGCTGCCGGTCACGACGGTCGACGAGCCGCAGCCTCTCGGTCACGATCGGGATCAACACGAGCCCGCTCGCCGGGACGGAGGGCGACAAGGCTGACCGCGAGCCAGATCAAGGAGCGGCTCGACGCAGGAGCTCGTCGGCAACGTCTCGCTGCGCGTGCTCGCCGACCTCGCGGCCCGGACGCCTGGGAGGTGCAGGGCCGCGGCGAGCTGCAGCTCGCGGTGCTCGTCGAGCTGATGCGCCGCGAGGGCTTCGAGCTGACCGTCGGCAAGCCCGAGGTGCTGACGAAGGAGGTCGACGGCAAGCGCCACGAGCCGGTCGAGCGCGTCGCGATCGACGTGCCCGAGGAGTACATCGGCGTCGTCACGCAGCTGCTCGCGCTGCGCAAGGGCCGTGTCACGCAGATGGTCAACCACGGCACCGGCTGGGCGCGCATGGAGTACCTCGTGCCCGCGCGCGGGCCTGATCGGCTTCCGCACCGAGTTCCTGACCGAGACGCGCGGCACCGGCATCCTCCACCACGTCTTCGAGGCGTGGGAGCCGTGGCACGGCGAGCTGCGCACGCGGCCGACCGGCAGCCTCGTCGCCGACCGCCGCGGCAAGGCGACCGGGTTCGCGATCGAGAACCTGCAGGAGCGCGGCTCGCTCTTCGTCGCGCCGGCCGACGAGCTCTACGAGGGCATGATCGTCGGCGAGAACTCGCGCGACAACGACCTCGACGTGAACGCCTCGAAGCCGAAGAAGCTGACGAACATGCGCGCCTCCTCGGCCGACGAGCTCGTCCGCCTGATCCCGCCGCGGCCGCTCTCGCTCGAGCAGGCGCTCGAGTTCATCCGCGACGACGAGGCGGTCGAGGTGACGCCGCAGTCGATCCGGCTGCGCAAGGTCGAGCTGTCGGCGTCGAAGCGCCAGACGGCGGCCTCGCGCGCGAAGCGGGAGCGCGCGACAGTTTGAGGCTCCGCTCGCGCTGCTCGCCGGTCGGGGCGCTGAAGCAGTCACCCTCGCGTGCACCGAGGGCAACTTCCGGTCGAGGGCCTGGTGAGCCGCGGCTCCGGCTCGGCCGCGGCGACCGGCACCGACGAGCGAACGACTGCGATCCTCGCGGTTCGTGGCGTCTCCGACGCCACCCGGTGACGCCGGTCGCGAGCGACCCGAAGACGTGCCTCGGCGGGAGCGTGCGGCACGCGCACCTCTGAAGCGAGCACTACTCCTCCTCCAGCTTGAGCGCCCCGGAATTGATGCAGTACCGCAGTCCGGTCGGCTGAGGCCCGTCCGGGAAGACGTGCCCGAGGTGGCCACCGCAGTTCGAGCAGAGCACCTCGGTACGCACCATCCCGTAGGCCGTATCGGTCTCCTCGTCGATTGCGCCCTCGCTCGCGGGCGCGGAGAATGCGGGCCAGCCGCACCCCGAGTCGTACTTCGCATCGGAGGCGAACAGTTCGGCCCCGCAACCGGCACAGTGGTAGATGCCCGGTTCGAAGACATGGTCGTACTCACCCGTGAACGGCGCCTCGGTGCCCTTCTCGCGGAGGATGCGGTACTGCTCCGGGTCGAGCTCGGCGCGCCACTCGGCGTCGGACTTCTCAATGTTGGTCAATCGCACTCCTTTCGGCGGACGAGCCCATTCCCGTCCTTCACCTAGGAGAACGAGACCCGCCGGGATTCTGGTCCCGCATGGAACCTTCTCACGAATTACTCCCAGCGAGGCGGGAAAACCCCTGGAAAACGACCTCGCGCCGGCGCCACGCCGGCGCACTCATGGGCGAGCTCCGCGAGCCGATCAGGCGCCGCCGGTCTGCGGATCGGTGGTGTTTTGGTGGTGCACGCGACGCGCGTCGAGGCGGATCGTCCAGGGGTCGATCGCGGCGACCCGCAGGTGCGTCTCGCTCCAGGGATCGCGTGCAAACGTGGCCCGGACGTCGTCCTCGGTCTCGGCCTCGACCACATGGGCGACGCGGTGCTCGTCGGCGAGCGGCCCGCCGAGCACGATGAAGCCTGCGCCCACGAGCTCGTCCATGAACCCGGCGTGCGCGGGCCAGCCGGACTGCTCCTCGAGCGACCGTGTCCGATCCCAGAGCGGGCCGGAGCGGTGCAGCACGACGAGGAACGTCGCCATGCGCGGCTTCTACCGCACCGGCGGCGGGCCCTGCGCGTGCGCCCCGAGCTCGGTCTCGCCGGCAGCCCGTTCGTCGTCGTCGAACCGGAACCGGACGACCGGCTGCTTGGCGGCGCGCACCTCGTCGAGACGGCCGACCGCCCGGCCGTGCGGCGCAGAGCGGATCGCCTCGGGATCGTCGCGCGCCTCGCGCGCGATCGCGAGCATCGCCTCGACGAACGCATCGAGCGTCTCCTTCGACTCGGTCTCGGTCGGCTCGATCATCAGCGCCTCGGGCACGACGAGCGGGAAGTAGACCGTCGGCGGGTGGAACCCGTAGTCCATCAGCCGCTTGGCGATGTCGAGCGCGGTGATCCCGTGCTCGCGCTTGAGCGTGCGCGCGCTCAGCACGAACTCGTGCATGCAGAGGCGGTCGAACGGCAGGTCGTAGGCCTCGCGCAGTCTCGCCAGCATGTAGTTCGCGTTCAGGACGGCGACCTCGCTCATCTCGCGCAGGCCCGGGCCCCAGGCGCGCATGAAGGCGTACGAGCGGACGAACACGCCGAACGGCCCGCCGAAACCGCGCACCTTGCCTATCGAGCGAGGCCGGTCGTGGTCGAGGCGGAAGCGCTCGCCGTCGCGTACGACGACGGGCACCGGCAGGAACGGCTCGAGGCTCTCGCGCACGGCGATCGGGCCACCGCCGGGTCCGCCGCCGCCGTGCGGCTGCGAAAAGGTCTTGTGCAGGTTGATGTGGACGATGTCGAACCCCATGTCGCCCGGCCGCGAGATGCCGCAGACGGCGTTCAGGTTGGCGCCGTCGTAGTACATGAGCGCTCCGGCGCCGTGGAAGATGTCGCGGATCTGCTCGATCGACTCGTCGAACAGGCCGAGCGTGGACGGGTTCGTCAGCATCAGGCCCGCCGTGTGCTCGTCCACCTTCCCGCGCAGGTCTTCGACGTCGACGTTCCCGCGCGCGTCAGTCGCGACGGGCGTCACCTCGTAGCCGGCCATCGTCACGCTCGCCGGGTTCGTGCCGTGGGCGGTGTCGGGGATCACGATCTTGCGCCGCTGCTCGCCCTCGCCGCGGTCGTCGTAGTAGGCGCGCATCAGGAGCAGGCCGGTCAGCTCGCCCTGGCTGCCGGCGGCCGGCTGGAGGCTGATCGCGTCGAGGCCGGTGACCTCGCGCAGGGTCTCCTGCAACCGCCACTCGAGCTCGAGCGCACCCTGGGCGGCATCGTCGTCGACGAGCGGGTGCAGGTCGCGGAACCCGGTCAGACCGACGAGCCGCTCGTTGACGCGCGGGTTGTACTTCATCGTGCAGGAGCCGAGCGGATAGAAGCCGGTGTCGATGCCGAAGTTGCGCGTCGAGAGCGCGGTGAAGTGCCGCATCACCTCGGGCTCCGCGAGCTCGGGCAGGCGCGGCGGCTCGCGGCGGGCAAGCTCTGAGGGCACGGGCGGAACCGGGAGGTCGGGCCGCGGCACGGCGAGTCCGCGGCGGCCCGACTGAGACTTCTCGTAGATCAGCTTCATGGGGCGCTCATCGGGCGAGCGCATCGACGAGACGGTCGATGTCGGCGGTGGTGCGGCGCTCGGTCACGGCGACGAGAAGCGCGTCGTCGAGGCCGGCGTAGTCGCGGCCGAGCGGGTAGCCCGGGTTGACGCCGCGCGCGCGGGCGGCGCGGATCGCCTCGGTCGCGTCCCGTCCGGCGCGCACGGCAAACTCCTTGAACGTCGTCCCCTCTGGGAACACAAGCTCGATCCCACGTTCCTCGAGCCGCTCCTTCGCGTAGGAGGCCAGGGCCATGCAGGTCTCCCCCGTCTCGCGCAGCCCCTGCGGCCCGAGCAGCGACAGGTGCACCAGCCCCGCCAGGGCGAGCAGGGTCTGGTTGGTGGTGATGTTCGAGGTCGCCTTCTCGCGCCGGATGTGCTGCTCGCGTGTCTGGAGGGTGAGCACATAGCCGCGTTCACCCGTGGCGTCCACGGTCTCGCCGACGATCCGTCCCGGTAGCCGGCGGATGTACGGCTCGCGAGCGGCGAGGAAGCCGTAGTGCGGGCCGCCGTAGCTCATCGCGTTGCCGGCCGATTGTCCTTCGCCGATTGCGAGCGCACATCCGTAGTTGCCCGGCGCTTCGAGCACGCCGAGGCTCACGAGGTCGACGTGCGCGATCGGCAGCGCGCCGCTGTCCGCGGCCGCGGCGGCCAGGTCGGGCGAGGGCTCGAGACAGCCGAAGAAGTTCGGCTGCTGGAAGATCACAGCGGCCGCGTCGGCGGCGGCGGCGCGCACCCGGTCGGGGTCGGTCGTGCCGCCCCGAGGACCGGTTGCGTCGTGGGGCACCTCGACGACGTCGAGCCCGAAGCCCCGCGCGTAGGTCTTGACGACCTGACGCACCTGTGGGTTCGTCGCCTCGGTGACGACGACCGTCGAGCGACCCGTCGCGGTCTTCGCAACGAGGCACGCGTCCGCGGCGACCGTCGTCCCGTCGTAGCCCGAGGCGTTCGAGACGTCCATCCCGGTCAGCTCGCAGATGGCGGTCTGGTACTCGAAGATCGCCTGCAGGACGCCTTGCGAGAGCTCCGGCTGGTACGGCGTGTACGCCGTCAGGAACTCGCCGCGCTGCAGCACCGCGTCGACGACCGCGGGCACGTAGTGGTCGTAGATCCCGGCGCCGAGGAACGAGACCTCGTCGAGGACGTTCTTCGCGGCGAGCTCCTCGAGGTGGCGCGTGAGCTCGGCCTCGGCGAGCGCTGGCGGAACGTCCAGCTCGCGCCTGTGGCGCACGCTTGCCGGAATGTCGCGGAAGAGCTCCTCCACCGACGAGACGCCGATCGCGGCAAGCATCTGCTCGCGGTCCGCGTCGGTGAGCGAGAGGAAGCTCACTTCAGACCGACGACCTGGCGGTAGGCCGCCGCGTCGAGCAGCTCCTCGCGCTCGGACGGGTCGCTCATGCGGATGCGGACGAGCCAGCCTTCGCCATACGCGTCCTCGTTCACCGTTTCGGGAGCCGCGACGACCTTCGCGTTCACGGCGAGCACCTCACCGGAGAGCGGCGCGATCACCTCGGAGACGGCCTTGACCGACTCGACCTCGCCGTACGAGGAGCCCTTCGTGATCGTCGCGCCCTCCTCGGGCGGCTCGTAGTGGACCAGCTCGCCGAGCGCGTCGTGCGCGTACCAGGTGATCCCGAGCACGGCCTCCTCGCCCTCGATCCGGGCCCAGTCGTGCTCGCGGTTGTACAGCAGGTCGTCCGGATAGGACTCGCTCGGCGGCCAAGCTCACTCCCCTCGCTCGTAGATCGGCTTCGTCACCACTTCGGCCCGGCGCGCGCGGCCGCGGACGTCGATCGTCAGCTCCGTGGCGGGAGCACTCAGCGCGACGGGCACGTACCCCAGGCCGATGCCGACGTCGAGCATCGGCGAGAGCGTGCCGGAGGTCACCTCGCCGCCGCCTGCGATCGCCATTCCCTGGCGCGGAATCGCCTGTTGGCTCATGCGGAACGCGACCAGCTTCCGCTCCGGGCCCGCTCGCGGCCACCTCGCCCAACCGCTCCGCGCCGGTGAATCCTGGTCTCGAGCGCGCAGACCCAGCCGAGCCCGCTCGAGATCGCGTCCCACTGCGGGCCGAGGTCGTTGCCGTGCAGTGGGTAGCAGACCTCGAGGCGCAACGTGTCTCGGGCGCCGAGCCCGCACGGCGTGACGCCACGCGCGAGGATCGCGTCCCATAGCGCCGGCGCTTCGTCGGTCATGCACCCGAGCTCGACGCCCTCCTCGCCCGTGTAGCCCGTTCGGTTCACCATCACCTCGACGCCGTCGAGCTCGCCCATCTCCCACGTGAACGGTTTCGCGGCAGGAAGACCGAGCCGCTCGAGCGCACGTGGCCCCTGGACGGCGAGCAGCGCGTACTCGTCGGAGACGTCGCGCACGTCCGAGCCACGAAGCTCGTGCTCGACGAGCCAGGCGAAATCGGTCTCGCGGTTGGAGGCGTTCACGATCAGCAGGTAGCGGCAGTCTCCGGTGCGGTAGACGATGAGGTCGTCGATCACCCCGCCCGCCTCGTTCGTCAGCAGCGTGTACTGCGCCGTGCCCGGCTCGAGCCTCGCGACGTCGTTCGAGAGCGTCTCCTGCAGGAACTCCAGCGCCCGCGGGCCCTCGACCTCGAGCTCGCCCATATGCGAGACGTCGAACACGCCCGCGTCGGAGCGAACGGCGCGGTGCTCGGCGATCACGCCCTCGTAGGAGACGGGCATCTCCCAGCCGGCGAACGGCACGAGTCGCGCGCCGGCGGCGAGGTGGCGCTCATGAAGGGGTGTGCGGCGCGTGGTCTGCAACGCCGCGATGCTAACGAGGTCCGTGCGTGGGGCGGCGGAACTGGCGGCGCACGCCTGGTGTAATCGAACCGTGATGCCCCGTGTGGTCTCTTTGCTCGCGCTCGTCGCCGTTGTGTACTCGCCGGAGCCTCGAACGCGGCCGGCGCGCAGACGACCTCGTCGACGCGCGACGCCCTTCAACGCCAGAAAGTGAGCGACCAGTGTCGGCCGGAGCCGGGCTCCGCCCGGCGGGAGGCCAGCCACGAAAAGCCAAGAGATCGGGCTGTGGGGAATCTAGGATTCCCCACGCCAATCAGTCGTCGCGGAGGAACGACGGAACGTCGAGCGCGTCGCGCTCGAACTCGACCGGGCGCGGCGAGACCGACCCGGTCTCGGCGACGACGCGTTGGCGGCGACGGCGCTGGCCGCCGAAGCCGGTCGCGATCACAGTCACCCGCACCTCGTCGTGCTGGGCATCGTCGATCACGGCGCCGAAGATTACGTTCGCGTTCTGGTCGGCGGCGCTCGTGACGACCTCGGCCGCCTCGTTCACCTCGAACAGACCGAGGTCGGCGGGGCCCGTGATGTTGAGGAGGATGCCTGTCGCACCCTCGATCGACGACTCGAGCAGCGGCGAGCTGACGGCAGTGCGGGCGGCCTCGCTCGCGCGGTTCTCGCCCTGGCCGACGCCGATGCCCATCAGGGCCGAGCCGGCGTCGCGCATGATCGTGCGGACGTCGGCGAAGTCGAGGTTGACGATCCCCGGCACCGTGATCAGGTCGGTGATTCCCTGCACGCCCTGGCGCAGGATGTCGTCGGCCATCTTGAACGCGTCCGAGAGCGGCGTGCGCTTCTCGACCACCTGCAGCAGCCGGTCGTTCTCGATCACGATCAGCGTGTCGACCTTGTCCGAGAGCTCGAGGATCCCGGCTTCGGCCTGCTGTGCGCGTCGCCGGCCCTCGAACTGGAACGGCCGCGTCACGACGCCGACCGTGAGTGCCTCGAGCTCGCGGGCGATCTCGGCCACCACGGGCGCCGCACCGGTCCCCGTGCCGCCCCCTTCGCCGGCGGTGACGAAGACCATGTCGGCGCCCTTGAGCGCCTCCTTCAGCTCGTCGCGGCTCTCCATCCCGGCGGCGTGGCCGACGGCCGGATCGGCGCCGGCACCGAGGCCGCGGGTCGCCTTTGCGCCGATATGGATCTTCACGTCGGCGTCGCACATCAGGAGCGCCTGCGCGTCCGTGTTCACGGCGACGAACTCGACGCCCGTGAGCGCCGCGTCGACCATCCGGTTGACGGCGTTCGTGCCGCCGCCGCCGACGCCGACGACCTTGATCACGGCGAGGTAATTGCCGGAGCGATCTCTCATCTCGATGGGACTCGACCTCAAGCTGTAGTGCAGGCTGGGGCTGCCACGCGCCTCCTTTCCCCGGGAGAGTACGGAGGTGGGCACGGCTTGTCAATGCGGTAAACGCCAATCTCGAGGGCCATAACCGTCAACCTGTACTTTCGACTTGAGAGTTTTCGCCGCCCACGACGGGCCGCTCCGGGACGCTCACGTCGATGTAGCGCGCGCTCGGGTCCGGCCCCAGCAGGACGAGAATCCGGCGCGCGACAGCGAGCTTGAGACGCAGGTCCCCGGTGTCGCCGAGCCGAAGCTCCGGGCCCGACCGAAGCACGAGCGTGAGCTCACCGCCGGCCGTCCGCACCGATCGGACGCGGGCCGGGAACCCGCTCGCCGCGAGCGGCGCAAGCACGGTCGCGACCGGGGCGCCGGCCTCGGAGGCAAGCGTCTCGCCCACCTTGACCGGGGTGCCCTTCGGGACCCACGTGCGCGGGAGAGAGCTGATCCGCACGTTGCGGACGGGACGCAGCACACGGCCGCGCGCCGAGACCACCCAGCCCTTGCTGCCCCGCCGCAGAAGGAGGACCGGCCGCTCGGGCGTCACGAACACTCGCAGCGTGTGGGGGAAGTCGCGGTCGAAGCGGACTGCGACACGCCCGGAACGGCCGACACGCGGCGTCCGATCTCCGTGCGGTCGATCGCGACGAGGCTGCGACCCACCTCGGCCGTGAGCGCGTTTCGAACCTGTGCCTGAACGCGCGGCGAGCCGCCGGCGATCACGACCTCGCGCACCGCAAAGACGGACGTCTCGCGCGCGCCGAAGTAGGCGCCGGCCGCGAGCCCGATGAGAGCCAGACCGGCCAAGAGCGAGCGCGGCGACGGCAGGAACCGGGAGATCGACGGCCTGCCCGGCGGGGCGGCGGTGCGCGTCGTCGCTCTCGGGACGGTCGCTCTGCGCGCGGTTGCTCTACGTGCCAGGGCCACGCAGCCCTGTTCGCTGCGCCGGCGGGTTCCCCTACAGGGCGGGCAGCTCGATCGGCCCCAGGAACCGCACCTCGTGCTCGAGCTCGACTCCGAAGCCCTCGTGCACGCGCAGCCGCGCCTCGACCATCAGGGCCAGGGCATCGGCGGAGGTCGCGCCGCCCGCGTTCTCGATGAAGTTCGCGTGTCGCTCCGAGATCACCGCGCCGCCGATCCGGTACCCCTTCAGCCCGCACCGCTCGATCAGCGCGCCCGCGCCCAGCTCCCCCGGCGGGTTCTTGAACACACTGCCGAACGTCCGCTTGGTCGTCGGCTGCGTCGCCTTGCGTTGCGAGAGCAACTCCGCGACCGCCGCCTTGATCTCCTCGACCGGCCGCGGCTCGAGCTGGAAGCGCACCTGCGCGACCACCTGTCCCGGCACGAGCGCGGACCGGCGGTACGAGAGCTCGAGCTCGTCGGCGGAGAGGGTGCGCGCGCCGTCGGAATCGACGACGGTTGCGTCGAGCAGCACGGCCCGCCAGTCGCTCCCGTAGGCTCCAGCGTTCATCCGCACGCCGCCGCCCGCGGTGCCGGGGATTGCTGAGGCGAACTCGAAGCCGCCGAGACCTGCGTCGCGGGCGCGATGCAGGCAGACGGCGTTCGTCGCGCCGCCGCCAGCGACGAGGATCGTTCCGTCGACGTGTGCGTCGGCCAGCGCGCCCGCCAGCCTGAGCACGAGCGCGTCCACCCCGTCGTCGTGCACGAGCAGGTTCGAGCCGAGGCCGATCGTCTCGACCGTCGTCGCCCCGCTCGCGCGCCCAGGCGAGCAGCTCCTGCAGCTCGTCGAGCGACGCCGGGCCGCGCGAAGAACCGCGCGGGCCCGCCGGTGCCGAGCGTCGTGAAACGCGAAAGCCGGACGTCCTCCTCGAGCGCGGCGGTCGACGACATCGCCCGCAGGTCTACCAAGGAGCCGCCCTGACCGCCGACCTTCGCCGCCGGTTCGCCCCTACGGTCACGGCACCGAGAGTCGGCCACGAACCGTGACGCCTCTGCGACCAGCGTGCATCGATTCTGTGCCTGAGGTGGGTCTCGGCCACGCAAGTGGGAGCCGGGATGCCGGAACTCCCTGCCACACTCGGCGCGCACGGGTCTTCCGCGCTCAGGTCAGTGGGAACCACGATGCGGGCCGGCGAGACGCGCGTCTAGGCTCGATGCGAGGAAAGGAGGCTATGGAGATGAGACCCAGTTCGCTGATTCGGCTCTTCGTCGTTGGCGTCGCGGCCCTCTACCTCGGTCTGCTGATCGGGTTCACGGTCGCGTTTGCCGGCGATGTCCCGGCCGCCGCCTGGGTCGGCTTTGCCGTCGTCGCCCTGCTCGTGACGGTCCTCGTGCTCGCGACGATCGTGCTCTTCGAACGCGTCGAGGCCGGCGCCGGCACGACCCGCGAGATGGCCCTTCCGCCATCGAGCGACGGGCGTCACCGCGTTCTCGTCGTCGCGGACGTCGGCTGCGAGGGAAGCGACGCGTGCCCGCTCATCCTCTCGAGGATCGATCCCGGTTCGAGGCCCGAGGTCTTCGTCGTCGCCCCGACGATCGCGTCGCCGCTCCACCACCTGATGGACGACGAGACGCGCGAGCGCGCGTCTGCCGGCCGTCGCCTGACCGAGATCGTGTTGCTACTGAGGCAGGAAGGCGTCGAGGCACGCGGGATGATCGGGAGCGACCTCCCGCTCGAGGCGATCCAGGATGCACTCGCCGTGTTCCCGGCCGACGAGATCGTCGTCCTCGCTCCGCCGAGCGACAGGTCGGCGTGGAGTGAGCGTGACCTCGTCCAGCGGGCGCGAGCGACGTTCGGCCGCCCCGTCACACCGGTCCCGCTGCCACGCGCCGCGTAGATCCGCCGTGCTCCGCGCGCGCCTCAACTGCGGGCGAGACGCGCGCGAAGCGCGGCCGGGGCGCGGTCGACGTCGCCGGCGCCGATCGTGAGCACGACGTCTCCCGACTCGGCGCGGCGCGCCAGGTACGACGCACCCTGCTCGACCGTGGGCATCCAGGCCGCGAGGCGGCCACGATCGGAGAGCGCGTCGACGACGAGCTTCCCGGTCACGCCGTCGAGCGGCGCCTCACGCGCCGGATAGACGTCCGTCACGGCGACGTCGTCGGCGGCGGCAAGGGCCTCGCCCAGCTCGGAGGCGAGGTGCCGTGTGCGCGAGTAGAGGTGCGGCTGGAAGAGAACGTGCAGCCGGCGCCCGGGGTAGGCCTCGCGCACCGCGGCGATCGTCGCCGCGAGCTCACTCGGGTGATGGCCGTAGTCGTCGACGATCGTCACGCCGCCCGCCTCGGAAACCTCGAAGCGGCGGCCCGTCCCCGTGAAGCGCGCGAGCACCGGCTCGGCCTCGGCTCGCGGCACTCCTGCGAGCTCGAGGGCCGAAAGCGCGGCGCCGGCATTCTGCCGGTTGAACTGGCCCGGCACGGCCAGCTCGCCCAGGAATGCCGGCGCGTCGCGCACGAACTGCTCCGCGCGCGCCGTCCAAGCACCGAACGCCTCCTCGAGCTCGGCGAGCGAGGCGAACTCGGTGTGGTGGTCGAGCTCCACGTTCGTCACGACGGCGATCCTCGCCGGCAGACCGAACACCGAGCGGTCCGACTCGTCGCCCTCGACGACGAGCCACCCGTCGCCCGCGCCGCCGTTGGCGCCGAGCTGCGGCACGGGCGCACCGACAAGCCACGCCGGGTCGCGACCGGTCTCTCGCAGGACGAACGCGATCATCGCCGCCGTCGTACCCTTGCCGTGCGTGCCGCCGACGACGATCGCGCGGCGGAGGGCGACGAGCTCCGCGAGGAACGCGGCCCGTGACTGCCCGGCGACACCCGGATACGCGGCCGAGACGACCGCCTCCCATCCCTCCGGGACGACGGGCTCCTCGCCGATCTCGACCCGAGCGTCGCCGAGCGCGTCGAGGTACGGCGTCTCGACCCGATCCCACCCACCGACCTCGGCACCCCAGGCGCGCGCGAGCTGCGCGTAGGCCGAGAGCCCTGCGCCGCCGATGCCGACGAACCAGAGCCGGCGGCCCTCAAGCGGACGCAAGCTCGATCAGCCCTTCGGCGATCTCGTCCGCGGCGTCCGGCTTCGCGACGCGCAGCATCGCCGCGCCCATCTGCTCGAGCCGCGCAGGATCGCCGAGCAGGGAGCGCACGTGGTCCGGGACGTCTTCGAGGTCGAGGTCGCGCACCATGATCGCGCCGCCCGCACGGACGAAGTGCTCGGCGTTCCGGGCCTGGTGGTCGCCGGTCGCGAACGGATACGGGACGAGGATCGCCGGCCGGCCCGCCGCCGCGAGCTCGAAGACGGAGCTGCCCGGCCCGCGCGAGCACGAGGTCGGCCGCCGAGTACGCCGCGCCGATCCGGTCGGTCTCGGGGATCACGCGGTAGCCTGGCCGGCTGACGCGGCGCCGCACCGCCTCGTAGTCGCGCTGGCCCGTGATGTGCAGGATCGCCGGGCCGACTTCGCCGAACGACTCGACGACGAGCTCGTTCAGCGAGTGGGCGCCGGCGAGCGCCCCCGCGACGAGCAAGACCGGCTCCTCCTCCGGCAGCTCGAAGATCTCGCGCGCCTCGTCCTTCGGGATCACGCGCGCGCGCGCCGGGATCGGTCGACCGACCACGCGATGCTTGCTGCCGTCGAGGCCCGGCAGAGGGTAGGCGAGGAACACGCGCTTTGCGAACGGCGCCGCGAGGCGGTTCGCGAGCCCGAGCTGCGCGTCCGCCTCCGAGAGCGCCGCCGGGATGCGCAGCGACGATGCCGCGACGACCATCGGCCCTGCGACGTAGCCGCCGCGCGCCGAAGACGATGTCGGGCCGCCGCCGGCGCAGGATGCCACGGCAGGCCGACGGCGCGAGGCCGGCGCGCCACAGGGCGCTCAGCAGCGCGGGCGACGGCTGGCGCGGGAAACCGCTGATCCGGAAGGTGTCGAGCTCGTACCCTGCCTCCGGGACGAGCCGCGCTTCGACGCGATCCGGCGACCCTGCGAGTGTCACGAACACGCCGCGTACCGTCAGCGCGTCCGCGACTGCGAGTGCCGGCAGCACGTGTCCTGCCGTCCCCCCGGCGGCGATCACGCATCGAAGCTGTCTCTGCATTGCCACGCTGGGCGATGTTCAGGAGGATGCCGACCGACGCGAGCAACACCACGAGGCTCGAGCCGCCGTAGGAGAGGAACGGTAGCGGGATTCCGGTCAGGGGCGCGATCCCGACGACGGCCGACGCGTTGACCGCGGCCTGGCCGCAGACGAGCACGGTCAGACCGGCGGCGAGGCGCTTGCCGAACGGGTCGCGGCAACCGAGCGCGATCCTCAGGCCGGCGTAGGCGAACAGGAGGTACGCGAGCAGGACCGCGAAGATGCCGATCAGGCCGAGCTCCTCACCGATGTTCGCGAGCATCATGTCGGTCGGCGCCTCGGGCAGATAGAAGATCTTCTGCACGCCCTGGCCGAGCCCGACTCCGAAGATCCCGCCCGAGCCCATCCCGATCATGGCCTGGACGATCTGGAACCCGCTCGCCTGGGCGTCGTCCCACGGATGGAGGAAGGCGAAGAAACGGGCGCGGCGGTACGGCTCGAGCCAGATCGCGAGCACGCCTGCGGCGCCGGCGATCGCCATTGCGGCGCCCAGCACCGACAGCCGCGTGCCGGAGACGAGCAGCATCGCGAACAGCATCAGCACGATCGCGATCGCGGTGCCGAGGTCGGGCTCGAGGATCACGAGCCCCGCGAACAGGCACGCGAGGAGCCCGAAGGGGCGTGCTAGCTCGCCGAGGGTGCGCGGCGCCGGCCGCCTTGCGAGGTAGGCGGCGGCCCAGATCGCGAGCGCAAGCTTCGCCAGCTCCGACGGCTGGAACACGGCCGGGCCGAGCGTGATCCAGCGGCGCGCACCGTTCACGGCCTGGCCGACCACGAGCACCGCCACGAGCAGGAACAGCGAGACGAGCACGAGCCCCGGCGCGAGCGCCCGCAGCCGTCGGTAGTCCCAGCGCTGGGCGAGCACGAGCAGCACGATCCCGAGCGCCGCGTAGGTGACCTGACGCTCGAGGTAGTAGTTCGGATTCGCACCGCCGACGGCGGCCGCGGCAGACGTCGCCGAGTAGACCATCACGACCCCGAACGCGACCAACGCGAGCGTGACGAGGATCAGGATCCTCGACTCGAGCTCGCCACGCCTCGTCGCCCCCCGTTTCATCGCGCAGACTTCGCCCGGCGCCCGCCGATTCCTCGCGTCGCCGCGTGTGGACGAACCGGCCCACCTTCGTCACAGAGCCGTGACAGACACGGCACACCTTTCCGGCTAGCGTTCCGGATGGGAGCCCGCGCCCCCCATTCGGGGTCTTCCGCCCCGGGCGCCCCATTCGCGCTCGGACCGGTTCACCCGCCTCGTCGGCGGACCACGGGAGCTCGTGACGAACGCTGTTCCGAACAGCGCCGGGCCGAGCTCTCAGCCGTCGGCGTCCCGAGCGGCCGCGGCCGGCGTCGCGAGAAGCTCGAGTGGCGACGGCTCGCCTCGCGCGACCCTGCGGAGCGCCGCGACCCGCTCCCAGACGATCACGGCGACGAGCACGCCGACGAGCAGCGCCGCGAGCACGAGTGCCGAGACAACGGTGCCGAGGAGCCCCGCCACGACGCAGGCGATCGCGCCAGACAGGCGCTTGCCGCTGATCGAGCCCGCCATCACGAGCCGGAAGAGCACGTGGCCGAGCAGGTAGATCGCAGGCCCGGCCGCAACGACGATCACCTCCGCGGTCGGGAGCACGTCGGTCGGGTGTGCGATCACGAGCTCGTCGCCGACCGCGCCGATGATGATCCCGGCTACGAGCACGACGTGCAGGTACGTGTAGCCGTCACGGGCGAGCAGCGTTCGGTTCGGCGCTCTCTCGAGGCGGCGCTGCGCGATCGTCGCCACATAGTTGAAGTACAGCCACCACATCGCCGCGGTGGCGAGGAAGGCGAGGCCGAACGCCGTCGTGCGCGCGAGATTCAGGTGGAGGTCCGCGGTGGTGGCGCCGGTGATCACGATCGACTCGCCGAGGGCGATGATGACGAAGAGCTGGAAGCGCTCGGCGAAGTGCGACGTCTCGACGTCCCACGTCTCGCTCGTCAGCCGCGGTCGCCCGGGAACCCAGTAGACGACCGACGGCCCCGTGTAGTCGATCGCGAGCGCGATCAGCCAGAGCACCGCCCGGGTCGAGCCGTCGGACATGCCGCCGGCGAGCCAGAAGACGCCCGACGCCGAGAGCCAGATCAGGATGCGCGCGGAGCGCTCGCGCTCGTTCGTGCCCGGCGAGGTCGCGGCGAACGTGAGGAACAGATGTCGTCCCACCTGGATCACGACGTACGACCCGGCGAAGAGCAGCGAGCGCTCGCCGAACGCCTCCGGAATCGCGACGGCCATCAGCAGGCTCGCGAACATCAGGCCGAGCAGCAGCAGGCGAACGACGACCGAGTCGGGGTCGAGCTCGTTCGTGACCCACGTCGTGTAGTTCCACGCCCACCAGACGACCGCCAGCACGAGGATCGCCTGGCCGGCGCCGCGCCACGTGAGCTCCTCGAGCAGGATGTGCGAGACCTGCGTGATCGCGAACACGAACACGAGGTCGTAGAAGAGCTCCAGCGTCGTGGCCCGCTGCTCCCCGCCTCCGTCGCGGCGCCGCCGGAAGCGTGTCATCACGAGCTCGCCGCGGCGAGCTCCGAGACGAGGCAGCGGAACGCATTACCTCGTTGCTCGAAGTTCTCGAACTGGTCGTAGCTCGCGCACGCCGGGCTGAGCAGGACGACGTCGCCGGGTCGCGCGTCGCCGGCCGCACACGCGACCGCGCGCGCGAGCGTCGCATCGTCGTGGAGCGGCCGGCCCGCAAGCGCGGCGGCCAGGAAGGGCGCGGCCTCGCCCACGAGATGGATCGAGCGCACGTTCGGCCCGATCGACGCGGCAAGCGGCGCGAAGCTCTCGCCCTTGAGCGAGCCGCCGAGGATCAGGTGCACGGCCTCGTCCGCGTACGCGGCCAGCGCACGTCGAGCGGCCGCGACGTTCGTCGCCTTCGAGTCGTTCACGAAGCGCACGCCGCCGGCCTCGCCGACCGGCTCGAGCCGGTGCGGCACGCCCGGGAACGTGCGCAGCGCCTCGGCGATCGGTTCGTCGCCGATCCCTACGGCGCGGGCCGCAGCCGTCGCGGCGGCGGCGTTCTCGCGGTTGTGCGCGCCGCGCATCACCGGCTCGGCGGGCAGCGGATCGTCGGCCGCGAACTCGGTGCCGTCGAGCCCCAGCCCGCGCGGGACGATCTTCACCGCGGCCCGCTCGAAGATCCGCAGCTTCGCGTCGCGGTAGTCGTCGAACGACCGATAGCGGTCGAGGTGATCCGGCTCGAGGTTGAGCAGCACCGCGACCTCGCAGGCGAAGGTGTGGACGTCCTCGAGCTGGAACGACGAAAGCTCGCAGACGACCCAGTCGGCCTCGCGGATCGAGGTGAGCGGGATGCCGATGTTCCCGGCGACCGTGACGTCGCGGCCCGCCGCTTCGAAGATCGCGCCGAGCAGCGCTGCCGTCGTGGTCTTGCCGTTCGTGCCGGTGACACCGACGAACCGAGACCCCGGCAGAAGCCGGAAGCCGAGCTCGACCTCCGACCAGACCGGCACCGCGCGGGCGCGCGCCGCAACCAGCAGCGTCGCCTCGGGCGGCACGCCCGGCGTCTTCACGACCACGTCGACGCCGTCGAGCAGCGCCGTGTCCTCCTCGTTCCCGAGCGTCCGGTCGACCAGGACGACGTCGTCGCCCCGCTCGGCCAGGCGCGCCGACGCCGCCGTCCCCGACAGCCCGTCGCCGTAGTAGACGAGCGCCCTCACCGGGTCCCGCTCAACCAGGCCGGATCTGCGGGTAGTACTTGTAGAACAGCGCGAACCCGGCCGCGCAGAGGATCCCGGCGACGATCCAGAAGCGCACCATGATCTTCGTCTCCGACCACGCCTTCATCTCGAAGTGGTGGTGCAGCGGCGCCATCAGGAACACGCGTCTCCCCCACCACTTGAACGAGATCACCTGCAGCATCACCGACAGCGCCTCGATCACGAAGATGCCGCCGACGAGCAGCAGGAGCAGCTCGACCTTGAGGAAGATCGCCATGGCGGCGATCGCGCCGCCGAGCGCCATCGCGCCCGTGTCGCCCATGAACACCTCCGCCGGGAACGCGTTGAACCAGAGGAAGCCGATCGCGGCGCCGATCACAGCCGCGCCCACGAACGCGGCGTCGAGCCGCGTGCCGATCCGCTCGCCGGCCGGGCCGGAGCGGATGTAGATCGTCACCGCCATCGCCGTCAGCGTGAACAGCGCGACGATCGACGTGCCGGCCGCGAGCCCGTCGAGGCCGTCGGTCAGGTTCACCGCGTTGGCGGCGCCGGCGATGATCAGAAAGACGAGCACGTACCAGCCCGGGCCGAGCGGGATCCACTCGTTCAGCACCGGCACGAAGACGTCGTGGCGCAGCTGCTGGTGGTGTGCGGCAAACCCGACCGCGATCGCGATCCCGAGGAGGAGCAGCATCTTCCAGCGGCCGGAGAGGCCGAGCGAGCGGCGGTGGCGCAGCTTGATCAGGTCGTCCGCAAACCCGATCGCGCCGCAGGCGAGCATCGTCCCGAAGATCGTGAGCGCCGGCAGCGTGTCGGCGCTCATCGTCACCGCAACGGCGATCGCGGCCGCCGCGACGATCAGCAGCCCTCCCATCGTCGGCGTCCCCTGCTTGGCCGAGTGGTGCTGCGGACCCTCCTCGCGGATCTGCTGCCCGTACGCGCGCCGACGCAGGAACGCGATGAAGGACGGGCCCGCGAGCAGGGAGACGATCAACGCCACGAGCGCCGCGATCAGAACGCGAGTCATCTAACGCCTCAGTTTCGCCGCAACAGCTTCGAGTCCCACTGCCCGGGAGCCTTTCACGAGCACCACGTCTCCCGGCCGGAGAAGCGCCTCGAGCGCGTCGGCTGCGGCGTCGGCATCGGCCGCGAGGCGCGTGGTGACGCCGTTCGCAGCCGCCTCGTACTCGCGCGCGAGCGGGCCGACCGCGATCAGCTCGTCGACGCCGAGCTCGGCCACTGCGGCGCCGACCTCGCGGTGGTAGCCGGGCGCCGCCCGCGCCGAGCTCGGCCATCTCGCCGAGGACGGCGACGCGGCGCCGCGGGCCGGCGCGCTCGGCGAGGTGCTCGAGCGCGGCGCGCATCGAGAGCGGGTTCGCGTTGTAGCAGTCGTTGATCAGCAGCACGCCGCCGGGAAGCTCGAGCTCCTCCTCGCGGAGCGCGCTGAACTCGACGGCCAGCTCGCCGTCGGCGACGGGGATGCCGAGCTCGTCGCAGACGACGAGCGCGGCGAGCGTGTTGTCGAGCTGATGGCGGGCCGTGTAGCTCGTCGCGAGGCGCACGGTGCGCTCGCCGACGCGGAAGACGCCGGGCTCCTCGACGTGGCCGAAGCGGCGGATCGCGATGTCGGTGCGGGTGAGGTACGGCTCGAGCAGCGGCTCCTCGGGCACGACCGCGGTGCCACCGGGCGGGAGCGCCTCGATCAGCTCCGCCTTCGCGCGCGCGACGTTCTCGACCGTCTCGACGAGCTCGAGATGGACTGGCGCGATGTTCGTGATCAGGCCGACGTCCGGGCGCGTGAACGATGCGAGCCAAGCGATCTGGCCGAGCCCACGCATGCCCATCTCGACGATGCAGACGTCGGTGTCGGGCTCGAGCCGGCAGAGCGTGAGCGGCACGCCCAGCTCGTTGTTGTAGTTCCCCTCCGAGGCGACCGTGCGCGCGTGCGGGGCGCAGAGCGCGGCGAGGATGTCCTTCGTCGTGGTCTTGCCGGTGGCGCCCGTGATCGCGACGACGCGCGCCGGCGCCCGGTCGCGCACGGCGCCGGCGATCGCGGCCAGCGCGGCGTGCGGGTCGTCCGGGACGAGCGTGGCCGCGGCGCCGCGCGCGAGCGCGTGCGGGACGAAGTCGGCGCCGGCCTCGCTCGCGGCCACGAAGAGGTCGCCCTCCTCGATCCGCCGGGAGTCGATCTGCACGCCCGTGACGTCGCTCGCCCAGGGCCGCGCGTGCACGCGGCCGAGCGACTCGATCAGCTCGAGCTCGAGCGCGATCATCCGAGCATGGGGGAAACCATGTTTCCCCCATGAGCCCCCTTCTTCTTAGTGCCGATGGGCCACGGCTCTCTCGATTCGGTCCGCCGGCGCATCTCGAAGGCTGCTGTGGCGGAGGCACGGGCAAAGCCCGCCCCTCCGTCGACACCCAGGGCAGCCGCTGCGATCACCGTGACGCCGACGACCTTTCGAAGCACCTCGCGCACGACGACGCGGTCGTCGAACGCGATCTTCCCGGAGGCGAGCTCCTGCTCCGGCTCGGCGCCGCGGCCGGCGATCACGACGACATCGCCGGGGCGCGCCTCTCCGAGCGCGAGCTCGATCGCGGCGCGGCGGTCGAGCTCGATCTCGAGCTGCCCGAGCGCGCCGGCGGCCACCTCGGCGGCGATCGCGGCCGGCTCCTCGCCGCGCGGGTTGTCGGAGGTGAGGATCGCGCGGTCGGCGAGCTCGGCGACGACGCGACCCATCAGCGGCCGCTTGGCGTGGTCGCGATCGCCGCCCGCCCCGAAGACGGCGACGAGCCGGCCCTCGCCCAGGTCGCGCGCGGCGCGGAGCACGTTGTCGAGCGAGTCCGGCGTGTGCGCGTAGTCCACGATCACGGCGAACGGCTGCCCCTCGTCGATCGCCTCGAACCGTCCGGGCACGCCGGCGACGGACTCGATCCCGTGCTTGACCGCGTCGTCGCTCACGCCAAGCGCGCGCGCAGCGAGCGCGGCGCCGATCGCGTTCTCGCGGTTGAATCGTCCGGTCAGGCGCAGGTCGATTCCGTCGAGCGCGGCGGAACCCGCGTCGAACGTGATCGCGTCGGGAAGCTCGCGGGCGAGCCGCGCCCCGTATGCGTCGCCGACGTTGACGACGGCGCGCTCGGCCTGGTCGAACATGGCGCGCTTCGCCTCGAAGTAGGTCTCCATGTCGCCGTGGAAGTCGAGGTGATCCTGGGTCAGGTTCGTGAACACGAGCACCGCGAACCGCGTCCCGGCAAGCCGCCCCTGCACCTGCGCGATCGAGGTCGCCTCCATCACGCAGGCGGTGTCGCCCGCGTCGGCCATCTGGCGGAAGAGCCGCTGCAGGTCGAGCGCCTCGGGCGTGTTGAGCCCGGTCGGCCGGCTCTCCCCGCCGACGCGCCGCTCGATGTTGGTGAGCAGTCCGGCGCGGCGCCCATCTGCCACGAGAATCGCATGCAGAAGGAAGGCGGAGGTCGTCTTGCCGTTGGTGCCGGTGATCGCGGCCACGTCGAGCGTGCGCGTGGGATCGCCGAAGAAGAGCGTCGCAGCGGCGGGCATCGCAGCGCGGACGTCCGGGACGACGAGCTGGGGCAGCGACACGTCCACCGGATGCTCGACGACGAGCGCGACGGCCCCGAGCCCGGCGGCGGTCGGCGCGAACACGTGCCCGTCGCTGGTGGCCCCGCGAACGCAGAAGAAGAGCGTCCCGGGCGAGACCGAACGAGTGTCGTAGGCAAGGGCGAGGACGTCGACCGAGGCGTCGTTCACGACCTCGGCCGGCCCGAGAGCCGCGATGAAACGACCAAGGTCCATCGCGCGCCGAGTCTACCGCCGACCGATTGACACACATTCGACACGGAGCTGTGACGGACACATCACGCCTTTCCCGCTAGCGTTCCAGAAGGGTGCCGCCGTCCCCCGGGGGGTTTTCGCCGGTCTTGTCGGGCCTCGCCCGCGGACCGCGTCGGTGGCGAGCTGGCTACGAACGGCGATCGTCTGCTCCTCGCGCGACGCCCGAGTGAAGACACGATTCGGCAGCCTCGCCTCAGCGGCATGCGCAGCTCCGGCGACCAAGCTTCTGCCCCGGGAGCGATCAGCCGACCGACAGCGCGTTCCGCTCGAGCGCGTCCGGCGGCACCTCGAGGTACTGCAGGTCGAACTTCGCGATCGCCGCGAATGCCGGCGCTGCGACCACGCCGCCCCAGATCGCTCCGCTCGGCTCGTCCACCATCACCAGCACGACGAGCCTCGGGTTCTGCGCCGGGACCATGCCGACGAACGAGGCGACGAACTTCGAGCTCGAGTAGCCGCCCTGGCCGTCCGGCTTCTGGGCGGTGCCCGTCTTGCCCGCGACCGTGTAGCCCGGGATCGCGGCTTCCGTGCCGGTGCCCGCGACGACGACGTCGGTGAGCATCTCCTTGATCTCCTTGTTCACGGCCGGCGACATGATGCGGCGATGGGTCGGCATGAACGGCGCGCGGCCGCCGACCTTGCTGACGAGATGCGGTTGCACGAGGACGCCGTCGTTTGCGACCGCGGCGTACACCGAGGCCATCTGCACCGGCGTCACCGCGATGCCCTGGCCGATCGGGACGTTGCCGATCGTCGAGCCCGACCACTGGTCGAGCGGCAGCACGAGGCCGCCCGTCTCGCCCGGAAAGTCGATGCCGGTCGGCTTGCCGAACCCGAAGCGTTCGATCCAGCGGGCGAGGCCCGCCTCCCCGAGCTTCTGCGCCAGCGTGATCGCGCCGACGTTCGAGGAGTACTTGAGGATCTGCGCGACGCTCAGCGTCTCGGTGCCGCGCTGCTCGGCGTCGTGCACGACGCGGTCAGCGACCTGGATCGAGTACGGCAGCGTGAACGTGGTCGACGGGTTGACGAGCGCCTCCGAGAGAACGCCCGTCACGGTGACGAGCTTGAAGGTCGAGCCCGGCTCGTAGGTGTCCGTGACCGCGCGGTTCCGTTGCAGCTCCTGGGGCGTGTCGTCGGCGACGTTCGCGTCGAAGCCGGGCGCCTGCGCCATCGCCAGCACCTCGCCCGTGCGCGGGTCGAGCACGACCGCGGTCGCGGCCTTCGCGCCCCACTGCGCGACCGTCCGGCGCAGCACCGACTCGGCGTTCGCCTGGATCGTGTGGTCGATCGTCGTGAAGAGGTCGGCACCCTTCTGCTCAGGGAGCGACTTGATCACGTCGATCGCCTGGCCGCGGCCGTCGCGCACGATCGTCCGGCTGCCCGGGCGGCCCGAGAGCTTCTTGTCGTACTCGAACTCGAGGCCCGTCAGGCCCTTGTTGTCGATACCCGCGTAGCCGACGACCTGTGCGCCGACCTTGCCCTGCGGGTAGGTGCGCCGCTCCTCCGGGTAGAAGCCGAGGCCGGCGAGGCCCTTCTTCTCGAGCGCGGCCGCCTTGGCCGGGTCGGCGAACCGCTGTACGTAGACGAACTGCGACTTCTTGTCGAGCAGCTGCGGGTAGAGCGACGTTCGCGTCGACGCCGAGGAGTGCGCTCGCGGCTCGCGCGACCACGAGCGGCCGGTCGACCTGCTTCGGATCGGCGAACACGGTCGTCCGCTGCTCGCCGATCGCGAGCTGCACGCCGGTGCGGTCGAAGATCGTGCCGCGGCCGGCGGGTGTCTTCTGCGTCTCGCGATGCTGGCTCTCGGCGATCTGCGCGTAATGCGCGCCGTTCAGCCCCTGCAGCCATACCGCGCGTCCGAGCACGACCGCGAACAGGAGCACGAAGATCGCGAGCAGCAGGCGGATCCGGCGGTTGGCCTGCCTGTCGCGCATCGGTCAGCGGCCGAGGTCGATGTAGCCGATCTCGGCCGGGTCGGCGTCGACGAGGCCGTCCTGGCGGCGCGCGAGCGACTGGATCTTCGGCGAGGCGAGCGCGCTCGAGAGCTGCGAGGAGAGCGTCGCGTTCTCGGCGCGGAGCTTCGAGCGCTGCTGCGTCGCGCTGTCGAGCGCGAGGTTGAGGCGGAGCACGGCGAGGTTCACGAACACGACCCCCGCGAGCAGGACGGCGCTGACCACGATCCACACGATCGCTCCGCGGGCGTGCGTGCGGCGCTTCGCACGCGACCGCGGCTTCAGCTCGGGCTTCGCCTTCGGCTTCGTGGCCGGACGTGTGCGCGTGCGCGGCGCCGGGCTGGCGACCGCCTCCGAGAACCAGCTCGTCATGCTTTCACCGCCACGCGGAGTCGCGCCGACTGCGCGCGCGGGTTGACGGCGACCTCGGTCGCCGACGGCCGGATCGCGCGACGGGGAACCGCGCGCAGCGTCGGCTGGGCGCCGCAGACGCAGAGCGGGAAGTCGGGCGGGCACGTGCACCCGTGCTCCTGCGAGCGGAGGAAGCGCTTCACGATCCGGTCCTCGAGCGAGTGGAACGAGATGACCGCGAGCCGGCCGCCCGGGCGCAGGATCTCGAGCGCGGCCGGCAGTGCGTGCTCGAGCGAGCCGAGCTCGTCGTTGACCTCGATCCGGAGCGCCTGGAAGACGCGCCTCGCCGGATGGCCCTCGCCGAACCGCGCGGGTGCGGGGATCGCCTGCTTGATCGTCTCCACCAGCTCGCCCGTGCGCTCGAACGGCTGCTTGCTCCGGCGCCGGACGATCGCGCGGGCGATCTGGCGGGCGTAGCGCTCCTCGCCGTAGCGGTGGAAGACGTTCGCGAGGTCGCGCTCGTCGGCCTCGTTGACGATGTCGCGCGCCGAGAGCTCGGCCGAAGGATCCATGCGCATGTCGAGCGGGGCGTCGGCAGCGTACGAGAAGCCGCGCTCGGGCCGGTCGAGCTGCATCGAGGAGACGCCGAGGTCGAGCAGGATCGCGTCGGCGCGGACGTCGTTGCCCGGCGAGCTGCTCGAACACGGTCGAGAACTCGCCCGAGAGCAGCCGCATCTTCACGGCGCTCTCGCGGCGGAGCCGCTCGAAGTACGGCGCCACGGTCGGGTCGCGATCGATCGCGATCAGCTTCCCCTTGCCTTGCAGCCGGGCCGCGAGCAGACGCGCGTGGCCACCCGCGCCGAAGGTGCCGTCGATCACCGTCTCGCCCGGGCGCGGCGCGAGGACGGCCAGCACTTCGTCCGCGAGAACGGGGACGTGGTCGGTCTCAGTTGGCAAGACGCTCGGCAACATCTTCTGCGCTCCCTTCGGCCTCTTGCAGCTGCTTGCTCCAGACGGCGCGGTCCCAGACCTCGAGGTGATCGCCGACGCCGGTGACGGTCACCTCGCGACCGATGCCCTCACGCTCGAGGAGCCGTGCTGGAATCACGACCCGCCCCTGCTTGTCGAGCTCGCCCGGGGTGGCGTTCCCGAAGAAGTGCCGCCGCATCCGGCGCGCGTCGGCGCCGAGCGGGTCGAGCCCTCCGATCTGGGAGGCGAGCTCGTCGAACGCGCCGCGGGCGTAGACGTAGAGGCACCCGTCCATCCCGCGCGTGATGACGACCTGATCGCCGAGCTGCTCGCGGAGCCTTGCCGGAAGCGTGAGGCGGTTCTTGTCGTCGAGTGAGTGCTCATGTTCACCGAGCAGCAGCATGGTCCACTGCGCCCCACTCTAACCCACTACGCCCCACCTGTAAACCCCTACCGCGCGGGAACGCCCCCGGTGTCCCACCCGGCCCTGACGCATTCCGCGCGCTCGCCGCGCCTCCTCTTGCAGCTCGCGTCGCTATGCAGGGCGGAACGGGCCCCGGAAGCCGAGCACGGCGGCCGATTCGCGCGCGGCCAAGGCGAGCGCATCGTCTAGGTCGTCGCCGCGGCCGAGTGCGAAGCAGAGCGTGCAGCCGAACGTGTCGCCTGCGCCGTAGGTGTCGGCGATGGGGCCTTCGAGCGGGGCCGCCTCGTAACGGCGCCCGTTCGCGATCCCGCCGCGGGCGCCGTCGGTCTCGACGAGGACACCCGTGTCGAGGCCACCGTCGTAGACCTCGCCGGGATCGTTAGCGCTGCCGACGAGCAGGTCGAGGGGAACCGCGGCCGCGAGCAGCGTCGGCATCTCCCGCGTTGTCGCCGCGAGGAAGCGCGCCGCGCGCGCCGATCGCAGCGCCTCGGGCTGGCCGGCGACGAAGAAGACGGTGTCGGTTCCCTCCAGCGGAAGCGGGCCGCTCGGGCGGAGCTTCGGCCCGATCGTGGTGATCGTGCGCTCGCCGTTCCGGTCGACGTGCACGAGCGCGCGGCGCGTCCTCTCGAACCACTCGGCGTGGACGGTGACACCTCGCGCCGTGAGGTGCTCGACGCGAGCGGTGCCCGAGCTCGTCGTCGCCGAGCCCGGTGTAGAAGTCGCAGCCGCCCGCGAGCCGCGCCATCTGCACGGCCATGACCGCACCGCCGCCCGCCGGCTCGGCCCACGAGTCGATCCCGTGGGCGATGTGGCCGGGCGTCGGAACGGCGTCGACGCGCACGAACTCGGTCCACTCCACGTGCCCGACGACGGCGCATCTCACAGCGCGACAGCCTGCCACGTTTCAGCCCATGATGGCCGTGGTGACGATCCCGCCGTTCGAGCGTTTCTACCTCCAGCACCGCGACGAGGTGCTCGGCTACCTACGGCGGCTGCTCGGCCAGCGGGCCGAGGATGCATGGCAGGAGACGTTCCTGCGCGCCCTGCGCGCGTATGACCGGCTCGAGCATGGTCGGCACCTGCGCGCATGGGTGTTCACGATCGCGACGAGCGTAGCGATGGACGAGCTGCGGTCGAAGGCGAGTGACACCTTGTCACTTGACGGGAACGACGACACGGAGACCGCTGCGGCGGAGCTGCCGCCGCCCGCGTTCCGCCAGCTCGAGCACCTGACCGGATCGCTGCCGCCCACCGAGCGCGCGGCGGTCGTGCTGCGCTACGGCTACGACCTTTCCTACACGGCGATCGGCGACGCGCTCGGCTCGTCCGAGGAGGCGGCGCGGGCCGCCGCGTCGTCCGGCGTCCGCAGACTGAGGAGGAACCTTGACCGTCAGCCCTGATCTCGACACGCGCTTCCGCGACGCCGCGCTGGCCGCCGGCCTCGTCGACGTCCGTTACGACGTCGTCGACTCACCGGTCGGCGAGCTGCTGCTCGCCGCCACGCCGCGCGGCCTCTGCCGCATCTCGTACACGGTCGACGACGCCGACGAGTCGCTTGCGCGCGCCTTCGGCGTGCGCGTCCTGCGCGCGCCGCTCGACGACGTGCGGCGCGAGCTCGACGAGTACTTCGCCGGCCGCCGCCGCGACTTCGACCTCGAGCTCGACCTGCACGTGGCGCCGTTCCACGAGGCGGTGCTGCACGAGCTCGCTCGCGTGCCGTACGGGCGGCTCGAGACCTACGGCGGCCTTGCGGCGAAGGTCGGCCGGCCGCGTGCGGCCCGGGCCGTCGGGTCGGCGATGAACCGCAACCCGATCCCGATCGTCTTGCCGTGCCACCGGATCGTCGGCGCGAACGGCTCGCTCACCGGCTACGCCGGCGGGTTGCACGTCAAGCGCGCGCTGCTCGAGCTCGAAGGCGCGACGCTCGCGCTCTGAGCGAGAGGCTCGAACGGGCGGCTCAGCGCTCGGGCGCCGCGGGTGGCTCGGACGGGCCGTCCATGATGTCGCGCGGCATCGCCTTCTGCGCATACCCGCTCCAGTTCTGCTGCAGCGCGTCGATCAGCTGCGTGATGAAGAGCGGCGACATCGAGACGCGCGCGACCACGATCCCGCGGCCGGGCGGCGGCGCCGTCCCGTCCATGCGCACGAAGTCGATCGTGAACTCGTGCTGGCTGTGACTGACCTGCGCGAAGTTCGCCCAGACGCCCGCCATCTGCTCCGGTGGAAGGATGAGCTCGGCCTTCTGTGGTGCGGGAGCGTCATCGGGCATGCGCGGACGATAGTGGAACTCACACCGCGGGCAGCAATCCGATCAACCGATAGCCCACCCCCCAAACGTTCTCGACGAACGGCGTCTCGGCGTCGAGCGTCCGCAGCTTGCGTCGCAGCCTCGAGGCGTGCGAGTCGAGCGTGCGCGTGCGCGAGCTCGAGCGGTAGTCCCACACATCGCGCAGCAATTCCTCCTTCGTGAACACGCGCTGCGGGTCGGAGGCAAGCTTCCGCAGCAGTGCGTACTCCTTCTGCGAGAGCGGAAGCGGCGTCCCCGCGACGACAACCACGCGCGTGCGGGCGTCGATCTCGATCGGCCCCGCCACGACCGTCTCGCGCACGCCCGCTCTCGTCCGCCGCAGAACGGCGTGGATGCGCTCGACCAGCTCGTCGTAGTGGAACGGCCTCGGAACGTAGTCGTCGCAGCCGCGCCGGAACGCCCGCACCCGGTCGAGCGAATCCGCCTCGGGGCGGCCGAGCACGATCACCGGCGCCTCGCCGCACCAGCGTTCGAACCCGGCGTCGTCGCCGGCCAGCACGAGGTCCGGTCGGCGCTCCGCGGCCGCCACCACGACGAAGCCATCGTGACGGAGATGCTGCTCGAGCAGCCCTCGCGTCGCCGCCTCACGGTCGGTCAGGAGCACGGTGGTCGACACCTGGCCGACGGTACCCACGCCGTCCCGCGCTGCCTAGATGTCCTTTGCCGCAAGTGTGTGACGAAGCATCCCCAGCCGGCCCGGAGAGCCGTGGCTGAGGGAGGCTGTGCGTAGCGACTGCCCCGGACGGGCCGATCATGGACCTGCGCCGTCGTGGTCCCACGGCCGCGGCCCGCGCGGCCCCGCGAAGCTCCCGTGCCGTCGCGAGCGCGAAGACGGCCGCCCAGGCGATTGCCAGACCGGCCCACGTCCGGCCGAGAGCGCCAGCGCTCTCCGGATAGACGAGGCACGTCGTCGCCCAGGCAAGCGTCGCAGCGCAGGCGGTGAAGGCCGGGATCGCGAAGCCTCGCGTGCGGAACGCGGCGAGCAGGGCGGCGAGGAGCGCCGCGAGCGCGGCCGCCGTCAGCGCCGCCCAGTGCTGGAGGCCGAGATGCGCATCGGCCGGAAGAACCCCGTTTCGTTGATTGAACGCCATATGCAGCGCGTACTGGGAGCCGGGCGCGGACGCGGCGAGCGCGAGCACGAGCAGCACCGTCGACGGCCGGCCCGGCCACGCCACGAAGGCGCGCCGGTCCGGATGAAGCGCGACGAGGACGCCGACCGCGGCGGCAACCGTGGCCGCCGCGACGAGGAGCGGCCGCTCGCCGGCCAGCAGTCCCGCGACGAGGTAGGCGAGACCCGCCGCGGCGACCATCTGCAGCCCGGCGAGGTGCCGCCGCGGCGCGCGCACCTGCGAGAGCAGGCCGATCGGGATCACGAGCCCGGCGAGCGTCCCGTAGCCGACGTCGCTGACCTGCGTGCCCTCGTGGAGCACCCACGGACTGAACAGGTCGACGGCGCCGAAGCCGATCGTCAGCGAGACCGCCGCGAGGCCGATCGCGATGGCGGCGAGCGCGCCGGAAACCCCGGCGCGCTTGTCTGCAACGACCGCTTTCATCTCGCCGCCCTGACGCCGACCGGCCCCCAGGAGGGTGAGGTGGCACCGCGCACGAGCAGCCTCGGCCGGCCGAGCGAGGAGCAGCCGTTGGCGATGCCGCCGACGTGGACGGTGTAGATGCTCCCGCCGGCCTCGTAGGCGAGCGACTGCCCGTCCGGCGACCAGGTGACCGACTCGAAGCCGGCGCCGGGCGGGTTCGTCAGGCGGCAGCGGTAGGTCGGCGCGTCGTCGGAGTACGGCGGGCGGGTCGCGACCGAGTAGAGCCGGATCGTGCGGGTCGCCGCGAAGCCGTCCTCCCCGACCGCGAGCTTGTCGCCCTTCCGGGTGATGTCCCCGAAGACCATGTACGAGGCGACCGGGTCGTCGAACCAGGTGTAGGCGTGGTGCATGTCGTCGGTGGTGGCCGGATTCGCATGGCCGAGCTCGTGGTAGGCGACGTTGACGCCCCCGGGGAAGGCGTCGGAGCCTGGGTTGAAGGCGATCGTGTGGCTGTTGTCGATCCAGGCCGGGTTGTCCCAGCCCTTGACGAGGCCGAGCACCCCGGGCGGCGTGTAGCGGCCGACGTAGGAGTAGCTCGTGATCCCCTCCACCTCGGAGTTGCCGCTGACCTGGTCGAGGCCCTCGACATGCAGGACCGTGAAGGCGACCTTCTTGCCGTCGGGCGAGACACGGACGCGGTACGGGCCGGAGAAGCCCTGCCCGCCGCCGAGGCCGAGCCACGTCGGGACCGGCTTGCCAATCGGCCTGCCGGTGTGCGAGAAGCGGTACAGGTGGTTGTCGTCCCCGAGGGCCACGATCGTGCCGTCGTCGGCCTGGGAGGGCGAGGCGTACTTGCGCCCGGAGGTGAGCTTCAGCTGGTGCTTCCCATCGGGACTCGCGAGCCAGACGGCGTCGGACTTGACGTAGACGATGCTGTCGGCGCGCGCCGTGGTCGCGGCGAGACCGGCGACGGCGAGCGCCAGGGCGAGCACGGCGACCGCGGCGGGGCCGGGAAGCGTGCGTCGAAGGAACGGGTGCATGGGTGTGTCCTTTCGGAGTCGGAAGTGACGGTGAGGGCGGTCGCGCTCACGCCCGGGTCGCGATGTTGCCGCAGGCGATGCGCGGACCCGGGCGGTCGGGACCGGCCTCGACGTCCGCGTTCGCGTGCTGGTGGACGACGACCGAGAGCGGCTGGGGAAGATCGAGCGCACGCACCGTCACGTCGTCGTTCGCACGGCCGGCTCCGTTCGCGGCGAGGTCGAGCCACACCTCGTTCGCGCGCTCGCCGATGCCCGCCGGGTCGTAGCGGAGGTGGCCAAGGAACTCGTCGCAGCGGCCGACGTGGAGGTGGACGCCGTAGCGGGCGCCGGGGGCGAGACGCTCGGCGTGGACGCTCACGATCGTCTTGTCGCTCGGCGTGGCGATGGCGTGGACCTGGCCCCGGACGCCAGAGTTGGTGAGCAGGCCGATCTGGGCCGAGGTAGACGGCGTGATCTGCCCGTCGGCGACGCCCGCACCCTGCGGGTTCGCGTGGACGGCTACCGCCAGCGCTCCAGCGACGAGGGCGAGTGCGGCGAGCAGCGCGGCCAGCTTGACGTGCTTCATGGGTTCTCCTTGTGTCGGTGTGACCGGAGACGGGAAGCGCTCCGGGTGATCGGGTCGACCGTAGGACGGCCGCGGCCGACCGACCTCGGCGGCGCGGCTCGATCTGCTCATCCCGGCGGGCCGGTCACCCTCATCCGCGCGGATGAGGCGGCGGAGGCAGGACGGCGATACGTTGCGCCGGTGACCTGGCGCTGGAGCGGGCGGATGCAGGCGATCGCCGACTGGACGCTCGCCGGCGCGGTCGCGGCGATCGGCGCGGTCACGGCGCTGACGGGGGCCTCCCCGCTCTCGGTCGGCGGCGCGACCTCGGTGGAAGGGCCGAAGGCCGTCGTCGCGGCCTCGTTCGCGCTGGCCGGCGCGCTGCTCGTCTTCCGGCGCCGCGCTCCGTTCAGCGTCCTCGTCGCGGTCGCGCTCGTCCTCGGGCTGCCGTTCCTCGTCTTCGGCTCCTCGGAGGGCTTCGGATCGTTCGCGGCGATGTTCGTCGCGCTCTACACGGTGGGCGCGCACGCGGACGTGCGCCGGGCGCTGGCCGGGCTCCTGGTCTACACCGCGTTCTGGGCCGTGTTCGCCCGCCGGGACCCGCTCAACCCCGACCTCCACAGCGCGCTCGGCTCGTGGCCGCTCTACCTCGTCGGGGTCATGCTCCTGCTCGTCGGCGCCTACGTGCGCACGCGCCGCCTGTACGTCTCGGAGCTTCGCGCGCGCGCCGAGCAGGCCGAGGCGGACCGCGAGGAGCGCGTCCGTGCGGCCACCGCCGACGAGCGGGCGCGGATCGCGCGCGAGCTCCACGATGCCGTGGCGCACGCGATGAGCGTGATGGTGATGCAGGCGGAGGCCGCCGACGAGATCCTCGACACCGACCCGGGCCGCGCGCGCGTCGCTGTCAGGCGCGTGCAGGAGGCCGGCCGCGAGGGGCTCGGCGAGATGCGCCGGCTGCTCGGCGTCCTGCGCCGCGACGAGTCCCCGTCACTGGCGCCGCAGCCGGGCGTCCCGGCCCTGCGCAGCCTCGTCGACGGCGTCACCACGGGCGGCCTCCCGGTGCGGCTCACGATCGAGGGCGTGCCGCGGCAGCTCTCCGCCGGCGTCGACATCTCCGCGTACCGGATCGTCCAGGAGGCGCTCACGAACGCGATCAAGCACGCGGGCGCCTCGGCGGTCGACGTCCAGCTGCGCTACGGCGAGCAGCTGGAGCTGGAGGTTCGCGACGACGGAACCGCGCCCGCCTGGGTCGGCGAGCTCGGTCACGGGCTGATCGGCATGCGTGAGCGCGTCACGCTCTACGGCGGCACTCTCGACGCCGGCTCGCTCGTCGGCGGCGGGTTCCGCGTCCTCGCGACGCTGCCGATCGAGCAGCCCGCGTGATCCGCGTCGTCCTCGCCGACGACCAGGCGCTCCTCCGCGACGGCCTCTCGGTGATCCTCGACGCGCAGGACGACGTCGAGGTCGTGGGCCAGGCGGCCGACGGCGCAGAGGCGGTCGCGTGCGCCCGCGCGACGATGCCCGACGTCGTGCTGATGGACGTGCGCATGCCGGTGATGGACGGCATCGAGGCGACGCGGCAGCTTCGCGCCGCCGGCTTCGAGCGGCTCGGGATCCTGATGCTGACCACGTTCGACCTGGACGAGTACGTCTACGAGGCGCTCCGCGCCGGCGCGAGCGGCTTCATGCTCAAGGACGTCCCGCGCGCGACCCTGGTCGACGCCGTGCGCACGATCGCGGCGGGCGAGTCGCTGCTCGCGCCGTCGGTCACTCGCCGCCTGATCGAGCGCTACGCCGGCGGCCCGCCCGAGCGCACGGAGCCGCCGGACGAGCTCCAGCTGCTGAGCCCGCGCGAGCAGGACGCGCTTTTCCGTCTCGCGCGCGGCCTGTCCAACGCCGAGATCGCGCGCGAGCTCGTCCTCAGCGAGGCGACGGTCAAGACGCACGTCGCCGCGGTCCTCCGCAAGCTGCAGCTTCGCGACCGCGTCCAGGCGGTGGTGTGGGCGTACGAGTCGGGCCTCGTCCGCCCGGGAGACGCAGACTGAGGTCAGAGGCGGCCGGAGCGGATCACGCCCCAGAGCAGCCACACGCCGAGTACCCCGGAGAGCAGGAAGCCGAACACCGAGAGGACGTGCACGCCCAGCAGGTGGGGGCCGCTGGTCGCAAAGATGCCGATCAGGCTCGAACCGATCAGGCCGCCGGTGACGACGAGCGCGATCACGAGCCGGTTCATGACGGCATCCAGCTTGTGCATGAAGTCGTCGAGGCCCTTGTGCACGAAACCGACCTCGATCTGGCCGTCGCGCACCTGTTCGAGCGTGTCGTGGATCTGGTACGGCAGCTCGGCCGCCATCGTCGCGAACTGCAGGCCCTCGCGCCGCGCACGACTGAGGACGCGGCGCGGCGTGAAACGCTCCACCATCAGGGCGCGGGCGTGCGGGCGGGCGACCTCGAAGACGTTGAACTCGGGGTAGAGGTCGACGCCGACGGCGCCCACGGTCGCGATCGCCTTGTCGAGCAGGACGAACCGCGTCGGCAGGCGGAGGTTCATCGAGTAGATCAGCGCGAAGGCCTCGCGGATCACCTGCAGCGGATCGACCTCGCGCAGGCTCGCGCCGTAGTAGCGCGCGAAGATGCCCTGGAGCTCGGTCACGAACTCCTCCTCGCGCTCGGGCGGGTAGCGCACACCGAGGTCGGCGAGCCGCTTCGGCAGCAGCTCCACGTTCTCGTTCATCGCGTCGATGAAGAGCCGCGTCAACTTCGACAGGTCGCGCTCGGTGAGCTTGCCGCAGAGGCCGAAGTCGACCAGGCCGATCCGCTCGGGCGAGAGCACCAGGATGTTGGCCGGGTGGGGGTCGCCGTGGAAGAAGCCGTGCCGAAAGATCATCGTCATCCAGGCGTCGGCGACGATGTAGGCGAGCCTGCGGCGCTTCTCGACCGACCACTCCTCGAGTTCGATGTCGCTCAGCTGGATGCCGTCGAGGTACTCGAGCGTCAGCACCCGCGGGCGTGTGTAGCTCCAGTAGACGCGCGGCACCGCCACGTGCGGGTGGCCCGCGAAGTTGACATGGAACGCGTCGGCGTTGCGCCCCTCCTGGCGGTAGTCGAGCTCCTGGCGGATCGAGCGCGCGAACTCGTCGACGATCTCGCGCGTGTCGAGGAAGTCGAGCGCGCGGACGCGCTCGCGCACGAGGCGCGCCGCCTGCTCGAGCAGCTGGATGTCGCTCTCGACCTGCTGCGGCGCGCGCGGCCGCTGCACCTTGACGGCGACACGACGGCCGTTCGGCAGCACCGCCCGATGCACCTGGCCGATCGACGCCGAGGCGAGCACCTCCTCGTCGAACTCGAGGAAGAGGCGCTCGATCGGCTGACCGAGCTCCTCGCGGATCACGCGTTCGACGTCCGAATACGGGAACGGCCGCACGTCGTCCTGGAGCCCGCGCAGCTCGGCGATGATGTCGGGCGGCACGATGTCGGGCCGCGTCGAGAGCAGCTGCCCGAACTTGACGAACGTGGGCCCGAGCTCGTCGAGCATCTCGCGCAGGTGTCGCCCGCGCGCAGTCGACCGTGCCAGCTCGGACGAGCCGCCGCGGCGCCCCTCGATCAGGTAGCCGAAGCCGTGACGCACCGCGACCTGGGCGATCTCGCCGAGCCGGCCGATGTTCAGCTGCTTGGAGCTCGTGGCCATGCGCGCAAGTGTTGCACGCACGTTGGCCGGAGCCCGTTCGCGCGCCCGGCTAGGGGTGGTACTGCGCGTCCAGCGAGCGCACCTCGTCGATCGCCACGCGCGCCCAGAAGCCGAAGCCGGCGACCGGGCCCAGGAGCTTCCGGTGCTTCGGGTTCTTGCCCTTCAGGAGCTGGGCCAGCTCGGCGACCGCGACGCGCGTCGAGGTGATCCCTTTCGTTCCCGCGTTGGTGACCACGGTCACGCGGGCGGCGCGCGGGACGAGGAACGTGAGCAGCTTGTGGCTCTCGTCGCGGGTGTAGTTGTCGTTCGGAACCGGCTCGCCCGGCGGAAGCGCCTTGTCCTCGACGGCCGCACGCTGGGCGGTCACGCCCTCGAGCAGCCAGGCGGGGTCGAACCGCAGCACGAACCGCTTGCCGCTCCGCTTCAGCGACGCGATCTGGCCGTAGAAGACGAGCTGGCCCGCAGGCGCGGCCGGCGGTAGCGGCACCGACCCGGCCGAGGCAGGCATCGCCGCGAACGTCGCGGCGGCGGCAACGACGAGCAACGTCCGTCTCATGACTCCTCCTCTTGCATCAGCGGGGAAACGCCGCAGGAACGCCGCCGTCGACGGGAATGGTGCAGCCGGTGGTCGCGCGGGAGCGGTCGGAGACGAGGAACGCGACCGCCTCGGCCACGTCCGCCGCGGTCACCTCGCGGCCGAGCAGGCTGCGCGAGGCGTAGAAGACCTCGAGCTCCTCGACCGGGACGCCGTGTGCCGCCGCGCGCTCGGCGCGGAGCTCGTCCGACCAGAGGCGCGAGCCGCCGAAGACCGCGTCCGGGTTGACGACGTTCGCGCGAATGCCGTCGGCGCCGCCCTCCAGCGCCGCGACCTTCGCGAGCTGCACGAGGCCGGCCTTGGCCACCGAGTACGGGCCGAAGCCTGCGCCCGGCGCGAAGGCGTTCTTCGACGCGACGTAGACGAGGCTGCCGCCGAGCGCCTGGTCGCGGAGCACGCGCCAGACGCGGCGTGTGAGCAGGAAGTGCGCGGTCAGGTTGAGCTCGAGGCTGCGGCGCCACTCCTCCTCCGGCAGCCCTTCGAGCCGACCGGTCGAGGCGACGCCGGCGTTGAAGACGACCGCGTCGAGGCCGCCGAAGCTCTCGACGGCGGTGCGCACCAGGTCGTCGACGACCGACGGCTCGGCGAGGTCTCCCGCCGCGGTCACGGCCCGACCGGGCGCAACGCCGGCGCATGTCTCCTCCAATCTGGCCGCATCCAGGTCGGCCAGAACCAGATGCGCGCCTCGCGCGGCGAGATCGAGGGCGACCGCGCGGCCGATCCCGGACGCGGCGCCGGTGACGATCGCGATCAGCCCCGCCAGCTCGGGCGGCGGCGGTGCCAGCGTCAGCTTGTACAGCTCGAGCGGCCAGTACTCGAACGCGAACACGTCGTGGTCGTCGAGCCACGAAGCGCCGCCGAACGCGTCGAGCGCAGCCGCGGTCGTGGCGTGCGAATGGAGCGCGAGCTCCCGCCGCTCGGCCGCGGCGCCGGCGTCCGGCCCGGCCGCCACCGTCCCGAGGCCGGGCACGAGCACGACGCGCGGCGCGGCCGGAAGCGGCCCCGGAGAATCAGGCCCGGCGTGGCGCTCGTAGAACGCGCGCCGCTCGTCCTCGAAGGCGCCGACGCGTACGTCGAGGTCGTGGTCGAGACCGACGACGCACGAGCGGGCGCCGATGCGGAGCATGTGGTCGGGTGTGCTGCGAGCCTCGGCGACGCGCTCGACGTCGGGCCGGTCCGAAACCTCGCGGCCCCAGTCGCAGGCGAGTACCTGGCGGCGCTCGCGCGAGAGCCGGCCGCGCAGGCGCGCGAGGAACCTCTCGACGTGGTCGCGGTCCGGCACCTCGCCCGACACCGCCGCCTCGCCCGCATGCGACGCGAGGAACTCCTCGGCGCGGGCGACGAGCTCGAGGGTCAGCCCGTACGAGGCCTCGTGCGTCTCGCCCCAGGTGACGAGGCCGTGGTGGGCAAGCACGACCGCGCGCGCATCGGCGAGGCCGGCGACGCGCTTCGAGAGCTCGAAGCCGGGCCGCACGTACTCGACGACCGCCACATCGTCACCGAGCGCGTCGGCGACGGCCGAGGCCGGGTCGGGCGCGTTCGCGAGCGCGCAGATCGCGTCGGCGTGCACGTGGTCGACGTGCGCGGCCGGCAGGAACGCGTGCAGCAGCGTCTCGATCGACGGCCGCGGCGCGTCCGGCTCGACCAGACAGCGAGTCAGGTAGGCGACCATCTCCTCGTCGCTCATCGCCTCCCGCTCACGCAGCGGCAGCAGCTCGTCGAGCCGGAGGCCCGGAAAGTGGTGCGCCTCGATCGTGGCGAGGTCGGAGCCGCTGCCCTTGATCCGCAGAACGCGCTGCTCCCGGCCGAGGTGGTCGCGCTCGACGAGCTTCGACGAGGTGTTGCCGCCGCCGTGCAGCACGAGCGCCGGGTTCGCGCCGATCAGGCGAGAGCGCGCGACGAGCCGCTCGAGCTCCGTGTCGCCGACGACTGTTCCCGCTCCGGCACCGGCAGGGCCGGCAGCTCCGCTCCCGCGCGGCTCCGTCGAGCCTACGCCGCGAGCGGCCGAGGCGGTCACGTTCCCGGGCTGACCGCGCGCACCGTCGCCTTCCACGAGCCGCGGGGCGCGGGCACGTCGACGGTGTCTCCGACCTTGAGGCCGAGCAGCACGGTGCCGAGCGGCGAGGTCGGCGAGACCGTGCCAGCCCCACCGACGGCGCTGATCTCGATCGTCATCGTCTCGCCGTGCTCGTCCTCGACCTCGACGATCGAGCCGACGCCGACCTCGTCGCCGGTCGCCTGTTCGACGATCTCGGCATGGTCGAGCCGGGAACGCAGCGTCCGAATGCGCGCCTCCAGCAGGCCCTGCTCGTTCTTCGCCGCGTGGTACTCGAAGTTCTCGGAGAGGTCGCCGAACTCGCGCGCCTTCTTGATCGCGGCGACGACCTCGGTGCGCCGCGGGCCCTCGAGCTCCTCGACCTCGGCGCGGAGCGCCTCGGCCTGCTTCGGGGTCAGCCGCTCTCTCGGTCACGGCCGCTCGTCTTCCTGCCGCTCGAGCAGCCCGAGCCGGTGCTCGAGCTGAGCGACGCGCAGCTCGAGCTCGTCCCAGTCCTCACGCGTGACCAGACCAAGCTCGTGGAACACGTCGCGGAGCCGGCTGCCGCGTGCCCTCGCCGACGCGCAGCGCGTCGCCGCGCCAGCGCGATGTGGAGTCGCCGAGGAGCGAGCGCACCTCGTCGATCCGCGGCCCGATCAGCGCCAGCAGGCGCTCGGCCGAGTCGCGCCCGACGTCCGTGAGCGAGTCGCCGCGCTCGGGTCCGCCGAGCTCGTCGTCCTCCTCGGGCTCGTAGCCGTCCCCGGGTTCGTTGCCGTTACCGGGCTCGTCCATGTGGCCTCGACTTTCTGCGCTGCCGCCGCCGCTCGCGCTTCGCGTCTCGAGTCGACCTGACCATCGCCGTCCACGTCGTGCCCCGTCACCGACTCGAGCACGTGCTCGATCGAGTCGATCGGCGTGGCGGGGCTGGGCGCTGCCGCCGCGGCGTGCTCGGCCCGATCGAGCGCCGCGATCGCCGTTTCCGCCTCGGGCACGTCCTTGCGGCGCGCGTACTCCGGATCGCGCTCCATCAGCGTGACGAGCAGCGGCGTCGCGATGAAGATCGTGCCGACGGCTCCGATCACGATCCCGACCATGATCGCGAACGCGAAGTCCTGCAGCGTCGCGCCGCCGAAGATGTAGAGCGCGGCGATCGGCAGCAGCGTGATCACGGAGGTGAAGATCGACCGCCGCAGCACCTCCCAGACCGAGACGTTCGCGATCCGCGCGATCGACGAGCGCGGCATCAGCCTCATGTTCTCGCGCACGCGATCGAAGACGATGATCGTGTCGTAGATCGAGTAGCCGAGGATCGTCAGCAGCGCGGCCACGGTCGACGCCGACACCTCGCGGCCGGAGATCGCGTAGATCCCGAGCGTGATCAGCACGTCGTTCACGAGCGTGCGCAGGATGGGAACGGCGAACCGCCACTGGTAGCGCATCGTCACGAACAGCGCGATCAGCGCGAACGAGACGACGATCGCGATGATCGCGCCGCGCAGGATCTGGCGGCTGAAGCTCGAGGAGACGTTCTTCACCCCCAGCTTGTCCGCGCCGCAGGCGGTTCTCGAGCGACGTTCGTGAGCCGCTCCTGCTCGGCGGGTGCGAGCTTCTTCAGCCGGATCTGGAAGCTCTTGTACTGGTCGCCGCCCGTGGCCGGGCCGCGCCCCTGGACGATCGCGTCGCCGTGCCCGATCGCCTCGGCCTGGTCGCGGACGGTCGAGATCGCCGTCGCCTTCGGCGTCACGAAGGCGACCTGGACGCCACCCTTGAAGTCGATCCCCAGGTTGAGCCCCTTCACGGCGAGCGCGACGATGCTGAGGCCGATCGCGACGAGCGAGAGGATGAACCAGAGGCGGCGCCGGCCGACGACGTCGATCCGCTGCCACTTCGGGATCTCCTGCGCCGTCGCGCCCATGAAGCGCGGGTTGTCGAACCAGCGGAAGCCCGCGAGCAGGCCGAGCATCGCGCGCGTCGCGGCGACGGCGGTCGCGAGCGAGATCACGGTGCCGAGCAGCAGCATCAGCGCGAACCCCTTGACCGACGCAGTCGCAACGGCGAACAGCACGAGCGCCGTGATGCACGTGACCGCGTTCGCGTCGAGGATCGTGCGGAAGCCCTTCGCGTAGCCGGCGGAGATCGCGGCGCGCACGGTCTTCCCGGACCGCGCCTCTTCCTTGATGCGTTCGAAGATGACGATGTTCGCGTCGGCCGCGACGCCGATCGTGAGCATCGAGGCCGGCGAAGCCCGGGAGCGTGAGGGTGACCCCGAAGAGCAGGATCGCGCCGTACATGAAGGCGGCGTAGACGGCGAGCCCGAGCACCGCGACCACGCCGAGGAAGCGGTAGATCAGGAGCAGGAAGAGGACGACGAGGATCAGGCCGACGATCGCCGCGTTCCGCGCCTGGCGGAGCGAGTCCTGGCCGAGGGTGGCCGAGACGTCGGAGCGCTCGACGGTGACGAACTTGACCGGCAGGGCGCCCGTCTGGAGCACGAGCGCGAGGTTCTTCGCCTCGCCCAGGGAGGCGAGCCCGGTGATCTGCGCACCGCCGCCGGTCGGGTCGATCCCGTCCGGGTACAGGTTGTAGTCGATCTGCGGCCAGGAGCGGATCTCGTCGTCGAGCACGATCGCGAAGTGCTGCGCCTGGTCGAGCGCGCGGCCGCGGATCGCCTCGTCCCGCGTGATCTGGTGGAAGCGCTTGTTGCCCGCGCCGGTGAACTGCATGGTCACGATCGGCAGGCCGCTCTGCGGGTCGAAGTCCTGCTGCGTGCCCTTGAGCTTCAGCATCTGACCGGTCATCTGGGGCACGGGCGGATCGGCGTCGAGATCGTGCTCGAAGAGGTAGTAGTAGGTCACGCCCGGCACCGGAAGCGTCTGGAGGCCCGGGCACACCTCGGCGGTAGCGGCGTTGCAGGTGACCACGACGCGGTTCTTCGGCGTCGTCAGCACCTGGTAGCCCGTCGGGAAGCCGGGCGTCGTCGTGAGCCCGGCCGGGGTCGGCTTCGACGTCGCGGTCGTCGTCTTGGGCGCGTCGGCAGCGGCGCTCGAGGTATCGCGCTTCGCCTTCGCCGGAGCCGGTTTGAGCGGCTTGAGCGCCTTCACCCGCGGGCTCCGCTTCAGCTGGGCGAGCGTCTCGGTCGGGCTCGTGTTCGGCACGAGCTTCTTCGTGCGCGAGTTGAAGAGCCAGTACTGCGTCGGCAGGCCGGTCTGGCCCGACTGGACGCGCGTGAGCAGGTTGTAGAGGCTCGCGAAGGCGACCGGGTTCTGCGAGGCGTCGATCGACGGTGGCACAAGCGAGGTCTCCAGGTCGTAGAGCTCGAGCTGCGCGGTCTGGCCGATGATCGACGCCGCCTGGTTCACGTCGTGCACGGCCGGCAGCTGGATCACGATCTGGTTCGAGCCCTGCTTGCGGATCTCGGGCTCGGAGACGCCGAGCTTGTCGACGCGGTTCCGCATGATGTCGACCGACCGGTCGAGGTCGGCCGCGGTCAGCTGGGTGCCGCGCGGCGGCTGCGCCTCGAGCACGACCTCGAGGCCGCCCTGCAGGTCGAGCCCCTTGCGCAGATCGCGTTGGAATGGCGATCCGGGCGCCGCGAGCAGCGCGACGCCGACGAGCGCTGCGACGAGCAGCCCGATCAGCATCAAGTGGTTACGGCGCGAGGCCAAGCTAGGACAGGTTATCGAGCGAAGTCGCGTGAACTTGCGCTGGGAAGGGCGGAACCGAAATCCGAATCAACCATTTAGGGATTCCTCAGCCTGGTCCTCCTCGGGCTGAGCGTCGGCTTCCTCCGCGTACTCCTCGTCGTCGTCGTCGTCGCCCGGGACATCCCGGGCGACCGCGGCGATCGCGCGGCGGTCGATCTTGACCACCACACCGTCGGCGATCTCGAGCTGGACGTCCTCGTCGCCGATCTCGTGGACGACGCCGTGGATACCGCCCGCGGTGATGATCTCGTCGCCGGTCTCGACCGAGTCCTGCATGGCCTTGTGGGAGCGCTGCCGCCGGCGCGAGGGCAGCACGAGGAAGAGCCACGCGAAGGCGACGAGGATGACGACGAAGATCAGTGTTTGCATGTGCGCAGGCGCTCCAGTGCGTCGCGTTTGAAGGAATCGAACGCGCGCCGCTCGATCGCTTCGCGCGCGCGCCGGGTCAGCTCGAGCACGAAGCGTAGATTGTGCAACGACAGGAGGCGCAGTCCGAGGAGCTCGTTCTGGTTCACGAGGTGGCGGACATACGCCCTCGAGAACCGCGTGCAGGCCGGGCAGTCGCAGCCCTCGTCGAGCGGCGAGGAGTCGCGGGCGTAGCGGGCGTTGCGGAGGTTGAGGCGGCCGTCCCAGGTGAGCGCGCTGCCCGTGCGCGCGGTGCGGGTCGGGAGGACGCAGTCGAACATGTCGACGCCCGCTTCGATCACCTCGAGGATGCCCTCGGGGTCGCCGATGCCCATGAAGTAGCGCGGCTTTTCCTCCGGCAGCAGTGCGGTCACCCAGTCGGTCGTCTCGAACATGAGCGCGCGGTCCTCGCCGATCGCGAGGCCGCCGATCGCGTTGCCGTCGAAGTCGAGCTCGATCCAGCTCCTCGAGCGAGCGCCGGCGCAGCTCGGGGTCGGTGCCGCCCTGGTTGATCGCGAAGCGCAGCTGGCCGTCGGCCCGCTCGGCATGGCGCTGGCGCTTCGCCCACTCGGTCGTCCGGCGCACCGCTTCCTCGAGCTCGCGCCGGTCGACGCCCGGCGGCGGCACCTGGTCGAGGCACATGGCGACGTCGCTGGCGAGGTTGCGCTGGATCGCGGCGGCGAGCTCCGGCGTGAAGCGCGTCGCGGCGCCGTCGTAGACGCTGCGGAAGGTGACGCCGTCGTCGTCGACCCCGAGCAGCGTGTCGCGGAGCGAGAAGACCTGGAAGCCGCCCGAGTCGGTCAGGATCGGCCCGTCCCAGGCCATGAAGCGGTGCAGGCCGCCCAGCCCCGCGATCAGCTCGTCTCCCGGCCGGAAGTGGAGGTGGTAGGTGTTGCCGAGCACGATCTGGGCCCCGAGTGAGCGCACCTCGTCCGGGTCGAGCGCTCTTCACGGTCGCCTTCGTCCCGACCGGCATGAAGGCCGGCGTCCGCACCTCGCCGTGCGCGGTCGCAAGGACGCCTGCCCGGGCGGCGCCGTCGGTGGCCGTGACGCGGAACGCACTCAACCCGCCGAAGCATTGCTGCTCGGCCGCCGGACGGTGCAGCGGCCCCTCAGAGCACGAGCATCGCGTCGCCGAAGGAGTAGAAGCGATACCGCTCCGCGACGGCGATCCGGTAGAGACGCCGTGTCTCCTCGATCCCCGCGAACGCCATCACGAGCGCGAGCAGCGTCGACCGTGGCAGGTGGAAGTTCGTCAGCAAGCAGTCGACCCGCCGGAACGCGAAGCCCGGGGTGACGAAGAGCTCCGTGCGCCCCGAGAGCGGAGCTCCCCGCGCCAGCGTCTCGAGCACGCGCACCGTCGTCGTGCCGACCGCGAGCACCCGCGGCGCGGCTGCGATCCGCTCCCATGCCTCGCGCCGCGCCTCGTAGCGCTCGCCGTGGATCGCGTGCTCCTCGACGGTCTCCTCGACGAGCGGCCGGAAGGTGTCGAGCCCGACGTGCAACGTCACGCGCTCGACCGCCAGACGCCCGAGCAGCTCGGGTGTGAAGTGCAGCCCGGCCGTCGGTGCCGCCGCCGAGCCCTCCTCCCGCGCGTACACCGTCTGGTAGCGCTCCGCGTCGCGAAGCGGCTCGTGGATGTACGGCGGGAGCGGCACCTCGCCCGCCGGCGGGCCGGTGAGCCGCAGCCGCCAGCGGCCCTCGCCGAGATGCTCGAGCAGCTCCACCGGGCCGTACCGTCGCCCCGCGCGGAGGCGACGGGTCGGCCGCGCCAACCCCTCCCAGAGCTCTCCTTCGAGCCGTTCGAGCAGCAGCACCTCGCCGCGCGGCCGGTCGATCGGGATCCGCGCCGGCACCACGCGCGTGTCGTTGACGACCGCCAGCGTGTCCGGATCGAGCTCGCCGGGGAGATCGCGGAAGACGCGGTGCCGCACCTCTCCCGTCGCGCGCGAATAGACGAGCAGCCGCGACTGATCACGCCGCGTCGCCGGGTGCTGAGCGACGAGCTCGGGCGGCAGGTCGTAGTCGAGGGCACTTGCCTTCATCAGCCGGCGACGTTACCGTCGCATCCGTGGACGATCGCTACGCGCTGCCGCCCGACATCGCCGCAGCGCTCGAACGCGCCCGCCTGCAGGTCGAAGCGCTCGCACAGACCGCGAACGAGCTCCAGGTCGTCCTTCCCGACGCGGTCGGCAGCGCGCTCCGCGACGGCCTGCGCGAGGAGGCGGCGCCGATCTCGCGCCGGCTTGCCGAGGTGAAGGGCCTGTCCAATCAGATGGTGCGCCGCATGGAGCGGCTGGAGACCGATCTGCTCGCCGAGCGGCACGCCCGCGTCGACGACCTTGCCCTGCTCGTCGACCTGATCACCGGTCAGTGGCGCGCGATGAACGAGCGCCTCGACCGGATCGAGCACGCGCTCGAGCAACCGCGCGCGAACGTCGTGTCGCTACGCCCGGCCGATTCCGGCTAGCGGCTCGACCATTCGCCCACCCGGCGCACGGACGCGGCGCCCGTCCGGAACCGGGTGTCGCTCACCGCCGCGGATCGACCCGACCGCGAGTGCATCGGAGTCAGTCCGCCGGCAGGACGAGCTCGAACCGGGAGCCCCGACCGACCTCCGAGTCGAGGTCGATCCGGCCGCCGAGTGCCACCGAGAGCTCCTTCGCGATGGCGAGCCCGAGCCCCGTGCTGCCCGCCTCCGAGACGAAGGCGCGGAACAGCCGCTCGCGGCGCTCGGGCGCGATCCCCGGGCCCGTGTCCTCCACCGCTACGTGCACCAGCCCGTTCGCGCGCGCCAGCTCGAGCTTGATCCGGCCGCCGTCCGGCGTCGCGCGGAACGCGTTCGAGAGCAGGTTGCCGACGATCTGCAGCACCCGGTCGCCGTCCGAGACGATCACCGGCCGGTCTCGGACGGAGACGCGGTAGTCGATCGAGCGGCGACGAGCCTCGTCGCTGAACGTCTCGTAGGCCTGCTCGACGAGCTGCTCCATGTCGACCTCTTCGCGGCGCAGCGTGAAGCGATGCGCATCGAGCTTCGCGAGATCGAGGATGTCGCCGACGAGACGCTCGAGGCGCCGCGCCTCCGCCTCGACCACCTCGAGCGAGCTCGTGCGCTGCTCGGGATCCTCGGCGACCCCCTCGAGCAGCGCGGCGACGTGCCCGCGGATCGCGGTCAACGGCGTTCGCAGCTCGTGCGAGACCGACATGAGGAAGTTCCGCTCGAGGGCCTCCGCCTCGGAGAGCCGGTCGGTCATCTCCTCGAAGCGGTCTGCGAGATGGCCGATCTCGCCGGCGGCGCCCTCCGGAATCTCGACCTCGTAGTTGCCGGCCGCAACCTCGTCGGCGGCGCGCGAGAGTGCGAGCACGGGTCGCACGATTCCCCGCGTCAGGTACCAGGCGAGCGCGCCGGCGACGAGCAGGCCGAGCGCGCCCGCGAGCGCGAGCCTGCGCACGAGCTCCTGGACGCGATGGTTGACGTCGGTCTTCTTCTTCGCAATCACGATCGCGCCGATCGTCGTGTCGTGCACGACGACGGGATGCGCGACCGCGAGATAGGTGCGCTGCTTCCCCGGCGGCACGAACTCGAACGTCAGCGCGTCACCGGCAGTCCAGTCGATCGAGGTCAGGCGGAGCGGGCGGAGACCCGACTGCTCGCCCGGGAACGGGTTCACGTCGCTGTCGAAGAAGATCAGATCGCCGGTCGCGAGCTCGAGATCCTCCCGGGCGAAGCGCGGTGCGCGGCGCGACTCACCGTTCGACGACCCGAACGTGTCGCGCACCGCGTTCCCGTAGAGCCTCGCGATTCCGGCCGCCTCGCGCTGCAACTCGGCCACGGTCTGGTCGTGTGCGAACTCCTGGAAGAGCCTGACCGCGATCAGCGTCGTAACGACGCCGTAGAGGACGATCCCGGCGAGGAAGAGAAGCGGGAGCCTGACGCGGAGGGACGAGAACACCGCCCGCCCTTCCTAGACCGTCGCCGGATCCTTCTGCGCGTCGCGGGCCGGCGAGACCTTGTAGCCGACGCCCCAGACCGTCACGATCGGCGAGGCGTCACCGAGCTTGCGCCGAACCTGGCGGACGTGGACGTCCACCGTCCGTGTGTCGCCGGCGAACGTGTAGCCCCACACGCGCTCGAGCAGCTGGTCGCGCGTCAGCACGAGCCCACGATGGTCGAGCAGCTCCCAGAGCAGGTCGAACTCCTTCGGCGCGAGCTGGATCTCGGTCTCCCCGACATGCGCCTCGCGGCGCCCGGCGTCGACGCGCAGGTCGCCGTGGACGATCACCTCACTCTCGCGGTCGCGACGCTCAGGCGTCGCGCGGCGGAGGATCGACCTGATCCGCGCGACCAGCTCGCGCGGATTGAACGGCTTCGTCAGGTAGTCGTCGGCGCCGACTTCGAGGCCGATGATCTTGTCGACGTCCTCGTCGCGCGCGGTCAACATCAGGATCGGCACGTCGGAGTGCTGGCGGACGCGCTTGCAGACCTCGATCCCGTCGATATCCGGCAGCATCAGGTCGAGCACGATCAGCGCCGGTTCCTGCACGGCCACCTGGGTGAGCGCCTCCGAACCGGTGGCCGCGGTCTTGACCGCGTAGCCGGCGTTCTTCAGGTAGAGCGACACGAACGAGGCGATCGAGCTTTCGTCCTCCACGACCAGGATGGTCGGGACCGAGGCCGACACGCTACGAGAACCTGCTGCTGCTTGTTGCCGTCACCTTCTCGAGGGTACCGCTGGAAGAACCGCTGCTCACGAGGTTGCCGTAGTTCGCCGTCGACGGGAACGGGGTTAGCCCCTGCGCCTTCGCCCCGTTCACCGACAGCGAGCCGTCGTCGAGCGTGCCCTTGCCCGTCACCTGGACGGTGCCCTTGCCGACGGCAGAGATGTCGATTCCGACGCCCTCGAACTTGAGCACGTACTTGCCGCCGGGGAAGAGGAAGCGGACGTCGCTCCCGACGTAGACGACGTGAAGGTCGGCCGCGGTCAGAGGCTTCATCCGCGCGCCGCTCACGGTCGGAGCCGAGTGCTTGTCGGGCTCGTAGGCGATCACGGTGAGGGAGCCGCGGTCGAACTGCCCGAAGATGAGACCTGTCCCCTGCAGCGTGACCGTCCCGTTCGCGTTCTTGAGCAGGAGCGACCCGTCGTTCGGCCTGCTGCGCCCCGCGAGCGCCAGCGTGGGAAACGCTAGGAGGAAGAGAAGCAGCAGAAGACAGAGCCGGCGCATGAGCTATTCCAGTATTTCCGCCTCAAGTATGCCGTCAATGACGGAAAGGTTAGGAGTTTCTTCACGGACGGTGCGACGTCCCGCCTGGGGTCAGGGTACGGTCAGCCGTCGTGGATGACGTCACGACGTTCGGCGGCGGGATCCTTCTGGTCGCCGGCGCGCTCACCGCCGCCCTGTTCGCGAGCAAGCTGAGCGAGCGGATCTCGGTCCCGGCGGCAGCGCCGTTCCTCGTCGCCGCGGCGGCCGTGTCGGACCTCTTCCCGAGGCTCGTCGTCTCGAACGAGACCGTGATCAGAGTCGCGACGGTCGCGCTGATCGTAATCCTCTTCGACGGCGGACTCTCGATCGGCTGGCGCGTGTTCCGGGCAGCGGCCGTGCCGATCACCCTGCTCGGCGTGCTCGGCACGTTCGCGACCTCGGGAGGCGCCGCCCTCTTCGCGCACTACGTGATCGGGCTCGACTGGACCGCAGCCGGCCTCCTCGGCGCGGCTGTCGCCCCGACCGACCCGGCGGTGATGTTCTCGGTGCTCGGTGACCGCGAGATCGGCGGGCGGAGCGGCACGATCCTGCAGGGTGAGTCGGGCGCGAACGACCCGGTCGGGATCGCGCTGATGATCGGGATGATCGAGCTCGCTCTGCACCCGGGCGGGAGCGCCTGGATCGTGATCGAGGAGTTCGCACAGGAGATGTCGATCGGCCTGGGCGTCGGTCTCGTGGGCGGTCTCCTGCTCGCGGAGCTCCTGAAGCGCTTCTCCCTGCCGAGCCCGGGCCTCTACACGCTGCGCACGCTGGCCGGCGCCGGGGTGATCTACGGCGTCGCCGCAGTCTCGGGCGGGTCTGGCTTCCTCGCCGTGTTCGTCGCCGGGCTGCTCGTCGGAGACGTCCGGGCACCGTTCAAGGCCGAGGCGGAGGTCTTCCACGAGGCGCTCTCGTCGCTCGCCGAGATCGTCGTCTTCATCGCGCTCGGCCTCACGATCTCCTTCTCGTCGCTCACGGGCGAGATCTGGTTCGACGGTCTCCTGCTCGCGGCGGCGCTGGCCTTCGTGATCAGGCCCGTCGTCGTCTGGCCTCTGCTGTTGCCGAGCCGCCTCCGGCCGGGCGAGCGGACCTTCGTCGCCTGGGGCGGCCTGAAGGGGGCGGTGCCGATCCTGCTCGCGGCATTTGCGCTCGGGCACGGGATCCAGGACGCCGAGCGCATCTACGATCTCGTGTTCGTCGTGGTGCTCGCGTCGGTCGTCGTCCAGGGCACGACGATCACCTACGCGGCCCGCCGCTTCGGCGTCCCGATGCGCCGGATCGCGCCGAACTCGCACGGCGGAGAGACGCCGGACGAGTAAGCGGGCTCACGGGCGCCGCCGGGGTGTCCGTACCGCGCGCGCTCTACACTCGGCAGGCATGTCGCCGTTTCGCCGCCGACCCGACGACGTGGCCGCCGCCGAGGTCGAGGGGGTCGCTCCCCGTCGCCCGCACGCGGGGTTGCTCCGGCGCGAGCAGAAGGCGCTGCTCCGAGCGCGCGAGGGGCGACTGCGCGACCTCGGAGGGCTCGTGGTGGAGATGTACCGGCGCGGCGCTTTTCGGGAGGATCTGCTGGCAGAGGCGTGCGCCGACGCGGTCGGGATCGACGCCCGCCTCGCGGAGATCGACGATCTGCTCCATGCCGAGCGGCATGCCGCGCGCTGCGAGTGCGGCGCGCCGATCCTGCGCGGCTCGCACTTCTGTCCGAACTGCGGCAGGGCGATCGAGATCCCAGGCGGCGACGGGGACGAGGGCGGCTAGTGGCCTCGGCCAAGCGAGAAGCCGCAATCGCCGCAACCGAGCGTAGGTGCCCGCGCTGTGCCGCGATGCGCAAGCCCGGGCAGGGCTACTGCGTCGACTGCGGGCTGCGGCTACCCCGTGTGACGGGACGGCTCGCGTCGTTGCGACGCGGCTGGCTGCGCCGCGTCGGCTGGTACCCAGGCGACTGGATCTGGGTCTCGCTCCCGACGCTGCTCGTGGCCGTCGCGGGCGCGGCGGTGGCGATCGCGCTCACCGAGGACAGCGGCGCGAACGGTGGCACCACGCTCGTCGCCGCCTCGTCCCGCCTGCCGCCGCGGGGTGACGTGCCCCAGCCGACGGCCGCTGCCGAGCTCCCGTCCGCTCCCGAGCCGGCGTCCGGCACGACGAAACAGGCGCAAGCGCAGGAGTCGACGCGGACCAAGCCGAACGGCCGCGTCACCTGGCCCGCTGCGACGGACGGCTGGACGATCGTGCTGATCTCGTACCCGTCGACCCGCGGCCCCTCGGCGCCGCTCGCGACGGCGACCCGGGCTGCTGGCCTAGGCCTGCCCGAGGTGGGCGTGCTCGACTCGTCCGACTTCTCGAGCCTCCATCCGGGCTACGCGATCGTCTTCAGCGGCGTCTACCGGTCCCGCGCAGACGCCGAAGCGGCCCTCACGAGCGCTCGAGCGACCGGCTTCGGGAGGGCGTATTCCAGGGAAATTTCCCGCTGAGAGCGATGATCGGCCATACTTAGAGTCTCGTCGCCGTTGTCATAGAAGAAATCATTTGTAACACGCACCGAGACCAGGTAGAGTCACGCCCCGTGGGCGTTGAGGGTTGCCTACTTCCGGCTTGTTGACACGAAACGCGACCGAATCAGAGGCGACGAGCGAGCGGCAATGGACGAGCGGATCATGCATATCCAGCACTGTATGTATCAATATTCGCGAGCGATCTATAGGTCGATCCGGGACCTGATCGACCCGTACGTCGACGGCGCCACGCGGCTCGACTATCGACGCGAGGTCCTCTCGGCCTGCGAGAGCACGATGGAGCGTCTCGCTGCGGATCCGCACTACTTCTCGAAGCCCGACAAGGCGCTTTTCCAGGACATTCGCCGCTACTTCCCGATCACGGTGCAGGCGCAGGTTGCCTGGGCGGTGAGTCACGGGGTCGGCGCGGCGGTCGAGTTCATCGAGGAGCAGATCGAGTCCGGGCTCTTCGAGGGCGGCGTCGCGCGCTGCCACGCGACCACGCGGAAGGGCAAGCCGTGCCAGCGCACGCCGCTCCCGGAACGCGACTACTGCCCGTCGCACCAGCACCTCGAGCGCTCGAAGATCGCCGCATAGCTCCTCGCGGGTTGTACGCTCGCACAGTCTCGTACGACTGCATCGTCTGCGTACGACTGTTGAGCCGCCGTGAGCCACGACACCGACAAGCTGATCCGCCAGCTCTCGCTGGTCGCGTTCCTGATGGCGGAGCGCCGCCCGCTGACGGCCCGCGACATCAAGTCGAACGTCGAGGGCTACCAGGAGATGAGCGACGAGGCGTTCGCCCGGCGGTTCTACTCCGACCGGGCCGAGCTGGTCGCACTCGGCGTGCCGCTCGACTCGCAGCGCGACGAGTTCACGGGCGAGGAGCTCTACACGCTCCGCTCGGAGCGCTACTTCCTGCCGCCGCTCGAGCTCGACGACGACGAGCTGGCGGCGCTCCAGACCTGCCTCTACCTGCTCGAGGGACGCTTCGCCTACGCGGAGCCGCTTCGGCTCGCGCTGCAGAACCTGGCGCTCGGCCGCTCGCCGGGACGGCTCGACGACGGGCCGACCGCGACCGCGGTGCGCGTCGAGGTGCGCGACCCCGACTACACGCCCGAGCTGCAGGGACGGCTCGGCAAGCTCGAAGGCGCGATCTCGAAGCAGCGCACGATCCGTTTCCACTACTGGTCGATCGGCCGTGACGAGGAGCGCGAGCGCACGGTCAACCCGTACGCGCTGCTGCCGGAGAACGGCACCTGGTACGTGATCGGCGAGGACCAGGACGACCACGTCGTCAAGAACTTCCGCGTCTCGCGCATCCGCTCCGAGATCCGCTTCGCGACACGGCGCGAGCGCGACTTCCGCTTCCCGCCCGAGTTCGACGTCGAGGAGTTCCGGGGTCGGGCCGAGTGGCAGTTCGGCGACATCGTCCGGCGAGGCGCGCGTCGAGGTCGCACCCGACACCGCCTGGTGGGTGCAGCGCGCCTATGGCGACCGGCGCAACCGCGTCGAGGGCGACGTCTTCGTCACCGAGTACGCGTCGCTGCCGCTGCTCGCTCGCTGGATCCTGCGCCAGGACGGCCGCGCGATCCCGCTCGAGCCGTCGCCGCTCCGCCGGCTCACCGTCGAGGGCGTCCGCGCGGCCCGCAGGGCGCACGAGGGCGCGCCGCCGACGCCGGCGGTCGAGGTGCACGGCGGCTGGCGCGAGGCGCCGGGAGACCGGCCGGCCGGCCCGGTCGCGCCCGAGCGCTTCGGTGTGCTGCAGTCGCTCCTCGCCTACCTTCTCGCCGCCTGCGGTGAGGACAGCGAGGCGGTGATTCCGGCGCACGAGCTGATCGAGCGGTTCTCGATCGCGCCGGAGGCGCTCGAGGAGCATCTCTCTCTGCTCAACCTCGTCAACTTCGGCGGCGGCTGCTACGCGGTCTACGCCGAGCTGCACGACGACGAGGTGCGCGTCGACAAGGAGCTCTTCGGCGACACGTTCCGCGGGCCGCCGCGGCTGACGCCGCTCGAGGCCCGGGCGATCCGGCTCGCGCTCGAGTTCGTCGGCCCGATGATCGCGGCCGGCGCTCACTCGCCCCTCGACCGCGTGCGCGCGAAGCTCGAGGAGACGTTCGGCGTCTTCGAGCTCAGTCCGCACGCCGACGCCGCAGGCCGGCGCCGAGGAGGACCTCGTCGCGACGCTCACCCGCGCGATCGCCGAGCACCGCATCGTCGAGCTCGAGTACCTCAAGCCGGAGTCGACCGAGGTCACCACGCGGACGGTCGAGCCGTACACGATCGAGCGCCGGCTGCCGCACTGGTACGTGCACACCTGGGACGTCGACCGCGACGCGCCGCGCAGCTACCGGCTCGACCGCACGCGCAAGGCGAAGCTCCTCCGCCGCGGCTTCACGCCGCGCGACGGCTTCGATCCGGCCGAGCTGCAGCAGACGACGACGGCGCGCATCTGGTATTCGCCCGAGGTCGCGCGCTGGGAGGTCGAGAAGGGCGCGCTGCCCCTCGTCGACGGCGCCGCCGTCTCCGAGCGCGCGGTCGGCAGCGTCGAGTGGCTCGTCGGCGAGGTGCTCTCGTTCCGGGGCGAGGCGGTCATCCTCGAGCCGGCCGAGCTGCGCGATCGCGTGGCCGCACGGGCGCGCGAGCTCGACCGCGAGCTGCGCCCGGCTCAGGCCGGCCGGAAGCGAAAGCGTGAACGTCGCGCCCTCGCCCGGCGCCGACGTGACGCCGAGCGTGCCGTCGTGCGCCTCGGCGATCGCGCGTGAGATGTAGAGGCCGAGGCCGGTTCCGGGCTTCCCGGTGCCGGCGACGCGGCCGAACTGCTCGAAGATCGCGCGCCTGGTCGTCGGGCGCGATCCCATCGCCGTGATCGGTTACCGAGACGACGACGCGCCCGTTCGCCGTCTCGCGCCAATACCTCGACCGGCCTGCCGCGGCGAGTACTTGACCGCGTTGTCGATCAGGTTCGACAGCACCTGGCGCAGCCGCGCCGCGGTCGCCACGCACGAGTGGGAGCGCGTCGGCGATCTGCGACATGACCTCGACCTGCTGCGCGACAGCTCGCCGCCGCGACGGCCTCCTCGACGAGCGCTCCGACCTCGACCGTCGGCGAACGAGTAGCTGAAGCGTGTCGGCGTCGATGCGCGAGCTGTCGAAGACCTCGCCGACGAGCCCCGCCAGCCGGTCGGCCTCGTTGGCGATCACCGCCAGGAGCGCGTCGCGCTGCTCGGGCGAGAGGTCGCCGGCGCGCTGCTGCAGCGTCTGCACGGAGCCGATCACCGCCGCGAGCGGCGTGCGCAGGTCGTGTGCGACGAGCGCGACGAACTGGGCGCGCCGCGTCGCGCGGCGCCGAAGCTCGTCCGCCTCGCGCAGCGCCGCCGCGTGGTCGCGCAGGTGCCGTGCGGCCGGGCCGGCGCGCGCCGCGACCCGGACGACCAGCTCCCGCTCGGCGGTCTGGAAGCCGCCGGCGCGCAGCAGCGTCAGCGTGCCGATCCTGTGGCCGTCCGCGACGAGCGCCGCGCCCAGGCGGTCGCCATCGCCCCGGCCTTCGGCGGCCAGGACGACCTCCTCCCCGTCCTCGTCGACGCCCAGCTCGGCGCCGTCGAACGCCACCGCCGGGCGCAGCTCGTTCGCCAGCGCGCCGAGCGCTTCGGCGGGATCGAGCGAGGAGCCGAGCGCGTAGGCGCAGCGGTCGGCGACGTCGCCTTCGACCGGCGGCTTCAGCCGCACCGTTCCTCCAGGCGGGCGAGCGCCCAGCGGGCGTGCTCGGCGAGCAGCTCGTCCTCGCCCGCCGCGTAGCGGCGCAAGGCGCCGCGCGTGCGCGGCTCGGGCTCGCCGACGTTGCCGAGCGCGACGAGCGCGTTCCGGCGCAACCAGCGCGCGTCGTTGCGAGGCACGTACAGCCGGTCGAGCCCGCCGACGAGCTCGCGGGCGTCGGCCTCGAGCCACGAGACGAGGTCGACGTGCGCCGCGGGGTCGGCATCGAGATGGGCGCGCCGCCGCTCGATCCCGCGGTTCCACGGGCAGACGTCCTGGCAGATGTCGCAGCCGTAGACCTGCGCGCCGAGCTCCGCGCGATACGGCTCCGGCACGGGCTCGGGCACCTGAGTCCAGTACGAGAGGCACTTCGTCGCGTCGAGCATGCCGGGCTCGTCGAGCGCGCCGGTCGGGCAGGCGTCGATGCAGCGCGTGCACGAGCCGCAGTCGGCGCGCGAGCGGCGGCGTCGGCTCGAGCTCGGCGGTCGTGACGAGCGTCCCGAGCACGACCCACGAGCCGTGCCGGCGAGTGAGCACCATCGTGTTCTTCCCGTAGAAGCCGACGCCCGAGCGGGCGGCGGCCTCGCGGTCGACGTGCTGGTTCGCGTCGACGAGCACGCGGTAGCCGCCACCGAGCGCGCGCCCGAGCGCGTCGAGCTTCTCGCGCAGGTCGGCGTAGCGGTCGTGCCAGATGTAGCGCGGCAGCCGACCGCGGCCGGGCGGCCGCTCGGGCTCGGGCGCGTAGTAGCAGAGCGCCGCCGAGACGACGCTGCGCGCGCCGTCGAGGAGCTGCTCGGGGTGGCAGGAGACCTCCGGCTGCGCGATCGTGAAGCGCATCCGTCCGAACAGCCCGCGCGCGCGCCGCTCGCGGATGTGGCGCTCGGTCTCGACGTAGGCCTCGGCCCGCGCCACGCCGACCGCGTCGAGCCCGAGCTCGGCTCCCAGCCGCTGGACGTCCGCCGTCGTCACCCTCACCGGCGCATTGTGCACCGGATCCAGCCCGGATCCCGTTACGTCGCGTTCCTAGGCGTACCTCGGCACGGCGAGACGCGGTTCGGTGAGCGGTGGGGACGCCTGGCTGGCGGGTTGCCGCTAGCCGAAGCCGAGGATGAACTTGGCGTCTTCTGACATGAGCTCGGGCGTCCAGGGCGGGTCGAACGTCAGCTCCGCCTTCACGTCCTCGACGCCGGGAACCTCGAGCACGACGCGGTTGATCTCCTCTTCGATCATCGGCCCGACCGGGCACGCCATCGAGGTGAGCGAGTACGTGACCTTGACGCTCGGCCCGTCGATCACGGCGTCGTAGAAGAGCCCGAGCTCGACGATGTCCATCCCGAGCTCCGGATCCTCGACCTGGCGCAGCGCGTCGACAACCTGTTCTTGCGTTGGCATGTCCCGGAGTTTACGCGCGACCGCTCTACCCGAAAGCCGACGCGGTCTAGCTGAGGCGGACTTCCTCGCGGCGCTCGCGGGCGAAGAAATGGGTCGCCTCGACGAAGCGCACCCAGTTGCAGCGCGTGCACATCACGAGCGAGTGCGTCAGCGCCGAGTCCGCGAGGTAGCGCACGCCGCGCATCAGCTCGCCGTTCGAGACGCCGGTGGCGGCGACGATCACCTCCTGCGGCGCGAGGTCGTCGATCGTGAAGATCCGGTCGAGGTCGTCGATCCCGTGCGCATGCGCGTCGTCGATCTCGGCGCGGCGGGTCGGCCAGAGCTGCGCCTGCAGCTCGCCGCCGAGGCAGCGCAGGGCGGCCGCCGAGAGCACGGCCTGCCGCGTGCCGCCGATGCCGATCGCGAGGTGGTCGTTCGTGCCGCGCACGGCGGCGGAGATCGACGCGAGCACGTCGCCGTCCTGGATCAGCTTGATGCGCGCGCCCGCGGCGCGGATCTCCTCGATCAGGTCGTGGTGGCGCGGCCGGTCGAGGATGATCGTGGTCACGTCGTTGACCATCCGCCCGTACGCGTCGGCGATCGCGCGGATGTTGTCGGCGACCGGCATCGAGAGCGCGATGCGGCCGCGCGCGCGCGGCCCGACCGCCATCTTGCGCATGTACATGTCCGGCAGCGACGGCATGGAGCCGCGCGGCCCGACCGCGATCATCGAGAGCGCGTTGTTCCCGCCGCGCGCGGTCACGGCCGCGCCCCTCGAGCGGGTCGAGCGCGAGGTCGACCTCCTCGCCGCCGAGGCCGATCTCCGTCCCGACCGCGAGCTGGTCGGCGCCCTCGGGCGCGCCGATCACGATGTGGCCGCTGATCGGCAGCGACTCGAGCGCGAAACGCGCGCCCGAGAACGCGGCCTCCTCGGCCGCGTCCTGGTCGGCGCGGCCGAGCCAGCGCGCGCCAGCGAGCGCGGCGCGCTCGGTCACGCGCGCGTAGCTCTCGCAGATGCACGGGCTGCGCGGCCCGGTCTCCGCCGCGAGCCGCTCCGGGTCGATCCGCAGGTCGGTCACAGGACGACCTCCAGGCGCTCGGCCGACCGGAGCACGAGCTCCATCAGCTCGGCGGTGGCGCGGTCCGGATTCGAGCTCTCGATCACGGGCACGCCAGTCTTCTCGGCGCGCCGGACGATGTGCGTCTGGATTCGCGCGGATGTCGTCGAGCTGTTCGAGGTACTTGTCCATGGCGCGCATGCCGCCCGTCGTGGAGTCGCGGACATGGAACCGGGTGCGGTGCACGTCGACGCTGTCGATCGCGAGGACGGCGTGCACGACGAGCACGCCGTCGATCCGCCGCGGCACCAGCCCGGGCACGAGGTGCACGCCCTCGAGCACCATCGACCAGCCCTCGGTGAGCGCGCGCTGGATCGCCCCCTCGACGCCGACGAGCACGTTGCGCGTCTGCTCGAGGAAGCCGAGCATCGTCGGGTCGCCCGTCTCGGGGTCGACCACGGCGTGGCCCGCCTCGAAGCTCGAGTAGTGGACCGACGGCATGAACGCCTCGGAGAAGAACGCGCGCATCGTCTGGCGGATGAAGTCGGTCGAGGTGACGCGGGTGATCCCGAGCCGGTGCGCTGCCTCGGTCGCGACGGTCGACTTGCCGGTGCCGGTGGCGCCGCCGACGAGCAGCAGGATCGGCAGGTCGAGCGCATGGAGGGCCGCGTAGCGACGCAGCCGGGTCACGACCTCCGCACCCTCCTCCTCGCCGAGCACCTCGGACGCGAGCTCCTCGAGGCGCTCGAGGTCGGTCGAACGGGCGTCGCGCTCGGCGAGGTCGAGCTCGATCCGCGTCGCAACCTCGTACGCGGGCTCGATCGAGACGCCGGCGGTGACGAGCGCACGCGCCATCATCCCCTTCGAGTAGGGCAGCCCGCCCGGCTCGCCGAGCGGCAGCGGCTCGCCGTACCGTCTCTGGCTCATGCCCGCTCCGCCGCCGGCCAAGCCGGCGGCTCCACTCTCGTGACGCCTCCGTCGAGCCGATGTCTCACGCTCTCACCGCCTCGGGCAGAAGCGCGAGCAGCGCCTCGTCGAGGCCGGGCCCGACGACGTCGTTCGCGGCGAGCACGACCCGGCGGCCGCGGGCGAGCGCGTCCTCGGCGACGACGTCGATCGCTGCGGCCTTCACCTCGACGAGGTAGGTGTCGGCCTCGAGCGTCGCGAGCTCGGCGCGGAGCGCCGCCCGGTCGGCGAGGCGCGTCGAGACGTGGACGACGTCGGCCTCGAGGTGCGAGACGTCGGCGCCGCCGGCGGTGAAGACGGCGACGCGGCCCTTCGAGCGGCTCGAGCGGTCGCAGGCGCAGCGTCGCCGAGACGGCGCCGTCGACGCTCGCAGTCGATCGCGACCACGAGGTCGGAGACGAGCCGGCGGTATGTGTTGAAGTACGAGTCGACGTCGTGCCGCGCGCCGACGAGCAGCACGCGGCGGTCGACCGCGATCGGCGGGATCGAGGCGCCGCTCGCGTCGAAGACGACGACGTCGGGCTCGCGCTCGGCCGCGAGGCGCGCGCCCGCGACGACGTTCGAGACGAAGACCTGGCCCGCGAGCCCGCCGCCGGCGCGCCGGCAGCCGATCGTCGGCACGCCGCAGATCGCGGCGATCTCGAGGTAGTCGGAGGCCGCGTGGCGCCCGGAGCGCGAGAGCTCGACGAGCTCGTCGACGCCGGGCCGCCGCTCGATCACCTCGGGCTCGGCGGGGCCGCCGCGCCCCATCGCGACCACGACGACGTCGTGCTCGCGCGCGAGCAGCGAGGCGAGGTGCGCCGAGAGCGCCGTCTTCCCTACCCGCTTGCCGGCGCCGATCACGGCGATCGACGGCAGCTCGAAGTCCTCGAACACGGGCGGGTCGAAGCGGAAGTCGGCGCCGACGTAGGGCAGTCCGGCGGCGAGCGCCTGCGAGGCCCAGCGGAAGCGGTCCTCCGGTCCGAGCACGGGCTCGTCCGAGAGGTCGACGACGACCTCGGCGTCGCCGAAGTCGTCGAGCAGCGGCACGCCGTAGTCGGCCTCGCCGCGCAGCTTCTCGCTGCCGCCGACGAGGATCGCGCCGACCCACTCGTACGGCAGCTCGCGCAGCGCCTCGCGCACGACGTCGGGATAGTGCTCGCCGTCGATCAGGGCGACCGCTCTCATGCCCGCTCCCGGCGCCGGCACAGCCTCTGCCTCATCGCTGTGGGATCACCTCCCGCTCGATCCGCCCGGTGTACTTCTCGTACTCGAGCGTCGCCAGGTCGAACTGGATGATCCGCTCCTGCCCGTGGAACGGGTAGCGCCGCCAGATCGCGACGTGGCGTGCCGTCACCTCGATCACGTTGTAACAGGGCCTCGTCGCGCCGCGGAGGCGCAGGCACGAGACGGTGCCGGTGCTGACGACGAACAGGTTCTCGAGCCGCCACGCATACGGAACGTGCTTGTGCCCGGAGAGGACGAGATTCACACCCGCGCGCTGCAGGCACTCGATCACGTCGCCGGCGTCGTAGACGATGTTCCGCTCGCGGCCGGTGCCCGGCACGGGCAGCAGGTGGTGGTGGAGGACGAAGATGCGCAGATCGGCCGGCGGCGCGAACTGCTCCTCGATCCAGCAGTAGCGGCCGCGGCCGATCTGGCCGTGGTCGAGGTCGGGCTCGGTCGAGTCGACGGCGACGACCGAGATGCCGCCCTTGTGCAGCACCGAGTTGCGGTCGCCGAAGAGCTTCTCGAAGTGGACGTAGCCGACGTTGCGCGAGTCGTGGTTGCCCGGGCACGACCACGAACGACTCGCACGTCGAGCTGGTCGAGGTAGCGCTTCGCCTGGACGTACTCCTCCTTGAAGCCGAAGGTCGTCAGGTCGCCCGAGCAGATGACGATGTCGGGCTGCATCGCGTTGATGTCGGCGATCGCACGCTCCATCAGGTCGGGCACGAAGTGCGCGTCACCGCAGTGGATGTCCGAGAGGTGGGCGATCGTGAATGACGGCGGCATACCGGGGAGTCTAGAAGCACGGTTTTGCCGCGGCATCCGCATTCGCTGCTACCGTGCAGCGAGGTGGCACTGGAAACGCCCAATTTCCAGGCATATCGCGGGGACGACGCGCCGCGCTTCGTCAACGAGGCCGAGCTCGAGTACGCGAAGATCCTCGACTACCACGGCATGCCGTGGCTGTACGAGCCCCACACCTTCGTGCTCGAGCGCGACGACGAGGGCCGCGTGACCGAGGCGTTCACGCCCGACTTCTACCTCCCCGAGCAGGATCTCTACCTCGAGGTGACGGTGATGAAGCAGTCGCTCGTCACGCGCAAGAACCGCAAGCTCCGCAAGCTGCGGGAGCTCTATCCCGAGGTGCGGGTCAAGCTCTTCTACGAGCGCGACTTCGAGCGGCTCGCCGCCCGGTACGGGCTTGCGTCCGAGGCCGACGCTGAGCGCCGCCGACGCGACGCGCATCGGCGAGGTCTACCTGGGCGCGGCGGAGATCGCGGCGCGGGTGCGCGAGCTCGGGCGCCGAGCTCGCCCGCGACTACGCCGGCCGCGAGCCGGTGCTCGTCGGCTCGCTGAAGGCGTGCGTCCCGTTCCTCGCCGACCTCTCGCGCGCGATGCCGATCGCGCACGCGCTCGACTTCGTCGAGCTCGCCGGCTACGGCTCGGCGGAGATGGGCGGCCACGAGCGGATCCGCTTCCTCAAGGACCTCGACATGGAGATCGCCGGCCGCGACGTCGTGATCGTCGACGAGGTGATCGACACCGGCCTGACGATGCACTACCTCCACCGCGCGCTCTCGCTGCGCGAGCCCGAGTCGCTCGCGTGCGCGGCGCTCTTCGACCGCCCCTACCGGCGGCTCGTCGACGACCTGCCGATCCGGTACGTCGGCTTCACCATCCCCGACGAGTTCTTCGTCGGCTACGGCTTCGCCCTCGACGAGCGCGGCCGCAACCTTCCCGACCTGCACCTGGTCGAGTAGCCGCGGCCGCGAATCTGCAAGCGACGACGCGTCACTTGCATCCGGCGTCCCGCCTCGCCGTGCGGCAACAGCGGCGACCAAGATTTAGTCACGGCTAAACTTTGGGAGTGGAGCCACCCTCCCACGTTGCAACGGAGCCGCTCCCGGAAGGGCTGCAGACCGTCGACGAGGCGCTCCACCGGACGCGGTTCCGGGCGCTTCCCTTCCTCGGCCCCGCATTCATCGCCTGCGTCGCCTACATCGACCCGGGCAACTTCGCGACCAACATCGCCGGCGGCGTCGAAGTTCGGCTACACGCTCGTCTGGGTGATCGTCGCCTCGAACCTGATGGCGATGCTGATCCAGACGCTCTCGGCGAAGCTCGGGATCGCGACGCGGCAGAACCTGCCCGAGGTGTGCCGCGAGCAGTACTCGCGCCGCACCTCACGCGGGCTGTGGGTGCAGGCGGAGCTGATCGCGATGGCGACCGACCTCGCGGAGTTCCTCGGCGCGGCGATCGGGTTCAACCTGCTGCTCGGGACGAGCCTGATGGTCTCGACCGTGATCACGGCCTTCGCATCGTTCGCGATCCTCGGCCTTCAGCGCTACGGCTTCCGGCTCGTTCGAGGCGGTGATCGCGGTGATCGTCGGCGTGATCGGCGTCTGCTACGTGGCCGAGCTCGTGTTCGCGCACCCCGACTTCGGCGCGGTCGGCCGGCATGCGCTCGTCCCGCAGCTCGAGGGCTCGGAGTCGCTGCTGCTCGCAGTCGGCATCCTCGGCGCGACCGTGATGCCGCACGTGATCTACCTCCACTCCGCGCTGACGCAGGACCGGATCGTGGCCGAGTCGGCAGCGGACGCGCGGCGCCTGCTGCGCTACACGCGCGTGGACGTGATCATCGCGATGTCGGTCGCGGGGCTGATCAACCTCTCGATGCTCGTGATGGCCGCGGCGACGTTCTCGAAGCACGGGCTCACGAGCGTCGACTCGATCGAGACCGCGCACGAGACGCTCGAGCCGATCCTCGGGCCTGCATCCGCGGCACTGTTCGCGGTCGCGCTGCTCGCCTCGGGCCTCTCCTCCTCCGCGGTCGGGACGCTCGCCGGACAGGTCGTGATGCAGGGCTTCGTCCAGCGGCGGATCCCGGTGACTGGTGCGCCGCATCGTGACGATGGCGCCGGCGTTCGTCGTGGTCGCGATCGGCGTCGAACCCGTCGCGCACGCTCGTGATCTCGCAGGTCGTGCTCTCGTTCGGGATCCCGTTCGCGCTGATCCCGCTGATCCGCTTCACGTCGAGCCGCGACCTGATGGGCCCGCTCGTGAACCGGCGCGTGACGACGGTAGCGGCGGTCGCCGTCGCGGCGGTGATCATCGCCCTGAACGTCTTCCTGCTCGCGCAGACCTTCGGCTGCTTGAAGCGGCGGACGTGCGGGCTCCGCCCGTGCGTCCGCCGCGCAGATCCGATGCTCGACGCGAGCGCTCCGAACCACCACGACGAGTCCGACGCCGCGGACGAAGAGGGCCCGCGGGAACCGTGATCCCGCGGCTCTACAGGTAGCCGAGCGGGTCGACCGCGGTGCCGTTGACGCGCACCTCGAAGTGGAGGTGCGGGCCGGTCGAGTGGCCCGGTGCTGCCGACGTAGCCGATCACCTGGCCCTGGCTCACCTGCTGGCCGCAGAGACGGCGATCGACGACTGGTGCCCGTATGCGGTCGCGAGGTTGCCGCCGTGGTCGATCACGACGAGGTTGCCGTAGCCGCCCTCCCACCCGCAGTAGATGACGGTGCCGGCCGCGGCTGCGTGGATCGGCGTGCCGTAGCCGGCGCCGAGGTCGATCCCCTCGTGCAGGCGACCCCAGCGCCAGCCGAACGGGCTCGTGATCGGCGCGGAGACCGGCCAGATCAGGCCGGCCGAGGACGGAGTCTGGGTCGGGGCCTGCCGACGCTGGTCGCCTGCGCGGCGCGGATCTGGGCGGCGAGCTGGGCGCTCGACGCCTGGAGCCCGTCGATCTCCTCGGCCTCGGCCCGCTGCTGCGCGTCCAGCTCGGAGAGCGCGACGAGCTTGTGATCCTTCGAGGCGGCGAGCGAGTCGCGCGCGCTCAGAAGAGCGCCGCGCGTCTCGCGCACCTGCGCAGCCCGGGCGGTGATCACGTGGGCTGCTCCGGCGACCTGCTTGCGGACCTGCCTCGTCCGCTTGCGGGCGCGCTGCATCGCCATCTTCGCGCTCGCGACTTCGATGCGCGATCCGCCGGTCCTCGTGCGCGATCCGGCCCATGTAGTCGGCCTTGTCGAGCACGTCGTCGATCGAGCTCGCGCCGAACACGAACTCGAGCAGCGAGGGCTGCGGCGTCACGTAGATCTCGACGAGGCGGCGATCGAGACGCGCGACCGCGACGGCGTACTGCCGGCTGCAGCCCGCCCAGCCGGTTCGACTGGAGCCTGATAGAGCTTGTTCAGCTTGGCGAGCCGCTCGCGGTGCAGCGCCAGATCCTGCTCGAGCGTCGAGAGCTGGAGCGAGACGTCGCCGACGCTCGCCTCGAGCTGGCGGATGCGTGCGGTCACCCCGTCGATCTCGTTGCGGAGCGCCTCCTCGCTGCTGCCGCTGCGCCGCGAGCCTGGCGCTGAGGACGTCGATGCTGCTCGTCGACCTCGCTGCTTCTGGCCGAGGATGTCGTCGCCGAGCGCGGGCGTCGCCAGCACGCAGAGTGCGAGCAGGCCCAGCAGGAGGAAGCCGAGCGCGATGCGCGCCGTCGCACCACGAAGGGACGTCACCCGGCACGGGTTCGGCACCTGCCCGGCTACTCCTTCGCCGGGCGGACGTCGAGCGCCTGGAGCGCCTCCGCAGCTGCGCGGCGCAGCGGCCCGACGAGCGCGCGGTAGTCGATGTCGTCGACCTTGCCCGGTGCGGTGGTCGAACTCGAGCTCCTTCAGCGCGGCGAGCGCGTGGTCGCGCTCCTCGATCAGCGCGAGCCGCTGCTCCTCGGCCTCGGTCGGGTGCGTCGAGCAGGTCGTCGCCGCCGTCGGGATGGCGCAGGAACGGCAGCGCGACGAGGACGACCGCGATCGCCGCGATCAGCCCGCCCAGCACGAGCTGCGGTCATGTTCTCGCGAGTGCGAGCCGGGCGACGAGCCGCCGCTGCTCGCGCGCGTCGGGCCAGAGCGCGACGAGCGAGCCGAACAGGAAGACGATGCCCGCGACCCAGATCAGGTTGACGAGCGGCTTCACGAGCACCTTGAAGAAGACGGCGTTGCCGTCCCTCTGGTCGAAGATCACGTAGAGGTCCTCGGCGCGCAGCCAGTTCGTGTGGATGCCGACCTCGCGCGAGGTGTCGCCGTTCGATGTAGTTGTTGATCCCGGTCTTGAGCGTCCCGCTCGTGCGGCCGCTGATGTCGAGCACGGCGCGAGTCTCGTTCGCGTTCGACGCTCTTGCTCTGCTCGAGCTCGCGATAGGTGAAGCGTGTTGCCGGCGACCGTGACCGACTGCCCCGGCGAGAGCTTGACGTCCTTCTCCGATGCGTACGAGCTCGAGCCGGCGATGCCGATCGCGAGCAGCACGATCGACGCGTGGACGACGTAGCCGCCGTAGCGGCGCCGGTTGCGCGAGACGAGCTCGAACAGCGAGCCCGTCGACGCGCGTGCCGCGCACGAGCTCGACCACGATCGTCGTCAGCACGAAGGCCGAGAAGGTGTAGGCGATCAGGCCCGGCGCGGGACGAGCCGGCGCCGAGCACGACCAGCGCGACGCCGGTCGCGAGCGCGACGCCGATCGGCCAGCGCAGCGTCCTCACGAGCGCGCGGACCGACGTGCGCCGCCACGCGATCAGCGGCCCGATCCCCATCAGCAGCAGCAGCGGCAGCCCGAAGGCGCGGAGGAAGAAGTCGAAGTACGGCCGTCCGATCGTGCGCGACTGGCCGAGGAAGAGGTCGCGTCAGGATCGGGAAGATCACGCCCCAGAGGATCGTCAGGCAGAGCGCGACGAGCAGCAGGTTGTTGTAGAGGAACGTCGCCTCGCGCGAGACGGCGACTCGAGCTTCGTCTTCGCGCGCAGCAGCGGCAGCCGCCAGAGGATCAGCGCCACCGAGAAGAGCGTCGTCACGACGACGAAGAACAGGAACCAGGCGCCGATCGAGCTCTTCGCGAACGAGTGGATCGAGTTCGACCACGCCGGAGCGCGTGAGGAACGTGCCGAGGATCGAGAGCTCGAACGCGAGCGCGACGAGCACCATGTTCCAGACCTTCAGCATCCCCTTCTTCTCCTGCACCATCACCGAGTGCAGGAACGCGGTCGCGGCGAGCCACGGCATCAGCGCGGCGTTCTCGACCGGATCCCAGGCGTAGTAGCCGCCCCAGCCGACCTCGACGTAGGCCCAGTGCGAGCCGAGCAGCTGGCCGACGCCGAGGAACATCCAGGCGGCGAGCGTCCAGCGCCGCGTGGCGACGATCCAGCGCTCGTCGGTCCGGCCCGAGAGCAGCGCGCCGGCGGCGAACGCGAACGGGATCGCGAGCCCGACGTAGCCGAGGTAGAGCATCGGCGGGTGGGCGACCATGTACGGGTTCTGGAGGCTCGGCGTGAGCCCGGCGCCGTCGACGACGCGCGGCTGCGTCATGAACGGGCTCGAGACGGCGACGAGCATGAACGCGAAGAAGGTCGCGATGCCCGCCGATCACCGGCACGACCCAGGCGACCAGGTCGCGCAGCAGGCGCGCGGTTGACGGCGACGGCGAGCGCGCCGTAGCCGGTCAGGACGAGCAGCCACAGGAGCAGCGAGCCCTCCTGGCCGCCCCAGAACGCGCTCAGCGAGTACATCGTCGGCAGGTCGCGGCTCGTGTGCGCCGCGACGTAGGCGAAGCTGAAGTCGTGCCGCACGAGCGCCGCGGCGAGGACGGCCGAGGCGACGACCGTCGAGCCGAAGCAGGCGAGCAGCGCGTTGCGCGCCGAGTCGGCGAGCCGGCGCCGGTTGTAGATGCGCGGCGAGGGAGCCGGCGACGAGCGCGTACACCGCCAGCCCGAGGCTGACGACGAGCGCTGCCCTACCGAGGTCGGCCAACTAGGCTCTTCTTGTCGGTGTACTTGCTCGGGCACTTCGTCGTCAGCGCGGTGGCGGCGAACGAGCCGCCCTGGAGCTTCCCGGTCGCGTTCACGTCGCGGCCCACCTTGAACATGTCGGGCACCGAGCCGTGGTAGACGACCGGCGACGGTCGCGGCCTTCGTGCCATCTGCGGCGTTGATGTCCCGGAGCGTGAACCGCAGGCCGCCCGTCGAATGGGCGTCGCCGGTGATCGGGCCGACGACCTTTCCGGTCAGCGAGACGGTGCCGGTCTGCCCGGCGAGCTCGCTCGGCTGCGACGTGCGGCGTGGAGCTTGTCCCGGCGACGGCGGTGTAGAGCAGGAAGACGGCGAGCAGGGCCGCGACGGAGAGGGCGACCACGAGCCGGGCCGGGCTGCGCTTCGAGCGGGCCACGGGATCCAGTCTAGCCGCGCCTGCGAAAACGGGTCAGGGATGGCGGGTCAGGCGTCGGCGCGCGCGGTGAGACGCCGGTCGGGCACGCGGTAGCCGTGGTCGGCGCACAGCGAGCCGGGCGCCTCCTCGGTGAGCGCGTCGCAGTAGCCCTTGCCGTAGGCCGCGCGCATGAACGCGGCGACGACCTCGAGCGACCACTCGCCGATCCCGGCGGCCTCGCGCCAGAGGTCGACGAGGCGCATGTCGATGTCGAGCTCGAGCAGATCGATCCGTGACGGGTTTTCGGGCATGAGAACGAGGGTAGAAAACAGGTCGGACGGACAACGTAGGCTCCCCCGGATGGCGTACCCGCCTCCATTTCGGCCCCGCCCGCGTGCCCTCGCAGGAGAGCCCCGAGGCGGCGATCGAACTGCTGCTCGAGCGCGGCTACAGCGCTTGCGAGATCGACTTCGAGGGCCGGTTCTGGATGGACTACGACTTCGCCGCCGCGCTTCGGCGAGCTGGCAGCGCGCGAACGACGATCGCGCTGTCGGTGCACGCGCCGATCGCCGGCTTCATGGGCCACGCCGAGCGCGGCAAGAAGCTGAACATGGCGGTCGGCATGCTCGACCACTCGGCCGGGATCGCGAAGGCGGCCGGCGCCGAGGTGGTCGTCTTCCATCCGGGCTTCCTGCTCGGCCGCACGCGCGAGGAGGCGATCGACTCGGTCTGCGAGCAGCTCGGCGAGCTGCGCGAGCGGCTGGAGGGCAAGGACCGCGCGGTGCCGTTCGGCATCGAGGTGATGGGCCGCGTGCGCGAGCTCGGGTCCATCGACGACGTGGTCGAGATCTCGCGGCGCCTCGGCTGGGTGCGGCCCGTGATCGACTTCGCGCACATGCACGCGACCTCGGACGGCGCGCTGACCTCGGTCGAGCCGTTCGCGGAGGCGCTCGCGAAGGCCGACGCGGTGCTCGAGCAGGGCGCGCCGTTCCACATCCACTTCTCCGACATCGCGTACGCGAACCGCAACGAGACGAAGCACCTGCCCTACGGCGAGGGGACGCTCCGCGCCGAGCCGCTGGCCGAGGCGCTCGGCGCGATTCGAGCGGCCCGCGACGGTGATCTCGGAGTCGCCGGACGAGGAGTCGTCGCAGGCGATCCGTGCGATCCTCGCGGCGTAGGATCGGCCGATGGGCTTCAAGCAGCGACTGCTCGACACGCCGCCGGAACGCGTCCCGGCCGAGCTCGCGGAGACGGTGAAGTCGTTCTGCGAGCCGATCGACGTGATCCGCGCCGTCGTACGTCGGCCTGATCGAGATCACCGAGGACTTCGAGCTACCCGCGCGAGCAGCTCGGGTCGCGTTCGAGCTCGACGAGCCGTCGGCCGCGGACGGAGGAGGGCGACCGGGAGCTGCGCATCGTCGCCGACCGGTTCTACGAGTCGATGCCGGACGGACGTGCAGGCCGGCGGCTGCAACTTCCTCGAGCCGGGCGCGCTCGCCGTCGTGGCAGGAGAAGGCGCAGCGGGTCTTCGCGCGGTAGCGACGCGCAGCCGTAGGCTCGACGGAGGCTGCAGGAGCGCAGGTACCGGCTCTGCCGGCACCGGAGCGGGAATCTTCCATAGCATCGGGCCCGTGCTCGAGCCGAAGGTGTTCCAGGCGTACGACGTGCGCGGCCTCTATCCGTCCGAGCTGGACGAGGAGGGCGCTTACGCGGTCGGGCGGGCCTACGTCGAGCAGTTCGAGCCGCGCCGGATCGCCGTGGGGCGCGACATGCGACTCTCGTCGCCGGCGATGGCGGCGGCGCTGATCGAGGGCGCGGCCGACGGCGGCGCGGACGTGGTCGACATCGGGATGGTCGGCACCGAGATGGTCTACTTCGCGGTCGGCGAGCTCGGCCTCGACGGCGGCGTGATGGTGACCGCATCGCACAACCCGAAGGAGTACACGGGCATGAAGATCGTCCGGCGCGGCGCGCTGCCCGTCGGGAGCGAGTCGGGGCTCTACGAGGTGCGCGACCGGGCCGTGCGCGGCGTCGTGGCGCGAGGCGCCGCGGCAGGGAGCGGTGGCGGCCGAGGACGTCTGGGATCGGTTCGTCGCGCGGGTGCTGTCGTTCGTCGACCCTGCTTCGATCGCGCCGGTCCGCGTGGTCGTCGACGCCGCGAACGGGATGGCCGGCGCGATGCTGCCGCGAGTGCTCGCGCAGCTGCCGCAGGTCGACGCGGTGCGCTGCTACTTCGAGCCCGACGGTTCGTTCCCGAACCACGAGCCGAACCCGCTCCTGCCGGAGAACCGCGAGTTCATCGTGCGCAAGACGACCGAGGAGCAGGCCGACTTCGGGGTCGCCTACGACGGCGACGCCGATCGGTGCTTCTTCGTCGACGACCGGGGCGAGTTCGTGCCCGGCGACTTCACGACGGCGCTGTTCGCCGAGTCGATCCTGGCGAAGGAGCCGGGCGGGAAGGTGATCTACGACGTCCGCGCCTCGTGGGCGGTTCCCGAGGCGATCCTCGCGGCCGGCGGCGAGCCGCTCGTGAACCGCGTCGGCCATGCGTTCATCAAGCAGCGGATGCGCGACGAGGGCGCCGTCTTCGGCGGCGAGGTGTCGGCGCACTACTACTTCCGCGACTTCACGCAGGCCGACTCGGGCGTGATCCCGTTCCTGCTCATGCTCGAGCTCGTCTCGAGGCGCGGGCAGCGCCTGAGCGAGATCCTGGCGCCGTTCCGCGCGCGCTACTTCCTCACCGGCGAGATCAACACGCGCGTGACGGACGTCGCGGTGAAGCTGCAGGAGCTGAAGGAGCGATTCGGCCCCGAGGGCCGCGTGTCGCACCTCGACGGCCTCTCGATCGAGGCGGACGACTGGCACCTGAACGTGCGACCCTCGAACACGGAGCCGTTGCTCCGTCTGAACCTCGAGGCGCGCTCGCAGGAGCTGATGGAGGCCAAGCGCGACGAGGTGCTCGGCGTGATCCTGGCGTAGCGCTACGTCGTCAGCAGAACGCGGTCGGGCTCGCCCGGAACGTGCGCCGTCACGATCCAGCCATCGCCCCCCTCGAGCTCGTACGGCGAGTTGAGGACGATGCGAGCGGCTCCGGCCCCGACGGTCGTGAACGTGCCGCAGGACACATCCCGCTCCCCCTCGTTGGTGAGCAGGAGCTCGTACCATCCGCCTCTCGGCAGAGTGGCGAGGCCGCGAACGGTCATCCGCAGCGGGCGGTTGCCGTTCGCGTCGGGCTTGCCGATCTCGATCCTGGCGCTCGCGCTCGCGAGCTGCCCGACGCCGTGCATCGGCCGTGTGGCACTCGCCTCGAAGCGGCTCCCTGCGCCGACGGCATGGCCGATGCCGAAGCCGACCGCGACGGCCGCGGCCGCGGCGGCGAGGGCGGCCGCAGTCTGGATGCGCACGCGGAGCCGGAGCGGCCGGCGCCGCACCCGCGGCGGCTCCGCGAGGCGTCGCGGCAGCGGCGGCGGAGGGCTCGCACCGACCAGCAGATCGTGGACGTGGCGCAGGCTCTCGAGCTCGGCCGACGCTCCGTCCTCGCCGACGAGTTCGCGAAAGTCCGGCCCCGGGCTCACCGCAGCTCCTCCTCGAGCGCGACGGCCAGCCTGGCGAGGGCCGAGCGCGTCCGCGTCTTGACGGTGCCGAGCGGGAGCTCGAGCCGGCCGGCGATCTCGCTCTGCGAGAGCCCGCTCCAGTAGGCGAGCTCAATCAGCGGCCGCTCGTGCGCAGGAAGGACCTCGAGTGCACGATGCACGCAGAACGAGCGCCAGGCCTGCTCGCTCCGCTCGTCGGGGCCCGGGTCCGGCGAGGCCGTTTCGGGCACGTCCGCCGGCACGTCCCTCCGGGCCCGCCAGCTGTCGATGATTGCGTTCCGCGCGACTGCGTACAGCCAGGCGGCACCCGAGCCCCGCTCGGGGCGATAGCTGCGCGCGGCCCGCCAGACCGACGCGAAGGCATCCTGGACCGCGTCCTCGGCGCGGCCCCGGTCGCGCAGCCGCGTCAGGGCAATGCCCAGGACCGCCCGGGCGTAGCGCGCGTACAGCTCGTCGAATGCCCGCTCGTCGCCGCCTGCACACCGGACGAGCAGCTCCCCGTCGCTCGTGCCGGAGGCCGGCTGGCCCGCTAGCACAGCAGGCTCGTGGGTCGCGACGGTCCGCAGCCGCGGCCGCGACGCCCCCGTCGCGGCGGCCGAGACGCGCGGTGCGCCCGTCACGACGGCTCTCCAGTCGACAGCTCCCGTCACGCTCGCTGCTACCGCGATTCCGCGAGATCGGTTTCCTCCGCAGCGTGCGGCGCGAGGCGACGCCCGGTCCTGGCCGGCGTCGCACCGGCCAGGCCCCGCGTCACGACCTGGAGACACCACGCGACCGTCGCTAGCCGTAGCTGCCGCCTCCGCTCGAGCTGTCGGTCGACGTGTCGGCGGCAGTTTCTCCGCTCCCGCTCGAGCCGCCCCCGTGCTCGAGCTTCTTCCCTGCGGCGTCGAGGGCGTACCACTCCCCGCCGAAGCCGTCGATCCCCTCCCCGAGCGTCTGCCCGGCGCGGCCGTCCTTCGCGAAGTAGTAGAGCGGGTGCCCGTTGTAGGTGACCTGCAGCGAGCCGTCGCGACGCTTCGCGTCCCGAAGCAGCGCGGCGATCGCACCGGCGCCGGCTTGCGGCTTGCCGTGTGTCAGCAGCGGCGGCCAGACCTGCGCGCACTTGCCGTAGCAGTGGCTCCTCGTCCCCTCGTCGGCCTCGAACAAGTACAGCGTCCTGCCGCGCCCGTCGACGAGCGCGGGAGCGAGGGCGGTGTCGCGCACCGTCACGACGGCGGGGTCGCCGCCGTGACGGGAGTCCTCGATCTTGCGCCCGAGCGCGTCCAGGACGTACCACTCGGCGCCGAAGCCGTCGACCCCCTGTCCCGCGGCCTGGCCCGGCTTCGCATCCTTCACGAAGCGGTAGACGGGATAGCCCGCATACGTGACCTGGAGCCCGCCTCCGCTCCGCTTCGTCGTGCCGATCAGGCCGGCGTGAACACCGGCGCCCGCGCGCGGCGCACCGCGGGTCAGGAGCGGTGGCCAGAACGTGGCGCATTTCCCGCTGCAGGCGCTGAGCCCGTACTCGTCGGCCTCGAACAGGTACAGCGTCCTGCCGCGCCCGTCGGCGAGCACCCGCCCCAGCGGCGTCTTCCGCAGCTGCAGCGCTGAACCGGCGCTCGAGCTCCCGACCCGGCCGGCCGAGTCGACGACCGCGAAGGCCGCTCCGACGGCCGACACCAGGAGCACCAGCGCCGTCAGGCGCCGGAGCATCGTCCCGGGGCGAAGGGTCGGACGTCCCGTCACTGATCTCATCGTTTCCTCCTCGAATAGGTCGTTGTCGGGGAGCAGCTACGACGGACAGGCCGGACCGGATTGACGTCCGAGGTCCGGGTCAGGAGGGCTGCTCACGCATGCGACCGGGCGGGCGTGACTACGATCGCCGGGTGATCGAGCTCGGGCACATGACCGACCGCAAGCCGCCGTTCCGCTACGCGGCGTACACGCGCGTCGGCTTCTCCGACACCGATGCGCAGGGGGTCGTCTACTACGGGCGCTACCTGCCCTACTTCGACCTCGCGCGCACCGAGTACCACCGCCACCTCGGCGCGATCGAGCTTCGCGGCGAGTTCGCGATGCGCGCGTCCCACGTCGAGTACCACGCGCCCGCGCGCTTCGACGACCTGCTCGAGATCTTCGTCCGGGTCGAGGACGTGGGCACGACGAGCGTCACCTACGACCACGCCGCCTACCGCTGCGACGAGGAGGGCGTACCGGACATTCTCATGGCGACGGCGAAGCAGACGCTCGTCCTGATCGACCTCGCCGATCGCCGTCCGGTGGCGGTTCCCGACTCCTTCAGGGCGCGCGTGACGGAGCTCGACGGGTGACCGCCCGGCGCATGCCTCTCCGATGAGTACCACCGGCGCGCTCGAAGCCGTCGGCCGGGCGCTCGAAGGCGGCGGCGACGCAGACGACGTCCTCCGCGCGGTCGTCGACGTGCTCGTGACCACCGGCGGGTGCGACTGGGCAGGGATCCTCTTCGTCGAACGCGGCGAGCTCGTCCTCGGTCCGCAGGCGGGCGTCCCGGATCCGGGCATGCGCGACCAGATCCCGGTCGTCTACGACGGCGAGCGCGTCGCCGAGCTGGTCGTGGACGGCTGCGACGACCGGCCGCTCCTGGAGCGCATTGCGCAGCTGATCTCCGCCTACTGCCTCGTCGGCTGGGACACCGGCGGCGTCCCCTGGGATCCCGCCTCCTAGGAAACGCGCGGGAACACGAAGACATCGGTGCGGTAGCTGAACCCGAACGGCTGCGGCAGCCCGGCTACCGCCTCGCGCACCCACTCGAGCAGCCGCTCGCGCTCTGGCGCATCGAGTCGCGCGACGAAGCTGATCGAGCTGATGCGGTCGACGAGCTCCTCCGTGGTGTGCGGCTGCACCCACGGGAACGACCGGACGACCTCGGCGCCGAACGCCGGCGCGTCCCGGAGCACCGTCCGCCAGGGCTGCTCGTCCTCCGACGGAAGCTCGCGCCGGTAGGGCAGCAGCAGCGCGTTCAGGTGCTCCTGGAGCGGGTCCGCCAGCTCGCGCATGTTCCAGACGAGCCCGAGCGCGCCCCCCGGCCTGAGCACGCGCGCGATCTCGGCCACCGCTCGTTCGGCGTCGAACCAGTGGAACGCCTGGCCCACCGTGACCGCGTCCACGCTCGCCGTCTCGAACGGGAGCTGCTCCGCAGTGCCGACGACGGCCTCCGCCTCCGGAACGGCCCGCGCAAGCTGCTCGCGCATCTCGACCAGCGGCTCGACGGCCACCACCCGTGCACCTGTGGGCACGAGCCGCCTCGTCAGCTTGCCGGTTCCCGCCGCCAGGTCGACGGCGACGCGTCCCGGCCCGAGCCCGAGCCGGTCGGCGAGCCACCGCGCCGCGTCCTCCGGATACTCGGGGCGCGAGCGCTCGTACAGGGCTGCCACCGAGTTGAACGAGTAGACGACCTCGTGAAGCGGGTGATCGCCGCCCGCTATGACGGCGTGACGCGGTATGCGTCGAAGACGGAGTCGAGAGACCGCAGCGCGTTCAGCAGCGAGCGCAGCGCCTTCACGTCGCCGACCTCGGCCGTGTACCAGTTCTTCGCCAGCTGATCCTCGACGCTACCGCCGTAGGCGACGATGTTGGCGCCGTGCTCGGCGAAGGTGCGCGCGACGTCCTCGAGCAGCCGCGGCCGGTCCCACGAATGCACCGCGATCTGGACCCTGAACGACTTCGTCCCGTCGCCGTCCCACTCGATCGGCGTGAAGCGCTCCTCGTTGCGCCTGAGCGCCCTCACATTCGGGCAGTCCTCGCGGTGGATCGTGATGCCCTTTCCGAGCGAGATGTAGCCGACGATCGGGTCGCCCGGAACGGGCGTGCAGCATTTCGCGAGCCGGACGAGCACGTCGTCGACGCCTTGCACGACCACGCCGACGTCCTGCCCGGAGACCGCGTCGCGGGCGCGCGGCGCCTTGGTGACGACCGGGCGCCTCCTCGGCGACCTCGTCGGTCTTCAGGCGCTGGATCACCTTGTTGACGATCGCGCCGGAGGACAGCTTCCCCGAGCCGAGCGCGACGTAGAAGTCGTCCGCCTTCTTGAAGCCGGTGTCGCGGATCACCTGGGCGAGCACCGCCGAGCCGCGCAGCTTCGCGTAGGGCAGGTTCTGCTGCTTCAGCGCCTGCTCGAGCGAGTCGCGACCCTTCTGCTCCTGCTCCTCGCGCGTCTCGCGCGAGAACCACTGGCGGATCTTGTTGCGAGCGCGCGAGCTCTTCGCGACCGAGAGCCAGTCGCGCGACGGGCCGCGGCCCTGCTTCGAGGTGAGGATCTCGACGAAGTCGCCGTTCTTCAGCCGGTAGTGCAGCGGGACGATCCGGCCGTTGATCTTGGCGCCGACCGTCTTGTGGCCGACATCCGTGTGCACCGCGTAGGCGAAGTCGATCGGCGTCGACCCCGCCGGCAGCGTCTTCACCTGGCCCTTCGGCGTGAAGACGTGCACCTCGTCCTCGAACAGGTCGGTGCGCAGGTTCTTCATGAACTCGCGCGGGTCGGCCTCGTCGGACTCGACATCCATCAGCTGCTTGACCCACGTCGTCCACTCGTCGTCGCGCTGTGTCCTCCCCTGCTTGTAGAGCCAGTGCGCCGCGACGCCGTACTCGGCGGTCGCGTGCATCTCGCGCGTCCGGACCTGCATCTCGAGCGGGCGGCCCTGCGGCCCGATCACGGTCGTGTGCAGTGCGCGGTAGCCGTTGAACTTCGGCATCGCGACGTAGTCCTTGAAGCGGCCCGGCATCGGCTTCCACAACGAGTGGATCAGGCCGAGCGCCCCGTAGCAGTCGCGCGTCCCCTCGTCCCCGTCGCGCTCGACGATCACGCGCATCGCGGTCAGGTCGTAGATCTCGTTGAACTCCCGACCCTTCTTGGCCATCTTGTCGTAGATCGAGTAGAAGTGCTTCGCGCGCCCCGAGATCTCGGCTGGGATGTCGACCTTGTCGAGCTCGCGCTGGAGCACCATCGACGCCTCGCGCACGTGCTCCTCCCGGTCGGCGCGGCGCTCGGTGACCATCTGCTTGATCTCCTCGTACTTGCGCGGATGGAGCGTCTGGAACGCGAGGTCCTCGAGCTCCCACTTGAGGGCGTAGATCCCGAGCCGGTGCGCGAGCGGCGCGTACACCTCGAGCGTCTCGCGCGCCTTGCGCACCTGGGTCTGCTTGCCCATGTACTCGATCGTTCTCAAGTTGTGGAGGCGATCGGCGAGCTTGATCAGGATCACGCGGACGTCCTCTGCCATCGCGACGATCAGCTTCCGGTAGTTCTCGGCCTCGGCGTGCTCGCGGCTCTGGAACTGGACGCGGGTCAGCTTGGTGACGCCCTCGACGAGCTTCGCGATCTCCTCGCCGAACTCGGTGCGGATCGTCTCGATCTCGACGCCGGTGTCCTCGACCGTGTCGTGCAGGAGCGCCGCGGCGAGGGACGCCTCGTCCATCTGCAGCCCGGCGAGGATCTTGGCGGCGCCCCACGGGTGGTAGATGAACTCCTGGCCCGAGCGGCGGAGCTGGCCGTCGTGCGCGTTCGCGGCGAAGTCGAACGCCCGCGAGAGCAACTCCCGATCAGCGTCCGGCTTGTACGACTCGACCTCTGCGAGCAACTCCTCGACGAGATCGTGATGTCGCTCGAGTACCGCCACGAACTCAGTGTACCCCGGTGCCCTGCAACCTCCTTCCCGCCCGAAACGGCTGCATGCGGGAGGAAACGGCGCCCGCGTGAGGAATCTCTCCCTCCCATGCTCCGCCGCCGTCGCCAGATGAGGAGGTTGCGCCGCGTCGCTCGGGTGCTGCTCGAGCTCGACCCGGGCAGCCACCGTGAGTCGCCCGCCCGCCGCCCGCCTCTGCGCACGCGCGCTCTCCTCGGGCGCAGCTAGCGCTCCGTTCGCCACGTTCCCACGCCGGAGTGGGGATCCGGCCCGGCCGCCACGGCGAGCCGACGCGACAGCGGGCACGCGGGTGCCTTTCTCCGGACGGACAGTTGTCCGGCCGCCCTCCGGCGACTCGCGAAGCTACGCCGCGGCGGCGAGCGGCGGCGTCTGCGAGTCGAGCAGGCGCCGGAACGACTCCGACTCGAGCAGGCTTCTGCGGCGCGCTGTGGCCCCGCCGGGGCCGGCCAGCTCGAGCTCCGCGAAGACCGCGCGCGCCTCGGGTGTCCACGCGGATTCGCCCCGCCCCCACTCCTCCGCGAGCCAGCCGCGCAGCTCGTCGTAGCGCTCGCTCGCGCCGAAGACCCGCCGCACGACGAGCTGCGGCGCGACGGTGCCGTTCCACCGGTTCTCCTGCAGGCGGAACGCAACGTCGTAGCGGCCGGGCCGTCGCAGCCGGTCGAGCTGGGTGCCGAAGCCGAACGCGATCGCCGCGCCGGCGTCAAGGCCGCTCTGGCTGACGCGGAAGCGCAGGTGCTTGCCGCCGTCACCGACCGTCGAGAGGGCTGTCAGCTCGCACCCGTCGACGAGCAGCGTCACGCCAGGGTTGCCGAGGCCGAACGGGGCGAGCCGCGCCAGCTCCTCGCAGAGCGGCAGCCCGAGCTCCGTACCGGGGACGACCGCGTCGACAACGATTCGCGGCCGCATGTCACCGTCCGCCAGCGCCTCGTCTGCATGCGCCGCGAAGGCGGCGGCGAACGCGTCGACGCGATCCGGTCGTATCGTCAACCCCGCAGCCGCGCGGTGGCCGCCGAAGCGCTCGAGGTGCTCGGAACACGCGGCGAGCGCGCCATGCAGGTCGAACGCGGTGGTCGAGCGGCCGGAGCCCTTCCAGTTGCCTTCGGTGCCCGCGATCAGCACGACCGGGCGGCCGTAGCGCTCGACCAGGCGCGAGGCGACGATCCCGATCACGCCCTCGTGCCAGTCCTCGCCGGCGACGACGTACCCACGGTGGCGCCGCCGCCCTTCCGGCCACGACTCGATCTCGGCGATCGCGGCACGGACGATCCGCTCCTCGACGCCCTGCCGCTCGCGGTTCAGCCGCTCGAGGTCCTCCGCGAGCCTCGCGGCCTCGCGCGCGTCGTCGGTCAGCAGCAGCTCGAGCGCCGCCTCGGGCCGGCCGAGCCGCCCGGCGGCGTTGATCCGCGGCGCCAGGCGAAAGCCGATCGCGCTCTCCTCGCACGCTGCGGGATCGACGCCCGCGACGCGCATCAGCGCCAGGAGCCCGGGACGCGTCGTCTGCGCGAGCCGGCGCAGGCCGAGTCGGGCGAGCGCCCGGTTCTCGTCGACCAGCGGGACGACGTCGGCGACGGTCGCGAGCGCGACCACGTCCAGGCTCCGTTCGAGAAACGGGTGGGCCGGGCCGAGCAACGCCTCGGCGAGCTTCCAGACGACGCCGGTGCCGCAGAGGCCCGCGAACGGGTAGTCGCCCCGATCCGTGTGCTTGAGCGGCGCCACGACGGGGCAGTCGGGGAAGGTGTCCGCCGGACGGTGGTGGTCCGTGACCACGACCTGCAGCCCGAGCCGTGCCGCCTCCTCGACCTCGGCGACCGCCGTGATCCCGCAGTCGACCGTCAGCACCAGGTCGACGCCGTCCGCCGCGAGGCGCGAGAGCGTCTGGCTCGCGAGGCCGTACCCCTCCTCGAAGCGCGACGGGAGATGCCACGCCGGCTCGGCTCCCAGCTCGCGCAGCAGCAGCACGGCCAGCGCGCGTGGCGCAGATCCCGTCGGCGTCGTAGTCGCCGTGCACGCAGATGCGGGCGCCGGAGGCGACGGCCGTGGTGAGCTTCTCGACCGCCGCCCGCATGTCGCCGAGGGCGAACGGGTCGTGCCCGGGCAGGGCACCTTCGAGGAACGCCCGCGCCGCGGCCGGGTCGCCGTAGCCGCGTCGCGCGAGGACGGACGCGGTCGTGGGCGACACCTCGAGCTCCTCGACCAACGCCCGGACGGCGGCCTCGGAGCATGGTCCGATCGTCCACGTCGCGTTTTCCATCCGACGGTCGAGGGTACGGAGCCTCCCGGACGTCGTCGCCGCGATTTCCGCTGCATCTGCTTGAATTCACGGCCGTGCTCCGCGTCGCCGCCGCCGTCGTCGTCTCCGCGGGCATCGCGTGTGCTGCCGCTCCCGCCGCCGAGGAGCTGCAGGCGATCGCCCCCGGCGTCACCGTTCTCGGAGCGCGCCTCGGCGGCCTCACCGCCCAGCCTGCGCGCCACAAGATCGAGATCGCCTACACGCGGCCGATCAAGATCGTCTACCGCGGCGAGACGATGGTCGTCTCTCCGGGTGTGCTCGGGACGAAAGCCGGCGTCGACCGCGCCGTCCGCTCCGCCCTCGCCGCCACACCCCGCAGCAAGATCGGACTGCCGGTCCGCTTCTCCCACAAGGCGGTCGCCGCCTACGTCGACCGGCTCGCGAAGCGCTTCGACCGCCGGCCACGGAGCGCCGAGGTGATCGGCGCCGATGCGAACGGGCCGATCTTCCGCGAAGGGCATCTCGGGCTCGCCGTCGAGCGGACGACGATGCAGCGGGCTATCGAGCAGCAGCTCTCGACCGGCTCACGCGCGCCGCTCGTCCTGCTGATGAGCGCCGTGCGACCGTCCAGGACACCGGCGACCTTCGGCTCGATCGTCGTGATCGACCGCGGCGCGAACACGCTCAAGCTCTACGCGTCGACCAGCCTCGACCACACCTTCCACGTGGCCACGGGGCAGTCGTTCTACCCGACGCCGTCGGGCCTCTTCTCGATCGTGAACATGCAGCGCGACCCGTGGTGGACTCCGCCGAACTCCTCCTGGGCGCAAGGCCTGAAGCCCGTCCCACCAGGCCCCGGCAACCCCCTCGGCACTCGGTGGATGGGCATCTCGTACCCCGGCGTCGGCATGCACGGCACGCCCGACGACGCCTCGATCGGCTACTCGCGCTCACACGGCTGCATCCGCATGCACATACCCGACGCGGAGTGGCTCTTCAACCACGTCGAGGTCGGCACGCCCGTCGTGATCCTCTAGCCGCCTTCCCGCGGGAGCTCGATCCCCAGGTAGGTGAGGATCCCGATCAGCACCGCGAGGCCGACAAGCCCGGCCGCGATCAGGCGCACGTGGCCGCTTCCGCGCACCGACTCGACGAACGCGCGGGCGAGCAGGACCAGGACCGCCGCGACGAGGCCCACGCCGATCACGAACACGGGCGCAAGCACGAGGTACCGCTGCCAGTCGGGCGCCGAGGCGAGCACGACCGAAACCGTAGCCTGCCCGTCGCAGAGCTAGCTTTCACATCCGGCGTGGTTATCCTGAGCGCAGCGTGGCGTCCGACCCGACCGACACCGACACGAACTACACCTCCGGCGACGAGTACATCGTCGAGTTCCTCGGGTTCCGGTTCACGTTCAACGCGTGTGACTTCGAGCAGCGGGTGATCGCTGCCGCCGTCAAGCTCGGTCTCGTCGAGGCGAACGAGCTCGACGAGGAGGAAACCCGCGACCTGGTCGCCCTCGCGGCGCAGGGCCTGATCGAGGACCCGGAGTCGCGCCTGGGCCGCTACCTGGCCCGCAACTGGGAGCGCGTCGCGCTCGTCGGTGGCGAGTCGCTCGTCTACTGGCTGCGCAAGCTCGTCTTCCGCGGCGCCTGGCTCGACCACCAGGTCAAGCGCGGCGCGCTCGAGATCGTCTGGGACGACCTGGAGGCGGAGTTCGCCTACCAGCATCCCGGCGGTGGCCGGCCACTCCTCGAACTCGCCCCGGTCCCGTCGTGGCACGAGCTGCAGTTCAAGGGGTAGCCCCGCAGGGAGGCGTGGTCTCCCCCACGAGCCCGCTCCTGCCGATCGCGATCAGGCATCCGGCGCCGCTCCTCCCGCCGGGCGCGCTGCGTCTGCCACGGACGCCTGCGCTGTCGCACGCGGTCTTCGGGGTCGCCGGCGCGGCGTACATCGCGGCCCTGCTCGCGGCCGACCACTACGCCACGTATCCGCAACAGCTTGCGCTCGGCGGTCTGACCTGGCTCGTCCTGTTCGCCTGGCTGGCCCGGATCCCGGTGCTGCGGCGGGCGCAGGCGATCGGCGTGATCGTCTTCGCGACGATCGGCGAGGTCACCGGCTCGCTCATCTGGGGCCTCTACAGCTACCGGCTCCACAACCTGCCCCTGTTCGTGCCGCCTGCGCACGGGCTCGTCTTCCTGACCGGCGTCTCGATCGCCTACGCAATGGCGCGGCACGCCCGCCTGCTGGTCGCCGCAGCAGCGGTCGCCGCGGTGAGCTGGGGCGTGCTCGGCCTGCTCGCGATCCCGCGCCGCGACGTCGCGGGCGCGCTCGGCATCCCGCTGCTGCTGCTGTTCTTCTGGCGCTCGCGCGCTCGCGCGGTCTACGCAGGCGTCTTCCTCGTGGTCGCCGCGCTCGAGTTCTACGGCACGGCGATCGGGACGTGGCAGTGGGCGGCCGAGGTGCCCGGCCTCGGCATCCCCGACGGCAACCCGCCGTCCGGCGTCGCGTCCGGCTACATCTGGTTCGACGTGATGGCGCTGCTGGTCGTGCCGCTGATCGTGCCGCTCGTCAGCTTTCGAGCTCGGCGAACGCCGACTGCAGCCGAGCAGCCTCGCCCGACGATCCACTCCCGGGTGATCGCCGACCCCGAGGCTCGCCGAGCCGATCTCGGCCAGACGCGCACCGAGCCGCCGGCAGAGCAGCGTGAACCCTCGCGGTGCCACATCGGTATGCGCAACGAGCAGCACGCCGCGGGCAAGGCCTGTCAGCTCGAGCAGGTAATACGAGCGGATTCCGGCCTCCCGCGCGAGTGCCCCGGGAAGGGGTGCGGCCCTCGCGTCCTGAACGCATGCGGGGCACGCGTCGCCCGTGTGTGCACGCGCGAGCGCGTCGACGAGGTCGTCGCGCGAGCACGACAGCGACCAGCCTCGCTCGACCACACCGACGCGGTTGCCCTCGGCCAGATAGACGACGCCGAGCTCGCACGAGAGCGCTTCGGCCGCGATGCCGGCAAGCGCCATCATCGCGTCGCAGACCGTGGCCCGCGGCACGGCGACGGCTGCGGCGCGAACCGCCTCGAGCAGCTCCAGCTCGTCCGCGAGCTCCTTGGAGCGGCCTGCCGGCTCGACGGCAGCGAAGGCTGCGCGGGCAGCAGCGTCGAGGGCGTCGTCGTCGGCGGTCACCGCGTCGTCATCGGCGCCGAAGACGACGACCACGTCGGGGACGACCGGCACGATCGCGGCGCCGCGTGCGTAGTAGGGGCCGAACACGAGCCTGCGGTCGGCGTGGCCGAGGCGGACCGGCCGCCCGGTCCGCAGTGCCTCTGCGAGCGGCGCCTCGTCGTCGAGTGACACCTCGACGATGCCCGCCCAGCCCTCGCCACGTCCGCTGCCACCGAAATGAACGAATCGCGGCGCCGTCACCCTGCGAAGCACGAACACATCGGCGGCGCCGACGGCCTCCGCCGCTTGGCGCGCACCTTCCTCCCACACCCTGCTGCCTACGACGCCCATTCGCAACGGTGGTTAGAAGAGCGTCGAGGCCTCGCGCGCGACGCCGACGTGCTCGCGCCCGAGCGCGGTCACGATCCTTCCGCGCGGCGTGCGCTGGAGGAAGCCGAGCTGGAGCAGGTACGGCTCGTAGACGTCCTCGATCGTCTCGGCCTCCTCGCCGAGAGCGACCGCGAGTGTCGACACGCCCACCGGGTCCGCCGCCGAACTTCTCGACCACGGCCCGCAGGAGGTCGCGGTCGAAGCGCTCGAGCCCGGCCTCGTCCACCTCGAGCAGCTCGAGCGCCTCGCTCGGCGATGCCGGTGGTGATCGCGCCGGCATGCCGGACCTCGGCGACGTCGCGGACGCGGCGGAGGATGCGGTTCGCGATCCGCGGCGTGCCGCGCGCGCGGCGCGCGATCTCCTCGGCTGCGTCGTCGGCGATCTCGACGCCGAGGATGCGCGCGCTGCGGCGGACGATCGTGCCGAGCTCGTCGGGCGTGTAGAGGTCGAGCCTGAACGTCAGGCCGAAGCGGTCGCGCAGCGGCGTCGTCAGGAGCCCGGTGCGCGTGGTCGCCCCGACGAGCGTGAACGGCGGCAGGTCGAGCGTGAGCGTGCGGGCCGCGGGCCCCTGGCCGACGATGATGTCGAGCCGGAAGTCCTCGAGCGCCGGGTAGAGGATCTCCTCGACGGCGCGGTTCAGCCGGTGGATCTCGTCCACGAAGAGCACGTCGTGCGGCTCCAGCGCGGTAAGGATCGCGGCGATGTCGCCCTTGCGCTCCAGCGCCGGGCCGGCGATCTGGCGGATGCCCACGCCGAGCTCGCGGCGGACGATCTGCGCAAGCGACGTCTTGCCGAGCCCGGGCGGCCCCGCGAGCAGGACGTGGTCGAGCGCCTCGCCGCGTGCCTTGGCCGCGTCGAGCGCGACCGCGAGCTGCTCCTTCACGCGCTCCTGGCCGACGAAGTCGGCGAGCGACTGCGGACGAAGCGAGCGTTCGAGCTCCTCCTCCCCACCGTCGTGCAGAGCCGCGGTCAGGACGCGCTCCGTCATGCCCGCTCCGGCGCCGGCACAGCCGCCACCTCCACCGTTTCATTGCCGGCTCCGTCGAGCCTACGCCGGGTTTCCCCGCCGTCGCGGAGGGCCGTCGCGAGCACGCGCTCGCTCACGCCGCCTGCCGCAGCGCCGCGCGCACCTGCTCTTCGACCGACAGCGTCTCGTCGACGTCCGTGAGCGCGCGCTCGGCGTCGATGAGCGACCAGCCGAGCTCGACGAGGGCGTCGCGCGCGACCAGCGATCCGACGGCGGCGGGTGCGGCGACCGTGAGGCCGGCGGCGAGCTTCTCCTTCAGCTCGAGCACCACCCGTTGCGCCGTCTTGCGCCCGATCCCGGGGATCGCCTCGAAGCGCGCGGTGTCGTCGCGCACGATCGCGCGGCGCAGCTCGTCGGGTGTCGACCCGGAGACGATCGCGAGCGCCACCTTCGGCCCCACGCCCGAGACGCCGAGGAGAAGCTCGAACAGCTCGCGCTCGTCGGCGGAGGCGAACCCGTAGAGCTGAAGCGCGTCCTCGCGGACGACCAGGTAGGTCTCGACCGTCGCCTCGTCCCCGACGCGCGCGCTCACCCGCGGGGTCGCCGCGACGAGGTAACCGACCCCGCCGACGTCGAGCACGATCCCGGCGCCGGTGCGCGCGGCGACGGTGCCGCGGAGGCGCGCGATCACGGACGTCTCCCGGTGCAAGCCATCCCGCCTACGTTACGGCCGGAGCCGGATGACTCCTCCTCCGCGAAGCGCCTGAAAGCCGTGCCGGACCGCGCGGGCGAGCCGCCCTCAGGCCGGGCCCCCACCCGATAGGGCGGGGCCGACCCCGCCGCCCTCGACGGCGACGATACCGGCCGAAAGCGCACCTGAGTGTGCCGCCTTTCGAACAATTGTGGAACTTTCGACGGGCGGTGTCAGCCGGCGGCGCGCAGGAGCGGCGGGGCGAGTGCGTGGCAGATCGCGACCGCGAGCGCGTCGGCGGCGTGGTCCGGGTGCGGCAGCTCGTCGAGGGCGAGGATCGCCTTCACCATCCGCTGCACCTGCTCCTTGTCGGCGCGGCCGTAGCCGCAGACCGCTTGCTTCACGCTGGCCGGCGCGTACTCGACGCACTCGAGGCCGGCGGACGCGGCCGCGACGAGCACGGCGCCGCGCGCTTGCCCGACGGAGAGCGCGATGCGGGCGTCGGCGCCGACGTACGACTCCTCCAGGGCGACGGCATCCGGGGCGTGCTCCGAGATCAGCTCCTCCACCCCGGCGAAGATCGTGTGGAGACGCAGCTCCAGCCTTTCCCGCGGCCGCGTTCGCCACCACCCGTGGCACACGGCCCTGAGGCGCCCTTCGCTTTCTTGGACGATCCCGTACCCGCAAGCAGCCGTCCCTGGATCGATACCGAGAACCTTCACGCGGAGACGTTAGGCACCGCGCCGGACGTTCCTCCTCGCGGTCGCTTGTCGGCCTCCCGGCAGTCGGAAACGATCGGCGGCGTGGAGAGCGGCACGTACCCGGGTGCGTTGGGCTCGCTCACGATCACCGTGCGAGCGTCGTCTCGCGCGCTTGTGCTCGCCCGCGTCGCCTTTCTCGGTCAGCTCCTCCGGTCACGGCTGGCTCGTCGCGATCCAGGCAACCGGCGGCACGGCAAGGCGCTCGTCGAGCTGGACGGTCGCAGGCGCGAGAGTGACGCCTGGAAACGCGGCCGCGAAGAGGTTCCTCGCTCGGCTGCCGGCAGCCCGAGTTCGACTTCAACTGAGTCGGTCAGCGCCGACCGTCGTACGCCGTCAGCGACTGTACGGCGACGCGATCAGGACGTAATCGCGTCCGTCGATGCAACACGTCTCCCACGGGCCCTGGGCACCGACGGCCGCATGAATCGCCGCAAGGTCGTCATCTCGCGTCAGCGAGGTCTGGGCGCCACCGATGCGTTCAACGACGAACGCCTCCAGGTGAAGGTTGCAGCCGTTGACCAGCACCGTCGTGATCAGCCTGGATGCATCGCCTTCGGTATCGGTCCACGAGCTCGGCGCCACGTCGACGGTCGGACTCACTGAGTTCAACGTGGAGGATCCTCCTCCGCTCGGAGCATGCGTTCTCGCTCGATGAGCAAAGCGGAACGGTCGGATGTCGTGGCTCCGGACGAGGTTAGGATCGGCGGGTGCGGGACGACGCGATTCGGAGCTCGTGCTTTGCTTCGCTCGACGTCCTCTGTGCCCGATACGGCGAGGACGTTCCTTACAAGGATGGGCTCGCCCAGGGGTTCCCGTATCGCGGCAGGCGCGTTCCCTTCCTGTCGACGCAAAAGGGCATCTACCGCGCAGCGGCACAGCAGGGCCCCGCTGCTCTTTCAATCCAGACGTCGTCCAAGTCACCCTACGACGACGAGCAGGTGGGCGACGGCTTTCGGTACGCCTATCGAGCCGGGTCCATCGACCAGCCGGACAATCGCGCGCTGAGGGCCGCTCTCGAGGTCGGGGCGGCGATCGTGTACTACATCGCGACCCGGCCTGGTTGGTACCGGCCGCTCTACCCGTGCTTCGTCATCGCCGACGATCCGGCGTCGAGAAGCGTGGTCGTGTCACCAGGGCGCATGGGAGGTCCTTTCGAGGAGCGTGAGCCGATCAGACTCGACGATCCGATCGAACGGGCGTACGCGGTGCGGGAGGCCCGAACGCGGATCCATCAAGCTCGGTTTCGGGGCCGCGTGATCCCCGCCTACAGCGGCCGCTGCGCGATCTGCCGGCTCCGCGAGTCACGGCTCCTCGATGCGGCGCACATCATCGGCGACGCCGAAGCAGGCGGAGCGCCGGTGATCAGCAATGGCTTGAGTCTCTGCTCGATTCATCATCGAGCGTTCGACCAACATCTCGTGGGAATCTCGCCCGACTACGAGGTCCGCGTCTCACCGCTTCTTCTCGACGACATCGATGGGCCGATGCTCGACGTGCTCAAGACATTCCATCGCACGCAGATCGTCGTGCCGGAGAAGCGATCCTGGCGACCGGATCGCACACGTCTGGCCGAGCGGTTTGCGCGGTTCGCCGCGGCGCGTGAGTCGCCGTGACGGATCGGCGCCTCGTCAGCCCGCGACCGCCTCGAGCACCTGCTCGGGAATGTCGAAGTTCGCGTAGACGTCCTGGACGTCGTCGTTGTCCTCGAGCGTCTCGATCAGCCGCAGCACCCGCTTCGCGGCGGCCTCGTCCTCGACGGCGACCGTCGTCTTCGGGATCAGCGACAGCTCGGCCGAGTCGACCGCGAAGCCCGCCTCCTCGATCGCCCCCCGCACGGCGGCCAGGGTCTCCGGCGCGCTCGTCACCTGGAAGACCTCGCCGTCGGCGGCCACGTCCTCGGCGCCCGCGTCGGCCGCGGCGAGGAAGAGCTCGTCCTCGTCGACGCCCTCCGACGGGACGATCACGACGCCGTGGCGCTCGAACTGCCACGCGACGGCGCCCGCCGTGCCGAGTGCGCCGCCGTGCTTGGTGAACGCGTGGCGGACGTCGGCGGCCGTGCGGTTCTTGTTGTCGGTGAGCGCCTCGACGATGAAGGCGACGCCCTCCGGGCCGTAGCCCTCGTAGACGATCGTCTCGAACGCCTCGCCCTCGACGCCCTCGCCGGCGCCCTTGGCGATCGCGCGCTCGATGTTGTCCTTCGGCATCGAGTACGACTTCGCCTTCTCGATCGCGTTGGCGAGTGCGTTGTTGTTGGCGGGATCGCCGCCACCCTCCTTCGCCGCGACGATGATCGCCCGCGTCAGCTTCGAGAACAGCTTCCCGCGCTTGGCGTCCGCGGCGCCCTTCTTGTGCTTGATCGACGACCACTTGCTATGCCCGGACAAGACGGCCCTCCCTTACGAGGTCGAGGAACAGCTCGTGGAGCCGCGTGTCGGCCGTCAGCTCCGGATGGAACGCTGCGACGAGGAAACGGCCCTCACGCGCGAGCACCGGACGGCCGTCGAGCTCGGCGAGCACCTCCACCCCGGGCCCGGCCTCCTCGATCCACGGCGCGCGGATGAAGACGGCACGCAGCGGCTCCGCCGAGCCGGCGAGCTCGAGGTCGGTCTCGAACGACGCGACCTGGCGCCCGAAGGCGTTCCGCCGGACGCGGACGTCGACGAGCCCGAGGTGGTCGCGATCGAGCACGATCATCCCCGCACAGGTCCCGAACACCGGTCCGGCGAACGACCGCACCGCCTCGTCGAGTGAGTACAGGTGCATCAGACGCGTGAACGTCGTCGACTCGCCGCCCGGGATCACGAGGCCGTCCAGGCCTCCGAGCTGCTCGGGCTTGCGCACCTCGACCGTGTCCGCGCCGAGGCCGCGGAGCATCGCCGCGTGCTCGCGGAAGTTGCCCTGCACGGCCAGAACGCCGATCCGGAGCGGCTCCATCGAGCCAGATGGTATCGGCGTGCGACGGCCGCGCCCGCCGTGCGAAGCTCCCGCGCGTGAGCGCCCTGGCCGTCCTGCTCGCGCTCGCCTCGTCGGCGACGTGGGGCGTCGCGGACTTCGCCGGCGGGCTGCTCTCGCGGCGGCTGCCGACGATCTCGGTCACCGTGATCTCGCAGGCGGTTGGCTTCGTCGCGCTGCTCCTCGCCTTCGCCGTCCTCGACGGCGCGCTCGACGGCGGCTCGTTCGCGATCGGCATCCTCGCCGGCGTCGGCGGCGGGATCGGACTCGCGGCCTTCTACCAGGCCCTCTCGCTCGGGACGATGAGCATCGTCTCGCCGATCGTCGCGTGTGGGGCGGTGGTCCCGTTCGCGATCTCTCTCGCTCACCGGCGAACGCCCGTCGGCGCTCGCGCTGGCCGGCGCCGCGATCGCGCTCTCGGGTGCGGTGCTCGCCTCGACCGAGGAGCGGCGCGCCCCGGAGGCCGACCGCGCCCGCGCGGTCGCGATCGCCGTAGCCGCCGCGATCGCGCTCGGCCTCTTCACCTACTTCCTCGGGCTCGGCAGCCGCGAGGGCAGCGCACTCTCGACGCTCGTCGGCGCGCGCGTCGGCTCGCTCACGCTTCTCGTCGCGCTCGCCACCGCGCGGCGCGCGCCGCTGCGGCTCGGACACCGCTGGCTCTGGGCCGTCGCGGCGGTCGGCGTCTGCGACGTCGCGGCAAACGCGCTCTTCGCCTACGCGAGCACGCACGGCCTGCTCGCGCTCGTCTCGGTGCTCGGCTCCCTCTACCCGGTGACGACGGTACTGCTCGCGTACGCGCTCCTTCACGAACGGCTCACACGCGTGCAGGTAGCCGGGATCGCAATCGCCCTCGCGGGCGTCGCGGCCCTCAGCGCAGGCTGAGCGTTCCGCATGCGATCCTCTCGCGGTGATGGACTCGCTCGCGGGGAAGCTGATCGTCTCGTCGCCGTCGCTGCTCGACCCGAACTTCCGGCGCACGGTCGTGCTGATGACGCACCACGACGAGGAGGGAGCGATGGGGCTCGTGCTCTCACGGCCGTCCGAGCTGAGCGTCGCCGAGGTCGTGCCCGGCCTCGCCGACCTGCCGGGCGCCGAGAGCGTCCACGTCGGCGGGCCGGTGCAGCCGGAGATGGTCATCGCTCTCGCCGAGCTCGACGAGCCGGACGACACGGTGGAGCCGATCGTCGGGACGGTCGGCTTCCTCCCGGGCGAGTGTGAGCCGGCGGAGCTGCCGATCGTGCGCGCTCGCGTCTTCGCCGGCTACTCCGGCTGGGGCCCCGGCCAGCTCGAGGAGGAGCTCGCCGAGCCGTCCTGGATCGTCGTCGCCGCGCTCCCCGACGACGTCTTCGCCGCCGACCCGGACGAGCTCTGGCGGACGGTCCTCCACCGCAAGGGCGGCCAGTACTCGCTGATCGCGACGATGCCGTTCGACCCGGGACTGAACTGAGCTAGAGGCTTGATGCGTATTGGACGTCCGTCGTGGGGCCGTTCCAGGTCAAGCCAGGGTGGCTCGACGTCCGCAGCCCAGGCCGGTGGCCTGGGCAAGGGCGACGAGACGGCATGGCGCCGCGGCTGGGGCGGCACCCCGGCCACGGCCAATGCGCATCAAGCCTCTAGAGCTGAACCCAGCTCGGGGGTCGCCCCTCGAGGAACGCCGCGACACCCTCGCGGCCGTCGTCCGAGGCGAGGCACTGGAGGAACGCTTCGAGCTCGCGCTCGTCGCTGCGCTCGTCGCGCGTCTCGTCGAGCAGTCGCCTGATCTCGCGCAGCGTCGCCGGGCTCTGCGCGGCGAGCGTGCCGGCGAGCTGCTCGACACCCTCGTCGAGGCTTTCGACGATGAACTCGACGAGACCCCAGACCTGCGCCTTGATCGCCGGGATGCGATCGCCCGAAAGGACCATCCACCGCGCGCGGCCGGGGCCGATCAGACGCGGCGCGCGCTGCGTGCCGCCGCCGCCCGGCATCAGGCCGAGCCGCACCTCGGGGAAGCCGAGTGAGGAGTCCTCGGTCGCGATCCGCAGATCGCAGGCGAGCGCGAGCTCGAGCCCGCCGCCGAGGCAGAAGCCCTGGATCGCGGCGACGACCGGCACCGGCGAGGCCTCGATCAGGCCCGCCGTCTGCTGGATCGCGGCGGCCAACCTGCCGTCGCCGCCCACGAACTCGCGCACGTCGGCGCCGACCGAGAACGCGCGCTCGCCGCGCCCGCGCAGCACGAGCACCCGCGTCGTCTCGTCGAGCCCGTCGATCGCGCCCGCGATCGTCGCCAGCATCGCGTCGTCGATCGCGTTCACGGGCGGGTTGTCGAGCCAGACGGTCCTGACGGTGTCGCTACTCATCGTCGCCACTCTACGACGCGAAGTACGCTCAACCACGCGACTGTCGACCCGCCGGGCCGGGAGCCCGCATGCGCCGTCCAGACCAGGCAGCCCTCAGCGTCCGTCGCCGCGGCCGCGGGTGTGGCGCTCGCGACGCCGGCCTCGGCGACCCCGGGGCCGGGCGGAAGCGCGGTCGATTCGCTCGTCCGCAGCCTCGCCGGGAGCGGGACGAACGTGCACGTCGGCACGGACTCCGCCAACATCGCCGGCATCCCGCAGGCCGATCACGTTGCGAAGTGGAACGGCACCGCCTGGAGCGCGCTCGGCTCGAACACCGCCGGCAGCGACGGCTACCTGCCGGCCTCGGCTTCGATCGACTCGTTGAGGACGTCCGGGTAGCGCGTTTTCGTCGGCGGGACGCTCACGAACGCGAACGGCGACCCGCTCGCCGACAACGTCGCCGAGTTCGATGGGGCCGCGTGGAAGCCCGTCGGCTCGAGCGGCGCCGGCAACGGAGCACTGAACGCCCACGTCCGCGCTGACGACCTTCGACCAGCAGCTCGTCGCAGGCGGAAGCTTCACCAACGCGGGCTGGAAACGACCTCGCGGACTTCGCCGCCACCTACCCGCTCGCCGGCGCCCCGCCCGTGACGACTACGACTGGGCCCACCTCCGCCGACCGCCAAGGCAACCGGCACGGTGCTGGTGAACGGTCAGCCCTTCGTCAGCGGGACGATCTTCTACCGCTCGATCGTCGACCTCAGGCGCTCACCGGCGGGTTGTCGAACCACAGGATCCTGACGGAGTCGTCGCTCATCGGCGGCACTCCACGGCGCGCCGCAACGCGGAGTACTCTCCAACGATGAGCGCTCACCGGTTGAGGGAGACCGCGTGCGCCGCTCACGGGGCGTAGTCCTCTTCGCGCTCTCGATCGCGGCCATCGTCGGGCTCACTACCGGCGCTTCGGCGACTCCGGGGCCTGGTGGTTGGGACAACCTCGGTAACGGGGCCACACCCACCTCGTCCGCGTTCATCGACGTGGTCTATGCGCTGAACTCGGACGCGCCCGGTGTGCTCTACGCGGGAGGGCGCTTCATCGATGCCGGCGGCGACCCAAGCGCCGACTTCCTGGCGCAATGGAAGAACGGCCGCTGGACGAGGGCCGTCTCGGTGCCGCTGACCGCCTCCGTCAACGCAATCGCCTACCGCGCCGGCAAGCTCTACGTCGGCGGCGTGTTCGTGAACGCGGGCGGCAACCCCAACGCCGACTTCCTGGCGGTATGGGACGGCGCCAAGTGGGGAACGGTCTGCAACGCGACCGGTCCGCCGATCGGCGGCAACGTCCTCGCCCTCCAGATCGTCGGCTCGACGATCTACGTGGGCGGCACGTTCCAAGACGGCGCCGGAATCGCCTCGGCCGACTACCTGCTCGCTTGCGACCTGAACACCGGCGCGCCGAGATCGACGGTCGCGAAGGACGGCGAGTTCAGCGGCCCGGTCTACGCGCTGACCGCCGACAGCAAGGGCAACCTCTACGCTGGCGGCAGGTTCGGCAATCTGGCCGGCGTCCCCGCCACCGACAACGTCGCGTACTTCAACGCCTCCGGGTGGCATGCGATGGGCGCCGGCCCCGGACAGGGCGGAGGAGCCGTCGACAGCTTCGTCCGCGGCCTGACGGCGAACGGCACCAATGTGTATGTCGGTACCGACTCGGTCAACGTAGCGGGCATCCCGCAGGCCGATCACGTCGCGAAGTGGAACGGCTCGGCCTGGAGCGCGTTGGGCTCGAACGCCGCGGGCGGAGATGGGTGGTTCCCGGCTTCGACCTTCATCAACACGCTGACGACATCCGGATCGCGTGTCTTCGCCGCAGGGTCGTTCCAGAACGCGAACGGGGACAAGCTCGCCGACATGGTTGCCGAGTTCGACGGGAAGGCCTGGCGGCCCGTCGGCTCGAACGGCGCCGGGGACGGCCCGCTGAACGCCAACGTCTCGGCACTCACGACATTCGAGAAGCAGCTCGTCGCGGGAGGTCACTTCACCAATGCCGGCGGAAACGATCTCGCGGACTTTCTCGCCTCCTATCCGCTCGCGGGCGTGCCGCCGGGCGGCGGCACTCCGCCGACGACGACCACGCCCGCCGGGGCGGCCGCGCCGCCGCCGACCGGCACACCCACGGGAACGGTGCTCGTGAACGGCCGGCCCTTCACGGGCGGCACGATCCCCTACCGCTCGATCGTCGACGTCACGAACGGGAGGCTGCTCCTGCGGGCCGACACTGGCACGCTGACCGTGCGCGGGGCCGGCGGCATCTCCGCGGTCTTCGTCCTCCTCCGCGGCGTCGACCGCAAGCGGTCGGTCGTGGAGCTGCGCCTGACGCGGGGCGACTTCAGCGTCTGCCCGAAGCGCAAGACGAGCAGCGCCAGGCGGATCGCCGCAACGACGGTCCGTCAGCTCTGGGGCGACGGCAAGGGCGCCTTCAGAACCCGCGGCCGCTACTCGGCGGCCACCGTTCGCGGCACCAACTGGCTGACCGCCGACCGCTGCGACGGCACGTTCACGCGGGTCGTGCGCGGCGTGATCCAGGTCTCGGACCTCCCACTGCGGAGGCAGGTCACCGTACGCGCGGGCAGGACGTACCTAGCCAGGCCGTAACGCGGAACGGCCATCTCACGAGTATCGGGGAACTCTGCGAGAGTTCGCGCCCGTGATCCCCGAGGCCTCCTACGAGCGTACCCCCGAAGGCGTCGTGCCCGCGGGTGAGGGCTGGTTCGTCGTCAACGCCAAGGAGGCACGCTGGTTCGAGGGCGACTTCGGCGCCTTCACGCGCTTTGAGGGCCCGGCGCGCTTCGAGCGGCTCGGGATCAACATCGGCGTGCTCGAGCCCGGCCAGGCGTCGTGCATGTACCACGGCGAGGACGAGCAGGAGGATTTCCTCGTCCTCGCGGGCGAGTGCCTGCTGCTGATCGAGGGCGAGGAGCGGCGACTGGCCGCGTGGGACTTCGTCCACTGCCCGCCCTGGACGGAGCACGTCTTCGTCGGCGCCGGCGACGGCCCGTGCGCGATCCTCGCGGTCGGCACGCGAACGAAGGGCGCGGTGCTCTACCCCGAGTCGGAGCTCGCACAGCGCCACGGCGCGGGCGTCGCGAAGGAGACCCACGAGCCCGACCAGGCGTATGCCGGATACGTGAAGGACGGCCCGGCCCCGTACCGCGAGGGCTGGCTTCCGGGCTAGGAGACGTGTACAGCCGCCCGACGTGACCTACGCCCGCAGCGGCGACGTCGCGATCGCCTACCAGGTCGTCGGGCTCGGGCCCGACCGACATCGTCTTCGTGCGCGGTATCACCGGCGACCTGCTCTCGACCTGGGAGCAACCGCTGCTCGTGCGCCACGTCGAGGGCCTCGCCGCGCTGCGGCCGCGTCCTCATGCTCGACAAGCGCGGAACGGGCCTCTCCGACCGTGTCCGGGAGGTCCAGTCGCTCGAGACGACGATGGACGACGTGCGCGCGGTCATGGACGCGGCCGGATCCGAGCAGCGCAGTTGCTTTGGACGCGGCGCCTCGAGCACGGGCATCGGCGTGCTCTTCGCCGCGACGTACCCGGAGCGCTGCGCGGGCCTCGTGCTCTTCGACCCGAGGGTCCGCGGAATCACGCGTCGCCCGATTACCCGTGGGCCCCGACCGAGGACGAGTGGCGGGAACGGCTGGCCCGGCGTCCGTGCCGGGCTGGGGCGAGCGAAGCTTCATGAAGACCCTCGCACGCGAGTGGGCCCCGGAGGTCGCCGACGACGACGGCTTCCGCGACTGGTTCGTCTGGCACATGCGCCGCAGCCTCAGCCCGGGCGCGGCGCTGACGTCGTTCCGCGCCGCGATGGAGCTGGACGTCCGCGATGTCCTCGCGGCCGTCCGGGTGCCGACGCTCGTCCTGCCGCACCCCGCGTCGCCCGGCCCCGCCCACTACGCCGGGGAGCGGATCAAGGGAGCCGAGATCGCCGAGTTGCCGCAGCTCCGCGGGATCTACACCTGGGTCGACGACGACGCCCACCGCGCGACGATGGCGGCGACGGAGCGCTTCGTCGCGCGCCTCACCCGGCCCGCCACCGGCTCGGAGCGCGTGCTCGCGACCGTCCTCTTCACCGACATCGTCGGCTCGACGGAGCTGGCGTCGCGTCTCGGCGATACCGCCTGGCGCGAGCTCCTCCAGCGCCACCACGCGATCGTGCGTCTCGAGCTCGCGCGGTTCAAGGGCCGGGAGCTCGACACTGCCGGTGACGGGTTCTTCGCGGCCTTCGACGGGCCGGCCCGCGCCGTGCTCGCCGCCGCGGCGATCCGCGAGGCGCTCTGGCCGCTCGGCATCCGCATCCGGGCGGGCCTCCACACCGGCGAGTGCGAGGTGAGCGACGGCAAGATCGTCGGCCTCGCCGTCTCGATCGGCGCCCGCATCTCGTCGCTCGCCGAGCCGGGCGAGGTGCTCGTCTCGAGCACCGTCAAGGACCTCACCGCCGGCTCGGGACTCGTGTTCGAGGACCGCGGCGAGCACCGGCTCCAGGGCATCCCCGAGCCGTGGCGCCTCTTCGCGCTCGCCGGCTGACCGGTTCAGGGCACCGGGACCGCCTCAGATCCGGAGGCGGTCGAAGTCAGCCTGTGCGCCGTCGAAGCTGCTCAGGTCGCAGTTCCCTGCGATGCCGGGACACGAGCCGGTCGACGTGTACTGCCAGAGGGTCAGCCCCTCCGCCTGCCACGCGACCGGGATCAGCGACGGGAGGCGGCTCTTCGCGACGTAGGCGGCGAGCCACAGCGGGCAGCCGAGGTTGTCAGCCGGGTTGCCCATCTGGTCGCGCCAGAAGGCACCCGTGTAGATGATCGGCTGACGGCCGATCCGCTTGCGCAGCTCCGCTGTCCAGACGCGTGCCCACTCGAGCGTCTGGTTCGGCGTCAGGCGGCCCGCGGAGCCGTATTTCTCGATGTCGAGCACCGGCACCAGATCGCCCGGCTCGAGACCCCCGGCGGCCTCGAGCCCGGCCAGGAACTCCGTCACCTCGGCCTTCGGGTCGCGGCCCTTCTGGGGTCGGCCGAAGTGGTAGGCGCCGCGGACGAGGCCCGCCTGCTTCATCGCCTTCCAGCGTCCCTTGCCGAAGGTGGGGTCGGGCGTGCCGAGGCCGTCGGAGACCTTGGCGATCGCGAACGTGTGGCCGGCCGCGGCGACCTGATCCCAGTCGATGTCGGGCTGGTTCTGGCTCACGTCCGGGCCGGTGAGGGCGACGACGGCCGCGGAGGCCACGGCGCGCTTGGGTGCGACCGGCGTCGAGACGGCGACCGGCGGCGCCGTGTGCGCGGGCTTGCTCGCCGGCCCCTCGCTCGGCAGCACCGGGCCCGGGTCGGCGGTGAAGTTCAGGTGGTGGAACTCCTTCGGGTTGGTCGGGTAGGTGCGATGCGCCTGATACCCGAGCGTCGCCAGTACCGAGAGCAGCTTGTCGGAGTCGCTCACGTCGAGGCCGAGCTCCCACCACTCGAGCTGCCGGCCGACCGGCCCCGGGAACCCGCTGCCGTCCGAGCGCTGCTCATGGCTCGAGGCGCCGGGCGCGTTGGCCGGTGCGCAGTCGCCGCCGCAGTCGGCCGGGCAACGCCCGCCGAGCGCCTGGGCACGCGTGAAGCAGTTGAAGAGCGCGGCCTGCGACTTCTTGCCGAACAGCTCGGCCACGCCCTGGCGGCGGTCGGAGCTCGCGAGCTGCCCGCCCCAGCCGTGCTCGCGCGCGAGCAGCAACGGCTTCGCGAGCCCCCAGTAGGTGGGCGCACCGTCGAAGCCGACCGTCCGCTGGTGCAGCTTCGGGCCGCGGGCCTTCGCCCGCTGGAGCGGCCCGGCCGCGCGCTTGTCCGGATCGGTGATCAGCTTCTGCGCGGCGACCGAGATCGTCGGCGCGTTGAGGACGTCCTCGGTCAGCCCGAGCGCCCAGCCGATCGCCTGGAATGAGCGAAGCGTCTTCGAGCCGAACTGGTTGTCGGCCACGAGCGGCGGATAGAACCGCTGCTCCGCCTGCCGGTTGAGCGCCTCCTGGAGCGCGAGCACGTCGTCGCCTTTGTCGTTGAAGCGCAGCGCCCGCGGTGCCATCATGTCGAACCTATCGCCCAACGGAGTCCGTGACAACTGTCGCAGACGCACCGGCTCGGTCGAGAGCCGCCGGGCCGGTCGGTTCTCGAAATCTTGCGCCATGTCCCGGCGGTCATGTCGGCAGGATTCCCCGGCTCTCGGGCGAAGCGCTTCGGAGCGACTGTGGCCAGGCGCTCACGACCTGCGTGATACGGCTCTCAACCCCATCCGTGCCGATCTCGGCATCTCGGCTTGCGGCGACCGTCGCGACAGCCGCCGTCGGCTTGCTCGTCGTCACGACCGCAGGAGCGGACTCGATCGACAGTCGGACGAAGTGGCGGATCGTGCAGACGCCGACAGGTATCTACGGCGCCTGTTTCAAGACCGCGACCGGGGCGCTGCGGTTCGTCCCGGTCAAGGCGGGTTGCGCGGACGACGAGCGTCGCGCCTCCTGGTCGCAGGTCGGGCGGAGAGGGCCGATCGGCAGCAAGGGCCCACGTGGCGAGACAGGACGCACCGGAAGCAAGGGATCTCCTGGACCTCGGGGCGCGACGGGTCCTCGCGGTGCTCGCGGCGCTACGGGCAAGATCGGTTCGGCAGGCCCTCCCGGTGCAACCGGTGCAACCGGTGCAACTGGTGCAACCGGTGCCGCGGGTGACGCCGGTCCGGCGGGCACTCCCGGGGCAGCCGGTGCGGCGGGGAATGCTGGCCCAGTAGGCCCACCCGGTGCAACCGGGGCCCAAGGCGATGCCGGTCCGGCAGGCCCCCCGGCGCAACCGGCGACACCGGCCCGGCAGGTCCCCCCGGCACAACCGGCAGCACCGGCCCGGCCGGTCCCAGCGGCGCAACCGGCCCGCAGGGTCCCTCCGGGTCCTCCTGGCGCAACGGGGGCGGCCGGAAACTCGGGCGCGACGCGCGTCGTCGGGACCCCGGTCACATCGGACACCAACCCCAAACAGGACACCATCGTGTCGGCAACGGTGACGTGCCCGGCCGGGAAGGTCGTACTCGGTGGCGGAGGCACCGTCACCACTTCGGCAAGCGCGCAGGACAACAAAACGGCCCTGCGCGCGAGTTATCCGAGCACGACAGAGGAATGGACGGTCGAGGCCGTCGTAACCGCGAGCATCGGCGGTGGCAACACCCTCACGGTGACGCCATATGCGCTCTGCAGCCCGTAGTGCCTGTCCGCGACGAGCCGGTCGGGTGCCACCGCGCGACCCGTCCGTCGGCTCGGCCGCATCCCTGTCGGTTCGAGGCCTCACCCGTAGAGGCGCCTAGCAGATTCGAACTGCTGTAAACGGCTTTGCAGGCCGCTGCCTAACCACTCGGCCAAGGCGCCAGAGCGGTGCATGGTACGTCAGGCGCTCGCGTGGTTACGTGGTGGCGACGTTGATGCTCACGCCTGCCAGGGCGAAGCCGCCGTCGGCGGTGGCGATCGGCTCGCGACTCGATCTCCGCTCGCACCGCTGCGCGCTCGGCGACGCCGAGCTTGCCGATCGCGACGGCGATCGGGCCGCGGAGCTCGGCTGACGAAGGCCCAGAGCTCGTCGGCGTCTGCGAAGCGGTAGCGCATCGGCAGCTCCTCGACCTCCGGCTCGGCGAAGCCCGCCTCGGACGAGGAGCTCGGCGGTGTGCGCGGCGCTGCGGCGCGCGAACGGGTCGCCGCGCGTCGCGGCACGCGGCTCGGGCATGTGGCCGAGCTCGACCATCACCGGCGGCCGGCACCGTCATCCACGGGTTCCGCTCGCGCTCGGCCCAGACCGAGAACGCGAGCCGGCCGCCCGGGCGCAGGACGCGGCGCGCCTCGGCGAGGGCCGGCGGCGGGTCGCCCCTGAGCACGTAGCCGAAGCGGCAGAGGATCCCGTCCACGCTCGCGTCGGCCAGCTCGAGCCGCTCCGCGTCGAGCACGCGGAACTCGGCGTTGCCGATGCCGAGCTCGGCTCGCCGTCGCGGCGCGCCGCGTCGACCATGTTCGGCGAGCGGTCGCTCGAGATCAGCCGGCCGTCGGCAGCCGAGGCGCGCGGCGGCGAGGAAGCCCGTCTCGCCGGTGCCGGCAGCGAGCTCGAGGATCGTCTGGCCCGGCCCGCGGGTCGAGGCGGTCGACGAGCCATTCGCTGATCTCGCGCGTCGACTCCCAGAGCAGGCCGCGGCGCCGATCCCAGTGCGACGCCATCTGCTGCCACAGCTCGTAGTCGGGGCGCGCCGGCTCCATCCGCCGCGAGGCTACAGCGCGAGCAGCCGGGCGAGCTCCTCGGGCGAGGGCTCCCACTCACCCGCAGCCGCGTTCGCGCGCACCTGCTCGGGCGTCGTCGCACCCGCGATCACCGAGGCGACCGTCGGCTGGGCGGCGAGGCCGCCGATCGCGACGTCGAGCGGCTTCAGGCCGCGCTCGCGGGCGAAGCGCTCGAGCGCCTCGATCCGATCCCACGTCGCGTCGTCGACGTCGAGCCCCTGCGCCGCGAGGCGGGTGCCGTCGGGCGCCGGCCCGGCCGCGGCGGTACTTGCCGGTCAGCAGACCGCGCGCGAGCGGGAAGTACGGGAGCAGCCCGATCCCGAGCCGCTCGCAGACCGGGATCAGGTCGCCCTCGGCCTCGCGCGCGAGCCACGAGTACTCGTTCTGCGCCGAGACGAACGGCGCAAGCCCGCGCTCGGTCGCGACGCGGTCGGCCTCCTCGACCTGCGCCGCGCTCAGGTTCGACGAGCCGACGAACCGCACCTTGCCCTCGCGCACGAGCTCGTCCATCGCGCCGAGCGTCTCCTCGATCGGGGTCACGCCGTCGGGCCGGTGGTACTGGTAGAGATCGACGTAGTCGGTGCCGAGCCGCCGCAGCGAGCCTTCGATCGCCGCGCGGACGTACTCCGGCGAGCCGCGCGCGACCGAGTGGTCGTCGCGGCCTCCTCCCCAACCGAACTTGGTCGCGATCACCGCCCGGTCGCGGCGCCCCGCGAGCGCGCGGCCGAGGAAGAGCTCGCTGTCGCCGTCGCCGTAGCTCTCGGCCGTGTCGAAGAAGCGTGATCCTCGGCCCCCAGCGCAGCGTCCACGACCGCGCGGGTCTGCGCCTCGTCGCAGCGCCAGCCGAAGTTGTTGCACCCGAGCCCGACGACCGAGACGACGAGCCCGGACGAGCCGAGGTTCCTCTGGCGCACCGGCCGAGCCTAGACGATCGTTCCGAGGTCATCGCACTCGCGTAAGGCGGTCTGCGCGCGGGCAAGTGCCCGGAAGTCGTTCGTCCGGCGGACACGTCCGGCACGACCACGGTCGCCGCGGGCATGCCGGTTAGGGCCCCCGCACCCGTCTCCCCCGCCCGGGTGGGGCGCCGTCCCGCCGCCCTCGACAACCGACGATATCGGCGAAAGGCGCGCGTGTCTGTGACGGCTCAGCGTCGATTTCGTGACTCTTCGTGCACACCCGGCCGCAAGCGATGTTCCGGGTCGGGAGGACGGGCGGGCCGGCCACACCGGTCGGCAGGCTCCGGCGCCCAAGCTGCGCGGCCGGACGGCTGCAGCGCTCGTGAGAGCCAGTGACGGAACGCCCACTGAGCGGCTTCGGTCGACCGATCGGAGCGCCGAGCGTCGGCTGCCGGCGCGCGGGCGCGTCCCGCGCTCAGCGCTTTCGCGCGACGATGTTGAACAGGTGCCAGTGCTTGTTCGTACCGACGACCGTCGAGCCGACCTCGTCGACCTCGTCCAGGCGCTCGATCTCGAACGGCGCGAGCAGCTGCTCGACCTCGGTCCTCGTGAACACGTGCAGTCCCGAGCCCGCCCACTCGTCGTGCACGCCGAAGAGCTGGCCGCAGAAGCGGCCGCCGGGACGGAGCGAGCCGACGATCCTGCCCCAGAGCGACTCGAACCCGTCGGCTGCCGCGAACGGGAGCGAGAAGCTCGCGTTGACGAGGTCGCACACCGGCCAATTCGTCTCCTGGAAGCGCGCGACGCGCGTCTCCAGCCGCGGCGACGGCGGGCCGGCGAGAGCGTGGAGGCGCTCGATCGCCTCGCGCTCGCCGTCGATCGCGATCACGCTCCAACCGCGGCGCAGCAGCTCGGCGGTGTCGCGGCCCGTGCCCGCGCCCAGGTCGACCGCGAGGCCGGGGCCGTCGAAGCGGTCCAGCGCATCGAGCAGCGTCGGCCGCGGATCGTCGCCGGCCAGGTCGAAGTAGCGCCCCCAGCGGCGCCACGTCTCGCCGAGCACGCGCAGCCAGTTGCCGTGCGTGATCTTCATGAGCGCCTCTTGGTCGTAGCCGCGCCGCCTGAGCAGCTCCACGAGCCGCGGCACGCCGGCGATGCCGCCGAGCTCGGCGGGCACGACGGCGCCCTCGAAGTCGGAGCCGAACGCGACGCAGTCGACGCCGATCCGGTCGACGACGTAGTCGATGTGGCGGACGATCTCCTCGAGCGGCGTGTCGGCCGAGAAGTGGCCGTCGGCGCGCAGGAACCCGATCGCGAAGTTGACGCCGACGACGCCGCGGGAGGCTCCGATCGCGTCGAGCTGCTCGTCCGTCAGGTTGCGCGTCGACGCGCACAGGGCGTGCGCGTTCGAGTGTGTTGCGACGAGGGGCGCGTGCGAGGCGCGCGCGACGTCCCAGAAGCCGGCCTCGTTGAGGTGCGAGAGGTCGACGAGAATGCCGAGCCGGTTGCACGCGAGCACGAGGTTGCGGCCCGCCTCGCTCAGGCCGGGGCCGGTGTCCGGCGAGGCCGGGAAGCGGAACGGCACGCCCTCGCCGAACGCGTTCGGCCGCGACGCGACGATCCCGACCGAGCGGAGGCCGCGGTCGTACCAGCGTTCGAGGTCGGAGAGGTCGGGGTCGAGCGGGTCGGCGCCCTCGAGGTGCATGATCGCCGCGACGCGACCCGGCCGGAAGTCGTCGACATGCCGCGCGATCGGGACGCCGAGGCCCTCGAGCACGCCCGCGAGCTCGCCGGCGACGCGGCGCGCGTCCTCGCGCGGGATCGGCTCGCCGAGCGGCAGGGAGTACGGCGGCTCCGGCGGCTCCTCCAGCGCACGCCCGGGGACGAACAGCGCGAAGAAGCCGCCCGAGAAGCCCAACTCCGCCGCTCGTGCCAGGTCGAGGTGCCGCGGCTCCTCGCCGAGCCAGCACCGCAAGACGAGGTCGTTGTGGCCGTCGAGGATCACCGGCGCATCGTAGGGCCGAGTCACGGCCCCGGCGTGCGGCGAGCCCGCGCCGACCCGTGCGGCGAAAGGGCGACGCAACGCTCCCGGGAACCGGGCTTTGCGACGCCGCGCAAGGCGGTACGTGACGACTTGTCACTTGCAGGTCTGGACGCCTCGAACCGCCCGGCGTCGGTGGCGCGTGCCCCGGGGTACGCTCGAGGCGATGAGCACACACCACCACGGCGAGGACGCCCACCACCACGACGCCCAGGGCCACGGCGGGCACTCGCACGTCGTCGTCGGGCCCGACACCGACGCGCGACGGCTCAAGATCGGCTTGGCGCTGATCGTCGCGTTCATGATCGGCGAGGTCGTCGCCGGCATCGTCGCCGACTCGCTCGCGCTGCTCTCGGACGCAGCGCACATGCTCACCGACGCGGGCGCGCTGCTGCTCTCGCTGATCGTGCTGCGGCTCGTCCGCCGGCCCGCGGAGGGCAACCTGACCTTCGGGCTGCGGCGCACCGAGGTGCTCTCGGCGCAGGCAAACGGCGCGACGCTGCTCGTGCTTGCCTGCCTGATCGTCTACGGCGGCATCCAGCGCCTGATCACGCCGCAGGAGCCCGACGGCCTCGTGATCCTGCTCGTCGCGCTCGCCGGCGTCGCGGTGACCGGGCTCGTGACGCAGCAGCTTGCGAAGGCGAACCGCGAGTCGATGAACATCGAGGGCTCGTTCCAGCACATCCTGACCGACTTGGTCGCCTTCGCGGTCACCGGCCTCGCGGGCGCGATCATCATCGCGACCGGCTTCGACCGCGCCGACCCGATCGCCGCGCTCTTCGTGGCCGCGTTCATGCTGCGCGCCGCGATCGGCCTGCTGCGCGCGTCGGGCCGCGTGCTCCTCGAGATCGCGCCCGCCCACCTCGACGTGGACGACGTCGGCGGTGCGATGGCCCACCATCCGCGGGTGACGGAGGTCCACGACCTGCACGTCTGGGAGATCGGCAGCGGCTTCGCGGCGCTCTCGGCGCACGTGCTCGTCGACGCCGACGCCGACTGCCACGCCGTGCGACGCGAGCTCGAGGCGCTGCTCGCCGAACGGTTCGGGCTCGACCACACGACGCTCCAGGTCGACCACACCCAGCCGGAGGGCCTGCTCCAGATCGGCGAGATGCGCGACGCCGAGCAGCACTGACCGGCACCGCCTCGGGGGCGGACCACTAGGCTTGCCGGCGTGACGCGAAAGATCCTCACGGGGTCGCTCGTGCTCACTCCGATCGCGCTCGCAGCGCACTATGTCTTCCACGTGAGCGACACGGCGACGTTCGTGCTCGCCGCGCTTGCGCTGATGCCGCTTGCCTGGCTGATCGGCGAGGCCACCGAGCACGTGGGCGAGCACACCGGCCCCGGCATCGGCGGCTTCTTCAACGCGAGCTTCGGCAACGCGCCGGAGCTCATCATCGCGCTGCTCGCGGTCGCAAACGGCCTGCCGGAGGTGGTTCGCGGCTCGATCATCGGCTCGGTCGTCTCGAACCTGCTGCTCGTGCTCGGGCTGACGATGATCGCGGGCGGTCGCGGTGTGATGGACCGGCGCTCGCTGTTCCTGCAGCTCTCGATCGTGCTCGCGGCGACGATCGGCTTCCTGATTCCGTCCATCCCGGGTTGGGACGGCGACCCCGACCGGCACAGCCTCTACCTCGTCACGCTTCCTGTCGCCGTCGCGATCATCTCGCTCTACGTCGGGATCACGGTCTACAACCTGCGCCGGCACCACGCCGAGCACGTCACGGCCGCCGCCGACACGGCCTGGAGCATGCGCACGGCGCTCGTCGTGCTCGCCGTCGCGACGGTCGCGACGGCGCTCGTCTCGGAGATGCTCGTCGGCTCACTCGAGGAGTTCGGCGAGACGATGGGGCTCTCGGACTTCTTCGTCGCGATCGTGATCGTCGCGATCGTCGGCAACGCCGCCGAGCACGGCGGCGCGATCGTGGTCGCGCGGCGCGGCAAGATCAAGCTCGCGACCGAGATCGCCGTCTCCTCGGCGGCGCAGGTCGCGGTGTTCGTCGCCCCGGCGGCGGCACTGCTCTCATTCGCCGTCGGAACCGGGCTGCCGCTGGCGTTCCGGCCGGTGGAGCTGGCCACGATGGCGGGGGCGACGCTGCTCGTCGCGGTGCTCGTGCTCGACGGCCGCTCGCGGCGCTGGAAAGGCGTCGCGCTCGTCGGCGTCTACGCGCTCGCGGTGGCTTCGTACTGGATGGCCGGCGACCGCTGAGCCGCGCCTCTTCGACCCGCCGCTCAGCGAGGGCGGCCCGGCGGGTCGAGGATCAGGTCGGCGACGAGCGCCGTCCAGCCGGTCTGGTGCGTCGCGCCGAGCCCCGCGCCGTTGTCGCCGTGGAAGTACTCGTTGAAGGTCAGGTTCTCGTTCCAGGCCGGGTCGGACTGGAGCTTCTCGGTGTGGCCGTAAACCGGGCGGCGGCCGTCGGGGCCGCGCTCCCAGATCGCGATGATCCGGTCGGCGAGGTCCTGCGCGATCTCCCCGAACGTGCGCTCCTGCCCCGAGCCGGTCGGGTACTCGACCTTGAAGCCGTCGCCGAAGAACCGCTGGTAGACGACGAACTGGCGGATCGCGAGGTAGTTGACCGGGATCCAGATCGGGCCGCGCCAGTTCGAGTTGCCGCCGAACATCGTGGTTGTCGACTCGGCCGGCTCGTAGTCGATCCACGCGCCCTCGACGCCCTCGAGCACGTATGGGTTGTTCTCGTAGCGCTTCGAGACCGCACGCAGCCCATGCGGCGACAGGAACGCCTGCTCGTCGAAGAACTCCTTGAACGTCTGGCGGAGGTCGTCCGGGTTGATCACCGAGATGAGCACCGTACGCTCGTCTCCGACCTCGCGCACCCGTCCGAGCATCGTTCCGCCGGTCTCCTCCCACGCGTCGCGCAGGCGCGCGAACCGCTTGCCGAGACGGCCTGCCGCCTCGACCGCCTTGCCCGGCATGCCGACGGCCGGCAGCACCGGGATCAGGCCCGAGATCGTCTGCACGCGCACCTGGGTCGTCTCGCCCGACGGGTACACGAGCCGGTCGTAGAAGAACCCGTCCCCGGCGTCGTAGAGCCCCTGCCGGTCGAGGGCGCGCGCGATCAGGACGAACTGCTCGACGAACTTGATCACCATGTCCAGATAGACGTCGTTCTCCTGGGCGAGCTCGATCGCGATCACGAGCATCGAGAGCGCGTAGTAGGCCATCCAGGCAGTGCCGTCGGCCTGCTCGAGCGAGACGCCCTCCGGCAGATTCGAGCGGTCGATCGGGCTGATGTTGTCGAGGCCGAGGAAGCCGCCGCTGAAGATGTTGTTCCCGTCCGCGTCCTCGCGGTTCAGCCACCAGGTGAAGTTGATCACGAGCTTCTGGAAGATCCGCTCCAGGAACTCGCGATCCTTCGCACCGTCGATGCGGAAGACGCGGAGTGCGGCCAGCACGTGCACCGGCGGGTTGACGTCGTCGAAGTTCCACTCGTACGCGGGCATCGCCCCGTTCGGGTGCTGGAACCACTCGCGGAGCAGCACCACCAGCTGGTACTTGGCGAACGCCGGGTCGAGGTGTGCCCACGTGATCGTGTGGAAGCCGAGGTCCCAGGCGGCGAACCACGGGTACTCCCACGGGTCCGGCATCGCGAGCACGTCGAAGGCGTCGAGGTGCCGCCAGCCGCTGTTGCGGCCGTGCCGGCGCGCCTCCGGCGGAGGCGGCTCGCCCGGATCGCCGTCGAGCCAGCGCCGCACGTTGTACGGGTAGATCTGCTTGCTCCAGACGAGGCCGGCACAGGCCTGGCGCAGGATCTGCAGCTGCTCGTCCGTGGTGCCCGCCGGCGCGAGCGCGCCGTAGAACTCGCCGGCGTCGGCCTCGCGGGCGGCGACGACCTTGTCGAACGCGGTCCGGGCCCAAGCGGTCTTGCCCTTCTTCGCGACGGCGGGGCGGTGGAGCCGCAGCCGCAGCTCGGCCTTGCCGCCGGCGGCCACCGTGACGCGGTAGCGGAACGCAGCCTTCGTGCCGAAGCCGTCCGGGTTGACGGTCGCTGCGCCCGAGACGACGTGGTCCGAGATCCCGTCCTTCGGGTACGGCGTGGTCGCGTCCGAACCGAACACGCGCGGCGCGTTCGTCTCGTTCTCGCAGAAGAGCGCCTCCGGTAGCGCTCCGTCCGGCCCCGGCGCGGCCTCGAGCCGGTAGCCGGCGAGCGCGTGGTCGGCAACGACGAATGCCGGGCCGTCGCCCTCGATCCGCGGCCGCGTCGCCTCGTCGCCCCACGACCAGCGGTTCCGGAACCAGAGCGTCGGCAGCACGTCGAGCGTCGCCTCCTCGGGGCCGTGGTTCTCGACCACGATCCGGGCCAGGATCTCCGTCGGCGAGGCCTTCGCGTAGGTGACGTCGACCGACCAGTAGCGGTCGTCGTCGAACGCGCCCGTGTCGAGCAGCTCCAGCTCGGGATCGTGCAGCCCACGGCCGTGGTGGACGAGCTGCTCGTAGGGGAACGCGACCTGCGGATAGTGGTAGCGCCAGTGCAGCAGCGCGTGGCTCGGCAGGCCCTCGAGGTACCACCAGTAGTCCTTGACGTCCTCGCCGTGGTTCCCCTGCGGGCCGGTCAGGCCGAACATGCGCTCCTTGAGAATCGGGTCCTGCCCGTTCCAGAGCGCGAGCGCGAGGCACAGCTCGTGACGGATGTCCGAGATGCCGGCCATGCCGTCCTCGTTCCAGCGGTAGGCGCGGGAGCGGGCGTGGTCGTGGGGGAAGTACTCCCAGGCGTCGCCGCTCTCGGAGTAGTCCTCGCGCACGGTGCCCCAGGCGCGCTCGCTCAGGTACGGGCCCCACTCGTACCACGGATTCGCGGAGAACAGGTCGTCCTCGGCGCGGCCCGTGGCCTCGGCGAGGCGGGCGTGCTCGGCGGTCGCCGGGCGCTCGGCGGATATCGGCATCGGTCAGTCCTTCCCGGTTTCGAGTGGCGTCAGGGTGAATAGGTGCCAGGCCCACGGATCGAGGGCGACGTAGAGCCCGTCGCGGAGGTCGTCGCCGCTCCGCTCGTAGCGCTCGCCCGTGGCGGCGTCGTCGAGGAGCCACGCCTGCCCACGAAGGTCGTCCCACGGCAGCGAGACGTGGCCGGACGCGGGCGTGCCCCCGAGGTTTACGACCACGAGCTTGCGCGAGGCGCCCCGCCAGCCGCAAGCGATCAGGCTCCGCCACGTCTCGTTCCCCTCCCAGCCGCTGCGCTCGCCGAGCGACCACTCGCCGTCGCGGAAGACGCCGTCGCTGAGCGCGCCCAGGAGCTGCTCGTAGAACGCGCGCAGCTCGAGGTCGGGCGCCTCGTCCGGCCGCCGGGCGAGGAAGACCGGCAGCTGCACCGCGCGCCCGTCGAGCTGGCCCTCGTGGACGAGCCGTGCGCCCGTCTGGGTGAGCGTCGTCACCGCCGCGGCGCGCGCCTGTCCGCCCGCGAAGGTCGCGGCCGCGCGCGGCTCGTCGTGGTTCTCGATGAAGCGCAGGAGCTTCTGCTGGTAGCCGGTGTCGGCGGTCAGGTGCCCGTGCACCTGGTCGGCGCCGTCGTGGACGAGCCGGTCGTAGAGGCGCTTGTCGTAACAGAAGTCGAAGCCCTGCTGCTGGAGCGCCCACTCGAGGTCCCAGTAGGCCTCGGCCATGAAGACGAAGCCGGGATGCGCCTCCCTCACCGCGGGGATCACAGTGGGCCAGTAGTCGGCTTCGGGCCGCAGCCCGCCCCGGTCGCCCCAGGTGCGCTCGAACGTGTCGTTCATCATCAGCATCGCCATGTCGCAGCGCACGCCGTCGCTCTGCTCGGCGATCGAACGCAGTGTCTCCACGACCGCGGTGCGAAGGTCGGGCGAGAAGGCGTTCAGCTGCACCACGTCCGGCCACGCCGGGAAGTACGGGTCGCGGCCGTTCGCGAGCACGCCGCCGCCGACGCGCACGAACGAGGCAGGGTCGCGCTCGAGGTCCTCGTCACTGCCGCGTACGAAGTACTCCGGGTGCGCGGCAGTCCACGGATGGTCGGGTGCGACGTGGTTCGGGACGAAGTCGACGATCAGCCCGAGCCCGCGCTCCGCGAGGGCGCCGCGGGCGGCGGCCAGCCCGCCGGGGCCGCCGAGGTGGGCGTCGACCGTGTAGTCGCGGATGCAGTACGGCGAGCCGACGTTGTCGGCCTCGGTGAAATCGGGCAGCGCGCGCCGGAAGCTGTCGAGCAGGCCGGGGTTCTGGAGCGCGATCGCGATCCCGGCCGGGCTCCGCTCCCAGACGCCCATCAGCCAGACGGCGTCGAAGCCGAGCGCTGCGATCGCGTCCCACTCGCCGTCGGGGACGTCGGCCAGGCCGAGGGGCGCCCCCTCGCGCCGGGCCAGCTCGTCGAGCCAGACCCAAGTGTTGAGCTCATAGATGAAGGGATGCTCGACCACTGACGCTCTCCACCGACCGCCATCGAGGGCAACCGTGGGGCGGAGCATCGCACGACGGTCGAGGGTCGGGTCGAGCGAGCCGCCGGCCCGCCCTCGAACGCGGTTTGCGCCGCTCCCGGACGCCGTCGTAAGCTCGACCCTCCACGACGACGGGGGGCCAGGATGAGAGCACGCCGCACGGAATCCTCGACCGAGCTCGCGGCGATGGTCGCAGCGAGCCCGGAGCTCCAGGAGCAGCTGAAGACCGATCCCGTCGAGACCCTGAAGGGCCTGGCAGAGCCACTCGACTCCGACCCGTGGATCTATCGCATCGTGGTCGCCTCGCTCGGCCTCAGCGCAATCCTCGTGGTCGTGCTCGTGTTCGTGCTCGTGCTGGACAACCCCGACGCGTCGATCCCCGACGCGATGGTCGCGATCGGCAGCGCCGCGATCGCCGCGCTCGCCGCGCTGCTCGTGCCGCCACGCCGTTGACCGGCGTCACGCCGACCCGGGCGGCAGGAGCGGGAAGGACCGCTGCGCGCGCGGCGGCACGACGTAGTTGGCGCGCCGTGTGACGAAGATGAACTCGTTGATGCCGTTGTTCACGGTGTCGGTGATCGCCGGGTTCAGGTAACCGGCCCGGGCCGCGTTCATCGCCTTCCGGGTCGCGACGAAATCGTCGATCGTCCGCTGCAGCGCGACGAAATGGAGGCCGGCCTCTCCGCCGTCGACGGTGTCGAAGTCACGGCGGAGGATCCGCGCGCGCCCGTGGCGCCGCGCCCGCGCCGCGCTCTGAGCGTGCCCGATGAGGCCGTAGCGCTCCGCGTCCTTCACCAACCGTTCCGGGTGGCTGTCGGCGTCATCCGTGAACCGTGCGACCTGCGCCGGCGTGACCTCTGGGCCGAACATGCGCGCGGTGCGGTCGTGCTCGTCGAGCACCCCGTACCAACTCGCGAGCCGCAGGCGCATCCGGCTCACGTGCATGGTCGTGCCGCCGGCGAGCCGACCGCTTGCGATCGTCACGTCGCGCTCGGTCGCCTGGTTCCGGCCGAAGCCGGACTTGAAGCCCATGAAGAGCGGCGACTCCGGCCGGACGGGCCGCCCGGCGGGAATCCCGGAGACGTTCTGGTGCGCGGACGGAAGACGCGCGCCGACAAAGCCCGAGCGGGTCTCGCGAAGACGGAAGACGGGCCTCAGGTCCGTCGAGCCCGCGACGCCGCTCAGGGGCCGGCCACGTATCAACGCGTCCGTGACAGTATCGAGTCGCTGCTCGTCGTCGCAGGCGAGGTGGAGGCAGGCGTCGTAGTCGTCGAGGGTCGGCAGCTCGAAGCTCGAGAGCGCTCTCGGTCGCTCGACCGGCGAGCGTGTCCGCAGGCCATGCTCGAAGTACCTCGGCCCCCAGCCGAGCGTGAAGAGCAGTCCGCGCGGCCCCCAGGGATAGCGCTCCTCGAGCGCGTGCAGGCTCGCCTCGAGGCGGCGGGCGTCTTCTGACCGCGGTCGGTTCCGGAGGTCCAGCAGCAGCAGCCGCTGATGCCGCGGGGAGATCACGTTGCCGACCGCATCACGGGCGAGCGAGGCGTTCCACGCGTGCTGGGCCGCCGGCAGCCCGCCGGGCCCGTCATCCACCGAGGCGCGCGGCACGGCGTGGCCCCGCAGGCCGGCGAGCGCCGCGCGGCCGCCGCCGAGCGTGAGCCCGGCAGCGGCCGCGGTGATCAGGAAGCTACGACGGGTGGGCACGAGCTCACGTCGCGGGCCAGTGGAACTTCAGCGTCACGCGGTGCGGCTTGAGCCACACCTTCGAGTACTCCATGTGACGTGCCGCCTGCGGCGGGCTGACGAGCAGCGTCAGCTTGTACGTCCCGTTCCCGGGCAGCGCCACGTTGTTGCCGTAGTGCGTACCCATGGCGCGGGAGAGCATCGGCCACTGCCGCTCGTCGTACACGATCTTGCCCTTCGCGTTTCGGATCGTCGCCCACACCGACGCGTACGGGATCGCGCTGTGCGTCTGCGCGTCGGAGAGCAGCACCATCAGATGCAGCGTGTCCTTCTTCGTCGGCCGCACCATGCGCTCGCTCGTGCCGCTGAAGACCTCGAACGTCGCCGGCGCCATCGACCGAGCCTCGATCGTCATCCCCTGCCAGGTCGTCTTGACGAGCGGCCGGATGGGCATCGCCTTCGGCATCGCCATCCCGTCCATCCCGTCCATGCCCGTCATGCCGGTGGTACCGGCGCCCACGGCGCTGCCGCCGCCGACGACGAGCGCCACCAGCAGGCCCAGCGTGGCGAGCACGCAAGCGCTGACGGCGCCCGCGACACCGGCTTTGCGGCTGGGCGTGCGTGTTCCCTTGGTCATCGAATTCTCCTCTCTCGTGGTCTGAAGCCGCGACCACGGCGGCCGCGGCGAGCCGGGTCAGACCGCGCCGAGTGGAGGCCCGCGCCCGCACCGGCCGGATGCGAGCGGGGCGAGCCTGGGGACGACGATTGCCCGAGGGCGCGTCGCGCGCGAACCCGCGTGCGGCGCGAGGCGCCTCGCCCCGGCGAGCCAGACGCGCACACGCACAGCAGCGCGCAGCAGCAGCCGTGCAGCCGCGTACGCAGCGAGCACGCACGGGAGCTGCAGGGCCAACCCGAGCCGGAACGTGGGCTGTGTCAGCGCGCCCGGATGGAGCCCGGCGCCGCTGAGGGCGCGCTCGAGGAGCTCCTGGAGCGTGAATGCGAGCGGCGGCAGGAGCGCGAACGCCCAGGCCGGGAGCGCCTGCGGCCTCCTACCGCGCGCCTCGCCGGCAGCGAGCACGACGAGCGATACGACGGCACAGGCAGCCGCCGCCGCGAGCACGAGTGGCTCGTACGCGAGATAGGAGTGCCCCGTCGCCAGCAGCTCATGCCAGCGCAGCTGCGACTCCGGGTAGACGAGGCGGTAGGCGAGCGCGTGAGCGGCCTGGGAGCCGACGACGACCAGAGCGAGCGTCACCGCCCAGACGAGGGCCCTGCGCGCGCCCGGACCCCGACCAACAGCCGACGTGATCAACGAGTGCATCGACATTCGATGATAGGCGCCGCGATCGCGAACGACCGGGCGCGGCCGCTCAGGTTTCCTTGCGGCATCCCCCGCGCCGCGGCCGGTCAGTCGACCGCGTTCGAGGGGCGGCGGCCCTCGAGCAGCACCGCCTGGAGCGCCGAGACGGCGAGCATCCCCATCGCCTCGCGGGTGTCCCGCGTGGCGCTGCCGAGGTGCGGCGCGAGGACGACGTTTTCCAGCTCCAGCAGCTCCGGCGGCACGGCCGGCTCGTGCTCGAAGACGTCCAGCGCGGCGCCCGCGATCCGGCCTGCGAGCAGCGCGTCGATCAGCGCACGCTCGTCGACGACCGCCCCGCGCGCGGTATTCACGAGCACGGCTGTCGGCCGCATCGCCGCAAGCGCGGCCGCGTCGATCAGGTGGTGGGTGGCCTCGTTGAGCGGGCAGTGCAGGCTGACGACGTCCGCCTCCGCGAGCAGCGGCTCGAGCGGCTCGCGGCGGCCGGCGAAGAGCGCAGTCGCGCCGAAGGCCTCGGCGAGCCGCGCGGTCTCGCGGCCGATCCGGCCGGGGCCGACCACGCCGAACCGCTTCCCCTCGAGGCTCTCGCCGAGCATGAACTCGAGCGAGAAGACCCAGGGCTTGCGCGCCCGGATCATCCGGTCGCCCTCCGTCACGCGCCGCAGCAGCGAGAGCGTGAGCGCGATCGTCAGCTCGGCGGTCGCGCGCGTGAGCACGTCCGGCGTGTTGGCGACGACGACCCCGCGTGCACGCGCCGCGGGGAGGTCGACGTTGTTGACGCCGACCCCGTAGTTCGCAACCACCTTCAGTCCAGGCCCGGCGTGCGCGAGGTAGCCGTCGTCGACCGTGGTGGTGAGGAGCGCGAGGATCCCGTCGGCGCCCGCGGGCCCGTCGACCAGCTCGAAGCGCGCGCGGAGCGCAGCGTCGATCGCGGCCGGCACCTCGCCGGTGACATGGACGCGCGGCTTCGTCACGGGCCGATCTTCCCCGATCCGGCGCCGCCGAGCGGCATTCGCCCGGCGATCGAGATGGTGATCGGCGTCGCGGTCGGGATCGCAGTCGGCGACCTGCTGATCGCCGCGATCGGCTCGGGCGCGCCGCAGATCGCCCTCGTGTGCTCCTCGCGATGGCCGCTGCGGTGCTGCTCGGCGGTGGGCCGCTCGTCGTCTCGCAGGCGGCCACCTCGGGCGTGCTCGTGGCGGCGCTGCCCTCGACGAACGCGATCCCGACGCGGCTCGTCGACGCGCTCGTCGGCGGCGCGGTGGGGCTCGCCGTGCTGGTGGCGGTGCCGCGCAACCCGCTCACGACCGTGCGGCGCACCACGCGGCCGCTCTTCGGCGAGCTCGCGGGCGTGCTCGAGGCGATCGCCCCGGGGCTCCCGCTCTCCGTCCGCGGGCTTGCGGAGGGCGTACGCGACCTCGAGCGCGAGCTCGACGAGGGCCGCGGCGCGGCCCTGCCGGTCAGCGTCATCGTCGGTCAGGTCCGCTCGACCGCCGTCGACCTGCTCCGCGCCCTCGGCATCGAACGCCTGGAGACGGTCGAGCACGTGCGCGCCGCCGCGCGGCGGCTCAGCGCCGAGGAGCGCGGCGGCGTGGCCGGCGCGGGCAGGTGAACGGCAGTCGTCGGGCTCGGTCCGCCGGGCTACTGGTGCCCGGAAACGCCGTGCGGCGCGTACGGCTCCTCGAGCGCCGCGAGCTCGTCCGCGGTCAGCCGTAGCTCTTCCGCCCCAAGCGCGTCCTCGACGTGGGCGAGCTTCGTCGCACCCACGATCGGAGCGGTCACGCCCGACTTCTGCAGGAGCCACGCGAGCGCCACCTGCGCGCTCGGCATGCCGCGCGCCGCAGCGACCTCGTTCAGCCGCTCGACGACCGGCGTGTCGAGCTCGGGGAGGTACAGCGAGTCGGCGAAGGCGTCCGTCTGCGCGCGCGTCGTCAGCCGGTCGCCGGTCGCACTGCGGTTGCCCGCGAGGATGCCTCGCGCGAGCGGGCTCCACGGGAGCACCGCGACGCCCTGGTCGAGGCACTGCGGGATCATCTCCCGCTCCTCCTCGCGGTAGATCAGGTTGTAGTGATCCTGCATCGAGACGAACCGCGTCCAGCCGTTGCGGTCGGCGACGGCCTGGGCCTTCGCGAACTGCCAGGCGTACATGCTGCTCGCGCCGACGTACCGCGCCTTGCCCGCGCGCACGACGTCGTTCAGCGCCTCCATCGTCTCCTCGATCGGCGTTGCGGAGTCCCAGCGGTGGATCTGGTACAGGTCGACGTAGTCGAGCCCGAGGCGGCCGAGCGAGGCGTCGATCGAGGCGAGCACGTGCTTCCGCCCGAGCCCGCGGCCGTTCTCCCCGGGCGTCGTCCGGCCATGCACCTTGGTCGCGAGCACGTACTCCTCGCGCGAGAGCAGCCGGCCGAGGATCCGGCCGGTCAGCACCTCGGACTCGCCGCCGTTGTAGACGTCAGCGGTGTCGAAGAAGGTGATCCCGCCCTCGACCGCGCGCCGCACGATCGGCTCCGCGTCCTCTTCGCCGAGCGTCCAGGCGCGCTCCTCGTGGCGGCCGAAGCTCATCATCCCGAGGCACACGCGCGAGACCCGAAGCCCCGTGCGGCCGAGATTCACGTACTCCATCGCCGCTCCTGGTTCATGTCGTGAGACTAGACGTCCCGCCAACCCCTGGTCCTGTGAGACGGAGCTCGACGGACGCCGGCGAGTCTCTCGCTGTCGAGAACTAGCTGATCCGCGCCTGGAAGCTGCGTGTGAGTTTCTGCCCGAGCGCCCTGAACGTCACGGTGCCGGTGAGTCGGCCGCCCGTCGCGTTCTTCGGAATGAGCCAAGCGCAGCTGCCGACGCCGTTCTTGTATCTGCGGACGAGCGGCTTCAACTTCTGGTTGCCGGCTCGAGCGGTGCAGATGACGGTTCCTGTGGTCGGGCGCGGTGAGCCTGCGACGCCGAGCGTGGCGACCAGCCGGCGTCCTGCCCGTGGCTTCGCCGGTGCCCGTGTGAACTTCGTCACCCGAAGGGTGGCGCTGCCGCCGGCCGCCGGGTTTGCACCCCCCAGAGGCAGGAGCGTGAAGGGCAGTACCTCGGAAACGCCCTTGGAGCCCGGAAATCCGGGGTTGTTCGCCCCGCAGGCCCAGGCTACGCGCCACTCGTACTGAATCGGCTCCTGTTGTGGGAACACGTTCCCCGGCGTCGTGAAGTTCCCCTCGCCAAGGTACGGGCCGCCTCGCTGCGTCGCCTTGAACTCGCCGCTTCCGACTTCGCGGTACTCGACCCATGAACTGTGAATCGAGTCCGGGCCGGGACAGTCGGGGTAGGTGATCGACCAGCGGAAGGGCACGTCGCCGTTCCCGAAGCCCGCTTGCGGCGTCACCTTCACACTTGCCCCTGCGGCGGGGAAGATCGGCATCGGTATGCCGCCTCGAGCGGCGGACGCACCAACCAGCGCGAGAGCCAGGAGCCCGATCAGGGGACGCCTCAGCCGAGGTCTGCCTCCAGCGTCGGGCAGTCGCTCGGACGCTGGCCGGACCCCGATCCTCACCTCGCTGCCTTCCGAACCCACCGCGAGACATGATCGTGGTCGGGCCGACAGGCTGTCAACTACCGACCGACAACGACTCGGCCAAATTGCCCGGCGCACGCATGTGCCGGCCCAGCGGGGGTGTGAAAGCGGCCGAAGGGACTCGAGACCCTCGTTTCGCTAGATCCTCCTGGAGCGGGCCCGTGTCGAGGCGGGAACGCGCACCTTCCGCGAGATCGATCTCGTGCTTCCGTGCCCGTCGGGGAACCGGATCACAAGGCGCATGGGCACCCGCTCGAGGTTCTTCGGAATCGAGAGCCTGACCGCCTTCACGCCGTCGAGGCGAATCGTGCGCGACACGAGCGGCGCTCGCTGCTGCGTGAGCATGACGATCGCGTCGATCGGCAAGCTCGAAGCGATCTTCGCGAACAGGACGTTTCGGTGTCGTGCTCCGGTCTCGATTCGCAGACTGCGAAGCTGGACCTTGACTGCGCTCCGGTGCGCGAGAGCGGGCTGGAGGGTGCGTGTCTCCGGCGTTCTGGCGGGGGGAAGGCCGGGGGTCGGAAAGTCGAGCTCGGGCAGGAGATCTTTCGCGCCGTCGTTCCCGTCCGGAGCCCCGTCGTCGGAGAGGGGGTCCGGCAGCGGGCTCGGCGGAGACCCAAACGCCGCCTGCACCCATGAGTAGCGCCTGTCGACCGAATGCCGCGCGCCGCCGGCGAACAGCGCCCCGTACAGCGCGGAGTCGACCTCGCCGAGCGGAACGACGAGGCATTTGCATCCGGGATGCGCGCGCAGCTCGTCGGCGATGGCAGCGGTTGCGAAGAGCTTGTTCTCGGCATGGGAGCGACAGGCCGAGCAGCCGCTGCACGAGCACGTCCGCCCCACGGTCGAGTGGGGATCGAGCCCCCATACCTGGACGGCCCCGGCGGCACCGGCTCCCGGCGCGAACCCGAAGGTCAGTCCCCAGCTTCCGAGCGCAGCGAAGCCCAGGAACGACCTGCGGCTCCACGTACGGTCGAGCCGTTCTCGGCCGAGGGAGCCGCACGACGCACCCTGGTGCGCCGGTTCATCGTCGCGGGCCATGAGCTCCCTCGCCGAAGGAGGAGCCGTCTGTCGGCGTCGGCGGACGACGGCCGGTCGACCCTGAACCAGGGCAAACCGGCCGCCGCGATGCCGACGCCGACGTGACGGGCTCTTCCGGATTGGAGCTCGCCGCGGGATGAACCAGCGCCACGGTCGTCATGCGGCTTCCTCGGCCGGGCGGACCTACGCAGGACGTGTCGACGATTCGGAAGCAGGTGGGGAGAAGGGGTGAGTGGACGATCGTCGACATGCAGATCGCTATCGTCCGCTCGGAGGATGGTCGTCTCACCCGATGTGGGGATATTCCAGAAGCGGACGGATGTTGGTCGAGTACGCACCTATCGTGGGCGCACGCAGCTGATGGATGCCGACGAGTACAAGCGCGTGATGAGCCACTGGGCGACCGGCGTGAGCGTGATCACGGCGCAGGGCAGCGACGGGCCTGCCGGCGCGACCGCGAATGCGCTCACGTCGCTCTCACTCGACCCGCCGCTCGCGCTCGTCTGCTTCGACGTCAGCTCGCGGACGCTTCACGCCGTGCGCGAGTCGGAGCACTTCTGCATCAACATGCTCGCGACGGGCCAGGAATCCGTGTCGCGGCTGTTCGCGACGAAGGCGAGCCAGGAGGAGAAGTTCGACGGCGTCACCCTCCGGCTCGAGCACGGCGCGCCCGTGATCGAGGGCAGCCTCGCGTGGCTCGTCTGCACGCTCGACTCCGAGTTGCAGCGCGGCGACCACGTCGTCGCCTTCGGCCGGGTGCTCGCGGGCGGCGTCGAGCCGGGCGCCGAGCCGCTCGTCTACTACCGCAGCGGCTACCTCGGCCTGCGAGACTCGGTCGCCTGATGGCCGACGAGCATCCCTACAGCCTCGCATCCGAGAAGGGCGACGGGATCGACGTCGCCGGCGCGGACGCGATCGACCGTACCGAGCGAGGAGAAGCGCGCACGAGCCGCTGGGACGTCGTAGGCGACAGCCCTCAAGGTGCCACGCCGACGACGCCGCGCTCGCGCAGCTCGGCGATCTCGCGCTCGGAGTAACCGGCTTCGCGGAGAACGGCCTCGGTGTCGCGACCGAGTGGCGGCGCCGCCGAGAGATGGCCCGTACGCTGCCCGTCCACGGTGACCGGGAGGCGCACGACCGGCAGGCCGCCGAGCAACTGCAACAGGCCGAGCGCCTCGGTCTGCGGATGCGCGAGCACCTCCGCCGTGTCCTGGACCGGCGCGGCCGGGACGTGCGCCCCGGCGAAGCGCTCCAGCCACTCGTCGCGCGTGCCACGTGCGAGCCGCTCCGCGACGAGGGCGCGCAGCGCCACACGGTTCCTGACGCGCTCGCCGTTGGATGCGTAGCGCGGATCGTCGATCAGCTCCTCGAGGCCGGCGACCTCGCAGAAGGACACGAAGGCGCGGTCGTTGCCGACGGCGAGCATGAGCCGGCCGTCGGCGGCGGCGAAGGTCTCGTACGGGGCGATCGAGGGGAAGGCCGTGCCGTGCCTGGCCGGGACCACGCCCGAGGCGGCGAACCCCGCCAGGTGGTAGCCCATCAGCGAGACTGCGGTCGCGTACAGCGAGAGCTCGATGGTCGCACCGCTGCCGTCGGCGTCGCGCTGCCTCAGAGCCGCGAGGATCGAGAGCGCCGCCCACACACCGGTCGTCTGGTCGACGAGCGACACGCCGACACGAGCCGGGTCGCGGTCGGCCTCACCGGTGACGCTGAGGATTCCGGACGCCGCCTGCGCCAGGGCGTCGTAGCCGGGCCGCGTCGCGAGCGGGCCTACGGTGCCGAAGCCGGTGATCGAGCAGTGGATCAGGCGGTCGTTCCGGGCGCGGACGTCCTCGGGCCCGAGCCCGCGCGCCTCGGCGAGCCCCGGCCTGAGGCTGATGACGAAGACATCGGCACGCTCGACGAGGCGCAGAACGATCTCGCTGCCGCGGCGCAGCTCGACCGCGACGGAGCGCTTGTTCGCGTTTGCGGTCAGGAACATCGTGGCCGTGCCTTCGTGGAACGGCGGACCCCATGCCCGCGCCTCGTCACCCGTCCGCGGTGGCTCGATCTTGAGCACCTCCGCTCCGAAGGCACCCAGCACCTCCGTGCAGTACGGGCCCGCCAGCGACGACGTCACGTCGACGACTCGCACGCCGGCGAGCGGCTGGAAGCCCGTCACGGCGTCTCGCCGTTCAGGATCCGCGCGAGCACGAGCGGGTCGATGTTCCCGCCCGAGACGATGCAGACGACCGTGCCCTCCCCCGCGCTCCCTGCCACGGCGGCCGCGACGGCGAGCGCGCCCGCGCCCTCGGCGATCACGCGCACCCGCTCGGCAATCAGGCGCACGGCGGCGGCCGCGTCGTCGAGCGTGACGGCGAAGGCGCCGTCGAGCAGCCCGGCCGCGTGCTTCCACACGTTCGGGATCAGCGAGTTGCTGCCGGCGCCGTCGACGAACGACCGGACGTACTCCACCTCGGCCGGCGCGCCCGTGGCGAGCGCGGCCGAGACCGGCGCGCCGGTCTCCGGCTCGACCGCGTAGAAGCGCACCCCGGGCCGCTGCGCCTTGACGGCGCTCGCGATGCCGGTTACCAGGCCGCCGCCGCCGTAAGGAACAACGACCGTGTCGAAATCGGGCAGGTCTTCGAGCAGCTCGAGGCCGATCGTGCCGTTTCCGGCCATCACCTTCACGTTGTCGACCGGATGCACGAAGAGCCCGTCCGCGCCCTCGTAGCGCCCCTCGACGAGCACCCGCCACCAGTCGTCGTACGGGAGCGGGACGACGCGGCCGCCGAAGCGCCGGACCGCCGCGAGCTTCGTCTCCGACGCGCCTTCCGGGACGACGATCGTCGCGGGCACGCCGCGAAGGCGCGCGGCGAGGGCGACGCCCTGCGCCATGTTGCCGGCGCTCGCCGTAACGACACCGCCTGCGAGCTCGTCGTCGGAGGCCTGCAGGACCGCGTTGCCGGCGCCGCGGATCTTGAAGGAGTTGACCGGCTGGAGCGTCTCGAGCTTGAGGTAGATCCGGGCGGGGGCATCGACGTCGAGCCGCACGAGCGGCGTCCGGACGGCGATGCCCGCGATCGTCTCGCGGGCGCGCAGGATCTCGTCGAGCGGGATCAGAACTCGACCTCGGCGCCGGCGCCCTCGGCCTCCGCTCGCCGCAGGACGTGTTCGGCTGCGGCGAGGTCCTCGACCGCGAGCCCGAGCGACTTGAACACGGTCAGCTCGGAGGCGTCGCGACGGCCGCCGACCGTGCCGTTCAGGAGCTCGCCGAGCTCGCCGCGGATGCTGTCGGGCCCGATCGCGCCGTCGGCGAGCGCGAACAGGTAGTCGCCCGACTCGTTCACCGTCGACTCGCGCCGGTCGACGTACAGCGCCGCCGCAGCCATCGTCGCGGTGTCGAGCTCACGCGTCGACTCGACGCTCGACCCAACGGCGTTGACGTGCGTGCCGTCGGCGAGCCACTCACGCCGAACGACGGGCTCTGCCGACGTCGTCGCGGTGACGATCACGTCCGCGCCGGCGAGAGCCTCCTCCGCGCTCGCCGCCACCTCGACGCCTTCCAGCGCGGCCGCCTTCGCCGGCGTCCGGCTCCAGACGCGCACGCGCTCGATCGGCAGCACGGCGCGCATGGCGTCGAGGTGCGCCCGCGCCTGCACGCCCGCGCCGAGGATCGCAAGCGTGCGCGCGCCGGGTCGGGCGAGAAGCCTCGTCGCAACGGCCGACACGGCGGCGGTCCGGATTGCAGTGATCGCCGAGGCGTTGACGAACGCGCGCGGCTCGCCCGTCACGCCGTCGAAGAGCGCGACGAAGCCCTGGTGGCTGTCGAGCCCGCGCGCCGGGTTGCCGGGCGCGATGCAGACGGCCTTCAGCGCGTAGACCGGGGCGGGCGCCGACCGGTAGGCGGGCATCAGCCCCATGAAGGCCTCCGCACCTGGCGGCAGCACGACCGAGCGCAGCGGGTTGTAGAGCTCGTCGCGCGCGAGCGCCGCCAGCACCTCGGCCATCGGCTCGATGCACTCGGCGACCGGCAGGAGGCGCCGGACGTCGTGCTCGCCGAGGACGCGGACGCTCATGGGAAGAACGAGCCTATGCGGTCGCGCTCCACGGGCGAGAGCGGAACGTCGAGCGCGGCCAGCACGGGCTCGAGGTGCTCCGGCCGCGACGGGCCGCAGACGGCGGCGGCAACGTGCGGGCTCGCGAGCACCCAGGCGAACGCGAGCGCGGCCATCGAGGTGCCGAGGCTCGCGGCGGCGGCGCCGAGACGGTCGAGTCCGTCGAAGACGTCGTCCGCAACGAGGTGCTCGTACGGCTCGGGGCGCATCGTCATCCGCGAGCCTGCCGGGAAGGCCGTTTCGCGCCTGTACTTGCCGGTCAGCCAGCCGCCGGCGAGCGGGCCGTAGGGAACGTAGGCGATCCCCCGCTCTGCGCACAGCGGCAGCACCGCCTGCTCGTCGGCGCGCTCGAGCAGCGAGTACGAGTTCTGGACGACCGCCGGCCGGCCGTGCGCCAGCGCCTCCTCGATCCCGGCGGCGTCGTAGTTGCTGAGCCCCCACGCGGCGATCGCGCCCTCGGCGAGCAGGGCCTCGAAGGCGCCGACCGTCGCGGCGAGCGGCGTCTCCGGATCGGGGTCGTGCGCGAGGTAGAGGTCGATCCGCTCGACGCCGAGGCGTTCGAGGCTGCCCTCGACGCAGCGCCGGATCCGGTCGGGATGTAGGCCGCGGTCCGCCGGGTCGCCCGTGACCGGGTTGAAGACCTTCGTCGTCACGAGCAGCCCCTCGGGCCGGTGGTCGCGGCGCCAGCGGCCGATGTACGCCTCGCTGCGGCCGCCGCCGTACGCGTCCGCGGTGTCGAACCAGCGGATGCCCGCCGCCCACGCCGCGTCCATGATCGAGCGCGCCTCCTCCTCGTTCGAGCCCTTGCCGAAGAAGGCGGGCGCCGAGCCGATGCCGCCGAAGTTGCCGCAGCCGAGCGCGACGCGCGGCCAGGTCACTGCTGCTGCGACTGAGAGAGCGCGGTCAGCTCGTTCCGCAGCTCCCAGAGGTCCTGGAAGTAGCGCAGGTGGATCAGCCGACCGAGCACCTCGACCGGCGTGCCCTGCGTGCCGACGACCGCGCCGCCGATCACGCGCTCGACGACGACGAAGTGCCGCACGCGCCAGTCGACGATGCGCTCGTCCCATTCGATCAGCGCCTCGCCGAGCTGGTACAGCTCCTCGTGCTCGCGGGCGTGGACGTACAGCTCGGTCAGCGAGAGCCCGGCCGCCTCGCACGCCCCACGAAACGCGTCGCCGAGCGCGGGCGTCGCCTCGTGCACCGCGCTGGAAGCCGGGCGAGTCGAAGCCGCTGCCGTGGCCGAGCACCTTCCGGATCTCCTGGTACTCCCACGGCGAGAGGTGCTCGAGCATGTCGAGCGCGTCGGTGACGATCTTGCAGGCAGTCGATCGCGCGACGCAGCAGGCGGATCGCGCCGCCGGCTCGCCGGCCGGGATCAGCCGCGTCGCCTCGACGACCTCGGCGGCGGCGAGCTTGAGCCAGAGCTCGGACGACTGGTGCACCGTCTGGAAGAGCAGCTCGTCGCGGTGCACCCACTCGCCGGGGCCCTTCTGGAGGCGCGAGCAGCTCGTCGGTGCGCAGGTAGCGCTCGTAGTCGGAGTCGCCCTCGCCGGGCAGCACCGGCTCGGAGAACTCCTTGCCCTCGGTCATGGCCTCACCGTGTCTCGCCGCCGTCGAAGATGCGCAGCGGCACGTCGGCGAGCGGGACGCCGCCGTCGGCGGTCACGAGCCACGTGTCCTGCATGTAGAGGCACGCGCTGCCGTCGGTCGTGATCGCGTGCGGGTGCATCGAGAAGACCATGCCCGACCGCAGCACGGTCTCGTCGCCCTCGCCGATCTTCGGGAACTCGAGCATCGTCATCCCGATCGAGTGGCCGGTGACGTGGCCGAGCACGAAGCCGCGGTCGACGAAACCCTTCGCGACAGCGTGGTGGACGTCGTGCGCGGTCGCCCCGTCGCGCAGTGCCGCGCGTGCCGCGTCGAAGTACTCCTCGTAGGCCTCGAGCATCTGCAGCGACTCGGCGCTCGGCTCGCCGGGGCAGATCGCGCGCGAGACCTCGACCCAGTGGCCGCCGGGGCCGGCGACCTCGAGCGACGGCAGCACCATGTCGGTCGGCCCGAACGGCCGCGCGCCCGCGACCTTGAACTCGGGCAGCGCGGAGCCGTTCTCGCCGACGAGCACCATGTCCATCGTCTTGCGGCCGCAGCCGCGCGCCACGAACAGCTCCTCGCACGGCGCCAGCACCTCGCGCTCGGTGCGCCCGGGAGCGAACGCCTCGACGAACTTCCAGAAGCCGTCGCTCGTTGATGCGCACGCTGTCGCGCACGGACTCGAGCTCGAAGTCGCTCTTGACCGCCCGCGCATGATCGAAGGCGACGTCCCAGGAGACGAGCTCGGCCGCCGGCGTCGAGCGCGCTGTAGTCGCGCACCGGCATCACGTAGTCGAGCCCGAAGACGCCGACCCGCTTGCCGCGGACCCGGTCGGCGAGCCACTCGCCGGGGCGGTCGACGAACACCTGCTCCTCGATCCAGGTCGTCCCGTGCTCGCCCACGTAGGTCGCCTCCCGCGGGAAGACGATCGTCGGGTCGCCCTCGAGCGGCAGCAGCACGTAGGCGTAGCGGTGGACGATCGAGAAGCCCGACAGGTAGATGACGCCGCCGTCGAAGCCGGTGTACTCGGTGCCGCAGGCGATCACCGCGTCGAGGCCGTCGCGCGCCATCGCCTCGCGGATCAGCGCGGTAGCGCCGCTCGACCTCTCCCGCCGGAACCGCCTGCGACCGTTCGTCCGTCACTGCTCCCACGATGCCTCAACCCCTTTCACGAGTGCCCAGATCAGCTCGTGCCCCGGCGTCTCGCACGCCGTGACGCCGGCCGAAGTCCACGATGCCGCCGTTCAGGTAGTCCACCTCGGTCTGCCGCCGCGCCTCGACGTCCTGCAGCATCGACGCCTTGTGGCCGTAGGCCACGTCGCGCCGCGCCGCGTAGTCGATCAGCTCCTCCGGGTCGGAGTCGAGCACGATCCCCTGCGCCGCGGCGACCGCCTTGCCCTCGTCGACGAGCTGCGACGCGAGCCGCCGCAGCGGCGGCTGCTCGCAGACCGCGCCGTGCGTGAGGCCGGTCAGCGCGCCGAGCGGATTCGTCGCCGCGTTGAAGATCACCTTCCGCCACTGCGGCCCGCGAGCGTCGGCGACGGCGTTCGCCGGCATGCCGGCCCGCGTGCACGCCTCGGCGAGACGCTCGCACCTCGGCAAGCGGCGCCGGACGTCCCTCGAACGGGCCGAACGTGGTGTCGCCGCGGACGTCCCACTGCACGACGCCCGGCTCGACGAGCTTCCCGGCCGGGAACGTCGTCCCGCGGATCACGCGCTCGCAGTGCGCCGCGAGCACCTCCTCGTTGCCGATCCCGTTCTGCACGGTCGCGACGCAGCCCTCCGCGAAGGCGTGCGCGGTCGCGGCGATCGCCGCGTCGGTGTGCATCGCCTTCGTCGCGACGAGGCCGAAGTCGCACGGCGGCAGCTCGGCCGCCTCCGCCGTCGCGCGCAGGCGCCCGACGACGTCGCCCGCGCCGGTGAGCCGCAGGCCGTCGCGGTTGATCGCGTCGACGTGGTCGCTGCGCCAGGTCGTACGCCCACACCTCGACGTCGTCGAGCGTCGCGAGGTTCGCCGCGAAGAGCGAGCCGACCGCGCCGCAGCCGACGACGCAGATCCTCATTCCCACGACGCCTCCTTCGCCTTCACGAGCCGGTAGAGCGCCGTGTGCAGCGGCACCGGCACCCCGAGCCGCTCGCCCTCGCGGACGAGCGCGCCGGTGATCAGCTCGATCTCGGTCGGCCGGTGCGCCTCGACGTCCTCGAGCATCGAGGGGTAGTGGCGGGAGCCGCGCCGCGTCGCGAGCACGTTCATCTCCCACGGATCCTCGCGCAAGCTCGACACCCGCGGCGGCCGCGACCGCCTTGCCCTCGTCGATCAGGTCGCGGACGAGGTGGCCGAGGTCCGATGGCCGGTCGAGCTCCGCGAACCGCGGCCTCGTGCGGGAGCCCGGTCAGCGCCGCGACCGCGTTCACGGTCGCGTTGAAGATCAGCTTCGACCACTGCGCCGGCCGCAGGTCGTCGAAGCCCTCTGCCTTCGAGCCCCGACGAGACGATCAGCTCCGCGACCGCGCGCGCGTCGTCGCCGGTCGTGCCCCGGCTCGGGCCGATCCACGTGGCCGTGTCGAGGATGTACTCGACGTGGGTGTCCGAGTGGCGCGTGCCGCTCATGAAGGTGACCGAGGTGAGGATCGGCCATTCGCCGTGGCGAGCCGACGATCTCGTCCGCACCGAGGCCGTTCTGCACCGTCATCACGGTCGCGCCGGCAAAGCGCCCGTCGAGGCGCTCGGCGATCGCCTCGAGGTCGGTGCCCTTGCAGCAGACGAGCACGAGCCCCGGCTCCGGAAGCGCGTCCGGATCGGTCGACGCGACGACGCGGCCGAGAAGGTCGGCGCGACCCGAGACCCGGATCCCCTCGTCGTTCAGCGCCCGGGCGTGGCCCTCGCGCCGGGTCAGCACCGACACCTCGGCGACCTGCGCCAGGTGGCCCGCGAAGAGGCTGCCGATCACGCCCGCGCCGGCCACGCAGACCCGCGTAGAGCTCGAACGGGGATGACGCTCGTCGGCTGGGTGCGATGGGTGCGTGCGATGCAAGGACGCAGGAAGCCTCGATAGCAGCGCTATCGAGGCGACTGAGGACGCGGCAGCGCGCGTGCACAGCGCGCCCGGACGGCACAGACTTCATTCCGGTTCGAGCTCTTGGTCAAGCCGCGCCCTGGCGCACGAGCGTGGCGAACTCGTCGTCGTCGACGAGCCCGCGCTTGCGCGCGCCGAGCTCCTTGACGGCCGCGAGCAGCTCGGCGTGGCGCTCCTCCGGGACGTCGAGGCCGAGCTCGGTCGCCTTGATGCGGATCGAGTCGAGCCCGCTCTTCTTGCCGAGCACGATCCCGCGCTCGGCCGCGACGAGCTCGGACGAGTACGGCTCGATCGACGGCGGGTCGTGGAACTGGCTCGCGACCGCGCCGCTCTCGCGCCGGTACAGCGTCTCGCCGGTCACCGGCTTCCAAGGCTCGAGCTCGTACCCCGACAGCTCCTGCACGCGCGCCGAGACCGCGCGGATCAGGTCGAGGCGCAGGTTCGACTCGACGCCGTAGAGCGCGCGCAGCGTCAGCGCGACCTCGCCGAGGTTCGCGTTGCCCGCGCGCTCGCCCATGCCGTTGATCGTCCCCTGCACGTAGGCGGCGCCGGCCCGCACGGCGGCGACGGCGCTCGCGGTCGCGACGCCGAAGTCGTTGTGGCCGTGGAAGTGCACCGGCACGTCCGGCCCGACGAGCTGGACGGTCGTGCCGACGAGCTCCGCCACCGCCTCGGGCGAGGCGATGCCGAGCGTGTCCACGACCACGACCTCGCGGGCTCCAGCCTCGATCGCCGCCGAGTACACCCGGCGGTAGAAGTCGCGCTCGGCGCGCGTCGAGTCGACGCCGAAGAACGCGGCGTGGATGCCGTTGTCGGCGGCGAACCGCATCGCCTTCGTGATCCGCTCGAGCATCGAGTCGCGCGAGACGCCGATCGCGTCGAGCTTCAGGTCGGAGATCGGCGACTCGATCACCGAGAAGCGCACGCCGAGCTCGACGAGCAGCTCCAGGTCAGCCGGCACCGCGCGCGAGAAGCCCCACACCTCGGCGCGGAGGCCGCCGGCCGAGATCAGCTCGACCGCCCGCCGGTCGTCCTCGGAGACGCGCGGGAACCCCGCCTCGATCCGGTCGATCCCGAGCCCGTCGAGCAGCCGGGCGATCTCGAGCTTCTGCTCGGGGTCGAGGACGACGCCGACGGTCTGCTCGCCGTCGCGGAGCGTCGTGTCGTAGAGGCCGACGCGCCCGCCGAGGCGGTACGGGTCGTTCAGCGCGCCGGTCCAGATCAGGCTGTCGCTCATGCCCGCTCCCGCGCGGGTCCCATTTCAGCGCCGGCACAGCCGGCACCTCCGCTCCTGACGGGCTCCGTCGAGCCTGCGCCGATGGAGCCTCCGTCAAGCCTACGGCTCATGTCCGCAATCCTACGACTCCGTCCGGGAACGAGGAGAGCTTCTCGGCCCCGTCGGCGGTGATGAGGAAGTTGTCCTCGACGCGCAGGCCGCCGCCGCCCTTCCAGTAGCAGCCGGGCTCGATCGCGAGCACCATCCGCTCGGCGATCTCGCCGCCGCCCGCCTGGTGCGCGTACGGCGGCTCGTGGGCGCGCGCGCCGACGCCGTGGCAGATCGGATGCGACGGCTGGCCCGGGATAGCCGGCCTCGGCGAGCCCGTCGCGGATCAGCACGTCGAGCTCGGCAAGGCTCGCGCCCGGCCGGCAGTGGTCGATCGCCCGCCGGTAGACGTCGAGCAGCTGCGCCTCGAGCTCGCGGTAGTCGGCGCGCAGCTCGCCCGGGCAGAGGAGCTTCGTGTGGTCGCACCAGTAGCCGTCGGCGCAGACCCAGATCTCGAACAGCGTCGGCTCGTCGGCGCTCACGGGCCGGTCGCCCGTGGCGGTGAACGTCTTGATCCCGGCGCCCGACCAGACGAGTGAGAAGCCGAGCGCGAGCTCGACCCGGCCGCGCCAGCCCGTCCCCTCGCCGTGGACGAATCCCTGCCAGAGCGCGGCGGCCTCGCTCTCCTTCATCCCGGGCCGCAGCTCGGCCCGCACGTGCTCCATCGCCGCGGCGCAGATCTCGTTCGCGAGCCGCATCGCGCTCGAGCTCCTGGTCGGTCTTGATCGCCCTCGCCGCCGCGAGGAGCGGCGTCGCGTCGGCCGCGCCCGGCCAGGCGTCGAACCACGCCCTCGTGAACGTCGTCGGCTCGCCGACCATCCGGTCCGACGCCTGCGTCCCGAGTGAGAGCTCGAGGCCCACGCGTCCGTACTCGCTCGACGCCTCGACCGCGAGCGCGAGCGTGCGCGCGAGCGGTGGCCGGGGATCCGCCTCGTCGTAGCCGCTCACGTAGCGCACGTCGGCGGGCCACGCTGTGCGCTCGGCGTCCTCCGCCGAGGCCTCGAGGCAGAGCAGCACCGGCTGGCCCTCGCGCGGGAAGACGCACGCGTCGTAGCCCTTCATGCTCCAGAAGTTGGAGAGATAGAGGACGTTGTCGGGCGCCCGGACGACGAGTGCGTCGAGCTCCTGCTCGGCCATCAGCGTCCGAACTCGGTCGAGCTTCGCGGCGTCGGCCGGCCAGCTCACCAGCGGACGCGCGCCGGCGGCGGCTCGCCGTGCGCTTCCTGCCAGCTGACGACCGGGTTGCGCAGGACGCCGATCCGCTCGATCTCGGCCTCGATCACGTCACCGGGCCGGAGGTAGAGCGACGCGGCGTCGGGGCTGAAGCCCGCGACGCCTGAGACCGTGCCGGTCGAGAGCACGTCGCCCGCGCTGTAGCCGAGCGCCGAGTAGTGGCTGAGGATCTCCGGGATCGTCACGGACATCCGCCCCGAGTGCGACTCCTGGCGGGTCTCGCCGTTGACCCGCAGCGTCATCGCGAGGTCGTGCGGGTCCGGGATCTCGTCGGGCGTCACGATCCACGGGCCGAGCGGACAGAAGGTGTCGATCGCCTTGCAGAACGAGAAGACGCCCGAGCGCATCTCGCGGCGCTGGATGTCGCGCGCGGTGATGTCGTTGAAGATCACGTAGCCGCCGACGTACTCGGCCGCATCCTCCGGCGGGAACCACTTGCCGGGCTTCGCGAGAATCACCGCCAATTCGAGTTCATAGTCGAGCTCCTCGGTCAGGTGCTCGGGGTAGACGACGGGCTCGTCGGGCCCGACGATCGCGTCCACGTTCTGGAAGAAGACGATCCACGGGGCGATCTCGTGCGACCAGTCGACCTGCTTCGACTCGTCCTCGTGCTCGCGGAAGTTGCCCGCTGTGTGGAAGAACTTCTTCGGCACGATCGGCGCGCTCAGCCGCGCGTCCGCGAGCGCCGTCCGCTCGCCCGCGTCGTCGGCGCCGCCCCGCTCGAAGTACGTGCGCATGTCGGGCACGTCGAGGCGGACGATCTCCTCGCCCTCGATCCGGCCGACCTTGCCGTCGCCGTACGTGACCAGCCTCACTCGACTACCCCGCAGACCGCCATCGCCGCGAGAGCGTAGACCCGGGCCGTCGCGACGAGGCCGTCGATGTCGAGGTTCTCGCCGTCGGTCGTGTCGAGCAGGCCCGTCGACGTGCCGTAGTTGATCGTCGGGATGCCGGCACGCGTCAGCGCGGACGCATCGGAGAACCAGCGGGTGACGTCACGGGCGGGCGGCGAGCCGAAGACCTGCTCGTGCGCCGCGGCGAGCAACCCGACGAGCGGGTGATCCTCGGCGATCTCGGCGCCGGGCGCGGTCACGTACACCTCGGCCTCGACGCCGTAGGACGGGTAGCGCCGCGCCAGGCCGCGCACCATGTCGAGCACCTGCCCACGCGCCGTCGCCATCGGCTTGCTCGGCGGCACGCGGACGTCGAGGAAGAGGTCGGTGCGGTGCGGCGTCCTCGAGACGCGCCAGCCGAAGCCGCCCTGGATCGCCGAGACGTTGACGATCGCAGGCGTCCCGCGGTAGGCGTTCTCGGGGTCGACCTCCCAGGTCGGGATCCACTCGAGCACCGCGTCGAGCACCTCGCGCATGCGCAGGATCGAGTTCCGGTCGCGCTTGCCCTCGCTGAACGCGGTGTGGATGAAGTTGCCGCTGGTCGAGATGCGCACCCACAGCGACCCGAAGTGGCCGAGCACGAGCTTCGACTCGGTCGGCTCGCCGAGGATGCACATGTCGGCGACGCCGCCGTGCGAGACGAGGTACCGCGTCCCGGCGGCGTAGCCGCGGTACTCGGCACCCTGCGCGTCGCCCCACTGCGCCTTCTCGATCTCGCCGCAGACGGCCGCGACGAGAAGGTCGCCGACCAGGCGCACGCCCGCGTCCTGCAGCGCGCGCACCGCCTCGACGTAGCAGGCGAGCGCGCCCTTCATGTTCGAGATCCCGAGCCCGAAGAGGCGGCCGTCCTTGACGAACGGCTCGGGCTGGAAACCGCGCACGCCGGCGAGCCACGGCTCCCGGCCGGAGTACGAGGTGTCCATGTGGCCGTTGAACATGAGGCTCGGCCCGCCGCCCTCGCCGGGCCACGTCCCGAGCACGTTGGCGCGCCCGTCCTCGACCTGCTGCCATTGCACCTGCAGGCCCATTGCCGCGAACGTCTCCGACATCAACTCGGCCATCGCCTGCTCGTCGCCGGTGAAGCTCGGCGTCGCGATCGCCTGTGAAGCCAACTCCACCAGCCGCTCGCGGTCGATCTCGAGCGCCGCGGTCACGAGCGCACGTGCGGGAGAACCTTGCTCGGCGAAGAGGCGGATCTGCTCGTGGCGGTTCGCGCCCCACAGCTCGAGCATCACGTGCGTGCAGCCGGACGTGCGGTACTCCTCGATCGCGGCGATGCAGTCCGCGGGCGTTCCGGCGATCGGCTTGCAGCGGTCGAGCAACGAGTCGGTCACCTGCTCCTTCGCCGCGAGCCGGCCGCCCCGCTCCATCGCCTCGGCGACCGAGCGCGAGCTCCTCCATCTCGATCCCGGCGAGCTCCAGCAGCGTGTCGGCGGCCCCGCGGATGTTCTGGAACTTGTTCGCCAGGTACATCGCCGGCGATCTCGCGCGCGCCGTCGCGACCGCGCGCGCGGTCGTCCGCGTCGATCGACGCGACGATCGTGCAGCCGACGTCGACCGACTCCGGGTCGCGCCCCGCCTTCGCGGCGCCGGTGCGGACGTTCCCGCGCGTGTACTCGACGAACGCGGGCGTCGTGATCGACGGCGTGAGGAGCCCGTCGCCGATCTCGCCGCCGAGCTGCTGCATCAGCGGCGCCGTCGCGGCCACGTAGACCGGAACGTCCCAGTCGGGCGCGTGCGCCTCGGGCGAGAGCGCCGGCAGGTCGGCGCTGAACACCTTGCCGTCGTAGGCGAATCGCTTGCCGGAGAGCGCGCCGCGAACGATCTCGACCGAGTCGCGCATGTGCGCGAGCGGCTTCGTCTCCTTCGGCGGCCCGCCCTGCTTCGTGTTGTTGAGGAAGATCTTCGACGTCCCGAACCCGGCGATGAAGCGGCCGGGGCCGGCGGCCTCCTGCACGACGCGCGCGTCCATCGCGGCCTGCACCGGGTGCCGCGTGTACGCCGAGACGATCCCCCAGGCGATCGTCAGCCGTTCCGTGTCGCGCGCCATCAGCGAGGAGACCGCGGTCGACGAGCGCGCCTCCATCCCGTGCTTGCGCCACCACGGGTACGCCTCGGCGAGCCAGATCGTGTCGAAGCCGCTGCGGTCGAGCACCCGCGCGGTCTCGAGCATCTCGGCGAGCGGCTCCATCGTGAGCTGCATCACGCCGATCCGGAACGGCGGCGTCACGGTCTACTGCTGCGCGGCGGGAACGTCGGATCCGGACTGCGCCGTGGCGACCTGCTGCTCGAGCGCGCCGAGGACGAGGCCGACCTGCTGCCTGACGATCGGCTGGAGCACGCGCTGGCCCATCGACCCGACCGGGCCCGCGACCGACACGTCGGCCGCCCAGAGCATCCGCGTGGCGCCGTCTGCCGGCTCGAGCGTGAACGACGTCTGCATGCGGATCATGGCGCCCACGCCCTTGCCCTTCGCCTCGAGGCGGGCGAACTCGAGCTCGCGTTCCTCCGTCTTCTCGAAGTCGAACGACAGCGCGAGCGATCCCAGGCCGAGCGGCACCTGCACCTTCGCGCTCCAGTGCGCGTCGTCGGCTTCACCTCGAACGACTCGACGCCGGGAATCAGCGCCGCCATCTGCGCCGGGTCGTTGAGCACGGCCCAGACGACCTCGCGCGGCGCCTCGAGCGTGCGCTCGCCCTCGACCTTCACGGCGTCGCCCTCAAGCCGGAACGACCTCGACCCGCTGCCTGCTGGCGGCCGGATCCTGGATCAGCTCCCAGACCCTGCTCGGCGGGTTGCACGAGTCGTAGACGACCGGCGCGCCGACCGGCCGCAGCGCGTCCTGGAGCGCTGCGCAGATCGCGTGGATCGCGGCGCCGCCGCCCTCGCCCATGCCTTTCGTGCCGAGCGGCGTGAACGGCGACGGCGACTCGATCGCCGCCGTCTTCAGCGGCGGGAGGTCCATCGCGTGCGGCACGTGGTAGTCGTAGAAGTTCGGGGTGAGCAGGTTGCCGTCGTCGTCGTAGGTGAACGTCTCGTGCGTCGCGGCGCCGATGCCGTGCGCGGCCGCACCCATGACCTGGCCCTCCACGATCTGCGGGTGGATCCGCGTGCCGCAGTCGTCGACGGCCGAGTAGTCGACGAGCTCGTAGGCGCCCGTCTCGGGGTCGACCTCGACGACGGCGACGTGCACCTGCGTCGCGTAGGTGAGCGTGAGGTTTCCGTACTTGCGCTCGAGGTCGGGCAGCTCGAACGGCGGCACGTAGACGTAGCGCTGGTTGAGGCTGATGTCGCGGAGCTCCTCGGGGATGGCGGCGTTGTTCGCGTTGATGATCGCGCCGACCGCGAAGAACGGCAGCGCCGCCTCGGGGTTGTCGCGCCGCTTCGCGAAGCCGCCCTCGAGGACGATGTCGTCGGGACCGTCCGCCTGCAGCACTCCGGCCGCGAGCCGGCGGATGTCCGTCGCGAGCGCCTCCGTCGCGCCCTTGACCGCGCTGAGGCCGGTGACCGCGAACTGGCTCGCGTAGGTCCCCGAGAAGCCGGCGTGCGAGTTCCAGTACGAGTCGTGGCCTGCGCGGACGTTCACGGTCGACGGGTCGCAGCCGAGGATGTCGGCCACGACCTGGGACGCGACCGTCTCGTGCCCCTGTCCCTGCGGCGTCGTGCCGAGCGTGACCACGATCTCGCCGAAGATGTCGAGCTTCACCGTCGCGACCTCGTTGTTGCCGGAGAACTGCAGCTCGGGGTTGATCATCCGCGACTGGCCGAAGTTGTTCGTGCCCGAGTCGAGGGTCGAGCCGATCCCGACCCCGAGCAGCCGGCCGCGGCCCTCGGCGTCGCGGCGACGCTGCTCGAGCGCGTCGTACCCGACGAGCTCCAGCGCAAGGTCGAGCATGCCGGCGTAGTCGCCCGAGTCGTACACGCAGCCGTTCGGCGTCGTGTAGGGCATCTCGTCGGCGCGGATGTAGTTGCGCTTGCGGATCTCGACCGGGTCGAGCCCGAGCTCGTTCGCGACGATGTCGATCACGCGCTCGGTGAACCAGAGGTGCTGCATCCGCGAGTAGCCGCGGTTCGGCGAGCACGGCGCCTTGTTCGTCACGACCTGGGTGAACTCGAGGCGGATGTTCCGCCACCGGTACATGCCCGGCGTGACCTGAGCCCAGATCACGCCGCCGAGCGGCTCGTAGCGCGTGAACGCGCCGGCGTCGTCGAGCGCCTTCGTCCGGAAGCCGAGCAACGTCCCGTCGTGCCTTGACCGCCACCTCCGTGTCGTGGAACCAGCGCTCGTTGCCATGCGACATCGAGAGGTGGAACTCGGTGCGCCATTCGGTCCACTGGATCGCGCGGTTCAGCTTGCGCGCGAGCAGGCAGCACGCGACGAGCTGCGGGTGCGAGGTGATCTTGTTGCCGAAGCCGCCGCCGATGTCCTGGGTGACGAACCGGAGCTTGTCGATCCCGCACCGGATCGCGGGCGCCATCATGATCGCGGCGAAGCCCGGGAACTGGTTGTTGCAGTGGATCGTCCACTGCCCGGTGCCGCGGTTGTACTCGACGAGCGCGCCGTCGCACTCGAGCGGCGTCGAGTTGAAGCGGTCGAAGTGGAGCTCCGAGATCCTCACGATACGGTCGGCCTCGCCGACCGCGTCCTGCCAGCTCCCCCACTCGTACACGCCCTCCCAGACGAGGTTCGTGCCGGCGTCGGGGTGCAGGACATCCACTCCCTCGTCGAGGGCGCGTCGGGCGTCGACGACCACACCGAGCGGCTCGTACTCGACCTCGACGAGCTCGGCTGCGTCACGCGCCAGCTCGCGCGTCTCCGCGACGACGACCGCGACCGGGTCGCCGGCGAAGCGCACGCGGCCCACCGCCAGCGCGTAGTCCTTGATCTCCGACCCCGGCGGCGTCGAGAGCTGGAAGAACGGATCGGTGAGCGTCGCCACCTCGTCGCCCGTCAGCGTCCCGATCACGCCCGGGAGCTCGAGCGCCCGCGACACGTCGATCGAGCGGATCACGGCATGCGCGTACGGCGAGCGGACGTAGTGCGCGAAGCCCATGTTGTGGCGCTTGAGGTCGTCGACGAAGACGCCCTGGCCCTGCAGCAGCCGCCGGTCCTCCTTGCGCGGGAGGCTCTGGCCCTTCCACGGCTTCGGCTCGGCAGGCGCCTCGACCTCGACGCGCTCGGGGGCGACGGTGGTCTCGCTCATTCCCCGACCTCCTGCCCCGAAGCCGCCCTGACCGCGTCGACGATGTTCCAGTAGCCGGTGCAGCGGCAGAGGTTGCCCTGGAGCGCCTTGCGGATCTCGTCCGCGCTCGGCCGCGGGTTGCGCTCGAGCAGGCTGGTGGCCGCGACGAGCATCCCGGGCGTGCAGTAGCCGCACTGGAGCGCGTGATGCTCGCTGAACGCCCGCTGCACCGCCGACAGCTCGTCACCCTCGGCGAGACCCTCGACCGTGCGGATGCTCGCGCCGTCGGCCTGCACGGCGAGCAGCATGCAGCTCTTCACGAGCGCGCCGTCGAGGATGACGCTGCACGCGCCGCAATTGCCCGTGTCGCAGCCGATGTGGCTGCCGGTCAGGTCGACGTCGTCGCGCAGGAAGTGGATCAGCAGCCGCCGCGCCTCGACGTCGCGTTCGTAGGTGACGCCGTTCACCTCGACGGAGATGCGGCGGCTCGTCTCGACGGCGGCCATCAGCGCGCCGCTCCCCGCCCTGCGCCGCCTGGACGAGGGCGCGGACGACGACGACCTCCGCGACGCGGCGCCGGTACTCGCCCGTCGCATGCACGTCACCGGGCGGGTCGAGCGTCTCCCCGAGCCCGTGCGCAGCCGCCTTCAGCGGCCTCGATGCTCAGGTCGCTCGCCCAGCCGCCCCTCGACGTCCGTCGCACGGTGCGGTACCGCGGCGACGCAGCCGAGCGCGACACGCGGGCTGCCCTCGAGCGAGGCGGCGGCGGAGACGATGCAGGTTCCGTCGCGCCCGATCGTGACGGCGGCGAAGCCGTCGCGGCGCCCCGGCGGGATCGTGATCCTCGTCAGGAGCTCGCCCGGGCCGACGGCGGTCATGTAGACGCCGACGAAGAAGTCCTCGGCATCGACGGTGCGCTCGCCGCCGGCGCCGGCGATCGTCATCCGCGCGCCGAGCGCGACCATCAGCGGCGGCAGGTGGTTCGTCGGGTCGTTCGCGCAGAGGTTGCCGCCGATCGTGCCGCGATTCCGCACCTGCACGTCGGCGATCTGGGCGCAGACCTCGCCGAGGATCGGGCCGCGCGCGGGCCTCGGCGCTCTCGACGATCGACGTGTAGGTCGTCATCGCGCCGAGCTCGAGGGTTCCGTCCGCCCCGAGCTCGATCCCCCTCAGCTCGTCGACGCCGTTCAGGTCGACCAGCGCGTCGGGCGAGGCGATGCGCGCCTTCATCACGTTGAGCAGCGTCTGCCCGCCGGCGAGCGGCCGGGCGCCGCCGTTCCCGGCGAGGAGGCCGAGCGCCTCGTCGACCGAGGACGGCCTCGCGTACCCCACCTCCCGCAGCAGCATCGGACGCAGTTTCTACGAAATCGCGGCGCCGTCGCGCAACGTCAGCTGCGTCGCGAGCAGCTCGCGATGCCGGCGGAGCGCGGCGAGCACGGCGTCGACGTCCTCCTCGGTGTTGTAGGCGTGGAGCGAGACGCGCAGGTTGTCCGCCCGCTCCGAGACGACGATGCCGTCGCCGGCGAGCGCCCGCACGAGCGCGGGCGCATCGGTCGACGCGGATGCAGACGAGCGCGCCGCGCCGCCCGGCGTCGCGCGGCGTCACGACGATGCCGCCGAGCTCGTCGACGCCGGCGATCAGCCGCTCGTTCAGCGCGTTCACGTGCTCGCGCGTGGCGGCGATCCCGATCTCCTCCATCAGCTCCATCCCGGCGATGCCGGCGTAGATCGCGGGCACCGGCGGCGTCCCCGACTGGAAGCGGCGTCGCGGTCGGCGACGGCGAGTAGTCGTGGATGTCCATCTCGAAGATGTCGCGGTCGGCGAACCAGCCGGTCTGCGTCGGCGTCAGGCGCCTCGACGAGGTCGTGCCGGCACCAGAGGAACGCGAGCCCCGCCGAGGCGAGCAGGTACTTGAGCACGCCGGCGGCGAGGAAGTCGACGCCGAGCGCCTCGACGTCGAGCGGATAGCGTGCCGACCGCCTGGTAGGCGTCGAGGACAGCACCAGCGCGCCGCGCTCGTGGGCGAGCTCGACGATCTCCTCGATCGGCAGCCGTGCGCCGTTGCGGAAGCAGACGGCGGTCACGGCCACGAGCGCCGTCCGCTCGTCGATCGCCTCGGCGAAGCGCTCGAGCGGGATCTCCGCGCCGTCGGCCGGCACGTGGACGACCTCGGCGCCGCGCAGCTCCTGCGCGTGCCAGATCTGCCCGACCGTCGGGAACTCGAAGTCGCTGACGACGACCCGCGGCCGCCGCTCGAAGTCGAGGGCGCTCGCGACGGCCGAGACGCCGGCCGAGACGGAGGTCGTGACGGCGACGTCGCCGGGCGCGGCGTTCACGAGCCGCGCGAAGGTCGCGCGCGCCGCCTCGCCCCGCTCGACCCAGTAGTCCCACGGCGCGCCCGCGCTCGTCCCAGCCGCGTCAGGTAGTCGTCGTAGGCGGCGCGCACGGCGTCCGAGAGCGCGCCCTGCGAGCACGAGTTCGCGTAGACGAGGCGCTCGAAGATCGGGAAGCGCGACCGGCAGCGATCGGCGACGGATCGGCGTGCTAACGGCCAAGGTAGGCCTTCCTCAGGTCGTCGTTCTCGATCAGGTCGGCCGGCCGGCGCCCTCGAGCACGACGCGCCCGGTCGAGAGCACGTAGCCGCGGTCGGCGATCGAGAGCGACACGTTCGCGTTCTGCTCGACGACGAGCACCGCCACGCCCTCGTCGTTCACCTGCTTGATGATCTCGAAGCTCTTCTCGACCAGGATCGGCGCGAGCCCCATCGACGGCTCGTCCATCAGCAGCAGCTTCGGGCGCGACATCAGCGCGCGCCCCATCGCCACCATCTGCTGCTCGCCGCCCGACAGCGTCCCGGCGAGCTGGTGCCGGCGCTCGTGGACGCGCGGGAAGAGCGTGTAGACGCGCTCGTAGTCCTCGTCGAGCGCCGCCGCCGCGGAGGTAGGCGCCCATCTTCAGGTTCTCGAGCACCGTCATCGGCGCGAACAGCCGCCGGTTCTCGGGCACGATCGCCATGCCCTTGCGGATGCGGTAGTTCGTCGGCCGCCGGGTCACGTCCTCGCCGGCGAACTCGACGCTGCCGCGTCGCGGCTCGACGAGCCCGAGGATCGTCTTCAGCGTCGTCGACTTGCCCGACGCGTTGCCGCCGAGCAGGCAGACGAGCTCGCCGGCGCCGACCTGCAGCGCGATCCCCTGCAGGATGTGGATCGGCCCGTAGTAGGTGTCGATCGCCGGACAGCCGCAGCAGCGGGCCGCGGCGCTCGTCCGTTGCCGCGCTCACTTCGTCGCCGTCTTCCGCAGGCCGAGGTACGCCTCGACGACCCGCTCGTTCGGTCGCCACCGCCTCGAAGCTGCCCTCGGCGATCTTGACGCCGTGGTCGAGCGCGACGACGCGGTCGGAGATGCCCTCGACGACGTGCATGTCGTGCTCGATCACGAGGATCGTGTAGCCCGCCTCCTCGCGCAGCCGCGAGATCAGCTCGGTGATCTCGTGCGTCTCGACCGGGTTCATCCCGGCGGCCGGCTCGTCGAGCAGGAGCAGCCGCGGCTTCGTCGCGGTCGCGCGGGCGATCTCGAGCCGGCGCCGGTTCGCGTACGAGAGGCTGTACGCGGGCTGGTCCCAGCGGTAGCCCATGAGCCGCTCGCCGAAGAAGCTGAGCCGCTCCTCGGCGAGCGCCTCGATCTCGCGCTCCTCGCGCCGCATCCCGGGCGTGCGCAGGATCGAGCGGACGATGCCCGCCTTCGTGTGCGAGTAGCGCGGCCGCCATCACGTTCTCCTTGACCGTCATGTTCAGGAACAGGCGCAGGGTCTGGAACGTGCGCGCGATCCCGCGCCGCGTGATCTCGTGCGGCTCGAGGCCGAGCAGGCTCTCGCCGGCGAAGCGGATGTCGCCGGCGTCCGGCGCGTACACGCCGGTCACGAGGTTGAACAGCGTCGTCTTGCCGGCGCCGTTCGGCCCGATCACGCTGAGGATCTCGTGCTCGTCGACGTGCAGGTCGAGCTCGTCGATGCACGTGAGCCCGCCGAAGCTCATCGAGACGCCGCTGCAGCTCGAGCAGGCGGTCCGCCATCAGGCGATCTCCACCCGCCGCGCGCCGACGAGCCCCTGCGGCCGGACGTTCATGAGCACGATCAGGATCACGCCGATCAGGATCAGCCGCGTGACGCTCGGCTCCGCGGCGAGGCGCGCGTCCCAGACGAACGCGGCCAGGTAGAGCGCCGGGATCAGCAGCAGGTTGCGCACGACCGGCCGCACGGTCGTCAGACGAGCACGAGCGCGATCAGCGCGACGAACGCCCAGTTCCCGACGACACGCGGGTTCGACGGCAGCGGCACCCAGTGCGAGAGCGCCTCGCCGATCCTGCCGCCGACGTAGCCCTCGCCCTCGACGGCGCTCGGCCAGACCGCCGCGAGCATCGCGTGCACAGCGAAGCCGAACGCGATCGTGCCGACGACGACGGCGGCGAGCCACCGCCACGGCCGCAGCTTCGCGACGAGCGTCGCGAGCGATCAGCACGGTGACGATCCACGTCGCGTGGTTCGGCGTCCGCAGCGCCTCGAGCGACGACGTTGACGACGAGCGCGCCGAGGATCACGCCGCCGAGGCTGCCGGCCCCGCCGAGGATCAGCATCGCGTAGACCGTGATCAGCAGCGGCGACGTCGAAGTCGGCGGCGAAGACCGCCGTGTTCAGGGAGGCGAAGAGGGTGCCGGTCAGCCCGGCGACGCCGGCGCCGAACGCGAACGCGACCAGCTTCAGCCGGTTCACCGGCATGCCCATCATCTCCGCCGCGAGCGAGTCCTCCCGCAGCGACCGCCAGGCGCGGCCCGTCCGCGACTCGTTGAGCGAGGTAGACGGCCATGAGCATCACGAGGAAGACGCCGAGCGCGACGTAGAAGTAGCTCGTGACCGACTGGAGGGCGTGCCCGAAGAAGTGGAACGGGTCGATGTCCGCGATCCCGTTCGGCCCGCCGGTGATGTCGTAGCCGCCGGTGAACCCGAGGATCGAGATCCGGTTGCCGTTGTTCGTGACCGTCACGAAGAGCTGCCCGAAGAAGAGCGTCACGATCGCCAGGTAGTCGCCGACGAGGCGCCGCGACGGAAGCGCCGACGAGGAGGCCGAGGATCATCGTTCCGATCACGACGACCGGGAAGATCGCCGCGCGTCGGCCAGTGCTGGCCGAACTTGTCGGAGGCGAGCATCGCGTACAGGTACGCGCCGAAGCCGTAGAACGCGACGTAGCCGAGGTCGAGCAGCCCGGCGTAGCCGACGGCGATGTTCAGGCCGAGCGCGAGCATCATGTAGAGGAGCGTGTCGAAGCCGACGCGGATCACGTAGTCGTTGTCGGTGAACAGCGGCACCATCGCCGCCGCCACGCCGAACGCGGCGAAGAGCGCCGGTCTTGGAAGCCGCTCGACTCGTTCACGCGCCTGCCCGAAGAGGCCCGTCTGGCCCTCGCGGCGCTCCCCGTGCGAGGCGACCCATTCGTCGACGCCGATGCGCGGCGCGCCGGGATCGGGCTCGGGGGTAGGCACGTCGTCCGGCACTAGACCTCGTCTCCCACGTTCAGACCTTGGTCACCGGCGCCCGCCCGAACAGGCCGGTCGGGCGCAGGATCATCATGCCGATCAGGATCACGAACACGATCGCGTCCTGGAAGGTGGACGAGACGTAGCCGGTCGCGAACGCCTCCGTCAGCCCGATCAGGAGGCCGCCGACGACCGCGCCCGGCAGGTTGCCGATGCCGCCGACGACCGCGGCGGTGAACGCCTTCAAGCCGGCGTCGAAGCCCATGTACGGCCAGACCTGCTGGTACACGAGGCAGTTGAAGATCCCGGCAGCGCCGGCCAGCGCCGACCCGATGAAGAACGTCGCGGCGATCACGCGGTTCACGTCGATGCCCATCATCTCGGCCGCCTGACGGTCGAACGACGTCGCGCGCATCGCCCGCCCGAGCTGCGTGCGCGCCACGAAGTAGGTGAGCGCGCACATGAGAACGATCGCCCCGACGACGACGATGATCTGCGCGAGCGCGACGTGGACGCCGGCTGGGAGCGTGAACCCCTTGCTCCAGAGCACGCCGCCGTCCCACTCGAACGTGTTGTAGTTCCGGTAGTCGGCGCCGAGCAGCAGGAGCGCGGCGTTCTCGAGGAAGAACGAGACGCCGAGCGCGGTGATCAGCGGCGCGATTCGCGGCGCGTCCCGCAGCCGGCGGTAGGCGAAGCGCTCGATCCCGACGCCGAGCAGGCCGCCGCCGAGCATCGCGGCGATGAACATCACCGCGAGCAGGAGCGCGATCGGCACCGAGAGCGAGGTGGCACCGCCGAAGACCGTGAGGATGCCGTAGCCGATGAACGCGCCCACCATGAAGATGTCGCCGTGGGCGAAGTTGAGCAGCTTCAGGATCCCGTACACCATCGAGTAGCCGAGGGCGATCAACGCGTACACGCTGCCGTGGGTGATCCCGGCCACGAGCTCGGTGACGAAGAGGTTCCAGTTCATCGGCGCTGCAAGGGCGGAGGGGTGTGGTCGCAGCACACGACCGCACCCCTCCGCGAGCGAGCTACGAGACGGTGGTGTACTTGCCTCCTGCGATCTTGAACACGAAGAACTTCGCACCGGCGACGTCACCGTTCGCGGTGAACGACATCGGCGCACCGAGGATCGTGGAGCGGAGCTTCACCTTCGCGACCGCCTTGCGGAGCTCGGTGCGGGTGATCTTGCCGTCCTTGCACGCCACGGTCGCGGCCTTCGCGTAGATCAGTGCGGCCACGTAGTTGGGAGCGCCGAACGGGCTCGTGCCGCCCGGGAACGCCTTGTTGTAGGCGGCGGTCACGGCGCGGTTGGCCGCGATCGTCGTCACGTCCGGAGCGAAGAACGAGACGTAGCTCCCGCTGACGTTGAACGTCTTCGAGTCGAACGTGCCGTCGCTGCCGAACACGGGCGTCGCCTTGCCCTGCGCCTTCAGCTGCTGCGCGAAGAGCTGGGCCTGCGATGCGACCTGGAACGGCAGGAACACGACCTTCGTCGAGCCCGAGACCTTGGCGACGAGCGACGAGAAGTCGGTCGTCTTCTGGCTGACCGACTCGCGGTCGACCGTCACGCCGGCCTTCTTCAGCACCTTGCCGACGATGTCGGCGAGGCCCGTCGAGTACGACTCCTGGTCGTCGACGACCATCACGGTCGTGCCCTTCTTGACGCCCAGGCGCTTCATCATGTAGGCCGCCGCCGTCGGAGCCTGCACGCCGTCGTTCGGGACGACGCGGAAGAAGTACCCCTTCAGCTTCCCGTTCGTCAGCGCGACGTTCGTCGCCGAGCCCGAGATGAACGCGAGGCCCGCCTTCTTGAGGATGGGCGAGACGGCCGTGACCTCCTGGCTGCCGGCCGGCCCGATCAACCCGAGAATGCTCGAGTTCGACGCCATCGACTGCGCGACGACCGAGGCCTTCGCCGGGTCGAGCTGCGTGTCGCCCTGCACGATCGTGATCTGCAGCTTGTGCGTCTTGTTCCACGTGTTGGCGAAGAACTGCGCCCAGTGCAGCTGGTCGGTGCCGATCGAGGCCACCGGACCCGTGAACGGACCGAGCATCCCGATCTGGATCGGGTTCGAGCACGACTGCGGCGAATCCGCCGCACTCGTGCGAACGGCCGGGCTCGCGGTCGTCGCCACGACTGCGGCGAGGGCCGCAATGGCGCCGACCGTTCCCATCAGAGCTCTTGTTCTGAGCATCAAGCCTCCTTCGATCAGGGCCCCGGCCGCGCCGGGCTCACCCGATCCGTTGTGAACGGTGGTGCGAACCTTTCGAGCGGGAAGTCGCCGTAAAGTGGCCGATCCTACGTGCTGCCCGCGCTTGTTCAAAATCGCCCGCACCCGATGGACACTGAGACGACGTTCGGTAGATTCGGTGAGTGCGCTACTCGATGACCGCCCTGGAGGCAGAGGCGGAAGCCCTGGACGGCGACACGGCGCAGCTCCGCCGCCTCTTCGACGAGACGCGGGGCTGCGAACTGTTCGCGCAGCGCATCCTCTCGTTCAGGCCCGGCCGCTCGCGCGAGCGCGCCGACGAGCACGCCGACGAGACGCTGTACGCCCTCGACGGGACCGCGACTCTCATGGTCGCCGGCGACGCGCATCCGGTCGGGCCCGGAACCTCGATCTTCGTCAGCCGGGGGACGCCCTGGAGCGTCGAGTCGGAGTCCGGGCTCGAGCTCCTCTCGGTGCTCGTCTTCGACCCCGAGCCGGTGGTGGAAGGCGCCCACGCCGTCGTCGACCTCGCCCACGAGGAGCGCCTGAGCGCGACGGCCGAGCGGCAGTTCAGCATCGGCCTCGACCCGGACGTGGGCTGCCTCTCGGTGACGCAGTTCGTCGGCTTCATTCCGCCCGGTCGCGCGCCCGACCACTTCCACCGCTACGACGAGGTGCTCTACGTGCTCGAGGGCGAGGGCCGCCTGCACATCGACGGCGAGCAGGCGCCGCTCGCGCCAGGCTCGTGCGTCCACCTGCCGGCTCGCCTCGTCCACTGCCTCGAGAACACCGGCGCCGCGGAGATGCGCGTGCTGGCCGTGTTCCGGCCGGCCGGCTCGCCCGCAGAGGCCTACTACCCCGACGGCACGGCCCGCCGTCTACGGGCCGGAGGGCTGAGATGCCGCGGATCGAGCGCGTCGCCGAGGTCGTCTGGGAGGGAAACCTCGCGCGCGGCGGCGGCTCGATCTCGGCCGGCAGCAGCGGGGCCTTCGGCGACCTGCCCTTCACGCTCGCCTCGCGGGTCGCCGAGCCGGAGGGGAAGACGAGCCCCGAGGAGCTGCTCGCGGGAGCGCACGGCGCCTGCTTCACGATGTCGCTCGCCGGCGAGCTGACAGGCGACGGGCGCCCGCCCGAGCGGCTCGAGACGACCTGCCGGATCGTGATGGACGAGGTCTCGGGTCAGGGCCACCAGATCGTCGGGTCGCAGCTCACGGTCCGCGTCGGCGCGCCCGACGTCGACGAGCCCATGCTCGCGGCCGCGGTCGAGCGGGCCGACGAGGGCTGCCCGTTCTCGGCGCTGCTGAAACGGGCAGGCGCGCACGTCGAACTCACCGTCGAGCGTCTCTGAGCACGGAATGACGGCCGCCCGGACGGGACCCTTCGACAGATGACACGGCCGCCCCGGACGCGGTCCTCGTCGGGAGCGGGATCAACTCGCTCGCCTGCGGCGCGCTGCTCGCCCGCGCAGGCTGGCACGTCGTCGTGCTCGAGCGGAACGACTGGCTCGGCGGCGCGATCCGGACGGCCGAGATCACCGTGCCGGGCTTCCGACACGACGTCTTCTCGGCCTGGCATCCGCTCTGGGTCGGCGGCGCGGCGCACGCGCTGCTCGGCGACGACCTCGCCGGGCGTGGCCTCGAGTACCTGAACACCGACCTCCCGACGGGAACGGCGTTCCCCGACGGCGAGGCGTCGTTCCTGCCTGCGCGACATCGACGCTGAACGCGGCGGAGTTCGACCGGCACGCCGCGGGCGACGGGGCCGCCTGGCGGAACGTGATCGACGGGTTCATGCCGAACGCCGACCTCGCCTTCGGCGTGCTCGGCACCGAGCTCTGGTCGGCGAGCGGCCTCGCGCTCGCGGGCAGGGCGATCCGCCGGCTCGGGCGCCGGGGGGCCGCCGAGTTCGGCGGCAACCTGCTCGTCTCCGGCCGCGACTGGCTCGGCGACACGTTCGCCTCGGAGCGCGTCCACGGCCTGCTCGCGCCGTGGGTGCTCCACACCGGGCCTCGGCCCCGACGCGGCGTCGTCCGGGTTCATGGCGCAGGTGATCGCGGTCGCCGTGCAGGAGGGCGGCATGCCGGTCCCGCGCGGCGGCGGCGCGCGCCTGGCCGACGCGCTCGTGCGGCTGATCGAAGACCACGGCGGCTCGTGCCGGACCGGCGCCGAGGTCGACTCGGTCCTCGTGCGCGGCGGCGTCCGCGGCCGGCGTCCGCACCGTCGACGGCGAGACCGTCGAGGCGACGCGGGCGGTGATCGCGAACGTGACCCCGACGCAGCTCTACGGGCGCCTGCTCGGCAGCCCGACCGACCCGGTCTCGACCGCAGGCCGCCGCTTCCGCTACGGCCGCAGCGAGATGCAGATCCACTTCGCGCTCTCGGAGCCGCCGCGCTGGGAGGGCGACGAGCGGCTCGGGCGGACGGCCATCGTGCACGTGACTCCGGGCCTCGACGGCGTCTCGCGCGCCGTCAACGAGGCCGAGCGCGGCCTGCTACCGGCCGAGGCGACGATCGTGTGCGGTCAGCCGCTGACGATCGACCCGGAGCCGCGCGCCCGACGGCCGGGGCATGCTCTGGATCCAGCTCCAGGAGCTCCCGTGGCACGTGAAGGGCGACGCGGCCGGCGAGCTCGACACCGGCGACGGCGACGTGGACGGAGGAGCTCCGCGAGCGATACGCCGACCGCATCCAGGCGCGCCTCGCGCGGCACATCCCGAACCTCGAGTCCGCGATGCTCGCGCGCACGTCGCTCTCCCCGGCCGACCTCCAGGCGGCGAACCCGAACCTCGTCCACGGCGACCCGTACGCCGGGCTCGCTCGCCCTCGACCAGAACTTCGTCTGGCGGCCGTTCGCCGGCCAGCCGGGCCATCGGACGCCGGTCGACCGGCTCTGGCACATCGGCGCGAGCACCTGGCCGGGCCCGGGGCTCGGCGCGGGCTCGGGGACGCTCGTTGCCCAGGAGCTGCTGCGGCCACCGGCACGGACGCGCCTGCTGCGCCGGCTGCCGGGGGTCGGCACGTCCTGAGCGGGATTTGCTCCCGGCGCGGCGACCTCGGGATCGATGCGGCGGCCCGCACCTCGGCCTCCCTCGCTGAGTCGTCAGCATCGCATTGGGGTACGGTCGCGCCGTTTGACGCCGGGCGACCATCTTCGAGCCTCTCTGGCAGCCCCTGCAGCTTCCGGGGGGCGACGCTCCCAAACCGTGTCATGTGCTCCGCGACGACGCTCCAGTACGGCCGGGACGGCTTGCTCTCGGATCGCCACCTCGCCTTCTACCGTGAGCGGGCCGCCGGCGGCGTCGGGCTCCTCTTCAGCGAGCAGCTGACCGCGACGCCGCTCAGCGAGACGGCCTTTCCGCGCTCCATGGCGGCGTTCGACGAGCGGCAGGTCGAGCGCTTCGCGGCCCTCGCGGAGGTGCTCGCACCGTACGAGACCCGGTTCTTCGCCCAGCTCGTGGCGGCGGGGGCGAAGGCCGACAGCACCCTCGGCCTCGAGGGCTGGGGACCGGTACGCGGCCCGTCGCGCGTGCCGGCGCCCGGGGGCGAGACACCGTTGCCTCTCGACGCGGGCGAGCTGGCGCGCATCGCCGGCGACTTCGCCCGCTCGGCCCGGAACGTCCGGGACGGGAACCTCGACGGGGTCGAGGTGCACGGCGCTCACGGCTGGCTGGTGGGCGAGTTCCTCAGCCCCTTCTACAATCGCCGCGACGACGAGTACGGCGGCACCGTCGAGAATCGCTGCAGGCTCGCCGTGGAGATCGGACGGGCCATCCGGGCGGAGGTCGGCGAGGGCTTCCCGATCGGTATCGCGCTCACCTACGACGAGGCGATCGGCGAGGCGGGCATCACGCCAGACGACACCGAGCGGCAGCTCGAGGTCCTCGCAGCCGCGGGCGTCTACGACTTCTTCGACCTGTCGATCGGCGCGCCGCACTCCGGCCACCTGACGATCTCCCCGATGAGCGTCCCCGAGGGCTACGCGCTGCCGTTCGGGCTCCGGGCCAAGCGTGTCGTCGGGGACCGGGCCGCCGTGTTCGTCGCCGGCCGCATCGTGAGCCCGGCGATGGCGGCGCAGGCCGTTGCCGACGGGTCGGCCGACGTGGTGGCGATGACGCGAGCGCACCTCGCGGACCCGCTCCTCGTACGGAAGGCCCGCGAAGGCCGGCCTCGCGAGATCACCCGCTGCGTCGGCGCGAACGTCTGCGTCGGGCGCGCGCTCCGAGGCGTCGAGGTGGCCTGCGTCCTGAACCCGGCGACCGGTCGGGAAGAGCGCTGGGGCGAGGGGTCACTGCGGCCGGCGGAGGTGCCGTTGAAGGTCGTCGTCGTCGGCGCAGGCCCGGCCGGACTGCGCGCCGCGGCCGTTGCGGCCGCCCGCGGACACGCCGTCGTCGTCCACGAGCGGCAGGACGAGCCCGGCGGCCATCTTCGCGATCTCGCCTGGCTCCCCACCCGCTCGGCCTGGAGCCACGCGGTCGAGGATCTCGCCGCAGCCGTCGAGCGACACGGTGGGGAGCTCCGCCTCGGGAGCGCGCCGGGCGCCGACCAGCTCGTCTCGGAGAAACCCGATGCCGTCCTCCTCGCGACCGGGGCGCGGTGGGACAGGTCCGGCTGGAGCGCCCGGCGGCCCGATCGCCCGGGCATCCTGGGAGCCGACGGGGAAACGGTCGTCGACCTCGGCACCGCCCTCAGCCGCTGCCGCGACAACCTCCACGCGCTGGGCCGGCGCGTCCTCGTCGCCGACGAAGCCGGCACCTACGCGCCGCTCGGGCTGGCGGAGGCGCTTGCCGGAGCAGGCGTCGAGGTGGAGCTCGCGACTCCCGCCGCGTCGGTCGGATGGCAGGCGGCCGAGCAGCTGGAGCTGCCCCACGTGCTGCCCCGCCTCGGCCGTCTCGGCGTGCGGACGACCGTCGGCCACGATGTGGGCTCGATCGACGGCCGCACCGTCGTGCTGCGAGACGTCTGGGCAGGCCGGGAACGCCGGGTCGACGGGGTCGACACCGTCGTCCTCGCCTTCGAGCGCAGCCCCCGGGACGACCTGCTCGGGCCGCTCCGGGCCCTGCTCCCGGACGTCCGCGCGATCGGCGACGCGCACGCCCCCAGGCCGACGATCGCCGTCATCCACGAGGCGGAGGAGGTGGCGAGGACGCTGTGAGCCCGACCGGTCCGAGAGCCGCGGCTCAGCCGGCCTCGGCTGCCTGCCCGGGCGGCGGAGCGGCGCGCGGCCGGAAGAGCCTCCCGCCGCGGTTTTGCTGGAGCCGGTCGAACGAGACCGCTGCGATCAGGATCGCGCCGGTGACGATCTCCTGCCAGAAGCTCGAGATGGCCGCGATCGAGAGGCCGTTCTGGAGCGTCCCGATGAAGAGGACGCCGACGGCCGTGCCGGTGACACCGCCGACGCCGCCCACGAAGCTCGTCCCGCCGAGTAGCACCGCGGCGGCGGCGTTGAGCGGGATGTCGGCGCCCACGAGCGGGCTCGCCGCACCGAGTCGTCCCGAGTGCAGCGAACATTGCAACTCGCTGCTCACCGGGCAGAGGCGAGCAGCGGGGCGCTCACGCTCGCGTAGCCCCCGAGAGCCCGCTCCACCACGCCGGCGGCGGCGAGCGCGATGTGCTCGGCGAAGGCGCCCGCGGCGATGTGCACCCCGAGCGGGAGCCCCCGCTCGGCGCCGGCGGGGACGACGGCCACCGGCACGCCCGCCGCCGAGTACGCCATCACGTTCGACCACGGGAGGTAGGACTCGAGCGGCTCGTCGCCGGGCTGGCAGCCGTGGAGCGGCGCAGGCCCGGGGGTCACGGGCGAGAGCACCACGTCGTAGCGGCCGACGTACCGCCGGAGCCGCGACCGCAGCTTCGCCCACCGGTCGAGCAAGTCGAAGAAGCCCTCGGCCGAGACGGCGAAGTCCCTGGTCAGCTCGAGCACGAAGAGCATCTGCTCGGTGTGGCGCCCACCGGCCCGCGCCAGGTCGGCGCGCGCGCGGGCGCCGCCGTCGGCAGCCATCATGCGGAAGAAGAGGTCGTTCGCCTCGTCGAGCGCCTCGGGGGGCTCGATCTCCTCGACTTCGGCCCCGCTCTCCTCGAGCGCCGCCGCGGCACGCCGGACCGCCTCCTCGGTCTCCGGGCTCGCGGTCCAGGCGCCGTCCTGCGCATAGAAGCCGGCGCGCAACGCGGCGGGATCGACCTCACGGTGGCCGCCCCGGTAGCCCGCGACGGCCACGAACGGGTCGACGCCGTCGCACCCGGCGATCGTCTCGAGGAGCAGCGCCGCATCGTCGACGGAGCGCGCCATCGGACCGATACAGACCATGTCGAGCATTCCGGTGTCGCGCGTCGTCGGCCAGGTGCCGGTCTCGGGCACGAGCCCGACCGTGGGGCGCAGGCCGACGATCCCGTTGTAGTGGCTGGGCACCCGGATCGAGCCACCGCCGTCGGTCCCGAGCCCGGCAACCGAGGCGCCGCGGCCGATCAGCGCTCCTTCGCCGCCGCTCGAGCCACCGCTCGTGCGCGCCGCGTCGAAGGCGTTCAGCGTCCGCCCGTGGAGCACGCTCTCGGTCTCGTACGACCAGGCGTACTCGGGCACGGTCGTCTTCGCGACCACGATCGCGCCGGCCTGCCGGAGCCTCGCGACGGCGGTCGCGTCCTCGCGGGCGACGTTCCCCTCGCGCGCGAGGGAGCCGGAGCGGAACGGCAGACCGGCGGCCGCGAGCGTGTCCTTGATCGTCACCGGCAGGCCGAGCAGCGGGGCTGTCGAGCCGTTGCGGCGCGCCGCGTCCGCGGCCGCGGCCGCGACGAGCACGGCGCCGGGGTCGATCGCCGCGACGGCGTTCACCTCGCGGTCGTCAGCCTGGATGCGCTCGAGCGTCGTCCCGGCGAGCTCGACCGCCGACAGCTCTTCCGCCGCCAGGCGCCGAAGGCATTCGACGGCCGTGACGCCGTCGGGTGCTGCGACATGCTCCTCCAACTGGTTCGATGTTAGTTTCGCGGCGTGCACGGCACAACGCGCCGCACCGGGCTCGTGTACCACGAGCGGTACCTCTGGCACGACCCGGGCTCGGCGGCGTCGGTGATCCCGGCCGGCGGGATGGTCGAGCCCGGGCCGCACGCCGAGTCACCGGAGCGGATCCGCCGGATCAAGGCTCTGATCGAGGTCAGCGGACTCGAGGAGCAGCTCGTCCGGCTGCGTCCGCGTCCCGCCACCACCCAGGAGCTGCAGCGCTTCCACACCCCCGGTTACCTCGACCGGGTGAGGACGCTCTCCGAGGAAGGACACGGCGACGCCGGCGAGTACGCTCCCGTCGGCCCGAGCAGCTTCGAGATCGCGGCGCTCGCCGCGGGAGGCTGCCTCGTCGCGGTCGACGCCGTCGCCGGCGGGACGGTGGACAACGCCTACGCGCTCGTCCGGCCGCCGGGGCACCATGCGCTGCCCGACAAGGGGATGGGCGGATGTCTGTTCGGGAACACGGCGCTCGCCGCTCTCCACGCCCGAGCCGCGCACGGCCTGACGCGCCTGGCGATCGTCGACTGGGACGCGCATCACGGCAACGGGACGCAGGCCGCCTTCTACGACGATCCCGACGTCCTCACGATCTCGCTGCACCAGGCCGACTGCTTCCCGCCGCGATCGGGCGAGGTCGACGAGCGTGGCGCCGGCGCCGGGCTGGGAGCGAACGTCAACCTGCCGCTGCCGCCCGGCTCGGGCACCGGGGCCTTCGCGGCCGCCTTCGAACGCGTCGTGGTGCCGGCGCTCGACCGGCACGAGCCGGAGCTCGTGCTGATCGCGTGCGGCTTCGACTCGAGCGCCTGGGACGCCCACGCGCGGCTCATGCTCCACAGCGCCGCCTACCGCGAGCTCACCCGCGCCGTGCTCGGAGTCGCCGACCGGCACGCCGGCGGCCGGCTGGTCGTGATCCACGAGGGCGGCTATGCGCCCGCCTACACGCCGTTCTGCGGGCTCGCGGTGCTGGAGGAGCTGTCCGGGAGAGCGACCGGCGTCGAGGATCCGTTCCTGCCGATCTTCGAGGGCTACGGCTACCAGGAGCTGCAGCCGCACCAGGAGGCCGTCGTGGCCGCCGCCGAAGCCGCCTGGGCGAGCGGCGCGGCGCTCGCATGAGACGTAGGCTCGACGGAGGCGTCAAGAGAGCGGAGCCGCCGGCTTGGCCGGCGGTGGAGCGGGCATGAGCCGTAGGCTCGACGGAGGCTCCAAGGAGCGGAGGTGCCGGCTTTGCCGGTGCCGGGAGCGGGCATGAGTCAGCCGCCGCCCGCACTCGACGACCCCGGCCGGCTCGTCGACATCGGCGGGCTCGAGCTCTGGTGCTCGGACCTCGGGGAGGGCGACCCGCTCTTCCTCCTCGGAGGCTTCACCGCCGGGCATCACGTGTTCGACTTCGCCCGCCCCGACCTCGACGGCCTGCGCACGATCACCTGGGAGCCGCGGGGTCTCGGCCGCTCCGGCCGCCCCGACGGCGCGTACTCGGTCGGGCTCTGGGCCGAGGACCTCGCACGCCTTCTCGACGTGCTCGGCATCGAGCGCACCAACCTCTGGGCGGCCGGATTCGGCAACTACATCGCCGTCCGCTTCGCGGCGGAGCACCCGCATCGGGTCGGGGCGGTCGCCGGGTACACGGACGTGTGGGCCGGCGACCCGGCGAAGGCGTACGCCCGGATCTGGAACGTCTACTCGGCGATCATCGAGAACTTCGGGACGACCGGCTTCGGCGCGCGGATGCTGACCGGCATCTTCGACGTGCCGCTTCCCTGGTTCGCCGCCTGGGAGGCGCGAAACGTCGAAGAGGTGGTGCATGCCGACACCGCCGAACGGACGATCGGCTACTGCCTCACCGAGGCCGACGTGCGAGCCGAGCTGCCGCGCATCCGGGCGCCGTACCTGGTCGTGCAGGGAGACATGGGCTGGGCCGGCGAGCGGGTCGATCCCGAGCAAGACCCGTCTCTCCGACTCATGCGGGACGCGATGCCGCAACTCGAGCTGGCGGTCGTCCCCGGCGCCCACGCCGCCTACGTGCTGGCGCAGCAGCCCCGCGAGTGCGCCGAAGCGGTGCGCCGCTTCCTCGCGGCGCACCCGCTCTGATCGTTCCCTCAGGCGCCGGCGGCGTGGAAGCTGCGGGCCCCGAGGCCGATCCACTCGGGCTGAACCCAGTCCGGGTGGCGTTCCTGCATCTCCGTCTCGAGCCGGGCGACGACCTCGTCGATCCCGACGCCCTCGGAGGCGAGCTGCCGCGTCTCCGACCGGAGCTGGACGAGGTACTCGCGCGCCTCCGTGATCACGCCCTGGTCGCCGACCTCCCCGTGGCCCGGGACGACGAGGGCCGGCTCCAGCCGCTCCATCACCTCGAGCGCCTCGATCCACCGGTCGCCGTCGACGTCCACGTCGTCGGGCGGGAAGTACGGGAAGATGGCGAAGCCCTTGTTCTCGACGAGATCGCCGGTGAAGAGGATGCGTTCCCGGGGCAGGAACACCCACTGGTCCCCCTGCGTGTGCGTGCGGCCGTAGGTGCGCAGCTGCACGATCCGCGAGCCGAGGTCGAGATCCGCCTCGCCGTCGTAGACGACGTCCGGTTCGACGGGCTCGAAGCCCTCCAGCTCCGCCGCGACGCTCTCACCGAACGTCCGGAAGAGCTCGGCGTACGGCAGCCCCTTGGCGTGGAGCTCGTCGAGCTGAACGCGGTTGTAGACGATCGTCGAGGCGGGCGCGAAGACCTGGGCGCCGTAGCCGTGCTCCGGATGGAAGTGGGTGACCGTGAGGATCAGCGGCTTCCCGTTCGCGATCCTCTGGGCATGACCGAGAACGACCTCGCCGTTGCGAGGCCCCATCCCGGTGTCGACGACCAGCGTCGAGCGCGTGCCGTCGACGATCCCGATGTTCGGGACGAGCGGCACCCCGCCGTCCGGGATCACCCAGATTCCGGAGGCGACCTCGACGGGAGCGTTGCGAACGACCGGCTCGGGCGGGCCGGCCTCGGCGGTCTGCATCCCGGTCTCTGTCATCGGCGTCTCCTCGTGTCCGGGGGTCGGCGGGAGACTATCGCGCGTGTGTGAGACCGTTGCGGGCATGAGGCCGAGAATCGCGATCGTCGGCGGGGGGATCGGAGGGCTGGCGGCCGCGATCGCGCTCGGCCGCCGGAGCGTCGACGTCGAGGTGCTGGAACAGGCCGGCGAGATCGCCCCGCTCGGGGCGTCGCTGCAGCTCGGCCCGAACGCTCTGCGCCTGCTGGGCGAGCTCGGGCTGCTCCCGGCGCTGCGCGAGGTCGGCGTCCTCAGCCCGGCAGTCGAGCTCCGCCGCTGGGACGACGACCGGCTCCTCCATCGCACCGAGCTCGGCCAGGCGATGGAGCGTCACTTCGACGCGCCCCAGCTCGACTTCTTCCGGCCCGATCTCCACCGCATCCTCGCCGCGGCGGCACCGGCGGGGGCGCTTCGGCTCGGCGCCCGCGTCGTCGGGGTTGACCAGCACGACGAGGGTGTCGAGGTGCGGCTAGCAGACGGCACGAGCCGACGCGCCGACGCGGCCATCGCGGCGGACGGGATCAACTCCCCTCTCAGGGCACAGCTCGCGGGCGGCGACGACGCAGCCTTCTCGGGCACGGTCGTCTACCGCGGCGTCGTGCCCGCCGACGAGGTCGCCGACCTCGGGCTCGGGCAGGAGAACCTGTACTGGCTCGGCCCGTACCGCCACGGCGTCTCCTACTGGCTGTCCGCCCGTCGGCTGCTCGCAGCCACCGTCGCGGTCCAGGACGCGGCGTGGTCGCAGGAGTCGTGGACGCTCGAGGTTCCGGCCGAGGAGGCGGTGAGCCAGCTCGTCGGCTGGAGCCCGCACCTCGTCGAGCGACTCCGCCGCTGCCGGACGGTCCTGCGGGGGGCGGTTTTCGTGCGACCGCCGATCGAGCGCTGGGTGTACGGGAGGGTTGCGCTCCTCGGCGACTCGGCCCACGCGATGGCGCCGTTCCAGGCGCAGGGCGCCGCACAGGCGGTCGAGGACGCCTACGTCCTGGCCGAGTGCGTGGCCGGGGAGCCACGCGACGTGCCGGCGGCGCTGGCCCGTTACGAGCGCGTCCGCATGACGCGCGCGGAGAACCTGCAGGTCTCGTCGCAGGCCGCAGCCGACACCTTCTATCTGCCCGACGGCGATGAGCAGCGCGCCCGCGACGCCGCATACGAGCGGCTGCACGAGACCCTCCCGTGGGGACCGCGCCAGCGGATCTGGGAGCACGACGTGCGCGACGACCTGCGGGCCGTCCCCGGGCGCTCAGCCGGGTGAGTTCCCCCAGAGTCCCGGCCGCGCGGTGTCGAGGCTCATGCTGATCGACTTCGCGGCGCTGTACTCGAGGAGCGTCTCGGCGCACATCTCCCGGCCGAAGCCGCTGCGCTTGACGCCGCCGAGCGGCTGCCCGGACGGCACCGCGAACCAGGTGTTCACCCATACGGTGCCCGCGTCGAGCGCGCCGGCGATGCGGTGGCCGCGGGCGAGATCCGAGGTCCACACGCCCGCGGCGAGGCCGTAGTCGGTGTCGTTGGCCCGCTCGAGGACGTCGGCCTCGTCGGTCCACGTCTCGACCACGAGCACCGGCCCGAAGATCTCGTCGCGGGAGGCGGACGTGCGCGCGCCCTCGTCGGAGAGGATCGTCGGCTGGACGTAGAAGCCGTCGGCGAGCCCGCCCCCGAGCTGCGCCCGCCCGCCCCCGAGCAGCACCTTCGCGCCCTCTCCGACCGCGGCCTCGATCCGGCCGAGCACCCGGTCGCGATGGGCGGCGGTGACGAGCGGGCCGACCTCCGTGGCCGGGTCGAGCGCGTCGCCGATCCGGATCCCCCGGGCGAGGTCGAGCAGGCGGGCGAGGAACTCGTCGCGGATCGTCTCGTGCAGGAACAGGCGGGACGCCGCCACGCAGACCTCGCCGTTCTGGAAGTAGATCCCGGTGAGCACGTCGTGCACCGCCGCCTCGAGGTCGGCGTCGGCGCAGATGACGAAGGCGCTCTTCCCGCCGAGCTCCATGATCGTCGCCGTCACGTTCTCGGCGGCGGCACGCAGGATGTGGCGGGCCGTGTCGATGCCGCCGGTGAAGGTGATCTTCGCGATCCCGGGGTGCGAGACCAGCGCGGCGCCGACGCTCGGGCCGAAGCCGGTGACGACGTTGACGACGCCCGGCGGCACGAGGTCGGCGGTGCGCCGGACGAACTCGACGACGCTCGGGGCGGCGAACTCCGAGGGCTTCAGCACCACGGTATTCCCGGTCGCGAGCGCCGGGGCAAGCTTGAGCGCGGTCGAGATCAGCGGCGAGTTCCACGGGATGAGCGCGGCGATCGGGCCGAGCGGCTCGCGCACCGTGTACAGATGCCCGCCGGCCCCGGCGTCGAGGTTGTCGCCGCCGTGGCCGCGGATCAGGCCCGCGTAGTAGCGAAGGATGTCGACGGTCACGGGGACGTCGGCCATCACCGCCTCCCGGATCGGGCGGCCGTTCTCGATCGCGAGCATCGTCGGCCAGTCCGGCCCCTCGGCGACGCGCTCCCCGAGCCGCCACAGGAGCTCCTGCCGCTCGGCGAGGCTGCTCCGCCGCCAGGACCGGAAGGCCGAAGCGGCCGCGCGCACGGCGTCGTCGACGTGCGCGTCGGAGGCCTGCGCGACCGACGCCCACTCGGCTCCGGTGCTGGGGTCGATGGCGGCGAACCGCTCGACGGTGGTTACCTCGTCGCCGCCGATCACGAGCCCGTAGTCGTCCGGAAGCGAGAGGCCGCTCCTCGGCACCGCCCGGGCGACCGTGCTAGCCATGGGCGCAGTGGTCGCCGCGCTCGGGCGGCGGGACGTCGAGCGCCGGGTTCTCGTCGAAGAACCCGAACGGCGCGAGCCGGAAGCCGATGCTGTGAACGGGCATCACGGGCCAGTCCTCTGTGCGCGGGAGGTGGTGGAGGCCGAACGTGTACCAGAGAACGACGTCCGCGTCTTCGATCGAACGCCGCTGCCGCACCCAGCCGGGCAGGCCCTCGCCTCCCGGGTGCTGGTTGGGGTAGTCCCCGGCCGCGTACCGCTCGCGCGGCTCGTACGGCGTCACCCAGACGTGCTTGAAGGCGAACCCGGCGCGGCGGGCGAAGCTCGAGCCCGGCTGCGCGAACGGCAGCACGTTCTCGCCCGGGACGAGCTTGTACCCGACGGGCTCGCCCACCCCGTTGAGCGAGCCGCGGTTGACGACGAGCCAGTGGCGCCCCCGTAGGGGGTCGACGACACCCTCGGCCTCGGCCTCGTTCGCGAGCAGCGTCCTCACGGGGAAGAAGCCATTGCCGTACGGATTCCCGGGCCCGGGCGGCTCGGCCTCGGTGTGGACCTCGTAGACGGAGTTGCGCTCACCGTCGAGGTCGAGGTCGAGCCGGACGTTGAAGAAGTGCTGATGGATCATCCCGTTCACCCCCTCGGCCACGAGCTGCCCGTGCTTCGGCGTCTCGCCGGGGCTCACGGCGGCGGTCGCGATGATGCCCGTCGCCTTGACCTCGACCTCGATCGTCCCGTCCTGGTAGAGGTGCCAGAAGAACCCGTAGTCGTAGTTGCCGATCGTCGAGATCGACGAGATCACGAGCCGGCGCGACCGCCGAAGCTCCGTCTGGCCGGTGCGGAAGTCCCAGTGCTTCCAGAGCAGGCCGTGGTCCTCCTCGTGCATGCAGATCGCGTTCGCGATCACGACGGGGTCGCCCTCGCCGTTGCTCACATTCGCGTCGAAGTACCGGATCTCGCCGAGACAGTCGCAGCCGAGCATGAGGGAGTTGGCGAGCGTGCCGATCAGGTTCTCGCCGATGTCGAACGGCGAGTGGAGGTAGCGGGTGGGGCTGGGGTACCCGTACGGAACGGCCATCTCGCAGAACGAGGCCCGGTGGAGGATCGAGCGGGAGCGGCCCCGGTCGTCGTAGCGCACCTGGTGGAGGACGAGGCCCTCGCGCGGTGTGAAGCCGACCCGGAACGACCAGCGTTGCCACTCGACGAGGTTGCCGGTGACGGTGAAGCTCGGGCCGTCGGGCTGGGTGATCTCGATCGGCTTGAGATCGGTGCGAAGCGAGGGCAGCCGCTCGGCCCGGTACTCGCCGGTTCCCGTCGGAATCGGGACGGCGCCGTGGTCGACGACCTCGATCACCTCGCCCCGGTTGAGGTCGACGAGCCCGACGACGCCCTCGATCGGGCGCGCGTACGGATTCCCGTCCGCGTACGCCCTCACCCAGGCGAGGGCGCGGCAAAGCCGGCGGCCCGGATAGGCGTGGTCGTCCCAGGCTCCGGCGGGGATCGGGTCGACGCAGACGAGCGAGTGGTCATCGATCCCGCGCCGTTCGAGGGCGGCAACGAAGTCGGGATGCCGGAGCATCAGCTGCTCGAGCGATGCGTACTCCTCGGGGACCACCGCCGGCTGCATCCCGTCGAGCGGCCGGAGCGCCTCGACGCCCCCTGCGTCGAGATCGACGACGGCCTCGAACGCCGACTCCTCGCCGGGCTGCACGGCGACGATCTCGGCTCTCCGGGCGATCGGGCGCTCCGGCCATGCCGCGAGGTCCTCCTTGCTCGGCTCGACCAGGGCAACGGTGACGAAGCGGATCCTCCCGAGGCGGTCCGCCCGCACGAGCTCGACCGCGCGGCGCAGCTCCGCCGGCGTGAGCGGGTCGAGCGGGTGGGCGGCCGCCTCAGGCATCGCCGATCGTGACGACGACCGGTTGGCGGCGGTCACGGGCCGTCGAGGGCACGGGGACTCAGCCCCAGAGCTTCGGGCGCTCGCGCGAGAGCCCGATGTTGATCGTCTTCGGCGCGCTGTACTCGTGGAGCGTCTCCGCGCAGAGCTCGCGGCCGAAGCCGCTCGCCTTGACGCCGCCCACGGGCGAGCCCGGCGGCGTGTCGAACCACTTGTTGACCCACACGACGCCCGCGTCGAGGCGCCGCGCGATCCGGTGCGCGCGGGCGAGATCGGTCGTCCACACCCCGGCGCCGAGACCGAAGTCGGTCGCGTTCGCGCGGGCGACCGCGTCGTCCTCGTCGCGCCAGCGTTCCACGACGGCGACCGGGCCGAAGACCTCCTCGCGCGTGATCGTTCCTCTGCTCTCGGGATCGGCGAAGATCGTCGGCGCGACGAAGTTGCCGCCGGCGAGCTCGCCGGGAAGCTGGAGCCGCTCGCCGCCGAGCATCAGCTCGACGCCCTCGTCCTTCGCCCGCTCGACGTGGCCGACGACGCGGTCGCGATGCGCCGCGGTGACGAGCGGGCCGAGCTGTGTCTCGGGGTCGAGCGCGTGCCCGACGCGGATCGTCGCCGCAGCGTCGACGAAGCGGTCGACGAACGCGTCGTAGACCTCCTCGTGGACGAGCAGGCGCGAGGATGCGAAGCAGACCTCGCCGTTGGCGAGGAAGATCCCGAGCAGCGCGTCCTGAACCGCCGCCTCCAGGTCGGCGTCCGCGCAGACGAGCATCGGGCTCTTGCCGCCGAGCTCCATCAGCGATGGCGTCAGCTGCTGGGCGGCGGCCGCCATGATCCGCCGCGCCGTGACGCCGCCGCCGGTGAAGCTGATCTTCGCGATCCCGGGATGGGAGACGAGGGCGTGGCCGACGTCGGGACCGAACCCGGTGACGACGTTGACGGCGCCGGCGGGGAGGATGTCGCCCAGCATCGTCGCGAGCTCGACGACGCTCGGAGACGCGAACTCGGACGGCTTCAACACGAGCGTGTTCCCCGCGGCGAGCGCGGGCGCGATCTTCTGTGCGCTCGTGATCAGCGGGGAGTTCCAGGGGATGATCGCCGCGATCACCCCGAGCGGCTCGCGCACGGTGTAGACGTGGGAGGAGTCGTCCTCGGTCGGGATCGTGATGCCCCCGGCGTCGCGGACGATGCCCGCGAAGTAGCGGAAGATGGCCGTCGCCGCCGTGATGTCGGCGATCGCGACCTCGCGTCGCGGCCGGCCGTTCTCGGTGGGCAGGAGCCGCTCCCACTTGTCAGCCGCAGCCTCGATCGCGTCCGCGCAGCGAAGAAGGAGCTGCTGGCGGAGCGCGGGCCCCGTCGCGCGCCACCGCTCGAAGGCGAGCGAGGCCGCGCCGACCGCGGCGCCGACCTCCGCCTCCCCGGCCTGGACGAGGCGGGCCCATTCGGTGCCGGTGCTCGGATCGATCGCCGCGAAGCTGTCTCCCGTCGAGACCTCCTCCCCGCCGATCACGAGCGGGTAGGGGCGGCGGCCGTCGTAGAGCCGGTGCTCCGTGCGCTCGCTTGCGACTGCCATCCCCGGACGTTACCCGCCCGCTCCCCGGCCGAGCCGGCCGCCGTCGAAACGGGCGGCTCCGCTCTTCAGGTTGAAGGTCGCGGTGAGGTCGTAGCGCTCGTGCGCGTAGGAGGACGGTTCACTCGCAGTCGGTAGCCGCGGCGACGAGAACGCCCTCCTCGCACTCGGCGTTGACGTACCCCGAGCGGAAGGGCCGGGCCTCGCCCGTCGTCTCGTCGTAGGTGTGACGGAGAACGCAGCCCGTGTCGCTCGCGAGCAGGTGAATCGAGACGGAGGTGACGTCGGAGGTCGTCCGGACGCGGTGCACGTCGTCGCGCGGCGGGATGAGCCGGTAGAGGTCGCCGGGCTCGAGCGGGCGCCGGCGGAGCGACTCCAGCCGGCCGTCGCCCGGCCGGTAGAACTCCTCGTCCTGGTTTCCCCGGTAGAGGCCGATCATCCCCCACGCGAGGTGGTCGTGGACGGGCGTCATCGAGCCGGGCGGCACCACGAGGCTGAAGAGGCAGAGCGAGCGATCGGCGGCGCGGAAGAGGAGCCACTGGCCGATGCCGCCGCCCATGCCGCTCACCGGCGCGTCCTGCTGATAGCGCTCGGGGAGCCAGCCGCGGTTCGTCATCAGGCTGGTGAAGAGCGGCTCGATCGCGTCACAGGCGGAGGCCGGAGAGCCGGCCCTCGCGATCAACGCCCGGACCTCGGAGACGAAATCGCGAAGGAACGGCGTGTCGAGCACGTACTCGTCGTGGTCGAGATTCGGGAGCGCTTCGTGGTCGTGGAAGTCGCACATGTCGGAGGTCGTCGATTGCGATCCCGCGGGACCGGGCTCGATCGTAGAGCATCTGCGCGGCCGCGACGTCCCGACGCGGGGAGCGTACGGGACCTGCGGCCTAGACTCCCGCGGTGGCGCTGCTCGCCATCCACGTCGGCATGGCGTTCGCGAACTGCCGCCTCACCCACTACGAGACGGTGGGCGGCGGCGTGCTCGGACCGCCTGCGGGATGAGCGGGTGGAGCCAGGACGAGCTCGTCGAACGGGCGCGGGTGTTCGTGGAGAGCTGGGCGAAGGTCGAGAAGGGCGAGCGGGTGCTCGTCCTGGCCGACGACCAGACCGACGCCGACGTCGTCCGCGCCGTGCTCGCGTCGGCCCGGGCGACGGGCGCCGACGTCACGTTGATCGAGATGCCGAAACCGGAGTCGGCGTGGGCCGAGCCGAGCGAGGTCGTTCTCGGCGCGATGAAGCAGGCGCAGAAGTGCCTCAGCCTCGCGCTCGTCTACCACGATCGGCGCACCACGATCGCGCGGCGGGAGCACGGGATGGCGATGTTCTTCCTGCTCCCCCCGGTGCCCGCGACGCTCTTCGGTCCGGCCTCGTACTTCCCGATCGAGCTCTGCGCCGAGATCGGGCGCCAGTGCGCGCTCCGGCTGCGAGCCGCGCGGGAGCTGCGGATCACGTCTCGCCGCGGCACCGACTTCCGGGCCCTCCTCGACCCGCGGAACTGCACCGCCGACCCGGGCGGCTGGCTCGAGGCGTGGGATCCCGGCCGGGTGATCGGCCGGACGCCGGGCGAGGGATCGAACACCTTCCCGCCGGGGGTGGTGCTCGCCTACCCCGACCCGGCCTCGGTCGAGGGGACGGCGATCTTCGAGCACCACGTGGGCGTCGGCCCGGTGCAAAGCCATCTCGCCGTCCGGTACGAGAACGGGCGCTGCGTCGCCGCGCAGGGCGAGGGCGCCGCGAAGCTCGCCGCCATCGTCGACGGGGTCGACTACGCGACCGACGTCGCCGAGCTCGCGTGGGGAACGAACCCGCACCAGACGCTGACGCTCGGCACCGAGCGGAACCCGATCGACGCCGAGCGTCACGCCGGCACCGTCCACGTCGGCATCGGCCCCTCCCCCATCTTCGGCAGCCGCACGACGAGCCGCCTCCACCTCGACGGGCTGATCGTGAAGCCGTCGATCCTCCTCGACGGCGAGCCGATCATGGTCGACGGGCACCTGCTCGTCCTCGACCTTCCCGAGGTGCGCGACCTCGCCGCGAGCTTCGGCGACCCCGACGACCTCCTCCGCGAGCGCTTCCCGATCACGCCCGACTGGATGCAGGAGGTCTCGGAGTCGGGGCCGGTCGAGCTGGGCGCCGACTGGGTGACGCTCTCCCCTTCCTCGGACGCCGTGCCGCCGGTCGAACGCTCCGACGGGCGCTCCGACCGGCAGCTCGAGCTCCTCCGCGAGCTCGTCGCAGGGATCGAGCGGATGGAGGAGGGGCGCTTCGTGCTCGGGCTCTACCGGTTCAACGTCGAGCTCGCGACGCCGACAGGCGAGACCTGCCACGTCTCGATCGACCACGGCCGGACCGAGGTGCGTTCCGGGCCGGCGCCGGGTGAGCGGCTGCAGACGGTGCGGGTCGAGTGCGACCTCGCCACGCTCGAGGAGCTCCTGGCGGGCCGGATCGGACCGGTCGACGCGAACGTCGCCGGCAGGCTCTGGGTGTCGGGCTCTCTCGGCACGCGGGTGCTCACCAGCTGTACGTTCCGCCTGCTGCGCGTCGGCGCCGAGGGCTCGCGCGCAGCGCGACTCGAAGGAGGGAGGCCATGAGGCTGTACGTGATCCCGCTCGGCATCGTCGAGGTCGACGTCGCCACGTTCATGCCGTGGGAGCCGGAGCGCGGCGAGCGCTACTCCGGGCCCGTCGCGGGCTTCCTGATCCAGACCGACGACGGCAAGAACGTGCTCGTCGACACCGGCCTCTCACCGGATCACATCGAGGAGCCGGAATGCCGGATCCCGAAGCCGGACCTGGTGGTGGAGATGACCCCCGACGACGACATCCGCCACCAGCTCGGCCTGATCGGGCTCTCCCCCGAGGACATCGACATCGTCGTGGTCACCCACTTCGACTTCGACCACGTGGGCGGCAACCGCTTCTTCCCGGGCGCCGAGTTCGTCGTGCAGCGCGAGCAGTACGAGTACGCGAAGGCGACGCCCGAGCGCTGCTTCGCCCAGGACTGGGACCTCCCGGAGCTGAGCTACCGGCTGATCGAGGGCGACCAGGAGCTGGTGCCCGGGATCGAGCTCGTCGTGACCCCGGGGCACGCACCGGGCCACCAGTCGCTCGTCGTCCACGGCCTCGAGAACACCGGCACCGTGATCATCGCCTCCGACGCCGCGCACACGCACATCGAGTTCGAGGAGGAGCGCGTCGACGGCACCCCCGACCCCGAGACGATCCTGGCGAGCATCCAGAAGCTCAAGCGGATCCGCGACGCGGAGAACGCGACGCTCCTCCTGAACCACGACGCGGATCACTGGTCGACCGACTACAAGCTCCTCCCGGACTACTACGACTGAGCGGCGCGGCGCCTGCCTGCCGGGCGCGGCACCAGGAGGCGGTCGGCGAGAACGCCGAAGCCCAGGCCGAGCACGGCCCAGAGGCATGCCTGCGTCCCGAGCGAGGCGAGCCGGAACTGCCACAGCAGGTCGGCGGGGAAGCCGCTCGGCGCCTCGTGGACGGAGGGGAGCACGGCGGCCGCAGCAGCTACCACCCCGACGTACAGCCCGACCGCGGCGAGGGCGGCGTTCCAGGCGCCGAACCGTAGCTCCAGGGCGCGCCCGGCGCGGTAGGCGACAACGGCGGCGAGGATGCTGACGGCGATCGCGGCCAGGTAGAGCGCGGTGCGCCGCCCGACCGTGTCGGGATCGGCGGCGCCGGGCGGGTTCGCCGGGTACTTCAGGAACGGCACCGCGAAGACGATTGCGTACCCGGCGAGCGCGAGAATGACGGCGCTGGCTCTTGGGCGGAGCCGCAGGACGCGGCCCTGCATCGCGGCGAACACCAGGGCGAAGATGCCGCCGAGGGCGAGGCCGTAGAGGCAGGTCGCGGTCAGCAGCCCTGCCGAGCTCTGGATGCCGCGGCTGACGAGAGCGGGATCCGCGGGGAGCCCGGACGCCGCGTCGCGTGCCTGCTCGAACGAGATCGCCCGGCCGAGCGGCGTCTCGCCGACCGTGCGTGCGAACGCGAACGCCGCCAGCCCGCCTACGAGCCCGGCGAGGAGCCCGCGGCCGAGAAGCGCCCCCATCATTCGCTAGTGGCAGGGAAACGCGAGCAGGTGCCGGCCGTCGTGCAGGACCTCGTGGAGGTAGCCGCTCGAGACGATCGAGGTCGCGCCCTCCTCGAGACCGACGAGGTAGAGCAGTGCGAGGAGGAGCGCGACGGTGAACACCGCCCAGCGGGCGACGTCGCGCAGCGGAACGGGCGGTCCTCCGAGCTCGGCCGGCGCCTCCGCCTCGACCGGGAAAGCCTGGACCGCGATCTCTGCCAACCGTCCTTCTCCCTTCGTGTGCCTGCGAGCTCCGATCCTACGCTTCGCGCCGGGCCGGCGATCTCGTAGGCTGCTGGTGTGGCGGGCAACGGCCTAGGGCTCTTCCTCACGGGGCTTCCACCCTCGCTCACCATCGACTTCGCCGGCCGGGCCGAGGAGGCGGGCTTCGACACCGCCTGGTTCCCGGAGATCACGTTCGGCGACTCCTTCGGGCCCGCGACGGCCGCCGCGCTGCGAACCGAGCGCATCGGCATCGCCACCGGGGTCGTCGGCGTGTGGTCGCGGTCTGCGGTGACGATGGCCCTGCAGGCGGCGACGCTCCACCAGCTCTCGGGCGGCCGTCTCGTGCTGGGGCTCGGGGTGCAGGCGCGCGGGTACGTGCAGGCGTGGCACGGGCAGACCTATCGCAAGCCGCTCGCCGCGATGCGGGAGTTCGTCGCGATCCTCCGCCTCGCGTTCTCGGGTGAGCTCGTCAGCTACGAGGGCGAGATCTTCTCGGTGAAGAACTTCCACCTCGACATAGAGCTCCCCGAGGCTCCACTCAAGATCTACGTTGCCGCGAACGGCCCCCGCATGACCGAGCTCGCCGGCGAGATCGCCGACGGCACGGTCGGCTGGTTCCAGTCGCTCGAGTACGTCCGCGACGTGACGATGCCCGCGCTGCGGCGGGGCGCGGAGCGCGCGGGGCGGTCGCTCGAGGGATTCGACGCGACGGTCGGGTTCCCGGCCGTCGTGACTCGCGACGACCGCGGCCTCGAGCAGGCCAAGGGCCTCGTGATGATGTTCGCGACCGCGCTCGACTCGGCTCCGTCCTACCTCGAGAGCATCCGCGCGGCCGGCTTCGGAGCGGAGGCCGAGGCGATCGGGGAGCGAGTTCGCGCCGGCGACCTTCGCGGCGCCGTTGCGCTCGTCCCGGACGAGATGACCGCGGCGATGGTAATGGCCGGAAGCGTCGAGCGCGTCCGCGCGAAGATCGACGCCTACAGGGCGGCAGGCCTCAGCGCGGTCCATGTGCTTCCCTCTCCTCCGGGCGGCTTCTACCCGCTCTACGAGGGTCACTTCCCCGTGGAGTCGCTTTCGCAGCTTCCGGAGTTCGACTTCCCCGCGCTGATCGGCGGCTTCTCGGACACCGTCGAGCTGCTCGCCTGAGGCGGGCTCCGGCTGTCGCCGCCGGATCAACCGATCGGGTGCCTCGCCAGGAAGGCGTCCGCCATGACGGGCAGGCCGCGGCGAACGCGAACCCGATGTGGGTCGAGAACGCGTTCGCCCAGATGCGGACGCGGTGCAGGCCCTTCGCGTCCATCAGGCGCGCGAGGTCGTCGGCCCACACGTCGACCGCGTACGGCCCCGCGAGACTCGAGCGGGCGAACCCGCGAGGCTCCCAGGTCATGAGCGCGTATCCGGCGAGGTACGGCCGCACGAAGTCGAAGTGGCCGACCGATGGCCCGCCCAGGAGCAGGAGCGGCTCGCCCGAGCCCCCGGTGTCGTGACACCAGACCTCGGCTCCCGCGGCCGTCCTCGCCGGAGACGAGGAGCGCGTCCCAGCCGTGCTCGGCCATCAGCCTCCGCGCACGTGCCCACCGCCGGTCGCGCTCCTCGACCGTGAACCCCATCGCGCCGGCGACCATAGTGAGGTAGCTTCGCCGCGATGCATGCGGCACTCGCCGACTTCCTCGACCGGGCGCGGGACCGGCACCGCGACGAGCTCAGCGAGCTGCTGCGGATCCCGAGCGTCAGCAGCGCGAGCGAGCACGCGGGGGACATGCACGACTGCGCGCGCTGGGTCCGCGCCCACCTCGAGCGGATCGGGCTCGAGAACGCGCAGCTGCTCGAGACCGGCGGGAACCCGATCGTCTACGGCGACTGGCTACACGCCGCGGGCGCCCCGACGGTGCTGGTCTACGGCCACTACGACGTGCAGCCGACCGAGCCCGACGAGCTCTGGACCTCCCCGCCGTTCGACCCGCAGGTGCGCGACGCCCGTCTCTACGCGCGCGGCGTGACCGACAACAAGGGCCACTTCTTCGCGGCCCTCGCGGCGATCGAGGCGCTGCTCGCCGTCGACGGCTCGCTCCCCTGCAACGTCCGCGTGCTGATCGAGGGCGAGGAGGAGCTGACCGCCGAGAACCTGACCGCGTTCCTGACCGCGAACAGCGGACTCCGACTTCCTGAGGGCCGACCTCGCTCTGATCACCGACAGCGGCATGCTCGGAGAGGATGCGCCGGGCGTCCCGACCGCCCTCCGCGGCATGGCCGCGCTCGGGCTCACGGTCCGGACCGCAGGCGGCGACCTCCATTCCGGTGTCTACGGCGGAGCCGTGCCGAACGCGCTCTTCGCGCTTGCCGAGCTGCTCGCGACGCTGAAGGACCCGGGGAAGGGGCAGATCCTCGTCGAGGGGTTCTACGACGACGTCCGTCCGATCCCCGAGAACGAGCGCCGGGCGTGGGCGAGCCTGCCCCTCGACGACGAGCGGCTCGCCGCCGCGCTCGGCGTCACCCGACTCGCCGGCGAGGAGGGCTACACGACCTACGAGCGCATGTGGGGCCGGCCGACCCTCGACGTCTGCGGCGCCTGGGGCGGGCACACCGGCGAGGGCCTGAAGACCGTGATCCCGGCCGAGGCGCACGCGACGATCTCGTGCCGGCTCGTGGCCGACCAGGACCCCGTGACCGTCCTCGATCTGCTCGAGCGGCATCTGCGCGCACACACACCCGACGGCGCGACCGTCAGGGTCGACTGGCGGCTCCCGGGCTGCTGGCCGATCGTCTTCTCCGCCGACCACCCCGCGATCAGGGCTGCGCTCGCCGCCGTCGAAGAGGGCTTCGGATGCCCGGCGACGGTCTTCCGCGCAGGCTACTCGGTGCCGATCCTCGAGCTGCTCGAGCGCATCGTCGGCCTCGACTCCGTTCTGCTCGGCTTCACACTTCCGGACGAGAACATGCACGCGCCGAACGAGTTCATCCGCCTCGACGTGTTCGCCCGCGGCGTCCGCACCTACGCCGCCTTCTTCGGGAAGATCGCCGGGCGGTGACCGTCCTGCTCGGGCCCGCCGACGGCTGGGAGCTCGCCCTGCTCGAGTTCGGGCAGGCGGAGCACCCGGGCGCGTGGGTCGGGCCTGGCTTCCCCGAATGGATGTGGACGCCGATGAACGGGCTCCTGCTGCGGCGGCCGGGGCAGACGATCCTCGTCGACGCCGGCTCCGGAGTGCTCAGCTACCTCTGGGCCTACGACGGGATCGAATCCGACGCGCCCCGTGCGCTTGCCGCAGCGGGGGTCTCGCCGGCAGAGGTCGACCTCGTCGTGCTCACGCACCTCGACGACGACCACGTCGGCGGCGTCGTCGAAGGCCCCTGGCCGGACGAAGCGCGGCTCGCCTTCCCGAACGCGCGCATCGCCGCGCCCGCCGAGGGGATCGAAGCCGTGGAGGCCGGCGAGGGGCTGCCTGTCGGTGTCGCCGAGCGCATGACGCTCCTCGGGCTCCTTCGCAGCCACGGGCGTTCTGGATCCCTACGAGCCCGGAGAGATCGCCGAAGGGGTCCGCCTCCGGCCCGCCCCCGGCCACCGGGCGGGTCACTCCTGCGTGGAGGTCGCGGGTGAGAGGCCGCTCCTCCACATCGCCGACACCCTCCACCACCCTTCGCACGTCGAGCACCCGGAGTGGGACGGCCCGGCCGACGACGACCGGGCACTCGCGCTGGAGACGCGGCGGGCGATCGTCGCCGAGCTCGCCGAGACCGGCACCCGCGCGGTGGCCTCTCACCTCGCGGGCGTCTTCACCGTCACGAGCTCGAACGGCGTATTCGCGATCGCGGAGGCGCAGCCGTGAGCTTCCTGACGACGCCGGAGCAGGTCCGGCTGCGCTACACGGACCGCGGCGAGGGCGAGCACACGATCGTGCTCGTGCACGGGTGGAAGGGCTCGCACCGGATGTGGGACCCGGCCGTGTACCGGCTGATGCGCGAGTTCCGCGTGATCGCATTCGACAACCGCGGCATGGGCGAGTCGGACAAGCCGGGCGGGCGCTACGACTTCGGCGTCCTCGCGGACGACCTCGGGTTCGTGCTCGAGACCCTCGACGCCGACGACGTCACGCTCGTCGGCTGGTCGATGGGATGCACGATCTCGCTCGAGTACCTCTCCCGCGGCGGCGGCCGGGTCGGCCGCCTCGTCCTGGTGAACGGGCCGATCAAGCTGACGCAGACCCCGGAGTTCCCGTGGTCGATGACCGAGGAGCAGCTCCGCGGCTACCTCGACGACCTCGCCGCCGGCTGGCCGGACGCCGAGGAGGTCTTCAGCCGCGGCGCGCTGCGGGACCCGAGCTCGGCCTACGCGGACCTCTACTACCGTGTCGCGCTGCAGACGCCACTCGAGGTCGCGATGCGGATCGTCGAGGAGCAGGCGAAGATCGACCACAGGCCCGTGCTGCCGACGCTTCGGATCCCGGTGCTCGCCGCGTACAGCCGCCACGACCCCTACTACCCGATCGCGCTCGCCGAGTACATCGCCGCCCACGCGCCGAACGGAAGCCACGTCGTCTTCGAGGAGAGCGCCCACGCCCCCCACTACGACGAGCCGGACTGCTTCTGCGAGGTGATCCGAGCCTTCGCGCTGGGCCCGTGAGCGGCATCCTCCACGCCGCGAGCACGGAGGTCGCCGTTCCCGCCGAGGAGGCGTTCGCGTACCTCTCCGACGGCATCAGACAGGGCGAGTGGACCCTCGGCAGCTGGAACCGCGAGCAGGTCCGGGACGGTCTCTTCAAGGGCACCTCCCTCTTCGACGGCGCCGAGACCTTCGTGCGCATCAGCGCGGACCCCGCGACCATGGTGGTCGACTACGAGGTCGGCCGCGCGCCCGACCGGCTGCTGCGGGTCAACTCGGCGCGCGCGGTCCCGGGGCCGCTCGTCGGGCGGCCGGAGGGCACCTGCGTCGTCGTGCTGATGAAGTGGCGCCTGCCGTCGCAGGACGACGCCGAGTGGCAGCAGGCCTGCGTCTCCTTCGACGCCGAGATCCACATGATCCGCGGCAGGCTCGAGATCGGCTTCTGAGCAAGGTGGGCGAAGCTGTGGAACAATCGCCCGCAGGTCCGGAGCAACCAAAGGAGAGTCGATGTCGATTCGGTTCGGGACGTACACCGAGTTCCAGTGCCCTCCCGGTCGCGATCACGCGGAGCTGATCTGGGACGTGCTCGAGGTCGGCGTCCAGGCCGACCAGCTCGGCTACGGCACGTTCACGTGCCTCGAGCATCCCTGGTTCGAGAAGTTCGCGATCAACGCGTTCCCGCTGGGCGTCTTCTGCACGCTCGCGGAACGGACGAAGAACATCCGCTTTCGCACGCTCTGCCACACCCTGCCCCTTCACAACCCGATGGTGCTCGCGGGCCAGATCGCGCAGGCCGACATCCTCCTTCGCGGGCGCCTCGACGTCGGCGTCGGCCGCGGGCACGCGTGGCTCAACGAGCCGGCGAACATCGACCTGTTCGAGAACGTCGAGCGCTATCCCGAGTGTCTCGAGATCCTCCTCAAAGCCTGGACGGAGGACCGCTTCAGCTTCGAGGGCAAGTACTACCAGTGCCACGACCTGCAGGTCGTGCCGAAGCCGTGGCAGAAGCCGCACCCGCCGATCTGGCAGGTCGGAACGAGCGCGAAGTGGGTGCCGCGGGCCGTGGCGAACGGCTGGGGGATCTGCCTCGGCGGTCCGGCCCCGAACATCGTCTTCGCCGAGCCGATCGAGCAGTACCACCAGGCCGTCGCCGACGCGGGCACGAAGTCGAACTTCGGCTACAGCAAGGCCGTCTACCTCGACGAGGACAACGACAAGGCGATCGAGGAGGGACGTGAGCCGCTGATCAACTTCATCCACTTCAACGTCTCGCCGATGGACTCGCTGGCGCGGACGACCGACGAGGAGAAGCAGCGCCTGATCGACGCCGGGTATGGCTTCTACGCCGCGGACGACTTCCCGAACACCCGCAACCTGACCTATGAGCAGCTCCTCGAGCACGAGATCGTGTACGCGGGCTCGCCGGAGAAGGTGGGCAAGCAGCTCGTCGACCTCTGGGACCAGTTCCGGTTCGACGAGTTCCTGCTGATCGCGCACTTCGGCGGCACCGCTCGCTGGCAGGCGATGAAGACCCAGGAGCTGTTCGCGAAGAAGGTGCGGCCGATGCTCCTCGAGGCAGCCGAGAAGGCGTCGAAGAAGACGGTGGTCGCGGCCGCATGAAGGCAGTTGTCAGCAGATCGGAGCACGTGGTACGGTCGCGAGCCCCGCTCGCCGCGACATGTCACCTGAACCAACCACTCACGTGATCGAACGTCAGAGCGTTCAATGACACCAGCCAGCGGCACAGAACCCAACACGGGTGGGCTGGCCTCTCACCGAGCTAGGAGGAACCAGTGATGAAGAAAGGAGCGGCCGTCCTCGTTGGGATTGCGGCGCTCGTGGCGAGCGCGTCGCTCGCCGGAGCCGGCGCGGCGAAGCCGAACGCGCAATACACGATTGCATTCATCCCGCCGGTGCTCGCGAACCCGGCGATCAAGGCGCTGAACGACGGGATCGAGCTGAAGGCGAAGGCTCTCGGCATGAACTTCGAGACGATCGGCGGCCAGTACAGCCCGCAGGCCCAGATCGTCGCCATGAATGCAGCCATCCAGAAGAAGGTCAACATGATCCTCATCTGGCCGCTCGACCCGAAGGGGATCCAGCCCTCGTTCCTCAAGGCGAAGGCCGCCGGCATCCCGATCCTCGCGATCTGGTCGCCCGGCGTCCCGAACGTCAACGCCAACTTCCAGTACAACGACGGCGCCGCCATCGCGAACATCGCGAAGACCGCGGCCGCCGAGCTGAAGCGGCAGGGGAAGCCCTGCAACGTCGGGATCATCCAGGGCATCCCGGTGGTCAACATCCTGAACGCCCGCAACGTCGGCATGGCGAAGGGCGCGAAGGCGGCCGGCTGCACGATCCTCGAGCAGCAGGTCAACCAGCAGGACAACAGCTCGGGCGCTCTCCCGATCGCGCGGGCCTGGAACACGAAGTACGGCTCGAAGATGACCGCGATCCTCGCCTACAACGACCCGAGCGCGCTCGGCGCGGTCGCGGCGCGGAGCGGCAGCTTCCAGCCGATCGTCACCGGCATGAACGGCGACTCCGACGGGCTGGCGGCGATAAAGGCCGGCCGGATGTTCGCGACCGGCGCGGTGCCGAACGTGGAGCTCGGCGAGGCGATGTCGCAGGTCGCCTTCCTCGCGCTCCACCACAAGAAGTACCCGAAGACGATCTGGTTCAACTTCGAGATCCTCACGAAGAAGAACCTCGGTTCCTACACCCCGTGGTCGACACGACTCGACAAGGGGGCCATGAAGATCGGCTTCGTGAAGAAGGGCGGCAAGACCTTCGTCAAGACGACGCCGGACTACGGCGGCTGACGGACACCTCGGGCCGGCCGCGCGGAGCTCGTCGGAGCTCCACGCGGCCGGCCTCGGCCTTGACGCGAAAGGATCGCACTGCTCGAAGTACGCGGCATCTCGAAGAGGTACGGGTTCGTCCAGGCGCTCGATGACGTCGACTTCGCGATCGCCAAGGGCGAGATCGTCGCGCTCGCCGGAGAGAACGGCTCCGGGAAGTCGACGCTCGCGAAGATCATCGCGGGCGCGATCCTGCCCGACGCCGGGGAGATCACGATCGACGGCCGGCCGCAGGCGTACTCGACGCCGCGCGAGGCGCTCGACGCGGGCATCGCCCTCGTGTCGCAGGAGCCGACGGCCTGTCCGGGGATGAGCGTGGCGGAGAATCTGCTGCTCACGCGGCTCCCGGCGGCGCTCGCCCCGTTTCGGCGGCGGCGCTACAACGACCTCGCGCGGCCGCTCCTCGAGCTGATCGACGTCAAGGTCGATCCCGGCGCCCGCTTCGACTCGCTTCGCGCAGGTGATCGCGAGCTGGTCGAGATCGCCAAGGCCTTCGCGACCGAGCCGCGCGTCCTGATCCTCGACGAGTCGACGAGCCGGCTCGGCGAGTCCGACGTGGAGCGCCTCTTCACCGTGCTACGGGGTCTCCGCGACCGCGGCACGTCGATCATCTTCATCACGCACCGACTGCCCGAGGCGATCGAGCTTGCGGACCGCGCGGTCGTCCTGCGCGACGGATGCAACGTCGGCGAGATTCCGCGCGAGCAGCTGACCGAGGAGCGTCTCGCGGCGACCATGGTCGGCCGCGAGCTCACGAGCTACTACCACAAGCGTGAGATCGAGCCGGGGCAGCCGCTCCTCCAGGTCGATAACCTGCTCGTCCCCGGGGCGCGCGAGGGCGTCTCCTTCGAGGTTCGCGCCGGCGAGGTCGTCGGATTCGCCGGCCTCGTCGGAGCCGGACGGACAGAGCTGCTCGAGACGATCTTCGGCGTGCGGCGGCCGCGCGGCGGCCGCGTTCTCGTGGCGGGCCGGGAGGTGCCGCACTCGTCGCCGCGAAGGGCGCTCGAGCTTGGGATCGCGCTCGTCCCCGAGGAGCGGCATCGCCAGGGCCTGAACATGACCGGGTCGGTCCGCGAGAACCTCACGATGGGCACCTGGTCGCTGTACATCGCCCGCCGGCGGCAGGAGCGGAACGCGAGCCAGCATCTCCTCGAGCGGCTGAGCATCCGGACGGCCGGGCATCGAGGCCGGGATCCGGAGCCTCTCGGGCGGCAACCAGCAGAAGGTCGTGATCGCGCGATGCCTCAACCACGAGCCCCGCGTCCTGCTGCTCGACGAGCCCACGCGCGGCATCGACGTCGGCGCCAAGGCCGAGGTCTTCGCGCTCATGGCCGAGCTGCTCGAGCAGGGCCTCGCGATCGTGCTCGTCTCGTCCGAGATGCTCGAGATCCTCGGCGTCGCGGATCGGATCTTCGTGATGCACGAGCAGGCGATCGTCGGCGAGCTGCCGCGATCCGAGGCAACCGAGGAGCGGATCGCCTACCTGAGCGCAGGTGGGGGAAGGCGAGTCGATGCTGCCGCCTGAGGACGAGACGACGCAGCCCGAGGAGGACGCCCCGCCGCCGGCGACGAGCCGCCCGAGCCCGACAAGGCACATCCTCGGGCTTCGCGGCCACACCCTCCGGCTGAGGGAGGCAACGCTCCAGTACGTGGGCGTCCTCACCGTGCTGCTGATCCTGATCGGCATCTTCTCGTACCTGCAGCCGCAGTTCCACACCTGGACGAACTTCCTCAACATCCTCGAGACGAACGCGACGCTCCTGATCCTCAGCGTCGGTCTCACGTTCGTGCTCCTCGTCGGCGGCTTCGACCTCTCGGTCGGCGGTGTCCTCGCCCTCTCGGGGGTGTTCGTGGCGAAGCTCCTCGAGCACGGCGTCGGCACGTACGGGGCGATGATCCTCGCGATCGCGGCCGGCATCGGGGTCGGGATCTTCCTCAACGGCTACCCGATCGCCCGCCTCGGCGCCAACTTCTTCATGATCACGCTCGGGGTGGCATTCGCCACGCGTGGGATCGCGCTCGTGGTGACGAACGGCGCGTCGCTCGGCCTCTACCAGTACACGAAGCTCCAGACGATCGGCAACGGCGGCATCGGGCAGTTCGGCTACCTCATCTTCATCTCGATCGGGATCCTGCTGGTCGCGACCGCCGTGCTGCGGTACACGGGCTACGGCCGGATGATCTACGCGGTCGGCGGAAACGACGAGGCGGCCCGCCTGGCCGGGATCAACGTCGTCTGGATCAGGATCTCCGCCTACGCGATCTGCGCCGGGCTCGCCGCGTTCACCGGCTTCCTCGAGGCCGGACGGCTGGCCGCGGCGGCGCCGGACACCGACACCGGGATCGAGTTCACCGCGGCGGCGGCGGTGCTGCTCGGCGGCACGAGCTTCGTCGGAGGCGTCGGGACGATGTTCGGCACGTTCCTGGGCGTCCTCTTCCTGGGCGTCCTCCAGAACGGCCTGATCATCTCCAGCATCAACATCTACTACCAGAACGTGATCACCGGGGCGGTGCTCATCCTGAGCGTCCTGATCGACCGCTTCCGCCAGCTGCGCTCGGGCCGAGCGGCCTGAGCTCGGCGCGCTAGGTGAGCTCGGCGCCCCGCCGCAGGTTGGCCGTCGCGGCCTCGTCGACCGTCCAGGTCTCCGGGTCGATCGAGACGCCGTAGTCGCGGCGGGCGCTCTCGGGCGAGATCACGCCGTTGCGGGTCTCGGCGAGCACCTGCTCGACGGGCCGGAGCCGCGGATCGCCGTAGCCCCCTCCCCCGCCCGCGACCTGGCGGTAGACGGTGCCCGCGGGGATGTCCGTGACGAGATCCTTGAGATGCGGCCGGTAGGACGAGCCGTCGGGGTAGAGGAACTCCACCTCGTTCGGACAGCCGGAGCCGCCGCCGAGGATCCCGAAAGCCGCCGTCTCGGGCGTGCCGCCGTCGCCGAAGACGCTCGCCTGCACGCCGCCGTCCTCGAACGTGAAGGTCGTCTCGACCCCGAGGCCGCCCCGCCACCTCCCCGGCCCGGCCGAGTCGGCGAGGTACTCGAACCGGTGCAGGAAGTGCGGGTTCACGAGCTCGAAGATCTCGGGATCCTGGGCGGCGATCGCGCCGCCGGAGGTGATCAGGCCGATGTGGTCGTAGCCGTCGGCGCCGTGCGTGCCGCCCCCGCCGCCCTTGCACGCGTTGATCAGGATGTCGATGTACGGGGCGTTCGCCCGGGTCGACCAGCCGGCGACGATCGCCGCGAGCAGGTGGTTCCAGCACGCCGTCACCTGGCGCGGCACCGCCGGAGCGAGCGCGAGCATGATCGCGGCCGCGATCTGGTCGGAGAGGTGGTTGCCGAACCCCGTCGGAGCCGGATAGCGCGGGTTGACGAGGCTCCCCTCCGGGGCGACGACCTCGATCCGCCGCATGATCCCGTCGTTGTGGGGCAGTTCCTCGTCGGCGATCATGAAGAAGGCGATCATCACCGAGGAGATCGTCACGGCGAGCGGCGCGTTCACGTAGCCCGTCACCTGCGGGTCGGTCTCGCTGAAGTCGAAGCGGATCCGCGACCCCGCGACCGTGATCTCGACCCGGATCGTCGCGATCAGGTCGTGGTCGATCCCGTCGTCGTGGACGTACCACTCGGCACGGTAGGCCCCGTCGGGCATACGCTCGATCACGGCGCTCGCCGCCTGCTCCGCCGCGTCAAGGAGACTGGAGGTCGCTGCCCGGACCGTGTCGGTCCCGTAGCGCGCGAGCAACGCCTTCAGCTCGCGCTCGCCGACGGTGCAGGAGCCGATCATGGCGCTCACGTCCTCGGCGACGACGTCGAGGCGGACGTTGCCGAAGACGAAGTCCCACACGTCGTCGCGGCGCCGTCCGCCCTCGTAGAGCTTGAGCGGCGTGATCCGCAGGCCCTCCTGCCAGAGGTCGGTCGCGTTCGGGTTGTACGAGCCGGGGACGGCGCCGCCGACGTCGGCCTGGTGCGCGGCGATCACGACCCAGCCGAAGTGCTCGCCTTCGTGGAAGACGGGCTTCGCCACCTTCCAGTCCGAGAGCTGGTTGCCCCCGGTGTACGGGTCGTTGTGGAGGACGACGTCGCCCTCCTGGACGTTCGTGCGAAACGCCTCCGCGATCGCCCGCATCCCCGGCGCGGTCGCATACCCGAGCACCGGGATGTACTCCGTCTGCTCGAGCAGCACGCCGTCCGCGCTGTAGATCCCGAGTGAGAAGTCGCGGCCCTCGACGAGGAGCGGCGAGCGGGCGCTCCGCTCGACGACGAGCCCCATCCGCTCTCCGATCGCCTTCAGCCTGTTCGCGATCACCGAGGTGAGGATCGGGTCGCTCATGCCGCCTCCTTCCGGGTCAGCACGAAGCTCCCCGAGGGGTCGAAGGCGACGGCGAACGTCTCGGGAACGACGATCGTCGTCGTCCGCGTGTCGATGACCACCGGCCCCTCGGCGGCCTGGCCGGCCGTCATCAGGTCGCCGTCGAGAACCTCGACCTCCTCGAGGGAGCGGGTCGAGCGAAGGTAGATCCGGCGCCGCCCGCGGCGCGGCGCCTCGCCGGCGCCCGCGCCGGGCGGCTCGAGCGTGAAGGGCTGCCGGCGCCCGACCGCGGTCGCGTGGAGGTTCACGATCTCCATCGCCTTGCCGGGCGAGGCGAAGCCGTAGAGCTCCTCGTGCCGCCGATGGAACGCCTCCTCGATGCGCTCCGGCCACTCGAAGTCGTCGGGCGGGAAGACGATCGTGACCTCGTGGTGCTGGCCGGCGTACCGCAGATCGGCCGACGCGACGACGCTGCGGCGCTCCTCCGGCACGCCCTCCTCGGCGAGCGCCGCGAGACCCCGGCCGGCGAGCCCGTCGAACAGCGCCCGGGCCTCCACCGCGTCGACGTCCTCCCAGTGGCGCGAGTAGCTCCGGGTCAGGTCGTGCCGCAGGTCGGCGAGCAGCATCCCCAGCGCGCACAGGACAGAGGAGAGGCGCGGCACGACGATCGTCGAGATCTCGAGCTCGTCCGCGATCGCGCCCGCGTGCACCGGCCCGGCGCCCCCCGCAACCACGAGCGGCAGCTCGCGCGGGTCGTAGCCGCGCTGGATCGAGACGTTCTTCGTGCCCGCGGCCATCGTCAGGTCGATCACCTCGGCCATCGCCGCCGCGGCGGCGACCGCGTCGAGCCCGAGCGGGCCGGCGATCCGGCGCTCAACGACGGCCCGTGCGAGGTCGCGCGAGAGCGGCATCCGCCCGCCGAGGAAGTACTCGGGGTCGATGTAGCCGAGCACGAGGTCGGCGTCGGTGCAGGTCGGCTCCTCGCCGCCGCGGCCGTAGGCGGCGGGCCCAGGGCTCGCGCCCGCGCTCCGCGGCCCCATGTGCAGGAGGCCGCCGTCGTCGAGCCAGCCAATCGAGCCTCCGCCGGCGCCGATCGTGTGCACGTCGATCATCGGCAGCGCGATCGGGTGGCGGTTCACCTCGCCCTGGCGGGTCACCTGTACCTCTCCGTCCTTCACCACCGAGGCGTCGAAGCTCGTGCCGCCCATGTCGACGACGATGCAGTCCTCCGACCCGCGCCCGCGCGCGAACGCGAGCGCCGCCACGGGGCCGCCTGCCGGGCCCGAGAGCACGGTCGACGCGGGGTTCCTGCTGACGAGCGCCGGCGTCGCCACACCCCCGTTCGACTGCATCACGAGCAGCGTGCCGGCGAACGACGCGCGGGAGAGGGCCTCGGTCAGCCGCGCGATGTACCCGCGCAGGACGGGACCGACGTAGGCGCTCATTACGGTCGTCCCGACGCGGTCGTTCAAGCGCACCTGCGGGAGGATCTCCGAGGAGACGACAAGGAAGAGCTCCGGCGCCAGCTCCTCGACGAGCGCGGCGGCGCGTTGCTCGTGCTCCGGCGCCGCGTAGGAGTGCATGAAGCAGACGGCGACCGCCTCGACCCCCGCCTGCCGCGCGGTCGCGAGCGCCTCGCGGACGGTTCCCTCGTCGAGCGGCGTCCGCACCGCGCCGGTCACGTCCACGCGCTCGCGGACGGGCAGCCTCAGGTGCCGTGGCACGAGCGGCGCGGGCGCGACGTACTTGTTGTCGTAGAGATGCTCGCGGCTGCGCACGCCCCGCCGCATCTCGAGGATGTCCCGGAAGCCCTCGGTCGTGAGCAGCGCCGTGCGGGCGCCGCCCTCGGTGAGGACGGCGTTGGTGGTGACGGTCGTTCCGTGCACGATCAGCCCCACCCGGGCCAGGAACGCGCCGGGGTCGAGCCCGGCGATCCCGGCGAGCTCCTCGAGCCCGGCGACGACGCCCTCGGAGGGGTCGGCGGGCGTGCTCGGGGTCTTGTGCTGGACGAGGGCGCTGTCGGCGGCGTCGAGCAGGACGAGATCGGTGAAGGTGCCGCCGACGTCGATCCCGATCGAGTACCGCGCCCCCTCGCCGCCGCCGTCCATCGGTCGATCTTGGTCAACCGGCACCGCTTGTGTCAACTGAAAAATCAGTTTACGATTTCCCGATGGCCGACCCGGGGGCGCCGGAACTCCCTGCTCGCCCCGTCCAGTCGGCGCCCGAGCAGATCGGGAGCGCCGTCAAGGAATGGATTTTCGACGGCACGCTGCGGCCCGGCGACAGGCTCCCGAGCGAGGAGCGGATGGCGGCGATGTTCGGCGTCAGCCGTCCGACCGTCCGCGAGGCGCTGCGCGAGCTCCGCTCGAGCCAGCTGCTCTCGTCCGGACGCGGGCGCACCGGCGGCTATCGGGTTGCCGAGGTGTCGGTGCGCACGGTCGGCGCCGGCGTCGCGGAGGCGATCTCGCTCTCGCTGCGGATGCAGACGCTCACCTACGCGCAGCTCTTCGACGTGCGGCTGGCGCTCGAGGTGCAGGCGGCAGGGAGCGCGGCCGAGGTTCGCACCGACGAGGACGTCGACCTGCTCCGGGGCACGCTCTCGGAGCTGCTGGAGCTGCCGGACGAGCCCGGCGAGATGCTCTCCCGCGACCTCGCCTTCCATCGCGCGCTTGCGGAGAGCACGCACAACCCGCTCCTGATCGGGTTCGCGAGCGCCACCAGCACCGCGTTCTGGCGCTTCGCGGCCGACTTGGGCGAGCTCTCGCCGACGCAGATGGTCGCGCACGTCGACGAGGTCGTCGAGGCGGTCGCGGCGCGGGAGCCGGAGGCGGCACGGAGGGCGATGCGGGCCCATCTCGGCTACTTCGCGCGCTACTTCGAGCTCGCCTGACCGCTTTCGGCGAGCAGCCGGGCGAGCGCCGCGGCGGTCGCCGGCAGCTCGACGCCGCGCTCCTGCGCCTGGTCGAGCACGGCGCGCAGATCCTTGAGCAGGATGTCGAGCGCGTTCCCGGGGACGTACTCCTCCCAGAGGCTTCGCATCCAGGGCCAGTGGTCGAGCACCCAGCTCCCTCCGGTCCCGGCGGCGACGGCCGCGCAGACGGCCTCCTCGTCGAGGCCGTAGCTGCGCGAGAGGGCGAGCGCCTCGAGCGTCCCGCCGAGCGCGCCTACCATCATCACCTGGTTGGCGAGCTTCGCCGCCTGGCCGGCGCCGGGCTCGGAGCCGAGCTCGAAGATCGAGCCGCCGAGCACGTCGAGCAGCGGGCGGACGCCGGCGAGCGCCGCGGGCGGGCCGGAGGCCATGATCGCGAGTGTCCCGGCCTCGGCGCCTCGCACGCCGCCGCTGACTGGCGCATCGACGATTCGCAGGCGCCCGGCCGTCCGGGCCGCGAGGCGCCCGACCAGGCCGGGCTCGGCGGTGCTCATCACGACCACGTCGAGCGGCTCGCCTTCCGGGACGGCGGCGGCGATCCCTCCCTGCCCGGCGAGCAGCTCCTCGGTCTGGGCGCCCGTGCGGAGCATCGTGACGAGCACGTCGGCGGCGGCGGCGGCCGCCAGGGCCGAGGCGATGGGCTCGACGCCCGCCGCGGCCGCGGCGGCGAGGCGGCCGCTGTCGAGGTCGTGGCCGAGCACGCGGTGTCCGGCGCGGACGAGGTTCGCGGCCATCGGCAGACCCATCTCGCCGAGCCCGACGAAGCCGACGGTCGCGGGCGCGCCGTCGCTCACGCTGCGGGCGCGAGGAACGGCAGCAGGTGCTCGAGCAGCGCGCCGGGCGTCTCTTCGGGCATGAAGTGCCCGCACCCGGGGATCGACGCGCCGGTGACGTCGTCGGCGAGCAGCTTCATGCAGCCGATCGGGAGCTCGCCCAGGCAGGCCTCGCCGCCGAGCGCGAGCACGGGGATCGTCAGCTTCTGCTGAATCGACTCGCGGGTGTGCTCGGCGTCCTCGAAGAAGGTGCGGTAGTACTCGAGCCGGAGCCCGCCGGGCGCGGAGTAGCAGCGGACGTACTCGTCGATCGCGTCGTCGTCGATCGCAGCGCGGTCGTAGGCGAAGTTCCAGTAGAACCAGGTGAGGTAGGTGCGCTCCTTGCCGCGGATCAGCTCCTCCGCGACCTCTCCCCCGAGCGCGTGGAAGGAGAGGTGCCAGAGCCCCTGCCCCCGGGAGTGGTCGAGCCCGAGCTCGCCGCCGGCGCCCATCAGCAGCATCTCGAGGATCGCGAGCCGCTCGACCGAGTCGCGGTTCGCCGCAGCGTAGGCGTAGGCGACCGCGGCCCCGTGGTCGTGTCCGACGAGGCTGACCCGGTCGAAGCCGAGCGCGTCGACGAGCAGCCTGATGTCGCCCGCGACGGTGCGCTTGTCGTAGCCGGATGCGGGCTTGGAGGAGTCGCCGAGCCCGCGGAGGTCGGGCGCGATCACCGTGAACCGCTCGGCGAGCGCCGGCATCACCGCCCGCCACTCGTACCAGGTCTGCGACCAGCCGTGGAGCAGCACGAGCGGCGGCCCCGAGCCGCCGAGGACGTAGTGGAGCCGCACCTCCGGCAGCTGCTCCGTGTGGTGCGTGAACCCGTCCGGCGTGCGCATCGGCCCGATCTTGACGGCTTCCCTCCCGGGTGTCAATCCAAAACATATTTGCCATTTCTTTCTGAGAGGATGCGCGCGTGGACCTGCAGCGGCGGCGCCTGGAGCGCGTGTGGACGGCCCTGGAGGGCGAGGGCCTGGCGGCGCTCGTCGTCGCCGGCAAGGGCGTGATCGGCCAGTACGGGACGCTCGAATGGTGCGCCGGCTACGTCCCCGTCGTGCGCGGCGCCTACGCCGTGGTCACGCCCGGCGCCGACCCCGCGCTGGTCGTCCCAACCGGCGCCGACGCCTTCTACGCCCGCCGGAACACCGGCCTGCAGGACGTGCGGGTGGCGGGCCAGGGCGACATCCTCTCCGAGTACGACGATCTTGCGAGCGGCGTCGCGGCCGCGCTCGCAGCGCGCGGCGCCTCGGCGGGCCGCGTCGGCGTCGCGGGCCTCCGGCACGTCATGTCGAGCTGGGAGGCCGAGCGGCTCGCGGCGGCCCTGCCCGCGGCCGAGCTCGTGGACGTCACCGCGGCGGTCGCCGCCGTCAAGGCGGTCAAGGATTCCGAGGACGTCGCCGAGCTGCGCGCGACCGCGGCGATCGCCGACGACGCCTTCGAGGCGTTCCTCGCCAAGCTCCGCCCCGGCGCGAGCGGCTGGGAGCTGACCGCCGAGATCGAGCGCGCGATCCGCGAGCGCGGCGTCCGCGACGCGCTCATCTTCATCAGCGCCGGCGCCTACTTCCTCGAGCGGCCCACCGCCGAGAAGGTGAACGAGGGCGACCTGCTCACCGTCTACGTCGAGATCGTCGGCCCGACCGGCTACTGGATCGAGCTCGCCCGCCTCGTCGCGATCGGCGAGCTCGACGGGGAGCGCGAGCGGCTCGCCGAGACGTGCCTCGCGGCGGCGCGCGCGGCCGAGGGAGCGCTTCGCGCCGGGCAGAGCGCCGGCGACCCGGCACGCGAGATCGACACCGTCGCCGCGGCGGCCCGGGCGGGCGTCGGCATCTGGCACGGACACGGCGTCGGCGTCGACCACGACCCGCCGGTGATCACCGCCGCGGACACCACCCCGCTCGTCCCGGGGATGGTGATCTCGCTCCACCCGAACTTCACGACGGCCGACGAGCGGCTCGGTGCGAGCGTGGCCGACACCTACCTCGTCGGTGACGGGCCTCCCGAGCGGCTTTCCCGGCTCGACCCCGGTCTCTACCGGCTCTGAAGGCGGTCGAGGACGTCGGCCGAGCCGGCGACCTCGGCCGTCCAGGTGGAGAGGATCTCGAAGTAGGTCTCGTGCTTCTCCGCGGGCTCCCACGGCGCCGCGCCCACGAGGTCCTTCACCACGACCGCGGGAAGGTCCCGTGCGAAGGCGTCGCGCGCCGTCGAGCTGATCGCGTTGTTGACGCTGAGGCCCGTGAGCAGCAGCGCGTCGGCGCCGACACCGGCGAGGACCGCCTCGAGGTCGCGAGCGGAACAGCGCGCTCGGGCGGTTGTGGCGCGTGTCGAGATCGCCGGGCGCCCGGCGGATGCGCGGGTCGACACCCGCCCCTGGAGCCGATTCGGCGAAGTGGGCGGCGGCGTCGTTTCCGCGCAGGAGCCCTGCGTCCCTCAGGTCGGCGCGAAGCAGGTAGCTCGAGAAGATCACCGGCACGTCCAGCTCGCGGCAGCGGTCGAGGAACGGGTTCAGCCGCTCGATCAGCTCGCCGGCGTCGTTGCCGAACGCGCCGTCCGGCGAGGCGAACGCGACCTGCAGGTCGATGACGAGCACGGCCGGCGAGACCGCGGCGAGGTCGACCGTGATCAAGAGTGGTGGTGGTGGTGGTGGTGGTGTCGTCGCCGCCGTGCGGATGGTCGTGCTCGTGCACGTCGTGCTCCGCGAGCTCCGCCATCCGGGCGTCGATCTCGCCCTCCTCGAGCAGCCCGTCGGCGAGCAGGACCTGCTCCAGGGACGCGAGCCAGCGCTCGTAGTAGCTCCACCCCGTCGAGTCCCGCTCCCCGTGCTCGTGCTCCCAGGCCGCAACCTCGGCTATCAGCTGCGCGCGGAAGCGCTCCCACTCGAACGCGTCGCGCTCCGACAGCGCCACCGCGACGCCGAACGCGCGGCTCTCCCAGGGCGTCTCGAAGACGAGCTCCCCGTTCGACCGCGGCGGCGCCGCCGTCGTCCCCGCGTCGGCGACGAGCGCATCGGCGATCGACTCCGTCCCGCTCATGCGGGGACGGGGCCCGGGAGCCCGGTGCCGATCATCGCGTCGCGCGTCACGAGTGCGGCGAGCTCGTCCTCGGACATCCCCTCGGTGCCCTGCGGGGCGCACGGGGAGCACGAAGTACCGCATGTCGGAGCTCGAGTCCCACACGCGGATCTCCTTCTCCTCCGGCACCTCGAGCCCGAACTCCGCGAGCACGGCTCGCGGCTCACGCACGATGCGCGACCGGTACTCGGGCGACTTGTACCAGGTCGGGGGCAGCCCCAGAACCGCCCACGGGTAGCACGAGCACAGCGTGCAGGCGACGACGTTGTGCACGTCGGCCGTATTCTCGACCGCCATCAGGTTCTCGCCCACGAAGCCCTCCACCCCGAGCTCGGCCGCCGTCTCGGAGGTGTTCTCGAGCAGCCGCGCCTTGTAGGCGGGGTCGACCCAGGCTCTGGCGACGAGTCGCGCGCCCCGCATTGGGCCGATGTCCCGCTCGTAGGCCGAGACGACGGTGTCCACCGCCTCCTCGGTCAGGTATCCCTTCTCGATCAGGAGCGACTCGATCGCCCGCGCGCGCAGCGCGGCATAGCTCGTGGTCGTCTCGGTCACGCCTCCTCCTCGACGGGTTCCAGATAGCTCTCCCAGAGGTCGACGAGCACGGTCGACGACTCGTCGGCGTCCGGCCAGAGGTCACCGGTGCGGAAGCCGACGGCATAGACGTGCTCGGGGTCCTCGCCCTCGCCGCGCAGGTTCGTGTCCGGAAATACGAAAGCCTCGTGGACGACGCGGACGGTCCCGACCTTGCCCTGTGCGTACCCGGGGATCCGCACGTGGCGGGCGTCCGGGAAGACCCGGCCGCGCACGCGATCGCCAACCGTGAAGCGTGGCTCGCGCGGCACCGCGCGCGCGTTCGAGGCGCCGTGCTGGATCAGCTCGCGGAGCGCCTGCGCCAGCGCCGGGTCGTCGCGCCGCGGCAGGGGAGCGTCGGGACGCTCGGCGATCTCGGCGAGCCGCGCCTCGAGCTCCTCCGCGGTGAACACGCCGGCGTTCACGCAGTTGACCTCCAGCGTGTGCAGCCACCGGCCGTAGTAGCCGATGCTGACATAGCTCAGCGGCTCCAGGTCGTCGATGCCGGCCCGGAACTGGTCGACGTTGTAGAGGCCGGCCATGATCGTGGCGAGGATGCCGGCGATCACGGGGCCCTCCCAGCTCTCGTGGTAGACGGGCTCGTCCCGCTCGATCGGGACCGCTCCGAAGCCCTTGCGGCCGCCGAGGTCCTGAGGTCTGACGGTCATCGGCGCAAAGTCTCCCTCAAACGGATGGGCCGTGAAAGGCGTAGGCTCGCCGCGACGGCTCGACCGAGCGCAACGAAGCGAGAGAAAGGAATCCCGATGGCCGAGGTAACCCGCTCCTTCGTCACCGTCCCGGCCGGCACGATCCACGTGGCGCAGTCGGGAACCGGAGCGCCCGTGCTGTTGCTCCACCAGACTCCGCGCTCGTGGGACGAGTACCGCGACGTCCTGCCGATCCTGGGCGAGAGCCTCCATGCGATCGCGATGGACACGATCGGGTTCGGCGACTCCTCGAAGCCGAGCATCGACGGCCCGGACACGATCGAGATGTGGGCCGAGGTGGCGGTCAGCCTGCTCGATGCGCTCGGCATCGACCGCGCGTCGGTCGTCGGTCACCACACGGGCGCGGTGATCGCCATGGAGATCGCGGCGAGCTTCCCCGACCGGGTGGACAGGCTCGTGCTCTCGGCCCCGGCGATGGTCGACGACGAGCACCGTCGCCTCTACGGCGACAAGCCTCCCGTCGACGAGGTCGAGCGCAAGCTCGACGGCTCGCACCTCGTCGAGCTCTGGTCGATGCGGGCGCCGTTCTACCCGAAGGACATCGACCTGCTCGAGCGCTTCGTGATCGACGCGCTCAAGGCGGGCGACCGCTCCGGCGGCGGCCACACGACCGTGGCCCGCTACGCCATGGAGCCGAAGCTGCCGCTGATCACCTGCCCGACCCTGATCGTGAAGCCGACGGAGGACCCCTTCGCGGCGCCGGAGGCCGAGAAGCTCGCCCCGCACCTCCCGCACGCCGAGACCGTCGACCTGCCCGGCGGGATGATCCCCGCGCCGGACCAGCTCCCGGAGGACTTCGCGCGCATCGTCGTCGACTACGTCTCCCGCTAGGAGGGCATGCATGAACCCACAGCAGCTGCTCAGCCGGTACATCCTCGACGTCGGCGACCCGGACTCGCTCGAGCTCGACCCATGGGAGCTGCCGACAGGCGAGTGGGGCGTCACCGTGACGGGCGACGACGTCGAGTACGCCGGGAAGTTCCTCCACCTCTCCGACGACAAGCGCGTCGCAGTGGGGATCGAGCGGCTCGGCCCGTCGCTCCTCACCGGCACGCACATCGGCGAGACCCTCTACTTCCTGCGGGGAAGGGTTCACTGCCGTCCGGACGAGGGCGAGCCCTATCGGCTCGGAGCCGGGGACTTCTGCTACTTCCCGCCCGGGGTCGACGACGTCTGGGAGATCGAGGAGACGTACGTGAAGCTCTTCGTCATCCACTCCCCCGAGCCGCTTCCGTTCTAGCTGGGCGGCGGGTGCGTCGCCGCCCAGTGGGCGGCGATCTGCCGGCGCGTCGCCACCCAGACGCCCGTCCGGCCCGTGACGTGGTCGAGGAAGCGCGCCAGGCCGCGTGCCCGGCCGGGCCGGCCCACGATGCGGGAGTGGAGGCCGACGTTCATCAGCCGCGGCGTCTCGGCACCCTCCTCGTAGAGTTGCTCGAAGGTGTCGAGCAGGTAGCGGTGGAAGCTCTCCCCGTCGGCGAAGCCGCCCGGAAGGAGGAACTTGAAGTCGTTGCAGTCGAGCGTGTACGGCACGACCAGGTGCGGCCGGCCTTCGACCTCCACCCAGTAGGGAAGATCGTCGGAGACCGAGTCGGAGTCGTAGAGCAGGTCGGCCTCGGCGACCGCGAGCCGCCGCGTCCGCTCGCTCATCCTGCCCGTGTACCAGCCGACCGGCCGCTTGCCCGTGAGCCGCTCGATCGTCTCGTTCGTGCGCCGGATGTGCTCGCGCTCGACCTCCTCCGGCACGTCGAGGTAGTCGATCCAGCGCCAGCCGTGTCCGATCACCTCCCAGCCGGCCTCGGTCATTGCCCGTGCCGCCTCGGGGTTCCGCTCGAGCGCCTGGCCGACGGCGTAGACCGTCAGCGACAGGCAGCGGCTCGTGAAGAGACGATGAACGCGCCAGAAACCGGCGCGGCTTCCGTAGTCGAACATCGACTCGATGTGCGGCACGCGCGCCTCGACCGGAGGCGAGCCGACGATCTCGTGCATCGTCGGCTCGGTGAGCGGGTCGCCGTCGAGCGGCGAGCGCTCGCCGCCCTCCTCGTAGTTCAGGACGAAGCTGATCGCAACCCGGGCTCCTCCGGGCCAGCCCGCATGCGGCGGGTGCTGCCCGTACCCGACGTGGTCACGTTCGATCCCGGAGCCGTCCCCTGGCTTCAGGCTCACGACGCGCCCGCCTCGGCCGGCACCTCGCCGCCGAGCGCGGCGTGGGTGATCTGCTCCTCCAGAGCGAACCGCGACACGGCCTGCGAGGCGAGGCGGCGCTCGCGGCGCGCGTGGATCGCACCCATTCGTCGGCCTACTCGCTCGCGGTCGATCCGGACGAGCCTGGGTGGTGACCACGTGGCGCCTGGATCCGGGAGCGCGGGCGACTCCACGATGGCGGCGAAGCTATCACGGTTCATGCCGCAACTCGGCTCCGGAGGGGGGCGGCCCACCAGGGAGCTCCGTGCCCGCGTCGCGGGCGAGCAGGGGGCGACGACGCTGAAGTCGAGCGCGCCGTAGCCGTCGTCGATCGCCCGCTCGAACGTCGCGGCGGCGACGTCGAGCATCGGCGTGCGAACGCCGAGCGAGCCGGCGAGCTCGCTGATCAGGCCCATGTCCTTCCGCATCAGGTCGAGCGAGAACCGGCGGTGGTAGTCACCCTCGAAGACGGTCTCGGGGATCCACTCCCGCAGGATCCAGCTCGATCCGCTCCCGCCCGCGACCGCGTCGCAGACAGCGCGGACGTCTGCTCCGGACTTGGCGGCGAGGGTGAGCCCCTCGGCGATGCCGACTGCGATCACGGCACCCATCAGGTTGTTGACGAGCTTCGCGATCTCGCCGTGCCCCGTCGGCCCGACGTGCACGAGGTGCGACGCAAGTGCCTCGAGCACCGGGCGGCAGCGCTCGAACACGTCCGGAGGCCCGCCGACCATGATCGCGAGCTCGCCGGCCGCCGCCTTCGCGGGCCCGCCGCTCACGGGGGCGTCGAGCACGCCCACGCCCACAGCGGCGAGGCGCTTCTCGAGCCCGACCGGCGTCGCAGGGCGAGACGGTGCTCGTCACCACGAGCGTCGAGCCCGGCCGCAGCCCGGCCTCGAGGCCGCCGTCGAGCGCCGCCAGGATCTCGGGCGTGTCCGGCAACGCGAGCAGGACGACGTCGGACGCGCGGGCGAGCTCCGCCGGTGACCCGGCGGGCGTCGCACCGGTGTCCGAGGCGGACGCGAGGGCGGCAGCGTCGACGTCGTACACGGCGACCGGGAATCCGGCCCGTACAAGGCTCGTCGCGAACCCGCGCCCGATCGCGCCGGCGCCGACGACCCCGCAGGCGACGCTCACGTCGGCGCTGAGACCCCCGCCGCGAGCGCGGCGCTCCGCTCGCGGCCGCGCTCTCCCGCGTAGAGCACGAACGAGCCGAAGCGGTCGACGAGGAGCTCGAACCCGTCGAGCACGACGATGGTCGTGTTCGCGAGCTGGACGATGGCAGGCCCGATCAGCGAGGCTCCGACTGCGAGCGCCCTGCCGTCGTAGACCGGTGTCTCGACGAGACGCCGTTCGAGCGGCGACCAGACGGGCCGCGTGCCGACCTGCGCCGCTTCGGCCTCGACCCCTGCCTCGACGAGCGCGCCGTGGTCGGGCTTCACCGTGATCCCCGTTGTCGTCACCCGGCAGGCGAGCACCTCGACCGGCATCTCGCCGGTCGAGTAGCCGAACAGAAGGTCGTGCTGGGCGTGGAAGTCGGCAGCGATCCTCTCGCGATCGAGCTCGGCGACCGGAAGCGTGAGCTCGTGCCACTGCCCGACGTAGCGGAGGTCGAGCGCGGCCTTGACCTCGACCTTGTCGGGCTCCACCTTCTCCCGCGCGAGGATCTCCCGCCCCTGCTCCTCCATCTCGGCCAGCAGCGCGGCGATCTTCGCCATGTCGGCCGAGTCGACCGTGGCCTTGTAGGTGCGGACGAAGTCGTGCTTGAAGTCCGACATCAGCATCCCGGCGGCGCAGAAGATCGAGGACTCGCGCGGGACGAGCAGCATCGGGATCTCGAGCTCGCGTGCGATCGCCGCCGCGTGCACCGGGCCGGCGCCGCCGGCGACGACGAGCGGGAAGTCGCGAGGGTCGAGGCCGCGACGGACGCTGACCTCCCGGACGCCGGTCGCCATCGCGACGTTGACGACGTCGTAGACGCCGGCGGCCGCCTCGACGACGCCGAGAGAGAGCTGCCCGGCGAGCCGCTGCTCGATGGCCCGTTCCGCGGCCTCGCGGTCGAGCCGCATCTCACCGCCGAGGAAGCTCGTCTCGTCGATCAGCCCCAGCACGAGATCGGCGTCGGTGACCGTGGGCTCGGTGCCGCCGCGGCCGTAGCAGGCCGGGCCCGGCGAGGCGCCGGCGCTCTGAGGCCCGACCCGGAGCAAGCCGCCCTCGTCGACCCGGGCGATCGAGCCGCCGCCGGCGCCGATCGTGTGGATGTCGACGGTCGGGAGGGCAAGGCGCCAGCGGTCGACGACCGCGTCGGTCATCACGAGCGGGGCGCCGTCCTTGACGAGGGCGGCGTCGAAGCTCGTCCCGCCCATGTCGATCGTCAGGCAGTCGCGCTCGCCGTGCGGCGACAGGTGCCAGAGGCCCGCGGTCGGGCCGGAGGCGGGGCCCGAGAGCAGCGACAGCGCCGCCCGCTCGGACACCTCGGACGGCGTCGCCACGCCGCCGTTCGACTGCATCACCAGCAGGACGCCGCCGAAGCGGAGGTCGTCGAGCCGCCGGACGAGCGCGTCCAGGTATCGCGTGATGATCGGCCCGACGTACGCGTTGAGCACGGTCGTCGACGTGCGGTCGTAGTAGCGCACCTGAGAGAGCAGGTCGCTCGAGGCGGTCACATACACGTCCGGGAGAGCTTCTCGGCAGAGCTCGAGCGCCCGCCGCTCGTGCGCGGGAGCGGTCGGCGAGTGCAGGAAGGAGATCGCGAGGGCGTCTACACCCTCGGCGGCAAGGCTGCGGCAGGCCTCGCGGACTCCGTCCTCGTCGAGTGCGGTGAGCTCGTCGCCCTTGTAGTCGGTCCGCTCGGCGATCCCGAGGCGCAGGTGGCGCGGGACGAGCGGCTCGGGCGGCTGCAGCCGGTTGTCGTACGGGGCCTCGCGCGTCCCGTTGCGCAAGGCGAGCGTGTCGCGGAAGCCCCTGGTGCAGAGCAGGCCCGTGCGGGCGCCTCGGCGGGTGAGGAGGGCGTTCGTCGCGACAGTCGTGCCGTGAACGATCAGCTCGACGTCCGCGAGGAACGCGTCGAGCGTCCTGCCGGCGCGCGAGGCGATCTCCTCGAGCCCGGTCACGAGACCCAGCGACGGGTCGCCGGGCGTCGAGCTCGTCTTGTGGACGAGCCGCAGCCCGTCGTCTCCGACCACGAGGAAGTCGGTGAACGTCCCGCCGACGTCGATGCCGACGCGCGCGCTCACACCCGCTCCCGGCACCGGCAAAGCCGGCACCTCCGCTCCTTGGAGCCTCCGTCGAGCCTACGGCTCATGCCCGCTCCCGGCACCGGCAAAGCCGGCACCTCCGCTCCTTGGAGCCTCCGTCGAGCCTACGGCTCATGCCCGCTCCCGGCACCGGCAAAGCCGGCACCTCCGCTCCTTGGAGCCTCCGTCGAGCCTACGGCTCATGCCCGCTCCCGGCACCGGCAAAGCCGGCACCTCCGCTCCTTGGAGCCTCCGTCGAGCCTACGGCTCATGCCCGCAGTCTCGCCGTCTCGCCCTCGTCGATGCCGCTCAGGTCGTCGAGCACCGCGACCCCGTAGCTCGCCCGGGCCTTCTCGGGCGAGAGGAGGCCGTCCCGCACCTCCTCGAACACCTTCCGCGCGTCGCGGCGGCGCGGGTCGCCGTAGCCGCCTCCGCCCCCGTTCAGCGCCTCGCAGACAGTGCCTTCCGGGATGTCGAAGACGATCTCCTTGGAGCCCCACTCCTTGACCGTCCCGTCGGGATAGTGGAGGCGGAGCTCGTTCAGGCCCGCCGGCTCTCCGCCGAACAGCCCCGGGGCGGGGTCGGCGCCTTCGGCCGCCACGTCGTCGCCGATCGTGACGCCGAGCTCGCCGATGCCGTAGAAACGCCAGCGCGAGACGGTCCCGAGGCCGCCGCGCCACTCGCCCGCTCCAGCCGAGTCGGGGAGGTACTCGTACTGCTCCATGAAGTGCGGCGAGGAGAGCTCGAACATCTCCATGTCCGGCGAGCGCATCGAGCCCGGCGTACCGCTGAAGCCGAGCGCGTCGAAGCCGTCAGCCCCCCTCATCGCTCCCGGGCCGCCGCGCATGAAGATCGAGAGCGACACCGTCGGCGCGTCCGTGCGCGGGTCGACGCCGGCGAGGGCCGTGCAGAGGAGCTGGTTCCACCCCGCCGTCACCCGGTCCGGGAGCGCGTCGGCAAGCGCGAGCATGATCGACTCGAGCACCTCGTCGCACATCTGGTTGCCGAAGATCGAGGACGCGGGGAAGCGCGGGTTCAGGAGCGAGCCCTCGCGGAACACGGTCGTGACGGGAACGAAGAGCCCCTCGTTGGTGGGCACGTCGATCCCGCCGGCATGCATGAGCATCAGGAAGGCGATCCGGACGGCCCCGGTCGCCGACGCGGGCGGCATGTTGGTGAACCCGGGCGCCTGGTCGTCGGTCTCGGAGAAGTCGAAGGTGATCTCGGACCCGGCGATGGTCACCTCGACCGCGATCCGGTAGCGCTTCGACGGGTCGAGCCCGTCCGAGACCATCCAGCTCTCCCCCTGGTAGACGCCGTCGGGCCAGCGCTCGATCTCGGCGCGCACGAGCCGCTCGGAGGCGTCGAGCACGAAGTCCATGTGCTTCTCGAAGCTCTCGATCCCGTAGCGGTCGAGGACCTCGAGCAGGCGGCGCTTGCCGATCGTGCACGCGCCGATCATCGACTTCATGTCCTCCGTGACGATGTCGAGACGGATGTTCGCGCGGACGAGCTCCCAGACGTCCGCGCGCATCGTCCCGCGGTCGACGAGCTTGAGTGGCGGAATGCGGAACGCCTCCTGCCACACCTCGCGTGCATTCGGGTCATAGCCGCCCGCCGTCATCCCGCCGATGTCGGCGACGTGGCCCTTGCTCGCCAGCCAGGCAACCAGCTCTCCGCCGTCGAAGACCGGCATGTAGACGCCGACGTCCGCGTTCTGGTTCCCGCCGGTGTAGACGTCGTTGTGCAGGATCACGTCGCCGTCGTGCAGGTCGCCCTCGAACCGGTCGAGGATGAAGGGGAGCGGCGGCCCGGCGCCGTTGGCGATGATCGAGGCGTACTCGGTCTGGGCGAGCGTCCGCGCGCGACGGTCGAAGACGACGGTGACGAGGTCGCCGATCTCGTTGAAGATCGGCGAGCGCGACGAGCGCATCAGGACGGTGGCCATCTCCTGCGTGATCGCGTGCACGCGCCGCTGCAGGACGGAGGCGAGGATGGGGTCCGCGGCCTCCGCCATTCAGACGACGTACAGGTCGAGCGGATGCCTCGAGAGCACCTCGCCGCCGTCCTCGCGCACGAGGTAGGAGTCGGCCATGTAGCCGATGGCCCGTTCATCCAGATCGACGACGTACGGATGATTGGAGAGCGCCATGCCTTCCTCGAGCGTCCACTTGGAGGCGACGTCGCCGTCCTGCACGATCTCGAGCCCGAGCCACGGCTCCTCGATCACGTCCTGCCCGAGCCCGTGCCCCGACCAGTAGCTCGACCACGTTCGGTGAGCCGCGACTGCGTCCAGGATCGCGCGCTGCACCTGGTCCGGCCGCTTCCCCGGCCGCATCTGGGCGCGGCCCGCCTCGAGGCCGGCGGTGACGGCGGCGTTCATCCGCACCTGGAGCTCGTCGGGCTCGCCGAGCGAGATCATGCGCGCGAGCTCGACCCAGTAGCCCCGCGGGCCGATCAGCTCGAACGAGAAGATGTGCACGTCGCCGGGCTGCAGCACGCGGCCACCGGGCGTCCCGAACTTGCCGGCCACCGTGCCGTCGCCGGGGGACTCCGGGTACATCGAGAGGAACAGCGGGTCCTCGCCGCCGAGCGCGTAGCAGCGCTCGTACATCGCGGCGCCGAGCTCACGCTCGGAGACGCCGGGCCGCACGAGCTCGAGCAGCCGCTCGAAGCACGCGTCGGTGATCCCGGCGCTCTCGCGCAGCCCCTCCTGCTCCTCCGGGCTCTTGCGGGAGCGCACCCGCTCGAACGCCTGCTGGGCGTCGACCAGCTCGGCCTCCGGGAACGCCGCGCGCAGGGCCAGGTAGTCCTCCACCTTCATCACCTGCGCCAGGCCGACCACGCCGATCCTGCGCAGCGGCCCGAGCTCGCGCAGCCGCTCGGGGATCCCGGCGCTCAGGTCCCGGGCGTAGCGGACGGGGACGTTCCAGCCGCCGGCCCGGCCCGCGGCCAGGTTCAGCGGCAGGAGCAGCTCGGGCTCGCCGCCCGGCGGGACGACCGCGTAGCCGTAGCGGTGGGCGACGTTGTAGTCGGCGACCCAGCGCAGCGCACCCTTGTGGCCGCGGTAGTCGTTGCCGGCGAGCAGGAGCACGTCGAGCTCGAGCTCGCGCACGATGCCTTGCAGTGCCTCGGCGCGGCGCATCCGCTCCGCGGGCGAGAGGTGGGAAGGGCCGCCCGGGCGAAGCCGGCGCCTCCGCCCGGTGACGACGTCCGCCGAGAGCGGTTTGTTCGAACGGGCACCGGGTTGATCGATCAGCGAACCGGTCACAAGACCCCTCCCGCCTGCTCGATCGCCTCGCGCGCGAGGCGCTTGCCGGTCTCGACGTGGAGCCTGATCGCCGCGACGACCCGCTCGAGGTTCTCCCCCTCGAACGCCTCGACGAGCTCGACGTGCTCGGCGGCGACGTCGGTGCCCGCGTCGAGGTCTCCCGAGAGCACGCGCGCCATCAGCGCGTTGACGCTCAGGCGCCGGTAGCTCTCGCGCATGAGCTCGTTGCCGGCGAGCCCGATCTGGAAGTCGTGGAAGGCCTGGTTCGTCTCGAAGAACCCGGCCGCAAGGCGGCCGGGGCCCACCATCGGGAGGGTCAGCTCCATCAGCCGGCGCAGCTCGGCGAGCTCGGCGGGCGCGACCCTCCCGACGGTCCGGTCGGCCGCCCAGAGCTCGAGCGCCTCGCGCACGTCGTACGCCTCGCAGACGGAGACGACGGTGAGGGGCTTCACGAAGTGGCCGAGGTGCGGCTTCACCTCGACGAGCCCTTCGGAGACGAGGTGCGTAAGCGCCTGCTGCACCGGGCTCCGAGAGACGCCGTAGGCCGTCGCAAGGTCCTGGAGGCTGAGCTTCTCGCCGGCTACGAGCTTGCGCGTCGCGAGTGCTTCCTTCAGGCTCGCGTACACCTGGTCGTGCAGGTCGGCGCGGGCCAGGGTCGCTGTCGATCCCGGCATGGAGGTGACATGTAACATGATGGCGCACGCGATGCAAGCGACAGCCGCTCTCCACGAGGGTGGCGCGGGCGTCTCGTACGACTTCCGCGGCAGGGTCGTCCTGGTCACGGGCGCGGCACGCGGCATGGGACGAGACATCGCCCGCCGGTTCGCGGGTTTCGGGGCCGCCGTCGTTGCGAGCGACATCGCCAGGCATGTCGACGCGCTCGGCTACGAGACAGGCGCGGCGGAGGACCTCCAGGAGACCGTCGCGGAGATCCGCGAGGCCGGAGCCGAGGCCGATGCGCTCACCGCGGACGTCCGCGACGAGGAGCAGGTGGCGGCCCTGGTCGCCGGGACCGTCGAGCGCTACGGCCGACTCGACGTCCTCGTCAACAACGCCGGCGTCTACACCGGCGCGCCGGTCGTGGAGCTGACCGAGGAGCAGTGGGACGCCGCCGTGGACACGAACCTGAAGGGGCCGTTCCTCTGTGCCAAGCACGCGGCACGGCACATGACGAGCCGCGAGGGCGGCGGGCGGATCATCACCGTCTCCTCGACCTCGGCGCTCGTCGGGATCCCGAATCAGGCCTCCTACCAGTCGTCCAAGCACGGCGTCGTGGGGCTCACGCGGACGCTCGCGCTGGAGCTCGCGCCGTACGAGGTGACCGTGAACACCGTCTGCCCCACGGTCGTGTACACGCCGATGCTCGACTACCTGATGACGATGGGCCAGGCGTACTTCCAGGAGGTCGGGCGGCTGTGCGGCGCCTCGACCGTCTTCCCCGGCCTCGACGCGCTGGACGTGCGCGACGTCAGCGAGGCGGTGCTCTGGCTCGCCTCGCCGGCCGCGCGCTACGTGACCGGGATCGCGCTGCCGGTCGACGGCGGGTTCACGTGCAAGTGACGGAGATCGCCGCGGCAATCGCCGCGGGTGACGTGAGCGCGACCGAGGTCCTCGACCTGCACCTGGAGAAGTTCGAGGCGCTCAACTCCGAGCTGAACGCGATCGTCGTGCCCGACCTGGATCGGGCGCGGGCCTCGGCCGCCTCGCCGCGGCCGGGCCCGCTCTCGGGAGTGCCGTTCACCGTGAAGGAGGCGATCGACACGGCAGGCCTGCCGGCGTGCGAAGCGTCGCGGCTGAGGCCGTTCGAGACACCGGCCGCCGACGCACCCGCGGTCGCGCGGCTCCGGGAGGCCGGAGCGATCCTGGTCGGCAAGACGAACATCTCGGAGCTCTGCGCGCACCCCGACTCGTCGAATCTCGTCTACGGCGCCACCCGAAACCCGGTCGACCGGTCGCGGTCCGCCTGCGGGTCGAGCGGCGGCGAGGGCGCCGCGGTCGGCTCGGGCATGTCGGCGTTCGGGATCGGCTCGGACTACGGCGGGTCGATCCGGGCGCCGGCGCACTTCTGCGGGGTCGCCGGCATGCGCCCCGGCGTCGGACGCATCCCGACCGACGGCCATCTCCCGCGCAGGCAGCCGCCTGCACGGAGGTACTGGTCGACGATCGGCCCGCTCGCACGGTCGACGGCCGACCTCGAGGCCGTCATGTCCGTGCTCGTGGGTGCGCCGCTCGGCGGGTCCGCGCTGCCGCGGCGCGTCGCGATCTACCGCGACGTGCTCGACCGGCCGGTCGAGCGCTCCTGCGACGAGGCCGTCGATGAGGCCGCCTCCCGCCTCGGCGTCGAGGTCGTCGACGCGACGCCGCCCTTTCAGGTCGAGGCCGAACGGCTCTACGAGTCGCTGAGCGCGGCCGAGACCCGCGACATCATCGAGGGGCTCGGGCCGCTCGAGGAGGCCTCGCCCCAGCTGCGCTCGATCTGGGAGCTGGTGCGCGAGGCGCCTGAGGCGGTCTTCGACCCCGACGTGGTGGCGGCCCTGGAGGCACGCGCGTTCACGTGGCTCGACGAGCACCCGATCCTGCTCTGCCCGGCTGCGGCATCCCCCGCCTTCGAGCTGGGCTATCACGAGCCGGAGATCTTCGACCTCTTCCACCACTGCAAGCTTGCGAGCGCGCTCGGCCTCCCGGCGGCCGTGGTGCCGATCTCGACCTCTTCCGAGGGGCTCCCCGTCGGGGTGCAGATCGTCGGCCGCCGCGGGCGGGAGGACGAGGTGCTCGCCGTCGCCCGGGCGATCGCAGCGTGAACGCGGGATAGGATCGGCGGCTTGACCGGCGACCTTCTTCCGTCGTCCCGCCCGGTCGACGCGCCGCCGGCGGCCGACCCGGCAGCCCCGCCCTGCCGCATGGGCGCGAAGGCCCGGGGCGTCCGGTGTCTCGACCCGCTGCCGTCCTGAGCGACCGGGCCTCACTGCTCGCGACGCTCGCCGACACGTTGGTGCCACGTGTCGAGGACGAAGACACAGGTGACGAGAGGGCGGCGTTCCTCCGCCGCGCCGCCACGGACGCTGTCCCTGCGAAGGCACTGGCCGGGATCGCCTCGACCCGCCACGAGCCGCTCCTGTCGGAGCTCGAGGCGGCGGGGTTCGAGGGGCTCGACCTCGAGGGCAGGACGGCCCTCGTCGTCGAGCTCGGCGCCCGCGGCGGCGAGACGCGCCAACTCCTGCGGGAGCTGAAGGGCGCCGTGATGGGACTCTTCTACGCGCTGCCGGGCCCCGACGGACGCAACGCGAACTGGGCGGCGCTCGGGTTTCCGGGGCCGATCTCCGAGCCGCCCTCGCCCGAGCGCGCCCGGAAGACGATCGCGATCGAGCGGCCCTCCCCGCAGAGCGCCGTGCTGTCGGCCGACGTGTGCGTCGTCGGCTCGGGGGCCGGCGGGTCGGTGATCGCCGCAGAGCTCCAGAAGTCCGGTCGGAGCGTCGTCGTGCTCGAGCGCGCCGGCTACTGGAACGAATCCGACTTCCGGCAGCTCGAGCTCGTCGGCGCCCAGGAGATGTACCTCCGGGGTGGGTTGTTCTTCTCGGAGACCGGCTCGATCGGCCTGCTCGCCGGTGCGACGCTCGGCGGAGGGACGGTGATCAACTCGATGGTCTGCCTGCGGCCGCCGGACAGGATCCGCGCTGACTGGGCGGCGCTCGGGCTCGCCGGGCTCGACGCCCCAGAGTTCGACGACCATCTCGACGCGGTGTCTCGGCGGATCAACGTGAACACCGAGGCAACCAGCCCGAACCGCGTCAACGAGATGATGCTGGAGGCGCTCGAGACGCGCGGGCTCCGGGGCGAGCTGCTACCGCGGAACGCCTCGCTCGACGACGACCCGCGCTACTGCGGCTACTGCAACGCGGGCTGCCAGCAGGGGTGCAAGCAGTCGACGCTCCGGACATACCTCCAGGACGCCGCCGACGCCGGCGCCCGCTTCGTGGTCGGCTGCGCGGTCGACCGCGTCCTCGTGCGTGACGGCCGGGCCGTGGGCGTCGCGGGGAACGTGCGCGGCGAGGACGGGTCCGAGGTCGAGCTGACGGTCGAAGCGCCGGTGGTGGTCGTAGCGGCCGGCGGGATCGAGTCGCCTGCGCTCCTCCTCCGCAGCGGGATCGGCGGCCCCGCCGTCGGGAAGCACCTGCGGCTCCACCCCACGTACTTCGTGACCGGCGTCTACGACGAGGAGGTGCTCTCGTGGAACGGTCAGTTCCAGGCGAGCGTGTCGTTCGCGTTCGCCGAGGCGGTCGAGGGCTCCGGGTTCCTCGTCGAGTCGGTCAACCTGAGCCTGCCGTTCTGGGCGAGCTCGATGGCTTTCACCGGCGGTGTCGCCCTGAAGGAGCGGATGCTCCGCCTCCGCAACGCAGCGACGTGGCACGCGGTCTCCCACGACACGGGGAGCGGCGAGGTCGTGCTCGACGCGGCCGGCGAGCCGGTCGTGCGCTGGAGCCTCGCCGACCCGATCGACCGCGCGGTCGCGGCGCGGGCGCACGTCGAGCTCGCCCGCCTGCATCGTGCGCGCGGGGCGCAGGAGATCTTCACGTTCCACTGGGACGACCCCGGCTGGAACGAGGGCGAAGACTTCGACGCATACGTCGCGCGCCTCGAGACGGTGGAGTGCGAGGGCATCGCCTTCTCGGCGCACCAGATGAGCTCGTGCCGTCTCGGCGCCGACCCGGAGACATCGGTCGCAGGGCCGCTCGGCGAGCTCCACGACACGCCCGGGGTGTGGATCGGCGACGCCTCGGCACTGCCGAGCGCGCCGGGCGTGAACCCGATGCTCACGATCATGGCCCTCGCGCGCCGGACGGCCCACGCAATTCGCGGCGCCGGTCAAGGGCCGCCCGTCTGACACGGTCGCCCGGGACGGAGGGACACGGCCTCAGGCGCGCGTCGAGCGCGCTGCGGCGACGAACGCGCTGACCCGCTCCGGCACCTTGCGGTGCTCGGCGTTCTCGACGGCTGAGATGACGTCGACAGCGTGGGGCCGGACTGTCTCGATCGCGCGGGCGAGGTTCTCGGGCGTGAGCCCGCCCGCGAGGACGAGCGGAGCGTCGAGCGCGGCAGCGACGTCCCGTGCGAGCGACCAGTCGACGCGGGTCCCGGTTCCTGCCGGGCGGCCGCTCGTCTTCGAGTCGAGGAGGATCGCGTCGGCCCCGGCCTCGATGAACCGGCGGGCAGCGGCCAGCACCTCCCCGACGGCGGGTGCGGCTGCCGCGTCGATCCGGATCGCCTTGACGATCTGCGTACCAGTGCCTGCGAGGCCGTCCTTCACCGCGGCGACCGTCTGCTCGTCCTCGTCGAGGTGGAGCTGCAATACGTCGGGCTCGGTCGCCTCCGCGATCGCAAGCACGGTCGCCGCATCGCCGCCGACGACCGCGACGCGCGTTGCGAACGGCGGGACCCCGCGCATCAGCTCCTTGGCCCGCTTGCGTGTAAGCGTCCACGGCACCGGCAGCGGGTACTCGACGACGAAGCCGAGCGCATCGGCGCCCGCGTCGGCGCAGAGCGCGACGTCCACCTCGCGCGTGAGCCCGCAGAGCTTGACACGCGTCACGGCCCGGCCCAGCCGACGGCCGTCAGCGCGTCGATCGCCGCTCCCGGGTCGAGCGCCTGCAGGATCGACGTCCCGACGAGCACCGCGTCGGCGCCGGCCCGGCGCGCCCGGAGTGCGTCGTCGGGCCCGGCGATCGCACTCTCGCTGAGCACGAGCCACCCCTCGGGAACCAGGGCGGCGAGCCCCTCCGTCCGGGAGACGTCACCGTCGTCGACCTCGAGCACGAGGATGTCGCGGTTGTTGATCCCGAGGATGTCGGGCTCGACGCCGAGCGCGCGCACGGTCTCGATCTCTTCCCTGTCGTGGATCTCGACCAGCGTTTCGAGCCCGAGCTCGTGCGCGGCGCCGTGCAGCTCGACCAGCCGGGCGGGCTCGAGCATGCAGACCGTGAGCAGGATCGCCGCAGCGCCCGCGGCGGCCGTCTCTTCCAGCCCCTCCCGATCGCGGACGAAGTCCTTCCGCAGCACGGGCGCGTCCACCGCCGCCGCCACCTCGCGGAGCAGCCCGACGGAGCCGCCGAACTCGCGCGGCTCGGTCACGACCGAGATCCCTGCGACGGACCGCTCCGCCATCGTGCGGGCAAGCGCAACAGGGTCCCGTCCCCGTAGGAGGTCGCCCTCCTTCGGGGACCGAACCTTGATCTCGGAGAGAACGGGCAGCGTCCCCTCGGTCTGACGGCGCCGGATCGACCCGGCCAGGCTCACGCCGTCGCGAGCCCGTGCGAGGCCGTCGCGAACTCGTGCAGCTTCTCGGTCGCGCGGCCCGAGTCGATCGTGTTCATGGCCATCTTGAGGCCCTCCTCCGGGCTCGCCGCCGCGCCGGCCACGTACAGCGCATACGCGTTGTTCAGCACCAGGAAGTCGCGCCGCGGCCCCTGGTCGCGCCCCTCGAAGATCTCGCGAATCGTGAGAGCGTTGAAGGCGGGGTCGCCCCCCTTGATGTCGTCGAACGTCGCACGCTCGAGACCGAAGTCCTCGGGCGTGATCTCGTAGCGCTCGACCTTCGTCCCCTTGATCTCTGCGATCTTCGTCGGCCCGATGATCGAGATCTCGTCCAGCCCGTCGACGCCGTGGGCTACAACGACGTGCTTCATGTCGAGCTGCGCCACCGCATCGCCGACCAGGTCGACGAGATGCGGCTGGTAGACGCCCATCAGATGGTGCGGCGCGCCGGCCGGGTTGATCAGCGGCCCGATGATGGTGAAGAAGATCGTCTTGATCCCGAGGGCGAGCTCGGGGAAGAAGACTTTCAGCATCAGCGGGTGGAAGTTCGGCGCGTAGAGGAAGCTGATCCCGATCTCCTCGATCAGCTTCTGGCCCTGCTCAGGGGTCAGCTCGACGTTGATGCCGAGCGCCTCGAGCGCGTCGGCGCTTCCCGAGGAGGACGAGATCGAGCGGCTGCCGTGCTTCGCGACCGGGACGCCGGCCGCGGCGGTCATGATCGCGTTCGCCGAGCTGACGTTGAACGTCGTCAGGCCGCCTCCGGTGCCGCACATGTCGGTCAGGTTCCCGTCGACCCGCGGCGTGATCTGGACGCAGTTCGCACGCATCGCACGAACGATCGAGGCCACCTCGTCCACGTTCGGGCCCTTCATCAGGAGCGCGACCAGGAAGCCGGCGATCTGCACCTCGGTCACGACGTCGTCCCGCATGTTCTCGATGAACTCGGTCACCTCGGCGTCGGACAGGCTCTCGTCCCGCGTCAGCTTGCCCAGCGAATCCTTGAACATTTCGGCTCCTGTCGGTCGGTTGCACCTCCGCTCAAAGCGGTGGTGCGGATGCTCGCAAGGCCGTAACCTAAACCACCCGTGCCGCCGACCACACGCCTGTGCACGATGCTCGGGATCGAGCTGCCGATCGTCGGGGCCGGAACCGGTTCGATCGCGAGCGCGCGCCTCGCCGCGGCGGTCACGAACGCCGGCGGTCTCGGGATGACCGGCGCCGCCGGCGACGCGCCCGGGACGGTCGTCGAGCGCCTGCGGGAGATCCGGCGGCTCGCCGAAGGCCCAACCGGCGTGAACGTCATCCTCGAGCTCCAGCCGCTCGACGCGATCGCGGCCATCCTCGACGAGGGGATCGAAGTGCTCGCCACCGGCTTCGGCGATCCAACCGAGGCGATCGAGCTCGCCCACCGGGCCGGCACCCGCGTGTTCCATCGCTGCGAGACGCCGGAGGAAGCCCGCCGCGCCGCCGCGCTCGGCGCCGATGCCGTGATCGCCCAGGGGTCGGACTCGGGCGGCCATACGGGCATCGTCCCAACCTTCGCGCTCGTGCCCCAGGTCGTCGACGCCGCCGCGGGCACGCCGGTGCTGGCTGCGGGCGGCATTGCCGACGGCCGTGGGGTCGTGGCGGCGCTCGCGCTCGGCGCGGAGGGTGTGCTGCTCGGGACGCGGCTCGTCGCGTCCGAGGAGTCCGGGGCGCACGAGGTCTACAAGCGCGCGATCGTCGACGCCGCCTCGGAGGATTCGATCGTCACCGACATCTTCGAGATCGGCTGGCCCGGGCGCCCCGAGCGCGTGCTGCGGAACGCGACGACGGACGCCTGGGCCGAGGCCCCCGAGCCGCGGGTGCGGCCGCTCGACCGGCCCGTCGAGATCATTGCCCGGCGTCCGCTCCCGGACGGCGAGCTCGAGATCCCGCGCTGGTTCGTCGACACGCCGAACGTCGGCGACGAGGGAGCTGTCGGCGAGATGGCGCTGTACGCCGGGCCGGGCGCCGGCCTCGTGCACGAGCTCCTGCCGGCCGGCGAGATCGTGCGGCGCATCGTGGCCGAGGCCGATACGGCCTGGGCTGCGCTTCAGAGCCGGATGGTAGGTTCGGCGCGATGATCGACGTCCCGGCTCCCGAGCGCACCCTCCCTGCGCTGCTCGAGCGGCAGGCGGGCACGCTCGGCGATCGGCACTACCTGCGGATCGGCGAGACGTCTCGGACGTTCGCCGAGATGCGCGCGGCGGTCGCGTGCCGTGCCGGCAGCTTCGCCGCGGCGGGCGTCGAGCGCGGCGACCGCGTCGCGTTCATGGCCGAGAATCGCGTGGAGCTCATCGACGCGTGGTTCGCCGCCGCCTGGCTGGGGGCGACGCTCGTCCCGCTCAACACCGCGACGCGCGGCCCTCAGCTCGAGCACGTGCTGACGAACTCGGAGCCGCGCGTGCTCGCGATCGAGCCCGGTCTTGTCCAGCACCTCGACGTCGTCGACTTGGCTCCCGCTGGGCTCGAGCGAATCTGGATCCTCGACGACGTTGCGCAGGCTGCCGCGTGGCGCGGCGTGCCAATCGAGCCCTACCCCGGGCCCGGCGACTCCGTCTCGCCCGAGCCGGTCGGCCCGGGAGACACGGTCGCGATCCTCTACACCTCCGGCACCACCGGACCGTCGAAGGGCGTCATGTGCCCGCAGGCCCAGTTCTACTGGTGGGCGCTGAGCACCGTTGCCATGCTCGGCGGGGTCGGCGAGGACGACGTCCTCTACACGTGCCTGCCGCTGTTCCACACGAACGCGCTCAACACCTGCATGCAGGCGCTGATCCACGGCTCCGGCCTCGTCGTCGGCCCGAGGTTCTCGGCCTCGCAGTTCTGGACGCGTCTCATCGAGGCCGACGCGACCGTGACCTACGTGCTCGGCGCGATGGTGTCGATCCTCGCCAAGCGGCCGCCGTCACCGGAGGACCGGGCCCACCGCCTGCGTGTCGCTCTGGCCCCGGCGACGCAGGCGGAGTTGCACGACGTCTTCCGGGAGCGCTTCGGCGTCACCCTCTGCGACGGGTTCGGCATGACCGAGACGAACGCGGTGATCGGGGCGCTCGACGGCCGGCAGCGCCCGGGGACGATGGGGTACGTGATGCCCGGCTACCAGGCGAAGATCGTGGACGAGCTCGACGAGGATGTTCCCGACGGCACGCCGGGAGAGCTCGTGCTGAGGGCCGACGAGCCGTACGCGTTCGCCACCGGCTACTGGCGCATGCCGGAGAAGACCGTCGAGGCATGGCGGAACCTGTGGTTCCACTCGGGCGACCGGGCGGTCCGCGAGTCGGATGGGGCGTTCAGGTTCCTCGACCGGATGAAGGACTCGATCCGCCGGCGCGGGGAGAACATCTCGGCCTGGGAGGTCGAGCAGGTGCTGATCAGCCATCCCGACGTCGCCGCTGCGGCCGTCGTTCCGGTGCCGTCCGAGCTGGGCGAGGACGAGGTGATGGCGTTCATCGTGCTGCGTGCCGGCGGGACGGCAGGCCCGGAGGAGCTGACACGGCACTGCGAGCCGCGGCTCGCGTACTTCGCGGTGCCCCGGTACGTCGAGTTCCTCGACGAGCTGCCGCTGACCGAGAACGGCAAGGTGCGCAAGTTCGTGCTGCGAGAGCGCGGGGTCACGGACGCAGCGTGGGACCGCGAGGCAGCCGGGTACGTCCTGCGCCGGTGACCGGCCGGGCGGTGATCGCCGGCGCTGCCGAGTCGCCCTATACGCGCCACCCCGACCCGGCGACGACCACGACCGAGTCGCTGCTCGCCGACGCGTTCCTGCGTGCGCTCGAGTCCGCGGGCGTCGACCGTGCGCGCAGTGGACGGCCTCGGGGTCGCGTCGTTCACCCTCGCCCCGGATCATGCCGTCGACCTCGCCTGGCGGCTCGGCGTGCGGGCGCGCTGGCTCATGGACGATGCGAACGGCGGCGCCTCCGGGATCACGATGCTCCAGCACGCCGTCCGGGCGGTCGAGGCCGGCGACGCGTCGACGATCGTCCTCCTCGCCGGCGACCGCCTGTTGCGGGACGAGTTCGCGGCGCTCGTCGACGGCTACAATCGGGCGACGCGCGACCACCTGACGCCGATTCCGGTCGACGGGCCGAACACCGACTTCGCCCTGCTCACCCAGCGGCACATGGTGGCCACCGGCCTCACCCGCCGGGACTACGGCCGGATCCCTGTCGCCCAGCGGCGCTGGGCCTCGGGCAATCCGCTCGCCGTCTATCGCGAGCCGCTCTCGCTCGAGCAGTACCTGGCGGCCCCGCCGATCGCCGAGCCGCTCTCTCGCTACGACTGCGTCCCCGTGGTGAGCGGCGCAGACGCGCTCGTCGTCACCTCGGCTGCCCGGACGCCTGGCGGCGTCCGCATCCGGGCGACGCGGGCGCTGCACAACCCCGACGGGCAGGAGGGCGACGGCCTCAGCACGGGCCTCGCCGAGGTCGCCGGCGAGCTCTGGGACGCCGCCGCCGCCGGCCCCGAGAACATGGACGTCGCCTGGGTCTACGACGACTATCCGGCGATGGTGCTCGTCCAGCTCGCCGACCTCGGCGTCCTCGCCGACGGCGACGCACAGCGGTTCCTCTCCGTCCGCCTCGACGAGGAACGGTGGCCGTTGAACACCTCGGGCGGGCAGCTCTCGGCCGGGCAGGCCGGCGCCGCCGGCGGAATGCACGGGTTGGTCGAGACGGTGATTCAGCTCCGCGGCGAGGGCGGTGAGCGGCAGGTCCCCGACGCACGTCTCGCCGTCGTCACCGGCTACGGGATGGTGCTGTACCGCTACGGGGCCTGCGCCGCGGCCGCGGTGCTCGAGGCGGCGCCGTGACGGAGCTCCAGGTCCAGGTGTGTGACGCCTGCGGCCATGCTGTGTTCCCGGAGCGAGCGCTCTGTCCGCGGTGTGGCTCGCGCGACTGGCACGAGGCTCCCGCCGGCCCCGGCACGGCCGAGCAGGTGACCACGCACCGCGCAGGAGGGCACGTCGCCTCCGTCGCGACCGACGCCGGGCCCGTCGTGGTCGCAAGGGCGGGCGAGGGCGATCGTTCCGGGCACGCGGGTGACGCTCGCGAACGACGGCGGCGCCCCGGTGGCCAGGACTACGGCTTGACGATCGCCTTCCCGATCAGCCGCCCCTCGTCCATCAGCCGATGTGCCTCCCCGAGCTCCTCGAGGGGAAAGACGCGGTCGACGAGCGGCGTGAAGCGACCGTCGCTGAGGTGCCTCGCGGCATCCAGGGCGTCGGACATCGTCCCGAGCCGGGAGCCGAGGATCCGGATCTGCTTGGCGAACATGTAGGTCACGTTCATCCACACGTCGTCTCCGCTGGTCGCACCCGCAGCTGACGATCGTCCCGCCCGGCGCGCAGAGCTCCAGCGACCGCTCCCACGTCGCCTGACCGATGTGCTCGAACACGATGCCGGCGCCGTCGCCGCCCGTGAGCTCGAGGACTCGTTCGACGAGGTCGGGAGCGCCGTGGTCGAGGACGGCGTCGGCCGGCAGCGCTCGGAGGCGCTCCCGCTTCTCCTCGCTCCCGGCGCTCGTGATCACAGTCGCCCCCGCGAGTTTCGCGATCTCGATCGCGGCGCTGCCGAGGCCGCTCGTCCCCGCCCAGACGAAGATCGTGTCGGCCGCCGAGATCCGGGCCTTCCCGACCAGCATCTGCCACGCGGTGATGTAGGTGTTCGGAAACGCCGCCACGTACTCGTCCGGAACGGACGGATCGACCCGGACGGCGAAGTCGGCAGGAACGACGAAGAGCTCGGCATAGGTGCCGTTGTAGACCCTGAACCTGGGGCAGTACTGGAACCGGCCGCGCACGCACGACGGGCAGCGGCCGCAGTGCATGTAAGGGTTCGCCGTCACCCGGTTGCCGGGGCGGAACGAGTCGACCTCCGCGCCGACGCCGACGACGTCGCCGCAGACGTCGATCCCGAGCACGGCCGGGAGGTCGACGTGGTAGGCCGGATGCGGGTGGCCCTTTCGCATCCAGATGTCGCGGTGGTTGACCGACGTCGCCCGGAGGCGTACGAGGAGATCGCGCGGTCCCGGCTCGGGCTCGGGGATCTCGTCCAGCCGGAGCACCTCCGGCCCGCCGTGCGCGTGGATCCGAACGGCCCGCATCGCGTCTAAGCGAGCGAGACGACGAGCTCGATCTCGATCAGGAGCTCGGGCAGGGCGAGCGAGGTCACGCCGAGCAGCACCTGCGCCGGCGGCGCCGCGTCACCCATCGCCTCGGCCATCGCGCTTCCGATCGCCTCGTAGTCGAGCGGCCGCGTGGTGTAGACGGTCGCCTTGACGACGTCGTCCCATCCGGCCCCGAGCTCGTCGAGCGCGACTCCGAGGTTCTTCATCACCTGCCGGGTCTGCGCGCCGAGGTCGTCACCGCCGACGAGCTGGAATTCGCGATCGAGCGCCACCTGTCCCGCCACGAAGGCGAGGCGGCTTCCTGTCGCGACGACTGCATGGCTGTAGCCCGGCGGTGGATGGATCCCCTCCGGGTTCGAGATCGATCGTGGCATGTCGACTCCTTTCTCCCGCGGTCTCAGCTCAGCGCATGAGGAGCCCGCCGTTGACGTCGAAGGTCGCGCCGGTGACGAACGCAGCCGCATCCGACGCGAGGAACACCACGAGCGCGGCGACCTCGTCCGGCGACCCCAGACGCCCCACCGGAACCGAGCGGACGAGCGCCTCGACCTGCTCGGGCGGCAGCCCCGCCATCACCGGCCCCTCGATCGCGGCAGGCGCGATCGCGTTCACGGTGACCCCGTGCGGCGCGAGCTCGCGCGCCGCCACCTTCGTCAGCGCGAGGACCCCCGCCTTCGAGGCGGCGTAGTGGGCGCCGTTGACAACCCCACCGGCCTGGCCGGCGAGCGACGAGAGGTTGACGATCCGCCCCCGCCCGCGGTCCCGCATGAGCCGGCCCGCGATCCGGCAGCCGAGAAAGACCCCGCGCAGGTTCACGGCCATCACCTCGTCCCACTCGGCCTCGTCGATCTCGAAGAACGGCCGGCGGACCGTGATTGCGGCGTTGTTGACCAGCACGTCCAGCCCTCCGTGCCGCTCGAGCGTTCCGTCGATCGCCGCGCTGAACGACGCTGCGACGCGGACGTCGAGCGCGACGGAGTCGCACCCGATCCGCTCCGCCGTCCGGGCTACGGCGGGCCCATCGATATCTGCGAGCACGACGGCCGCGCCACGTGCCGCAAGCGCACGGCCGACCGCCGCTCCGATCCCCCTGGCACCGCCGGTGACGAGAGCGACCCGGCCCTCGAGCGTGCTCACGAAGCCGAGGTGCGCGCCAGCTGGTCGGCGACGAACTCGCGCATCGACGTGAGCCGGATCGCGCTCCGTGACACGAGGTCGACCATGTCGACGCCGTCGGCGCGGGCCGCGTCCAACATCACTCCTGCAAGCGACACCTCGAGCGGAGTCCGGCCCTCCGCGCGCATCCGCTCGATCTGCTCGAGCGGCAGAAAGCGCCGCTCGAGCTGCTTCCCCAGCAGTTCTTCGTAGATCGCGACCACATCGAGCTGCGAGAGGCTGTCCGGTCCCCCGAGCGCGATCGCGGCGTCCCGCGCCTCGTCCGCATCGAGGGCCCAGACGGCGAAGCGGGCCACGTCCGCCGTGCAGATCCACGTATGCGGCGCGGTTCCGTCTCCGTAGATCTGCACCGTCCCACCGGCGACGTCGAACCCCAGCATCGGACTGAACCAGACGTCTGCGAAGAGGTCGGGCTTGAGGATCGCGTACTCCACCCCCGACCTCATCAGGTACGCCTCGGCGGCGAGCTTCGCCTGCTGGTGCGGAAAGGGCGGGGGCCTGTCGCGCAGGGAGACGTGAACAAACCGCTGTACGGCTGCCGCGGCGGCCGCATCGACGAGGTTGCACGTACCGGCGCGCTCGACGATGTCGATCGCGTCCGGCCGCTGGTCGGCCGGGAACGTGCTCGCGGTGGTGACGACGTGCGTCGCGCCCGCGAGCGCCGAACCGAGCGTCTCGGGCTGCTCGATGTCGCCGACGACCACGTCTGCGCCGAGGGCACGGAGGCGCTCGACCTTCACCGGATCGGACGTCGGCCGGACGAGCGCCCGGACGGCGCGTCCGACGAGAGACGAGCAGCTCGCAGATCTTCCCCCCGACGGCCCCCGTCGAGCCGGCCACGAGCGTCAGCCCGGCACTCGCGGGTTGGACGCTCATCCCGTCTCCAAGCGCGCCAGCTCGTCGCTGCACGACCTCCAGGCCCGGCCGACGCCTTCGGATACCCGGCGTACACCGCGAGCAGCGTCGCGAGCGCCTCGAGCTCCTCGCGCGTCGCGCCGTGCTCGATCGCCCAGCGCACATGAGTCCGCACCCGTGCCTCCATGCCGCCCTGCGCGATCATGCGCGGCGAGGACGATCAGGCTGCGGTCACGAAGGGTGAGGCAGTCGTCGACCCACGCCCCAGCCGCGGCGTTGATCGCCTCCTCACCGAACCGCTCCCCGAACCGCTCGGCGAACCAGGCAGGAACCTCGTCCCGAGGAATGCCGAACTGGCTCGCATAGGCGTCGAGCCCGCGCTCGTATCGCTCCGACACGCGAGCAGTCTACGACTGTTCAAACCGCATTGACAGCCGAGATCGCCGGCCGTCCCGCGAGCACCTCGGCGACGTTGCGGAAGGCCTGGGAGCGCATCTCGGCGCCCGACTCGAGGGAGTAGTGCGACGAGTGGCTCGTGACGACGACGTTGGGGAGGGCGAGCAGAGGGTGGTCTCGCCCGGGCGGCTCGTGCTCGAAGACGTCGAGGCCGGCGCCCCCGAGCCGCCCCTCCCGGAGCGCGTCGACGAGCGCCTCCTCGTCGACGAGGCCACCCCGCGAGGTGTTGACGAGAACGGCGCCCTCGCGCATCGAGCGGATGCGGCGCCTGTCGAGAAGGTGGCGGGTGTCGGGCATCAGCGGCACGTGCAGGGAGACGACGTCACTCGAGACGAGTAGCTCGTCGAGCGGAAGGGGCCTCGCTCCGGCGGACTCGATCTCGGCGTCGCTCACGAAGGGGTCGTGGACGTAGACCTCGAGGCCGAGCGCCGCTCCTCGCGCGGCGAAACGGGAGCCCGTCTTGCCGAAGCCGACCACGCCGAGCCGGCGGCCGCGGAGCCGCCTGACCGGGCCTGCAGCTGCGGCGGTGTCCCATCTGCCTTCCCGGACCGCGGCGTCGAGGGCGGGGATCCGGCGTTCGACGGCGAGCAGCAGCGCGAGCGCGTGGTCCGAGACCTCGTCGACGCAGTAGTCGGGCACGTTCGCGACGACGATCCCCGCCGCCGTCGCTGCGGCAACGTCGACCCTGTCGACGCCGATCCCGAAACGGCTGATCACCCGGCAGCGCGTCAGCGACGCGATCACCTCGGCGGTCAGCGGCTCGTCGAGCGTGAGGATCGCGGCCGCCTCCTGCCCGTGCTCGATCAGCTCCTCCTCGGTGAGGCACGGCCGCTCGACCAGCCGGGCCCCGACCGCGGCGAGCACCGCGCGCTCGGGCTCGCCGGCCTCGATGACGTGCAGGTCGGTCTTGAGGACGACGAGGTCGGTCATCCCGCTCCGTCTCCGAGCTCTGCGAGGAGGCGGTCGGCGGCCTCTGCCAGGAGCCCGAGCTCGGAGCCGACGACGACGAACTGGAACCCCGCGTCGAGCCACCGCTTCGCACCGGCGGCCGAGGGCGCCCAAACGCCGGCCGGGCGGCCGGCATCGCGCGCGATCTCGAGGATCGACTGCACGGCCCCGTCGACCTGCTCGCCGCCGAAGGGGACGCCCATCGAGGCCGCGAGGTCACCAGGCCCCACGAAGACGAAGTCGAGCCCCTCCACCTCAGCGATCGCCCGCGCGGCGCCCAGCGCAGCGGTCGTCTCGATCTGGACGCCGACCGCGATCTCGGCGTCGGCCCGGGCGAAATACTCGAGGATCGAGCGGCCGTAGCCCGTGGCCCGGCTCGGCCCGATTCCCCTCGCTCCCGCGGGAGGGAAGCGCGAAGCCCGAACGGCGGCGGCCGCCTCCTCGGCCGAGTTCACACGCGGAACGATCACGCCCGCAGCTCCGGCGTCGAGCGCCCCCGAGATCTCCACCACCGTGTTGTCGGCGACCCGGACGAGGGTGTGCGCGCCGGCTGTGGCGACCAGCTCCTGGACGGTGGCGCGGGTCATCGCCGAGTGCTCGGCCTCGACGCACACGAAGTCGAAGCCGAGGCCGCCCACGAGCTCGGCCGTGACCGGGCTCGGAACCTGCAGGAAGGTGCCGACGAGGCGGTCGCCGCGGACGAGACGGGCCCGGACGTCTACCGGGAGCCTCCCACGAGCGAGGGACCCGCGTCGGAGGGGCTGAGACAGCCGCAGAGGGCGAGCGCGATGTCGAGCTCCTCCTGGAACCGGCGGAGCACGCTCTCGACGCCCTCGGCCCCGGCTGTCGCGAGTCCCCACATCGCCGGCCGCCCGACGAGCACTGCCCGGGCCCCGAGGGCAAGCGCGACGAGAACGTGCGAGCCGCGTCGGACGCCGCCGTCGATCAGCACCTCGACCCGGCCTCCCGCCGCCGCCACGACCTCCGGAAGCGCCGCAAGCGTCGCGGGCGCGGCGTCGAGCTGCCGGCCACCGTGATTCGAGACGATCACCGCCGCGACGCCGTGCTCGGCGGCGAGACGTGCGTCCTCGGCCGTGACCACGCCCTTGAGGATCAGCGGAAGACCTGCGGCGGAGGCGATCCACTCGAGGTCGCTCCACGTGACGGAAGGGTCGAGGAGCGCGGCGAGCTGCGCGGCCGTCGCGGCTGTGCCACGCGAGCGGGCAGTGCTGCGGATGGAGAAGCCGTTCGGGAAGCGCCATCCGGCACGCACGCTCCGGTCGCGCCGACCGATCACCGGCGAGTCGACCGTCAGGACCACGGCCTCGAACTCGGCATCGGCTGCCTGTCGAAGCAGATCGGCCGTCAGCCCGCGGTCGCGGAGGCAGTAGATCTGGAACCAGAGTCGCGCGGCCTGTGCCTCGGCCGCGATCTCGGCCGGCGGCGCCTCGGAGACGAGGGAGACGCACATCACCGTGCCGACGCGGGCGGCGGCGCGGGCCGTGGCGAGCTCACCTTCGGCATGAAGGAGCGTCTGGTAGCCCACAGGGGCGACGAGGACGGGAAGCGCGACCTCCTTCCCGAGCACGACGGTCCGCGTCGTCCGGCCCGCGACGTCGACGAGCACGCGGGGGCGGAGACCCCGTCGCTCGAAGGCGCTGAGGTTCGCCTCGAGCGCGAGCTCGTCGCCCGCGCCGCCCGCGAAGAACGCATACGTGGCCGGATCGAGGACCTCGCGCGCGCCCCGCTCGATGCTCGGCGAGGGTCGGCGGTGCAGCGGCCACTGACGAGGCAGCCTATACCCGCCGCCACTCGCTCAACAGGCGCAGACGCTCCCTCACCTCGCGACGTCGACGCAGCCGCTCGACTTGCCACCCCGGCCGACGGCCGGTACCGAGAGCGCCCTCGACGCCGCGGCGCCGGCTAGGGAGGCGGGGGAGCAGCGGATGAGGAACCCCTCCGCTAGTGGCCTGCGTTGAGCCAGGACGCACTTCTCGCACCGAGGGGAGTAGATCCTCAAGCCTCCCCGGTCTCACTTCGGCTGCACCGCGCGGCCATCGCCGTTGAGTCTCCGTCACGGACAACGCAGCCCCGTCGACCCAAGCGTCGACCTCGTCGAGCGCGAGTAGGCAACGGCGCGTCCCTCACCACGTCTGTGTGTGGGATTCGGCACGTCCAGGTGAGCTCAGCGACTGCCCCAAGCGTCGAGGCGAAGCCGAAGCCGGGCAGTAGCAGTTGGCCGCACGTCTTCCGTAGGCGCTTGTCTCGATCCCACCGCGTCCAAATCGGAACTGTGCGGTGAGACAAGATGAGACTGAATTAGCCTCTTTGGGGACACAAACGGGGACACGAGATCGTGTGCTGAACGCGCCCACAGCCTCCACGGCCTCGGAACCCGGATCACGACACGCTTCGTGGCGCCGGCCGCCGCGATCAGCCCCAACCACCGCCTCGGCCGCCCGCCACGAGCACTCCTCGATCACACCGTCTGAACCGTGGAACTACCCATCTACGTCTCCGCGAGCAGCGCTTCGGGCTCGATCGGTTGGCCGAACACGTGCACGTTGTCGCCCTGCTCCACGCGGGAGATGGCGCGGATCGAGACCGTGACACCGTCCAGCGGCGCCTCGACGACGACGGGCTCCTGCTCGGGTAACTCGAGCGAATGTATGCGGCCGACCGGATCGCCCGCTCGCACCGGATCGCCCGGATCGACCAGCGTCTCGAAGATCCCAGAGACCGGCGCCTCGAGGTAGTTGCGCGGGTCGCGACCGTCGAGGATGACACCCGACGGTGTACGTCGCTCTACCTCGCCCTCGAGGATCCCCGCGTGGCGGAGCACGTTAGCGAGCCCGCGTTCGGCGAGCCGGTGCACTCGGGCCCAGACCGCGCCGCCTCCGCCGAGCTCCGTCGTGACCACGACCTTTCCCTGGCGGTCGGCCTCGACCGGCAGCAGGCCGCTGCCCGCAATGTCGGCGATGTAGAGGAAGTGGTAGTCGGTACCCCACGCGAGCATGCCCTCGAGCATCGCCCTGCGCTGGTCGCGGTCCCGCACGACGTGCATGTGCGAGCACGGTAGGAAGGCCTGCGAGGTGCCGCCGCTGTGGATGTCCATCACGTAGTCGGCGAGAGGGAAGAGCACCGTCGACACGAAGTGGGCAAGCTGTTCGTGCGGCGGTCCGTCCGGGCGGCCCGGGAACGAGCGGTTGAAGTTGGCGCCGCTCGGCCACAGGCGCGTACCGGCCCGCGACGCCTCGGGCGAGAGGCACGGCACCACGATCACGCGTCCGCGCACCGACTCCGGCCGCAGCTCACGCAGCAGCTTGAGCCCGACGACCTGGCCCTCGTACTCGTCGCCGTGGTTGCCGCCGAGCACGACCGCAGTCGGTCCGCTCCCGTTCGCGACCTGCATGATCGGGATGTGCGCGTGCGCCCAGCCGCTCGTGTTGGTCGACTTCGGAATCTCGAGACGGCCGACCTGCTTCCCGTTCATCGCGAAGTCGATCGTGCACCGGACCGGGCTCGTCACCCGGAGGTCTCCCTTCGCAGCGCCCGGCCCGCAGACCGAGCGGGGTCGTACGTCCCCTCCCGAACGACCGGCGCGCCGTTCACGAACACATACGGGATCCCGCCGGCCGGTTCCGGGTCGAGCAACGTCCCGCGCTCTCCGATCTCGCCTGCATCGAACACGGTCACGTCGGCGAACCCGCCCGCATTCAGTACGCCGCGGTCGCGGAGATGCACCCGCTCGGCCGGCACCCGTGTGATCCGCGCGACCGCCTGCTCGAGAGGAACGATCCCGAGGTCGCGCGAGTAGCGTCCGAGGAAGCGGGCCATGCTCCCGTAGAACAGCGGCAGCGAGACGTGGACGCTGCCGTTCGGCCCCGGCACGGGGACGGTGTCCGTCTCGGGCATCGCGTCGGGGCGCGCCAGCACGCGCTGCAGCGGCCCGTCGTCCTCGAGGTCGCCGCCGTAGCCGACGTTCACGAACTGCGCCTGCCCGCCCGACGAGGCGACGAGGTCGAAGTAGACGTCGTACGGGTCGCGCCCCAGTGACGCGGCCATTCGGGCCACTGTCTCACCACGTCGTCCCTCGAACGCCGGCGAGCGCGGGTCGGCGACGATCATCGCGTCCCATCCCATGTCGAGGATCATGTTGCGCGTCACGCGGCCGTCGACCCAGGACGGCCAGGTCGGAGGCAACGACTCGATCTTCTCGCGCAGGTACCGCCGCCCGTCGCCCGACGACACGAGCGCCAGGATGGCGTCCGTGCCGAGGTCGGAGATCGGGTGCGGCATCACCTCCGCCGCGGCCAGCGTCCACGTCGTCCAGGGAACGACGTCGAACGCAAGGTCCACCCCATCGGCCCGCGCGGCGTCCACCCGCTGGAAGAGCCCGTCGATCGCACCCCAGTTCGCACGCCCCATCGGGGCGACGTGCGAGATCTGAAGGCGGCAGCGGGTGGACGTCGCGAAGCCAATCGCCTCGGCCATCCCATGGTCGTACAGCCCCGAGATACCCCGCGTGTGCACGGAGGTGAGGCCGTCATGGGCGGCCACGATGGCTGTCAGCGCCTCGACCTCGCTCGGCCCGGCATACCGTCCAGGGAAGTACTCGAGCCCCACGGAGAGGCCGATCGCGCCCTGCTCCAGGCCTTCCGTGAGCAGGCGCTTCATCTCACCGAGCTCCCCGGCCGTCGGGACCCTCTCGCAGTCATGCCCCATCACGGCCGCGCGGAGCGTGCTGTGCCCCACGAACAGGCAGAGGTTCAGCGGCAGGCCGCGCCGCTCGATGACATCGAGGTACTCGCCGAACGATTGCCAACTCCAGCCGAGCTTGTCGGTCACCCAGCCGACGAGCAGCATCCGCTCGAGCGCGCCGAGTCGGCCGTCGTCGCCCAGCGGCGCGGGCGAGATGCCGCAGTTGCCGGCGACGGTCGTCGTGATCCCCTGCTGGACGTTGGGGCCGAGGAGCGCGGGCCCGTCCGGCAACGGCGCGAGCCAGTCGTCGTGCGAATGGATGTCGACGAACCCGGGCGCGACGATCAGGCCCGCGACGTCGATCACCGTCCCGCTCGACGCGGCCGGGCCGACCGACACGATCCGATCCTCCTCGATCACGACGTCCCCGACGTACCCCGGGCCCCCGCTTCCGTCGACGATCGTCCCGCCCTTCAATGTCCACGCGCTTCGTGTCATCGCTTGCCTCCTAGTCGCTTCGTGCGCGAAGCGCCCGTCCAGGCGCTGCCGTCGGGTCGTAGTGCCGTTCCCGCACCACCGGCTCGCCGTTGACGAAGACCCATTCCACGCCGCCGGGCTGCTCGGGATCGAGGAACGTGCCCCGGTCGCCAAGCTCGTCGAGGTCGAGCAGCACCACATCGGCATACGCCCCCGGCGTCAGCTCGCCCCGTCCGGTCAGACGGGCGCGGCGCGCTGGAAGCTGGGTCATCCGCCGGATCGCCTCCGACAGCGTGACGAGCTCGAGGTCACGCGAGAAGCGGGCGATAAAGCGGGGCATCGTGCCCCAGAACATGGGCAGTGGCAGAGTCAGCTTCCCGTGCACCGGGACGACCGACGTGTCGGTCTCCGGGATCGCGTCCGGGCGAGCGGCGAGCCGCCGTAGCGGCGCCTCGTCCTGGAAGTCGCCTCCGTAGCCGTCGTTGACGAGGCGCGCCTCGCCACCTGAGGCCTCGAGCAGGTCGAAGTAGAGGTCGAAGGGATCGGCACCGCGCTCGCCGGCGAGGGCCGCGACGGTCTTGCCGCGGACGCCGGCGAAGCCGGGAGCCTCGTCGGCGAGGTAGATCGCGTCCCAGCCCATCTCGAGCGGGATGTTGCGCGTCACGCGGTTCTCAACCCAGGGCGGCCACGCGGGCCAGGCGCGCTCGACGAGCTCGCGGAGGTGGGCGCGACCCTCAGTGCGGCCGACCATCGCAAGCACGGCGTCGTCGCCGAGCTCGGAGACGACGTGCGGGAGTGCCTCCATCGCGGTCAGAGTCCATGCCGTGTAGCCGACGATGTCGAACGCGACGTCGAGCCCCTCTGCCCGGGCCTGGTCGACCGCATCGAAGAGACCCTCGATCGCGTCCCAGTTCGCGCGCCCCATCGGGTTGACGTGCGACAGCTGGAGGCGGCAGCGGCTTGCCCTTGCGAAGCCGATCGCCTCGGCCATCGCGTGGTCGAAGAGCTCGGAGATGCCGCGCGTATGGACGGCGAGCAGACCGTCCTCGGCCGTCGCGACGCGTGCGAGCTCCTCCAACTCCGATGGGCCCGCGTACCGGCCGGGGAAGTACTCGAGCCCCGCGGAGAGCCCGACCGCGCCGTGGCGCATTCCCTCCCGGAGCAGCATCTCCATCTGAGCGAGCTCTCCCGGCGTCGCCGCCCGCTGCGCATCGCCGAGGACGGTCGCACGGAGCGTGCTGTGACCGACGAACGTGGCCACGTTCAGCGGCATGCCGCGCCGCTCGATCTCGCGCAGGTACTCGCCGAGCGTCCGCCAGTTCCAGCCGAGAGCTCCCGAGACGAGGCCGACGACCGGCATACGCTCGATCGCACCGCGCCGGAAGACGTCGCCGAGCGGTGCGGGTGAGATACCGCAATTGCCGGCAACGGCCGTCGTAATCCCCTGCAGCAGATTCGGCGCGAGCAGAGCGGGCCCGTCTTCGAGGGGCACGATCCAGTCGACGTGCGAGTGGATGTCGACGAACCCCGGCGCCGCGACCAGGCCCGCCGCGTCGATCACGGTGCCACGGCGCTCGCTGCCGTCGACGGCGACGATGCGGTCGTCCTCGATGACCACGTTCGCCGTCCGCGGATCTGCGCCCGTGCCGTCGACCACCGTCGCGCCGGCGAGCGTCCACGCCGTCATCCGTCGAGCTCCTTCCGGAGGCCGCCGAGGGCAACCTCGACATGGGCCCTGTCGTCGGCCGCGATCGCCTCGGGCACGACCACCAGCTCACCGCGGGCAAGCGGAGCATGGGGAACCACGATTGGAGGCACGCCAGCGGCGAGACGCTCGGCTGCGGCGCGGGCACGCTCGCGGCCGAGCGCCACGACGAGGCGCGGGTAGAAGTGCAGATCGTCGGCGACCCGGGCCTGCCAGGGCGAGAGAGCGGCGGCGACCAAGTCGAGCCAGGCACGGTGCCCGGCTGCCTCGGCATCGTGGTCACGGGCGAGGAACTCCTCAAGCGCGATGACGACCCCGACGATCTGCTCCTTGCCGATCTTCATGCTGCGCCCGAGGCCGTGATGCGGAGGCTCGGCTCCCTCGCGCGCGATCCAGGCGTCGACGTCGATGTCCATGTCGAGTGTCTGCAGTCGAACCGACTCGATCAGCTCGCGCCGGCCCGCGAGGATGCCGGAGCCTTGTGGGCCGCGGATCGCCTTGCCGCCGCTGAACGTCACGAGTGCGGCCCCGTCCTCGAAATACGTGCGGAGATTCGAGGCAGGAGGCAGCTCCGCGGCCGCGTCCACGATCACCGGCACGCGGTGGGCCGCCGCGATCTCGCAGACGCGTGCGAGCGGGATCCCCTCCGCCTCCGCGAGCGGGAAGTGGGCGATCGCGGCCGTTCGGTCGACGATCGCCGACTCGAGCTGCCACGCGTAGGTCAGCCCGACACCCTCGATCAGCGGGTAGCCGACCTCGACGATGCATCCGCCCGCGGTGCGGAACGCCCGGTCGTAGGCATTGCGGTGGCTGCGCTGCACGATCACCTCCGAGGCCACCTGAGGAGCCGGCAGGGCGTCCATCACCTGCGGCGCGTTCCCCGCGATACACGCTGCCGCCGCCAGGGTCATTCCGGCCGCCGCGCCGGAGGTGACCCAGCCGGCGTCGGCACCCGTGGCCGCGGAGATCACATCGCTCGCCCAGGCCTGAAGATCGTCCGGGCGCCATGTGCTCGCGGCGGCTTCGTCCATCGCGCGCCGGACACCCTCAGAGAGGCTGCCGCCGCCGAGCGAGGTCACGAATCCCGCTGCGCTGATCACGCGCTGAACCGGGACGGCGCTCACGGCCGGGCGACCTGCTGGCTGCGCGGGTGGTGGCACGCCGCGAGATGGCCGGGAGCGTGCTCGTCCAGGGACGGCTCCGTCGTCGCGCAGATCTCGGTGGCGAACGGGCAGCGCGTGTGGAACCGGCATGCCGACGGCGGGGCCATGGGGCTGGGCACATCGCCTTCGAGGATCAGGCGGACGCGGCGCTCGTTTCGGTCCGGATCGGCGATCGGGATCGCCGACAGTAGCGCCTCGGTATACGGGTGGAGGGGCAGGTCGTACAGCTCCTGGGCGGGCGCGAGCTCCACGATCTTGCCGAGGTACATGACGGCGATCCGGTCGGCAACGTGGTGGATCACGCCGAGGTCGTGGGCGATGAAGACGTAGGTGAGGCCGAGGGTCTCCTGCAGCTCGCTGAGCAAGTTGATGATCTGCGCCTGGATCGAAACGTCGAGCGCCGAGACGGGCTCGTCCGCCACGACTAGCTTCGGCCGGAGCGCGAGCGCACGGGCGACGCCGATTCGCTGGCGCTGCCCGCCGGAGAACTCCGAGGCGTAGCGGTTCAGGTGCTCCGGGGAGAGCCCGACGAGTGCAAGGAGTTCCTGTACGGACCGCCGCCGCCGCCGCCGGTCGCCGATACGGTGGATCCGAAGCGGGTCGCCGATGATCTTGTCGACTCGCTTGCGCGGATTCAGGCTCGCGTAGGGATCCTGGAACACCATCTGCATCCCGCGCCGAAGGGGCCGCAGCGCCCGTCTGCTCATATGGGTGATATCGGTGCCGTCGAAGAGGATCCGCCCTTCCGTGGGCTCGTAGAGCCGCACGATGCAGCGAGCCAGCGTCGACTTGCCACAGCCGGACTCCCCCACGAGCCCGAGCGTCTCCCCCTCGAAGACGGTGAGGTCGACACCGTCGACCGCGTGCACCCTCCCGACCTCGCGCTGCATGACGCCCTTGCGGATCGGGAAGTGCTTCTTCAGAGCGTGCACCTCGACGAGCGGACGCGGTGCAGCGCTCACACCTGGGCTCCTGCCGCCGAGGCGACCTCAGCACGGCGGCGTTCCCGCTCGGAGCTCGTCAGCCAGCACGCGTCGAGGTGACCTGGAGTGCCGGCTCGTTCGCGCGCCGACGGCGCCTCCTCCGCGCAGCGCTCGAACGCGTACGCGCAGCGCGAGCGGAACGCACACCCCGCGGGCAGGTTGATGAGAGACGGAGGCGTGCCCTTGATCGTCGGCAGCCGCCGCGTTCGCGGCCGGTCAGGCGCGGGGATGGAAGCGAGGAGCCCCCAGGTGTAGGGGTGCTGGGCGTTGTAGAAGACATCGCGAACGCTCCCGTACTCGACGCAGCGCCCTGCGTACATCACGAGCACCTTGTCGGCGATCTCGGCCACGACGCCGAAGTCGTGGGTGATGAAGATGACCGTTGTTCCGTGCTCGTCCTTGAGCCGCTTGATGAGCTGAAGGATCTGCGCCTGGATGGTCACGTCGAGCGCCGTGGTCGGCTCGTCGGCGATCAGGAGCGTCGGATTGCAGGCGATCGCGATCGCGACCCCGACCCTCTGCCGCATCCCTCCGGAGAACTGGTGAGGGAAGTCGCGCACGCGCTGCTCCGGCTGCGGAATGCCGACCTCGCCGAGAAGCTCGATCGACCGCTGTCTGATCTGCTCCTTGTCGAGGGTCGTGTGCTCCTCGAGCATCTCGCCGATCTGCTCGCCGATCCGGTGAACCGGGTTCAGGGATGTCATCGGGTCCTGGAGAATCATCGCGATCTCGCGCCCGCGCACGTGGCGCATCTCGCCGTCCGACAACGCGAGCAGTTCACGGCCCTTGTAGATCACCTGACCCGACAGGGTGACGTTCCGCTCGCGCCGGTTGAGACCGATCACGGTCTGGGCGGTGACCGACTTCCCCGAGCCCGACTCGCCGACGACGCCGAGCACCTCGCCCGCCGCGACCGAGAACGAGACACCGTCGACCGCGCGCACGAGTCCGTCTTCGGTCTGGAAGGCGACGCGGAGGTCGCGCACGTCGATCACCGCTCCCTCGACCACGGGGCTGGTCATTTCCGACCCTGCCGCTGGAAATAGTCGCTCAGCGCGTCGCCCATGAGGTTGAGCCCGAGAATGACCGCGGCGAGCGCGACACCGCAGACGAATGCGTACCAGGCGTCGATCGCCAGGTACTCCTTCGCCTCGCTGAGCATCCCTCCGAACGACGCCTCCGGCGGCTGCACGCCGAGACCGAGGAACGAGAGGGCCGACTCGTACATCACAGCCTGCGCGCCGTCGAACGTCGCGATCACGACGAGCGCACCGACCATGTTCGGCAGAATCTCGGTCGCGAGGATGCGGGGCTCGCTCGCCCCGACGCTGCGAGCGGCCTCGACGAACTCCCGCGTCCGCAGCTGTATCGCGACGCTGCGCGCGACTCGCGCGAAGTCCGGAATCGGCGCCGACGGCGACTGCGATCATCGCGTTGGTCAGCGACGGGCCGGCTATGGCGACGACCGCGATCGCGAGCAGCACGATCGGGAAGCCCTGCACGATCTCGATCAGCCTCGAGACGACCGCGTCGATCGCCCCGCCGAACAGGCCGGCCACGCTGCCGAGGATGGTGCCGACGATCCCCCCGATCGCGATCACGATCAGCACCGCCTCGGCGGCCACCCGCGAGGCGGTGAGCAGGCGGCTGAGGATGTCGCGCCCGAACTGGTCGGTTCCCAAGAGGTGCGCCGCCGACGGCCCCTGCAGTGTCGCATCGAGATCCGGGACATTCGGGGGATACGGCGCGAAGCAACGGCCCGATGAGTCGCCGCGAGCACGAAGACGGCGACGAGCACGCACGCGAGCGGGTCTCGCAGCGCGAGGTACGAGGCCAGCCGGAGCCGCCTGCCCTTCGGCGGCAGCCCCGCGGCCTCGCCGACCGACACGCCGCTGGGCGGGAGCGCGGTCACGTCTGCCGAGCGGTCACTCATTTGCGTTCGGACGCGCGGGTCGATGAGGCCGTACGAGAGGTCGACGAGGAGGTTGACGAGCACGTACCCGAACGCCACCACGAGAACGACGCCCAGGACGACCGGATAGTCGCGCGAGAGAATCGCGTTGAGCCCGAGCCGGCCCATGCCGGGCAGGGCGAAGATCACCTCGGTCACGATCGCGCCGCTGATCAGGGCACCGAGCTGGAGCCCAAGGAACGTGACCGTCGGGATGAGCGCGTTCGGCTTGACGTGGCGGTTGAGGATCGCCCTGTCACTGATTCCCTTCGTCCGGGCGGTCTTGATGAAGTCCTCCTGGAGCACGCCCACGGCGCTCGCGCGCACGAAGCGGACGAGCGGCGGACCCAGGTACAGCGACAGCGTGACCGACGGGCAGGATCATCGTCTTGATGTTCTCGACCGGGTCGTTCGCCGAACGACACGTAGCCGCCGGCGGGCAGAATCCCCCACTTCACCGCGAAGAGCTCGATCAGCATCAGGCCGACCCAGAACCCCGGCACCGAGATGCCGAGCGTGATGCCGAACATCGCGGGCCTCGCCCACCGCTTGTCGCGGTTGGTCGCAAGTCGCAACCCCGTCGGCAGCGCGAACGCCACCGCGATGAGCAACGCGAACCCCGTCAGCTCGAGCGTCACCGGCAGCGCCGTCGCGAGCAGCTTCGTCACCGGCTGGTGGCTGAGGACGGACTCGCCGAGGTTCCCCTGCACCGTTTCCTTCAGCCAGTAGCCGTAGCGGACGACGATCGGCTGGTCGAGACCGAACTCGTGCTCGATGGCCGCGAGCCGCTCCGGTGTCGCGTAGGTTCCGAGCAGCACCTCCGCGGGGTTTCCCGGAACCATCGCGATCGTGAAGAAACAGAGGACGCTGATCACGAAGAGCGTGACGAGCGCTCCGACCGTTCTGCCGACGACGAATCGCGCCAAGGGGGTCCGACCCTAACTGCCTCACCGACCTCGCGCCGGGAGGCCCTCGCGGCTCTCCCGGCGCGATGTGCGGCTACCGCCTGATGAGGGCAACCTCAGACTTGGGCTCTCGACCAGTCGTAGATGCCGCTTGGCCCCAGCTTGACGCCCTTCACCGTCTTGGACGCCGCGACGATGATCGGGATGTGATCGATCGTGATCATCGGCTGCTCTGTCGAGGATGAGCTTCTGCAGCTGCCGGTAGAGCGGCGATCCGCTTCTTCGGGTTCCGCTCGCTCGCTGCCTTGTTGACCAGCGCGGCGTACCCGGGCGGGTTCCACATGTTGATGTTCCCCGCCGGGGCCAGGTTGTCCGAGTTGAACATTCCGGCGGGATCCTCCGGCACCGTGTTGTAGTTGTCGACCGTGATGTCGAAGTCGGGATGCGACGCGATCCGGTCGATCCACGGGCTGATCTCGAGCTCGGTGATCGTCGCCTTCTGCCGATCTTGTTGAGGTTCGCCTGGAGGATGACCGCCATCGCCTTCAGCGTCGGATACCCCACGATCGAGAGGATCTCGATCTCGAGTGGCTTGTCCTTCGTGAAACCGGCCGCCTTGAGCAGCGCTGCCGCCTTCTTGAGGTTGAACTTGTAGGCGTTGTCGACGCCCGGCAGGTAGGCCGGCATCTCCTTGACGAACGGTCCCGAGCTCGGCCGAGCCAGGCCGTACCAGAAGTTCTTGAGGTACGACTTCCGGTCGAAGGCATACGAGAGCGCCTGACGCACGCGCTTGTCGTCGAACGGCTTGCGCTTCGTGTTGATCTGGAAGATCTCGTAAAGGTTGACCGCCTTGCTCGAGAAGACGTAGGCGTTCGGGAAGCTCCTCGCCTGCTTGACGTCTTTCGGGTCGATGCCGTCGATCATCTGGACCGATCCGGCACGTAGCTGAGCCAGCCGGGACTGGGCGTCCGGCACGTTCTTGAAGATGAGCTTGTCGAGGATCGGCGTCCCCTCGACCCAGTAGTCGGTGTTCTTCTCCAGCGTCTGGTGGTCACCCGGGACGAACTCGACGAACTTGAACGGACCGGTGCCGATCGGGTTGGTCTCGATCGACCCGATGCTGTTCTCGCCGACGATCTGCACTTGGAGGAGGTTTGCGAGCAGCGGCGGCGTCGGCGCCGAGAGGTTGAAGCGCACGGTGGTGTCGTCCACCACCTGGACGCTCTTTACCGTCGCTACCTGTGGCGCGAACTGGCTTGCGATCTTCGGGTCCTTCACGCGATTGATCGTGAAAGCGACGTCACTCGCCGTGAACGGGCTGCCGTCGTGCCACGTGACGCCCGACCGCAGCTTGAAGGTGACGGTCTTGCCGTCCTTGGAGACCGTCCACGACTCCGCGAGCTTCGGCTGCACCTTGAGTGTGGCCGGATCGACCCACGTGAGAGAGTCGAAGACGGCCGACCGGATCGAATGGCGAAAGACGTCGAGCGTCGAACGATGCGGGTCGAGCGTCTTCGGCTCGCCCGGCTGGGCCACGGTGAGCGTGCCGCCCGCCGCGGCTCTGAACTGCTTGCGCGCGGTCAAATGGCGGTCGACCGCTGCTCTGGCGGCTCCGGTGAGTGCGCCCGGCACGAGCACTGCCACCCCGGCGACACGAGCGCCGCGCACGACGACGTCGCGTCGCGAATGGGTTGTCGGCTCCTCCTGTGTGCCGGAGTCTGCATTCCCAGGCTCGTCAATCATTCGCTCCTCCTCAATGGAATCTCCGGGACGCCAAAGCGGCCCGTGGGCGGAATGTAGAGGCGCTTCTAGCACAGTCTTGACAGCCCTGTCAACGTTTTGGAAGATAGCTTTCAAAGTGGCAGGAGCACCCGCCCAACCCCGTGTCAGAGCGGGATCCGATGTCCGTGCCGTCCAGCGAACGATCTCGCTCCTCGAGGCGATCTCGCGCTCCGGGAACAGGGCCCCGCTACGGAGGCTCGCCCTCGCCGCGGACCTCTCCGAGCCGACCGCGCTGCGCTACCTCTCCACCCTCGTCAGCACCGGCATGGTGGACAGGGACGCAGCGGTCGGCACCTACAGGCTGGGACTCGGGTTCCTGCTCCTCTGGGAGCGGGCGGTGGGCGACCTCGACCCGCGCCAGGTCGCAGGCCCGTACATGGAGGCATTGCGTGACGCCCACGGTGAGACCGTCAACCTCGCGGCGCTCTGGCGTGACCGCATCGTGCTGATCGACGCGCGGGAAGGGCTTCACCCGATCAGGCTGGGCGCCCGGATCGGCCAGGAGGATCCTCCCCACAGCACGGGAGTCGGCAAGGCGATCCTCGCTCACCTCTCCGCAGAGAGGCGCCGGGCACTTCTCGAGGGGCACGACCTCGCCCGGCTGACAGAGACCACGATCGTCGACCTCGAGACGCTCGACCGGGAGCTGGCCCTCGTTCGTGAGCGCGGGTACGCCGTCGACGACCAGGAGTCAACGATCGGCTTGCGCTGCGTCGCGGCGCCGATCTTCAGCCGGCACGGAGAGCCGGCCTTCGCGATCTCGGTCAGCGCACCTGCGTCGAACGTCTCGCGCGAGAGCCTCGACGAGATCGGCGCGGGGATGGTCGCGATAACGAAGGCGGTCTCGGCCAGGCTCGGACACTCGGCGTCGGCCGCCTTTACGCAGTGAAGGCCCACGTCGGCATCGACACCGGTGGAACATTCACGGACTTCGTCCTTGTCGATGGCGAGTCGGGGACATTCCGGATCGCGAAGGTCCCGTCCACCCCGGACGACCCGGCGCGCGCAATCCGCGGCGGACTCGGACAGCTTGCCGGCGCGGATACCGCCGGGCAGGTCGTGGTCGGAACGACCGTTGCGACGAACGCGGTCATCCAGCGTCTCGGCCCGACCGTGATCTTCATCACGAACGCAGGCTTCGAGGACGTTCCGTTCATCGGACGGCTCGACAAGGAGCGCCTCTACGACCTCCACTGGCAGAAGCCCAAGCCGCTCGTCCTTCGCCGCCACTGCCTCGGCGTCGCGGGCCGTGTCGATCACAACGGAGCGCTCGTCGAGCAGCTCGACCCCGTAGACCTCGACCTGCTCCGCGAGCGACTGTGCTCGCTCGCACAGGACGGGATCGTCGTTGCCGTGTGCTGCCTCTTCTCGTATCTGAACCCGGGCCAGGAGGAGGCGATCGCGGCCGTGGCCCGCGACGCGCTGCCGGACGTGCCTGTCTCCGTCTCGCACGAAGTCTCGCCGGTGTGGCGCGAGTACGAGCGCGCGAGCACGACCGTCGCCGACGCGTACGTCAAGCCGTTGATCGAGGGCTATGTCGATCGGGTGGGAGACGTGTTGCGGGAGGACACCGGCCTCGATTGCTGGAACCTGCTCGCGTCGAACGGCGGCTACCTGCTCGCCGAGCAGGCTCGAAGCAGTCCAGGTCGCCTCCTTCTTTCGGGCCTCGCGGGCGGCGTGATCGGAGCCCGCTTCTTCGCGGAGGCGGCGGGTGCCCCGTCGGTGTTCTCGCTCGACATGGGTGGCACGAGCTGCGACATCGGGCTCGTGATCGACGAGACGGAGCAGTACGCGGGGGAGTTTCAGGTCGCATGGGGCATCCCGGTGAGCATTCCGTGCGTCGCCGTGAGCACGATCGGCGCAGGAGGCGGTTCGATCGCCTGGATCGACCGGGGGGGCCTGCTGCACGTCGGCCCGAGAAGCGCCGGCGCGGCGCCGGGCCCGGCTGCCTACGGACAGGGCGGAACGGAGCCGACGCTGACCGACGCGAACCTCACGCTGGGCCGGCTCGACCCGGCGTACTTCCTCGGCGGCGCGATGCCACTCGACGCCGAGGCCGCCCGCGCCTCGCTCGCCCGGCTTGACGAGCTCGGCCTCTCGCCGGAGGCGGCGGCGCTGGCCGCCGTCCGGACGGCGGACGAGAACATGGCGAATGCGATCCGTCTCATCGCCGTCGAGCGTGGCCTCGACCCACGCGACTTCGCTCTGATCGCATTCGGCGGGGCCGGCCCGCTGCACGCCCGCGCCGTCGCGGAGCGCCTCGATATGCGAACGGTGCTCGTGCCTCCTCATCCGGGACTCTGCTCGGCCCTCGGCGCCGCGATCGCGCAAGCGCGGGTCGACCGCGTCCAGACGTTCTACGTCCACTCGAGCCGAGTCCGGATCGCAGATCTCGAGCTCGCCGAGCGGCGGCTGCGCGAGGACACGATCGCGGCGCTGCGGCGGAACGTCGACGCCAGCGACGTACAGGTACGCCGGTCGGCCGACCTGCGCTACGCCGGGCAGAACTATGAGCTCGAGGTCCCACTGCCCGACGGCGACTTCGACGAAGGCCGCTGGCAGGAGCTGCTCGGACGCTTCGAGGCCGAGCACGAGCGCCAGTACGGCTTCAGCCTTCCGGGCGAGGCCGTCGAGATGATCAACCTCCGCGTTACCGCGCTACGCCCCGAGAAGCCGGTTCAGCTCTCCGCCGGAGCCGGCGGAGCCGCTGAGCCGAGCTGGCGAGAGGTCTGGTTCGACGCCGAGGGTCCCGTGGAGTGTGCGATCTACCGGCGCGACGACCTTGCTCCCGGCGTCGTGCTCGAAGGCCCCGCCATCATCGAGGAGCCCGATTCGACCACTCTCGTCTTCGCCGGCGACCGGCTGCTCGTGCATTCGAGCGGCGTGCTCGTCCTGACGTTCGGAGAGCCGGGGTGACGAAGACGCTCGAACTCGACGGCGTCGGCCTGCACGTTCTCCACAACGGCCTCGCGAACATCGCGGCCGAGATGGCGCTCGTGATGATGAAGACCTCGTACTCGACGATCTTCAACGAGGGCCTCGACTTCTCGACCGTCCTTCTCGACCGCGAGGGCAACCTGATCGCAGAGAAGAACTACACGCCCTCGATGATGGGAGCGATCACACACACGGTGCGGTGGACACTCGAGGAGTTCGGGGAGGAGTTCTTCGGGCTCGGGGACGTCGTCGTCCACAACGACCCCTACCGGGGCAACTGCCACATCCCCGAGCACATGCTGATGAAGCCGGTCTTCCGGGACGGCGAACTGCTGGGGTTCGCGGGCGCGATCGGCCATCTGGCGGAGGTGGGCGGCAAAGCGCCCGGAAGCTTCGCGTCCGACGCGACCGACGTTTACCAAGAGGGGTTGCGCCTGCCGCCGGTGAAGCTGCTCGAGGGCGGGCGCTACAACGAGCAGCTCTGGCGCGTGATCCTCGCGAACCACCGGACGCCGCGGGCCACCTGGGGCGACTTTCACGCCATGATCGGCGCGCTCAACGTCGGCGACCGCAGGCTTCTCGCGCTGGTCGACCGGTACGGGCTTCCCACCGTGCGGGACGGCACGCGCGCGCTGATCGACTACTCGGAGCGACGCCTGCGCGCCGAGATCGAAGACCTTCCCGACGGCCGCTACGAGGCGAGCATGCTGGTCGAGGACGACGGCGTCTCGACCGACCCGTTCGAGGTGAAGGTGGCGGTCGTGGTCAGGGGCGACGAGGTGATCGCCGACTTCACGGGGTCGAGCTCGCAGGTGCGTGGGCCGATGAACTGCACGTTCGTGGTCGCCGCCTCGGCCGTCTACAACGCCGTCTTCTGCGTCACCGACCCGCAGATGCTGATTCCGCGCAACTCCGGCTGCTACCGGCCGATGCGGCTGATCGCGCCGGCCGGCAGCGTCGTGAACGTGCGTCACCCCGGGCCCTCGGTGGGCGGGAACACGGACCTGCAGCCGAAGCTGATCGACCTCCTGCTCGCCGCCTTTTCACATGCTGTTCCCGAGCGCGTGGCCGCCTCGACCGGCGGCTCGAGCTCGAACCTGCTCTTCGGCGGGATCCATCCCGAGACGGGCGCCTACTACTCGAACTACCACTTTGACGGCATGGGGGCGGGCGGCACGACGCGCAAGGACGGCAACGACGCCGAGATCACGCGCCACTCGAATTGCCGCAACACGCCGGTCGAGGTCTTCGAGCACCGCTACCCGATCCACACGATCGAGTATGGCCTCGCTGCCGACTCGGGAGGTGGCGGCAAGCACAGGGGAGGCCTCGCGACGCGGAGGACGCTCGAGGTCACAGCGGACGAGATCACTTTCAGCGCGCTGTTCGACCGCTCGCGCATTCGGCCGACCGGCCTCTTCGGCGGCCTGCCCGGGTCCGGCTCCCAACTGCTCGTCCGCCGCGCAGGCGACGACGGCTTCCGGCGCTTCGACGAGGTCTTCGGGGTCGCCTCGCCGACCAAGTTCACGAACGTCGTCCTGCGTCGAGGCGACCAACTCCGGTACGTCACGCCTGGTGGGGCCGGCTTCGGCGACCCATGCGAGCGCGACCCCGACCTCGTCCGGGAGGACGTGCTCGAGGGATACGTGACCGCCGAGGCGGCGCTGCGCGACTACGGCATCGAGGCCGCGGAGTGAGCGGACACTGGGTCGAGCTGGAGCACGCGTGGCACGAGACCAACGTCTCGCACTGCGACGTCTGCGGCACGCTGATCCCTCGGCGAGCGTGGATCTTCGAGGGCGGCGCAGGCGAGCTCGGTGCGTGCAACCCTCAATGCGAAGAGCTCTACGAGAAGTACTGGAAGCCGACGTACGGGGTCATGAGCCCGGGCTGACGGGGCTGGCGCCGCTGAGCGTGAGGGAGTCCCCGATCAGGGGGAGCGCGAGGCGGAACGGCGGGCGCAGCCGGTGGTAGGCGTCGAAGAGCGCAACGAGGTCCCCGGTCTGCCGGCGCCAGATCTCCCAGTGGAACGGGATCAGCGTCGTCGGATTCAGCACGGCCGCGGCCTCGAGCAACTGCTCCGCGTCCATGTACCAGTCGCCCCCGAACGCAAGCAGCGCGTAGTCGAGCGCGTGCGCGGCCGCCACGTCCGAAAGCGCCGGGGCGAGCCGCGTGTCACCGGACACGAACAGGCTCACACCTGCCGCCTCGAGCACGAACGTCACTGCGCCGGGCTCGAGTGGATCGTGCGCTCCGTACACCTGCGCTGAGACGTCGCCGATGCGGAGCGACGCGCCGGGGGCCACCTCGACGAGCTGTTCTTCTGCGACGGGCCACTCCCGCATCAGCGCCGCCGACGACGACGGAGCGACACAGCGCGCACGGGTGTTCTCGACGATCGGCAGGATCGTCTCGGGGTGGCAGTGGTCGATGTGGGCGTGCGTTGAGATGACGGCGTCGGCACGGCGTATCGCGGAGGGATCAACTGGTATCGCGAGGCTCCGGAAGATGTCCCCGTCGAGGCCCTCGGGCGTGTTGCCGAACCAGGGGTCGATCCAGATCGCGGTCTCGGCGGTCCGATAGAGGAAGCTCGGGCCGCCGAGCGCCCACAGCACGGGCGCGCCGGACGGCGGATCGCCTTCGATCTCCGCCAGGAAGGCGGGCGGCCAGGAGGCTACGCCGGTCATCGAGCGCCTATTGTGGTCATCCGCCGTGGAAAAGCTCGCTGACAAGGTGTGCGTCGTCACGGGCGGCGCCCGTGGCATCGGGGCCGCAATCGCCGACGAGCTCGCACGTCACGGAGCAGCGCTCGCACTCCTCGACCTGGACCGAGACGCCGCGGAGACGCGGGCTCGCGAGCTCCAACGGGGCGGCGCAATCGCCCACGCGTATCGGTGCGACGTCTCCGACCGCGAGAGCGTTCTCGCGGCCGCAGACGCGACGAAGCACGACCTCGGCCCCGCGGATGTGCTCGTGAACAACGCCGGGCTCGCCCTGATCGGGCCGTCGCTCGACTTTCCCGAGGACGAGTGGCGCCGCTCGCTCGATGTCATGACGACGGGCGTCTTCTTCTGCTGCCAGGCGTTCGGACGGCACATGGTCGAGAAGGGAGGCGGCGCGGTCGTCAACATCTCCTCGATGAACGCCACCGTCGCGTTTCCGGGCCGGCTCGCCTACAACGCCGCCAAGGCGGCCGTGAAGAGCATGACCGAGGTGCTCGCGATCGAATGGGCGGCGTACGGAATCCGCGTCAACGCAGTCGCGCCCGGTGTGACGCGCACCGCGCTCGTCGAGCGGGCGATCGAGCAGGGCCATGTCGACGAGGATGCCTACATCAGCCGGACGCCGCTTGGGCGCCTGGCCGATCCTGCCGAGATCGCGAGGGCGGCGCTCTTCCTCGCAAGCGAGGAGGACTCCGGCTTCGTGACAGGCCACTCGCTCGTCGTCGACGGTGGCTGGAGCGCGTACGGATTCGTCACTCAGGGCTGACTGCGCCGCCGGCGTCCGTGACATCTGGCACGGCCAGCCTGGCGCCGAGCCCGCCGTCGACCGGAACCACGGCCCCGGTCACGAACGCGCTGGCAGACGAGCAGAGGAACGCGACCACCGCTGCGACCTCGTCGGGCGTCCCGACGCGCCCGAGCGGAGCCGCTTCGGCCAGCGCGGTGCGGCGCTCCGGTGGATGCGAGGTGGTGAACATGTCCGTGCGGATGAAGCCGGGAGCGACCGCGTTGACGCGGATCCCGAGCCGCCCGTACTCGACGGCGAGCGAGCGGGTCACCGCGTGGAGAGCCGCCTTGCTCGCGACGTACGCGAGCGAGCCCGCGACCGCGCCGCTGCCGAAGAGCGACCCGACGTTGACGACGGAGCCACGGTCGGGCGAGCGGCTGAGCTGAGCCTGGAGCGCGGCCACGAGCTGCACGGGCGCTCGCAGGTTCGTGGCCATGATCTCGTCCCAGTCCACGAGCTGAGCCTCGGGCGGTCCGACCGTGCCGACGCCGGCGTTGTTCACAAGCGCGTCGATGTGAGAGTACGAGCCGAGCTCGTCGGCGAGGCTCGCCACCGCGGCCCGGTCGGAGAGGTCGCACGCGCGCGTGACGAGGTCGCCCGTGGTCCCTGCGAGCGCCCCGGCGACGCGGGCCAGACCGTCAGCGGACCTCGCCACCAGGACGATCGAGTAGCCGTTGGCGGCGAGCCGGCGGCAGATCGCCTCGCCGATGCCCCGGCTGGCGCCTGTCACGACTGCAAGCCTCTCGCTCATACCCGGAAGCCGCCGTCGATGGGGATGGCCGCCCCGGTGACGTAGGCCGGCGCATCGAGCGCCAGGTAGGCGACCAGCTCGGCAACCTCGGCCGGTCGCGCGTACCTGGACATCGGCACCGCCTCCGGCCCGCCGGCCGGACCGCGGTGGAGGGCCGCGAGCTGATCGTCGATCCGTTCCATCATCGGCGAGGCCACCATGCCCGGGCACACGGCGTTGACGCTGATCCCGGACTGGGCCTCCTCGAGCGCGACCGCCCTCGTCAACCCGACCACCGCGTGCTTCGAGGCTCCGTAGGCGGCGAGGTACGGCGCGCCGCCCGTACCGGCGCCGGAGGCGAGCGTCACGACCCGTCCGTGGCCTTGCGCACGCAGGATCGGGAGAAGCGAGCGTAGGACTCGGAACATGGAGAAGACGTTCACGTCGAAGAGCGTCGCCAGCTCGTCGTCGGTGACGTGCTCGACCGGAGCCACGCGTCCTTCGATCCCAGCTCCGAGGACGCCGGCGTCGATGCGTCCGAGCTCCGTCATGACGTCTACCACGAGAGCGGAGACGTCGTCCGCGACCCGGAGGTCGGCCACGGCGGCGTAGACGGTGGCGTGCCGTTCCTGCAACAGCCTGACGACGGCGTCGAGCCCCTCCCGGTCGACGTCGGTGAGCGCGAGCCTCGCTCCGCGCGCCGCGAGGGCTTGCGCAACCGCTGTGCCAATCGTCCCCGCCGCTCCGGTGACGAGGACGACAGGGGGCCCGGCCGAAGCATGAGCCGCTCCCGGGAGAGAGCGCTCCTCCGTGCGTTCGATAGGTTCTGCAGCCATGCTCCTCGCGTCTCCTCGTGCCTCCCGAGCTTGCACCCTGAGAACGAGGCATCGTATGGATGCAAGGCCGTTCGGGTGACGTCGCGGTGACCACCGTCGACCCGTTGACGCAGCGCATAGGCGCTCCCGACCCGATCCGCGAGGTCACCTGGTTCTCGTGCGCTGTCCCCCTCCCGCGGCCGTTAACCGTCGGAGCCGCCACCGTCACACGAAGAACCTACGACGTCATCCGCATCCGGACGGCCGGCGGGCTCGAGGGCGCCGCATACGCCTTCTCCCGGGGCCTTCCGATCGCTCGGATCGGCGAGAAGGCTCTCGAGCCGCTGCTCCTGGGCGCCGACGTCCGCATGCCCGAACTCGTCCGCAAGCGCCTGAACGACGCGCACTGGCCGTACGCGGAGCGAGGGCTCTTTGCCGTCGCCGTGAGCACTGTCGACCTCGCGCTCTGGGATCTGCTCGGGAAGCGCCTGGACGTCCCGCTCGCCGAGCTCCTAGGCCGCTGGCGCTCCGAGGTCCCGATCTGCGCCGTGGGCGGCTACCGGCACCAGGCCGCCCTCGACCTTGCCGAGCTCCAGAGCGAGATGGCCAGCTTCATCGCCCTCGGCTGCGGGTCCGTGAAGATCACGATTGGCACGGACGACGCTGCCGACGACGTGCGCCGGATCGCGGCAGTCCGCGAGGTCGTCGGCGACAGCTGCACACTGGTCGTGGACGCGTTCAGGTCGTTCAGAAGCCTCGAGGACGCCCTCCGGCGTCTCCGGCTGCTCGAGCAGTTCGACATCGCCTACGTGGAGGACCCGTTCTCTGAGGCCGTCGCACCGCTTGTCGCCGACCTCCGGCGTCGCTCCGGGATGCTGATCGGGCTCGGCGAGAGCCTGTCCGGGCACCGGGCCTTCCGCGAGCTGATCGCGGCGGGCGCCGTCGACGTCGTCCGCTGCGACGCGACGGTCGTGGGCGGCGTTCGCGAGTTCCTCGCGACCGCGGCACTCGCCTCGGCGGCGGGGCTCGAGGTGTCGGGCCACCTCCAGCCGGGCGTCCACGTTCACTTCGGCGCCGCCGTCACGAACTTCCATCCAGCGGGCCTCGAGGTCGCGCTGGCGAGCTCGGGGATCGATGCGTTTCACGAGCTGCTCGACACGCAGCTCGAACTCCGCGACGGCTGCGCGCTCGTGCCCGCCCGGGCGGGACTCGGGCTCGACTGGAACTGGGCGGCGGTCGCGAGGTACGCGGATGCCTGATCCCTGGCGGGGCGCGCCGTCACACGACCGGCGCCTCGATGACGCGGCCGGCGCAGACGGCCCGTTCTCGATGCCGTGGGACGCCCCGCTCGTCCCGCCGTTCCCGATCGAGTTCCGCAACGTGTCGATCCTCACCGCCTGCTGGCGTACCGACCCGGCGGCGATAGCGCGGCTCCTGCCTCTGCCGCTCGAGCCGCTCGGCGATGTCGTCCTCGCGCACATCTATCGGATGCCGGACACCGACTTCCTCGGAACCGCGCACGAGTGCAACGTGATGGTCGGGGCACGGCTGACGCACGGCGGCGAGACGACCGAGGGCGGTTACTCGACGGGCCAGTACCTCGACTCGGACGTCGGCGTCGCGCACGGGCGTGAAGTGCACGGCCAGCCCAAGAAGCTCGCGGCGCTCAAGCTGGAGACGCGCGGCGATCTGGTCGTCGGCGAAGTCGATCGCAACGGGATCACGATCCTGACCGCCACCCTCCCGTACAAACAACGGGCGTCCGATCCAGCCGAGCTTCGACGGCACTTCGACTTCAGGGAGAGCATCAACTACAAGCTCATCCCACACGTCGACGGCACGCCCGCAATCCGCCAGCTCACCGCCCGGCGACTGTGCGATGTCCAGGTGCACGAATGCTGGACCGGCCCATGCACTGTCGAACTCCGGCCGAACGCCCAGGCGCCGGTCTGGCGACTGCCGGTCGTCGAACCGCTCGACGGGTTCTTCTGGCGGACCGACTTCACGCTCGTGGCCGGGCGAATCCTCTACGACTACCTGGCGGAGCAGCCGCGTTGAGCGCGCGGATCGTCGTCCTCGACTCGCCGTTCGGGGACGTCGACGTCGAGATCGCCGCCGCGGCTCCGTACGGTGTGACCCTCCAGGACGCCGGCGGCGTCGCGGGGCCGGCAATCGTCGCGGCGGCGTCGACGGCCGACGGGATCCTCGTCCAGTTCGGGAACGTCGGCGCCGACGTGATCGAGCAGTGCCCGGGCTGGCGCGTGATCGGCCGCTACGGCGTCGGAGTCGACAACGTCGACTTGGACGCGGCGACCCGTGCCGGGATCGCAGTGATCAACGTCCCCGATTACTGCGTCGAAGAGGTGGCCACGCACACGGCCGCGCTCGTTCTCGCCGGGAGCCGGAAGCTCGCTCCGTCACGAGCGCTGATCGACGCCGGACGGTGGAGCGACTGGCAGGCGATCCGTCCGATCCATCCGCTCTCCACGCGTACGCTCGGCCTCGTCGGGGCCGGACGAATCGGAACCGAGGTCGCTCGACTGCTCGGACCGTTCTTCGGACGGGTCATCGCGTACGACCCGATTCAGGAGCCTCCTCCGGATGTGGAGCCTGCCGGGCTCGACGAGGTCTTCTCGACGGCGGACGTCGTGTCGCTCCACTGCCCGCTGACGGCCGAGACGGAGCAGCTCGTCGATGCGGCCCGGCTCGCGTCGATGAAACCCGAGGCGATGCTCGTCAACGTCTCGCGCGGAGCGCTCGTCGACACAGCCGCGCTCGCGGCGGCGCTGTGCGCCGGCCGCCTCGGTTGTGCCGCCCTCGATGTACTGTCGCAAGAGCCTCCGGCCGACGACGACGTCCTCCTCGAGGCTCCCAACCTGCTCTTGACGAATCACTCAGCCTGGTACTCCGAGGCGGCCGTCGTCACCCTCCGCCGTCTCGTAGCGCAACGGTGCAGTGCGTATCTCAACGGCGCGGACGTTCCGACGGTCGTCAATGCGCGACAACTCGCCGAATCGTCGACGCGAGACGCCCGACTCGTCGGCAGACCTCCTGCAATGGCACCCGACCCGTAAGTTCGGTGTGGTGCCGACCAAATCGAGACGCAAGCAGAAGGTGGAACGCCATCGTGCACCGAGTATTGTCAGACGAAGATCAGCTGCCACAAGGCGCCACCACACGTCGCCCTGCCGGCCGGTTCGGGAGAAAATCGGCGAGAAAACGACGTGCCTTGGATAGACAACTGGAAGGCCCCACCGCGACGCACCGTTAGCAGTCAGCCAGTGCCCGGAGAGCTGCGCAGATCGGCTCGCGATCCGTCCGCACCGCATCATCGCGCCTCAACGCGCGGCGCGGCGTCGAGCAGGCGCCGCGTGTAGTCCCGCTCGGGCTTCGCGAGGACCTGCGCGACCCGACCCTGCTCGCACACGGCACCGCGGTCGAGCACGAGCACGCGGTCGGCGACGCTGGCGACGACGCCGAGGTCGTGCGAGATGAAGAGCAGCGCGAGCCCGAGCTCGGCCCGGAGCTCCGAGAGCAGGTCGAGCACGGCCGCCTGCACCGAGACGTCGAGCGCCGACGTGATCTCGTCGCAGATCAGCAGGTCGGGCTTCGCGGCGAGCGCGCGCGCGATCGCGACGCGCTGCCGCTCCCCGCCGGAGAGCTCGCCCGGGAAGCGGCCGGCGAGCCGTGCCGGCAGGCGGACGCGTTCGAGCAGGCCCGTCACCTCGGCACGCGCCTCGGCGCGCGAGAGCCCGCGCAGCACGCGGGCCGGACGGGCGATCTCGTCGGCGATCCGGCGGCGCGGGTTGAGCGAGTCGGTCGGGTTCTGGAAGACGATCTGGATGCGGCGCCGCGCCTCGCGCGGGCGCGCCCTGGCCCTCGCAGCGAGCGGCTCCCCGTCGAAGACGATCCGCCCCGCCGAGGGCTCGTGCAGGCCGGCGACGCAGCGGGCGATCGTCGTCTTCCCCGACCCCGACTCGCCGACGAGCGCGAGGCACTCGCCCGCGGCCAGCACGAACGACACGTCGTCCGCGGCGACCACCGTCTCGTGCCGGCTCGAGTGCGCTGCGCCGAGCCCCTCGACCTCGAGCAGCGGCCCGGCGGCCTCGGCCTCGGCCCGCGTCGCGACGAGCGGCTCGAGCTCGATCCGCGGCGTGGCGCGCCACTCGAAGCAGCGCACCTCGTGACGGTCGCCCGCGTCGTCGAGCGCCGGCAGCTCGCGGTCGCAGAGCTCGACGCGCTGCGCGCAGCGCGGGGCGAACGCGCAGCCGGCCGGGCGCTCGCCGACGCCGACGGCGACGCCGGGGATGCCGCGGATCCGCCGCGGCGCGACGTGGTCCGGAATCGAGGCGATCAGCCCGCGCGTGTAGGGGTGCCGCGGCCGCGCGAGCAGCTCCGCCGTCGGGCCGTCCTCGACGATCCGCCCCGCGTACATCACCGCGATCCGGTCGGCGATCGACGCGACGACGGCGAGGTCGTGCGAGACGTAGACCACGCCGAGCCCGCTCTCGACGCGCAGGCGGTCGACCTCCTCCAGGATGCGCGCCTGCGTGACGACGTCGAGGCCGGTCGTCGGCTCGTCCATCACCACCGCGACCGGCTCGCAGACGAGCGCCGACGCGATCGTCACGCGCTGCTGCTGGCCGCCCGAGAGCTGGTGCGGGTAGCGGCGGGCGAACATCGTCTCGGCCGGCAGCCCGACGCGCTGGAGCGCCGCGAGCACGCTTCCCGCCCGCGCTCCGCCCGCGTGTGTGTGCGCGCAGCATGTCGGTCAGCGAGTCGCCGACCCGCAGCGCCGGGTTGAGCGCCGACGCCGGGTTCTGCGGCACGTACGAGACGACCCGGCCGCGCAGCGCGCGCACAGCCCGCTCCCCGCGGCCGGTCAGCGCGTGGCCGCCGACCGACACCGAGCCGCCGGCGATCCGGCTGCCCGCGCGGGCGTAGCCGAGCAGCGCGAGCGCCGTCGTCGTCTTGCCGCAGCCCGACTCGCCGACGAGGCCGAGGATCTCGCCGGCACGCACCTCGAGCGCGACGTCCTCGACGATCGGCACGCCGCCGCCGAGCTCGACCCGCAGCCCCTCGACCCGCACCGCGACCGTGTCGACCGCGGCGCTCATCCACGCTCCCGGCGCCGGCAGAGCCGGCACCTCCGTACCCCGGAGCCCCCGACGAGCCCACGGCTCATGCCTGCGCACCCGCGACGGTCGGCGCCGAGATGCCCTGCGTCCGCGCGATCGCGTCGCCGACCAGGTTCACCGCGATCGTCAGCAGCGCGATCATCAGCGCGGGCGCGAGCACGGCCCACGGGTTCAGCGTCAGCCCGGAGCGGTTCTCGCTGATCATCAGCGCCCAGTCGGCGGCGGGCGGCTGCAGGCCGAGGCCGAGAAAGTTCACCGACGCGACGAGGATGATCGCGAGCGTGAAGCGGATGCCGATGTCGGCGGCCAGCGGCGAGACGATGTTCGGGCAGGATCTCGCGCCGCAGGATCGCGAACGTCCGCTCGCCCCGCGCGACCGCCGCCTCCACGAAGCCGCGCACCGACTGCCCAAGCGTCGCCGAGCGCACGATGCGCGCGATCGCCGGCATCTGGATGATCGCCACCCCGAGCACGAGCACGCCCTTGCTCGTGCCGAGCCCGGTGACGAGCACGAGCAGGAAGAGGAGCGCCGGGAACGAGATCAGCACGTCCATCGAACGCATCAGCAGCGGATCGAGCAGCGAGCGCGTGTAGCCCGCGACGAGCCCGATCAGCAGGCCGCCCAGGTAGGCGAGCACCGTCGCAGCGCCGGCGAGCGCGAGCACGCTTCGGCCGCCCCAGAGCACGCGCGAGAGCACGTCGCGGCCGAGGAAGTCGGTGCCGAGCCAGGCGTCCGCGCTCGGGCGCTCGAACGGCAGGCCGATCGGCTGGTCGAGCGCGTGCGGCGCGAAGAACGGGCCGAACAGCGCGATTCCGACCACGACGACCAGCACGATCGCGCCCACCATGCCGGTGCCGGTGCGCGTGAAGCGGAGACGCTCACGCATTGCCGGTCCTCAGCTTCGGCACGAGCAGCACCACGAGGATGTCGGCGACGATGTTGACCAGGATGTAGAAGGCCGCGATCAGGATCGCGATCGACTGCACCTCGCGGACGTCGCGGATCGCGACCGCGTCGACGAGCTCCTTGCCGAGCCCGGGATAGGCGAACAGGTACTCGACGATGATGATCCCGCCGAAGAGGTACTGGATGTTCTGGGCGAACACCTGGACCGCCGGCGCGAGCGCGTTGCGCAGCGCGTAGCGCGAGACGACCCGCCGCTCGGAGAAGCCGTTGAGACGGGCCATCTGCACGTAGTCCGAGCGCAGCGTCTCGACCGTGTTCGCGCGGATCATCCGCGTGCAGCCGGCGAGGGTCGCGGCGAGCAGCGTGAGCACCGGCAGCACGAGCGCCTTCGGGTTCGCGAGCGGGCTCTCGCCGGGCGGGACGAGCGCGACCGGCGGCAGCAGGTCGAGCCAGGTGAAGAAGACGACGATCAACAGCGAGCCGACCACGAACTCGGGCAGCGACTGGAGCGCGAGCGCGGACAGCGAGATGCCGTGGTCGGCCGTGCGTCCGGCCCGCATCGCCGCAAGCGTTCCGAGCAGGAGCGACAGCGGCACCATCAGCAGCGTCGTGAGCGCGGCCAGGACGAACGAGTTGGTGATCTTGCCGCTGATCTGCCCCCAGATCGGTACCTCTCCCCCGGCCGCGTAGCCGGCGGCCGAGTTGCCGAGGTCACCCCGGAGCAGGCCGCCGAGCCAGTCGGCATAGCGCTCGGCGGCCGGCTTGTCGAGTCCCATCAACTCGCGCATCTCGGCCAGCTGGGTCGGCGACGCGGACTTGCCGAGCACGGCGCTCGCGGCGTCGCCCGGCAGCATCTCGGTGCCGAGGAAGACCAGGATCGAGACGACGAACAGCGTCACGATCCCGGCCAGCACACGCATCGCCGCGTAGCGGACGAGTGGATGCCGTCGGCGCGCCGACGGCGGCGCGACCGTCGGAGTCGGCGCTGCGAGCTCGCTCAAAGCGGCAACCAGTGTTCAGGAACGCAGTCCGAGGTGCGAGCCGTCGCGACCTTGCACGCCCGACGTGGAGCGCGCCGGGCGTGCGTGGCCGCAGAGAACGTCACTTGTCGAGCCAGGCGCTCCGGTAGTTCCAGCCGCCGAGGGCGGTGAAGGAGCTCGGCTCGAGACCCTTCGTGTAGTTGGCCGTCGCATCGACGATGTTGATGTTCGTCCAGATGATGTAGCCGCCCTGGTCGTACTGGATCTGCTGCAGCTGGCGGAACTTGTCCTCTGCGTCGGACTCGCTCGTCGCTCCCTGCGCCTCGCGGATCAGCGCGTCATACGAGGCCTCCCGCCAGTGGGTCTCGTTCCAGGCGGCATCCGAGAGCAGTGCCAGCTCGTACCAGGCGCCGAGCGAGCCGGCGGCCCAGAAGTCCTGCGAGAAGTCGAGCTTCGTGTAGAGCAGCGACTCGTCGAAGAAGGCGTTCGCGGCTTCCTTCTTGATGTTGACGGTGACGCCCGCGGCCTTCGCCTGCTGGGCGAACAGCGTGGCCGACTCGACGAAACCCGGCACCGCGTCGGAGGTGTGCAGCGTCACCGTCGAGGTTCTCGTGGCCGGCCTTCTTGAGCAGCGACTTCGCCTTCTCGGGATCGGCCTCGCGCACGGCCATGTCGTCGGCGAAGTACTTGTAGCCCTTGCCGAAGAGGTCGTTGCCGAGCGTCCCGAAGCCGGAGATCGCGCCGTCGATCAGCGCCTGGCGGTCGGGGATGTAGCGGAAGGCCTCGCGCACGTCGTTGTTGTCGAACGGCGCGATGTCGACCGCCATGTAGAAGCAGAGCATCGACGGGCTCGGCGCGTTCACGACGTTGATGTCGCCCGACGCGAGGTGCGCCTTCGCCTGCGGGTACCCGAGCTGGCTCATGGCAGTCGAGCTCGCCGCTCGATCAGCGCGTTCAGCCGGGCGTCCGGGTCGTCGATCGAGATGTCCTCCCAGGCGTCGACGTACGGCTTGCCCTCCTCCCAGTAGTTCTCGTTCGCGGGCGAGTGGCTGCGCTCGCCCGGCGTGAATGTGCCGAACTTGAACGGGCCCGTGCCGATCGGATGCGTGAAGTCCGTCTCGCCGTCCTGCACCATCACCGTGGTGCCGTTGACGAAGGAGCCGGCAAGGTCGACGTTCGGGCTCTTCAGCGGGATCTGCACGGTCAGGTCGTTGAGCTTCTTCAGCCCGTTCAGGTCGATGTTCGAGACGGCGAAGTGGCCGAGGTGCTTCGCGTCGCCCATCTGCCGGAGGGTGTAGATGACGTCGTCTGCGGTGAACGACTTGCCGTCGTGGAAGACGACGTCGGGCCGCAGCTTGACCTCGTAGAGCGTCGCATCGGAGTTCGGGTTCCACTCGAGCGCGAGCCCGGGAGCCTGCGTCAGATCGGGGTTGACCCGGGTCAGCGGGTCGTAGAGCTGGTACTGGCGCGAGGTGTCGATCCAGGCGCCGCCGCGGCCCGGGTTGAACGACTCGCCCTTGCCGGCGCCGACATGGCCGACGCGCAGCACGCCGCCGCGCTTGATCTCTCCGGCCGCCTCGGTCGTGGCTCCGCTGTCGTTGCCGCTGCCGCCGCAGGCCGCGAGCAGCCCTCCGGCCCCGAGTGCGAGGCCGACGCCCGCCGCGCCCTGGATGAACTGCTTCCGCGAGATGCGCGAATCAACGTTGCCGCCACCGTCCTGCCCGCCGTCCTGCGTGGTCATCCCGCTCCTCCTGGCTGCTGTGGTCAATTGGCTTGTCCTCTTATCGCACGCGGTCCAACGCGCGTCAAGCGGAGACCCGTTCGCGCAGCGCGACCGCCGAGCGCTAGGGTCGCCCCGGCCCCACGGAACCCGAGGAACGGAGGCTCGATGAGCAACGTCGACACCGCACTGGCGCTTTTCCAGTCGATCAGCGACGACGATCTCGACGCGGTCGCGGCGCATTTCGCCGACGACGCGGAGTGGGTCGAGCTTCCGCTCGGCCTGACCTACCGCGGCCCCGCAGGCTGGCGGAAGAACGTGGAGTACTGGCGCGACGGCTTCACCGACGGCAAGGCGGAGGTCACGAACGTGGTCGACGGCGGCGACACGGTAATCGTCGAGTACGTCGGCAGCGGATTGAACGACCGCCCGCTCGCGACACCGCAAGGGGTGCTGCCGCCGACGGGCCGGCACGTCGAGGCGGCGATCGTCGACGTGTGGGAGTTCGCGGACGGGAAGATCGCGCGCGGCCGCAGCTACGTCGGCGGACTCGTCGCGCAGATGAACCGGCCGGGCTGAGAGCTCGAACCAGAATGACGCTCGTCGGCTGGGCGCGATGGGTGCGTGCGATGCAAGGACGCAGGGAGGCCCGATAGCAGAGCTATCGAGCCGACTGAGGACGCAGCAGCGCGCGCGCACAGCGCGTCCAGACGGCACAGACTTCATTCTGGTTCGAGCTCTGAGCCGTCAGACGTCGGCGTAGACCGTCACGACCTCGGTGTAGTGCTCGATCGCGGCGCGGCCCTGCTCGTGCGGGCCGTAGCCCGAGCCCTTGATGCCGCCGAACGGGACGTGGAAGTCGGCGCCCGCCGTCTGCTGGTTCACGTGGATCAACCCGGCTTCGATGCGGCGGACGAACGCGTCGATCGCGGCGGCGTCGCGGGTGAAGATCGAGGCGGAGAGGCCGAAGCGGACGCTGTTCGCGCGCGCGAGCGCCTCGTCGAGGTCGACGAAGCGGTAGAGCGACGCGACCGGCCCGAACACCTCCTCGCACGAGAGGAACGCGTCGTCGGCGACCCCCTCGAAGAGCGTCGGCTCGACGACGAAGCTCTCGCCGCGCCGCTCGCCACCCGCGATCGTCGTCCCGCCCTCGTCGCGGCCGCGCGCGATCCCGGCGAGCACCTCGTCGACCTGGCTCTCGTTGACGAGGGGTCCGACCTCGGTCGCAGGGTCGAGCGGATCGCCCACGACGCCGCGCTCCATCCGCGCCAGCAGCCGTGCGCGGAAGTCGCCGTAGACCGCGTCCTGCACGTAGATCCGCCGCGTCGAGGTGCACTTCTGGCCGGCCGACCAGAAGGCGCCCGCGTAGCAGGCCTCGGCCGCACGGTCGAGGTCGGCGTCGGCCAGCACGAGCAGCGGGTTCTGGCCGCCGAGCTCGAGCTGGACGCGCTTGCCGAGCGCCGCCGCGTCGACGCGCAGCCGCTCGCCGACCGGCACCGACCCCGTGAACGAGATCGCCTTCACGTCGGGGCTCGCGACCAGCGGTCCGCCGACGGCGCCGCCACGGCCGACGACGACGTTGAGCGCTCCGGCCGGGATCCCGCCCTCCTCGAGGCACGCCGCCAGGTGCAGCGTCGTCAGCGGCGCCTCCTGCGCGGGCTTCAGGACGACGGTGTTGCCGTAGGCGAGCGCCGGGCCCAGCTTCCAGGCCGGGATCGCCGCGGGGAAGTTCCAGGGCGTGATCAGCCCGACGACGCCGAGCGGGCGGCGCGCCGTGTAGAGGGTGCCGCCGTTCACACCCTGCTCGTAGACCTCGCCCTTCGGGCGGAACACCTCCCCCGCAAAGAAGCGCAGGATCTGTGCCGCGCGCGCGACCTCCATGCGCGCCTCGCGGATCGGCTTGCCCATCTCCAGCGTCATGTCCAGGGCGATCTGCTCGGCGCGGCGCTCGGCCGCCTCGGCGGCGCTCGTGAGCACGCCGGCCCGGCGCGCCGGCGGCATGCCCGACCACACCGGAAACGCACCCGTCGCAGCCTCGACCGCTGCGTCGACATCGGCGCCCGCCGATGACGGAAAATCGCCGACGGCGTCCATCGGCCCGAGCGGGCTTCGCTTCTCGTACGTCTCGCCGGCCTCGCCCGGAAGCCACGCGCCGCCAACGAAGTTGGCGAACGGGGGTCGCACGACCGCCTCCATCACGTCGACCATCTCAGGCAGTGGCGGCGAGAGGTCTCATGAATTGACCACTATAGTGCCGCCCCGATGCAGCGCTTCCTCGCGGCCGACGCGAAGTACCACTACAGCCCCGAGCACGACCCGATCGGCTCGGTGCAGCCCGGCGAGCGCTTCGAGGTCGAGTCGGTCGAGGGCTTCGGCAACACCTTCGAGACGCCCGAGGACTTCACGCCGGAGAGCCACGCCGCGGCCGAGAAGCTGAAGTGGGCGGTCGTCGGCCCGATCGACGTCGCAGGCGCAAGAGCCGGCGGAGCGGTCGCGGTCACGATCGAGTCGGTCGAGGTCACGACGCCCGGAGTCTGCGTCTTCGGCCCCTACACGGCCGAGGAGCCGTACGCCTGGTGGGACGAGGAGGACGCGGCCGCGATCTTCGCCTCCGACGGCGGCTTCGTCCGCTTCGACGAGCGCACGACGCTGCCGAGCCGGCCGCTGATCGGCTGCCTGGCTGCGCGGCCTGCGGGCGAGTCGCCGCACGCGAGCCTCCAGGGCCGCTACGGCGGGAACATGGACTGCAAGGACCTCGTCGCCGGCGCGACGCTCGTCCTGCCGGTTGAGCACGACGGCGGCGGCCTCTACTTCGGCGACTGCAAGCCGCTCCTCGGCGACGGCGAGATCGTCGGCCCGCCCGAGGTCGGCGCACTCGTGACCTGCACGGCCGAGCCGCGCGAACGACCCGCGTCGATGACGTGGCCACGGATCGAGACGGCCGACAGCCTCGTCACGCTCGTCTCCGGCAAGCCGCTCGAGTGGGCGGCCGCCAGGCGTACCGCGAGCTGCTCGAGTGGCTCGTCGAGGACTACGACATCGCGCGGCCGCAGGCGGCGCTGCTGATGGCGATGGTCGCGCACGCCGGCATCTGCCAGTGCAGCAACGACTGATACACGGCCTACGCGGTCACGCCGCGTGACGTCTGGGCGCCGTACTCGCGCCTAGCGCACGAGCCCGCGGGCGGAGACTTCGATCACGTGGTCGACGACACCGTCGCGGATCGCGAGCAGGCCGTCGTGCATGTTCACGCAGCCGCATGCGTGGTTCGGGACGACGCTGAGCCGGTCGCCGACCTGCGGGCGCTCGTCGAGCGAAGAGACGTCGACGTAGCCGTGCTCCTCGTTCAGCGTGTTCAGGTCCGCGCCCGGCCAGCCGACGATCGCGCCATGCTTGCCGTCGCCGTAGTCGTCCGAAGTGAGCGTCTTCGAGCCCGCGTCGATCACGACCTGGCCCGGCACGGAGTCCGAGATCACCGTGACCTCGACCGTGATCGCGCAGTCCGACAGGTCGGCCTTGCCGTCCTCGCGATCGAGCAGCGCATACGTGCCGGAGCGCAGCTCGTTTACGCAGGTCTCGTGGGTGAGGAAGCGCGACGGGGTCGAGCCGCCCGAGACGCGCTCGGTCGAGATACCGGCGGCGGCGAACGCATCGCGCGTCTCCTCGAGCACCTCGTTCGCAGCAGCGAGGTCGACGCGGATCGTCGCCTCGTCGCCGTGGAAGTGACCCGGGTAGCAGCTGATGCCGACGACCTCGACGGCCGACAGCCGTGACAATGCCTGGGCCAGGGCGACGGCGCCGGCGGCGCTCGTCTGGCCGGTGCGGTGCAGGCCGACGTCCATCTCGACGAGCAGCTTCGCCGGTGACGCCGCGACGGGCGAGCGTCGCGGAGAGCCCTTCGGCCGGTGCCAGCGAGTCGACGGCGACCGAGAGCTCTACGTCGCCCGCCACGTCGGCGAGACGATCCCACTTGGCCTGCCCGAGCGGTGGGTAGTGGACGAGGATCCTCGGTGCGCCGGCATCGCGGAAGACCTGCGCCTCGCCGGTCTTCGCTACGGTCAGCCCACCCGCGCCGAGCTCGAGCTGGCGCAGGCCGATCTCGGGCGACTTGTGCGTCTTCGTGTGCGGCCAGAGCGCGATGCCGTGCCCGTCGCAGTAGGACTGGAGCCCGGCCAGGTTCGCCTCGAGCCGGCCGAGGTCGACGACGGCGACCGGCGTCTCGACCTCGACCAAAGGCTTTCCGACCTGCTGCTCGAGCAGCTCCAGGGTGCGGCTGGCACCGGTCCTCATCGGGCGGCTCTCCTCATCGGTCGCCCAGCATTTCACAGGCACGGAAGCACCTCGCAGGCGAGGGGCGAGCCACTGCGGCCCGGCACGCCGATGGCCTTCGACGATGACACGAGGCGCACTATCCGAGCACGCCCTGCCACTCGCGCGAGATCGCGGCGTGGCGCTTCAGCATCTCGTCGAGCCCCGGCACCGCGAACTGCCCGTCGCGCACGACGGGCCGGCCCGCGACCACCGTGTGCCGCGGCGCGACCGGGCCGCAGCGCAGCCACGCCTCGACCGGGTCCGACCACGCACCGGCGAACCGGACGCCTTCGAGCGGCCATGCGACCACGTCGCCGCACGCGCCCGGGGCGAGGAAGCCGTTGTGGCTCTCGCGCCCGAGGCACCGGGCCGAACCGAGCGTCGCCATCTCGAGCACATCCCGCGCGGTCGTCGACGTCGGCCCCGTGCGGAGACGGCCGAGCAGCAGCGCGGTATGCGCCTCGAGCCACATGGATGCGTGCTCCGACCCGGCGCCGTCGACCGCGAGGCCGACGTTCACCCCCGCGGCGCGCATGGCCGCGACCCGAGGCGCTCCCTCGGCGATCAGGCAGCATGTCGACGGGCAGTGCGCGACACCCGTCCCCCAGGCCGCGAGCCGGGCGATCTCAGTGGCGTCGACGAAGATGCAGTGCGCGACCCACGCGCGCGACCCCGCCCAGCCGACGCTGTCCAACCAGTCGACCGGCTTCATGCCGAACTTCGCGAGCGACCAAGCCTCCTCGCCGGGGAACTGCGAGAGGTGCGTTGTCATCCGCACGTCGTGCTTCTCGGCCAGCGCGGCCGCGGCCTCCATGAGGCCGGGCGTGGCGACGTCGCCCGCCGACGGGCCGCAGACGATGCGCACCATCGAGCCAGGCGAGCGGTCGTGGTAGGTCGTGATCAGCCGCTCGGTGTCGGCGAGGATCGTGTCGGCGTCCTGAACCATCGCAGCCGGGAAGATCGCGCCCTCCGCGCGGCCGAGCGCAACCGCGCCGCGGCACGGGTCGAAGCGCAGGCCCACGTCCTGCGCGGCGCGGATCTGCGCGTCGATCAGGTTCGGCCGCGGGTGCGCGTACATGTCGTCGGTCGTCTGCGTGCAGCCGCCGAGAGCCAGCTCGGCGAGCCCGATCCACGTCGAGACGTACGAGGCCTCCTCGTCCATGCGGATCCAGATGTCCCCGAGTGCGCCCGCCCACTCGAGCAGCTCGCGCTTCAGGCCGGGGCCAAACGCACGCGTGAGGTTCTGGAACATGTGGTGGTGCGTGTTGATGAGGCCCGGCGTGACGAGGCAGCCGCGGGCGCTCAGCGTCTCGGCCGCCTCCGGTTCCGCGCCCGGCCCGCCGACCACGTCGACCACGCCGTTCGAGATCGCGACCCAGCCGCCGCGGATCTCCTCGCCCTTCATCGTCACGAGCAACTCCGCGTCGCGGACGAGCAAGTCGCTCACGCGACGGCTCTCTGCCACTCGCGCGCGATCCGCTCGTGGGTCTTCAGCATCTCGTCGATATTGGGCAGCTGCAGCTCGCCGTCTCTCACGATCGGCCAACCGGCGATGACGGTGTGCCGCGTGCTCACCGGCCCGCAGCGCAGCCACGTCTCGACCGGATCGGTCCACGCGCCTGCGAACGCGGCCCCTTCGAGCGGCCAGACGGCGACGTCGCCGCAGGCGCCCGGGGCGAGCACGCCGTTCATGCCCTCGCGGCCGAGGCAGCGTGCCGAGCCGATCGTCGCCAGCTCGAGCACGTCACGCGCGCTCGTCGACATCGGGCCGAGGCGGTACCGGCCGAGCAGCAGCGCCGTATGCGCCTCGAGCCACATCGAGCCGTGCTCCGACCCGCCGCCGTCGACGGCCAGCCCGACGTTCACCCCCGCGCTGCGCATCTCGCCGACCGGGGTGACTCCGTGCGCGACGAGGCAACACGTCGTCGGGCAGTGCGCGACGCCGACGCCCCAGCGCGCGAGCCGCGCGATCTCAACGTCGGTCACGAAGATGCAGTGCGCGACCCAGGCCCGCGGCGAGGCCCAGCCGACGCTCTCGAGCCAGTCGACCTGCCGCATGCCGAAGTAGCCGAGCGACCACTCCTCCTCGCCGTCGAACTGCGAGAGGTGCGTCGTCATGCGCACGTCGTGCTTCTCGGCCAGCTCCGCGGCTGCCTCCATCAGCCCGGGGACGGCGACGGAGCTGCCCGACGGCCCGGCGACGATCCGCGTCATCGCGTGCGGCGAGCGGTCGTGGTAGGCGCCGATCAGGCGCTCGGTGTCGGCCATGATCGTGTCCGTGTCCTGCACGAGCTCGGGCGGGAAGATCAGCCCGTCCTCGCGGCCGAGCGCGACGCCGCCGCGGCACGGGTCGAAGCGGAAGCCGATGTCGTGGGCCGCGGCGATGCCGGCGTCGACGAGCTTGGGGCGTGGGTGGGCGTAGAGGTCGTCGGTCGTGAGCGTGCAACCGCCGAGCGCGAGCTCGGCCAGGCCGACCCAGGCCGATACGTACGCTGCCTCCTCGTCGAGCCGCACCCACATGTCGCTCTGCGTCCCGGCCCAGTTCATCAGCTCGCTGTTCAGCACCGGCGCGAAGCACCGCGTGAGATTCTGGAACATGTGGTGGTGCGCGTTGACGAGCCCCGGTGTGACGAGGCAGCCGCGGGCGCTGAGTGTCTCGGCCGAGCGCGGTTCGCTGCCGCCTGAGCCGACGGCGTCGACCACGCCGTCGGAGATCGCGACCCATCCGCCCGCAAGCTCCTCGCCATCCATCGTCACGAGGAGCTCGGCGTCGCGGATCAGCAGGTCCGCCTCGGGTACGCGCGTCCCGGTCAGCTCGCCTCTTGCCGCACCGGTAGCCCGACCGGAACCTCGAGCCCACCCTCGACCGGTGACTTCCTCACGTCGGTCTCCTTTGTCGATCGGGCTGAGTTTCCTCCGCCCCTCGACCACAGCGAGGCGTCGGAACTGCGTGAGCCTCGTCGCTCGGGCGGGATCCCGCACAGACCTCGCCGCGCCGGCGACCATACCCTCGTTCTCGGCGGCTTGTCAAGAGATATGACCAATTGCTCAGCGGCTGGCCAGCATGCTATGGTCGGCCCGGCTCGCGGCATTCGGTGACCTCGCGGCACTCGCGGGCGAGAGGCGCCCCGGGGCCGCGAATCCGGGTCGATCACGGGGGAGGAGCGGTCTTGGCCGGTTCGTTTTCAGGAAGAAGTTTGTGAGTGCGCACGTCACCCACGACCAAGCCGCAGCGACCGCGCGCCCCGAGATCGCGCCGCGGGTTGCCGCCACGACCGATCGGAGGCGATGTGGCGCGCCGTGGTGACGAGCGCTCGACGGTCGCGGACCCGCCCGAACTCGAACTGGCGCCACCGAGCGCGCTCGAGCCGATCCGGAAGGTCCAGCTGTACGAGCAGATCTCCGAGCGGATCATCGAGCGCATCCGCCTGGGAGCGTGGGCAGCCGGGCAACGGCTCCCCGCCGAGCGCGAACTCGCCAGCGTCTTCGCGGTCAGTCGCCCGTCGTTGCGGGAGGCGCTCGGTGCGCTGCAGATGCTCGGCGTGGTCGAGACGCAGCACGGCTCCGGCACGTGGGTGGCGAAGAACGCACTCGAGGTGCTCGAGAAGCGGCCCGCCGCGGACGCGCTCGACTTCGGCGTCAGCCCGGTGGCTCTGCTCGAGGCGCGCGCGCATCTCGAGCCGACGATCGCCTCGCTCGCCACGACGCGCTTCACTCCCGACCCGGAGTTGGAGCGGCTGCTCGCGATGATGGACGAGGCACGGGACTGGGAGAACCCGGAGCACCGCACGATCTGGAGCGACGCCGACCGTCTCTTCCACCGACAGATCGCGGTGCACGCCGACAACCCGGTCTTCCTGGCAGTGGCCGACCACATCGCCCGGGTGATGGGGCAGCCGCTCTGGCGCCGGCTGCGCGACGACATGCTGGCGGTGCCGGGCCGGATCGAGGCGTCCGTCGACGAGCACGAGACGATCTACGAGGCGATCCGCGAAGGGCGAGCCCACGACGCTGCGGCCCACGCGAGCCGGCACGTCGAGGCGGTGCGCGAGTACATGGGTCTCGAGTAGGCGCAGAGCAAGGGAGGGACTGTGCACTTTCATGGAGTTCAGCCGGCCGTCATGACCCCGTTCGGGGACGACGGAATCAGGACCGACGTCCTCACGGAGATGGTTGACTGGTACGTCGACTGCGGCGTCGACGGCATCGTCGGCATCGGCTCGATGGGCGAGTTCGGCGCGCTGAGCATGGACGAGCGCAGGATCGTGATCGCCACGATCCTGGAGACGGTCGACGGGCGTGTGCCCGTCACGGTGGGCGTCTCCGCGAACACCGCCGCCGAGGCCGCCGCGTTTGCGGTCGACGCCGCCGAAGGCGGCGTCCAGGCCCTGATGGCGCTTCCGCCCCTGATCTACGACGCCGACGACGACGAGAAGATCGCCTTCTACGCCGAGCTCGCTTCGGCCACGAGCCTCCCGCTCATGGTCTACAACCACCCGTCGGGCGGACAGGGCGACCTCTCCCCCGAACTGCTCGCGCGGCTCTGCGAGATCGAGAACGTGGTCGCCGTCAAGGAGAGCTCCGGCGACGCCCGGCGCATCGCCGCCGTGCTGGGCGCGACCGGCGCGCGCATGGAGGTCATCGCCGGCACCGACGACGTCGCGCTCGAGGCGTTCGCCGCGGGTGCGACCGGCTGGGTGTCGGGCTGCATCGTCTCGGCGCCGGTCGAGTGCGTCGGACTGTGGCGCCTGCTCGAGGCCGGCGACTACGAAGCGGCGCGGCCGCTATGGCTACGCCTGCTCCCGCTCGCCCGGCTGGACACACACCCGAAGCTCGTCCAGTTCTACAAGGCCTCGCTCGACCTGGTCGGCCGGTACGGCGGCCCGAGCCGACCGCCGCGCCTCCCGCTCACGCCCGACGAGCATCAGCGCGTGGTCGACGCGCTCGACGCGCTGTGGGGCGAGGGCGTGCGGCCGGCCGGCGCGACCGCGTCGGTCTCGACAGGCGGCTAGAACATGACGTCGCCGCCCGACACGTTCAGCGTCGAGCCGGTGTAGAACGAGCCTCCGTCGGAGGCGAGGAGGACGGCCGTCGGAGCCACCTCCTCGACACGGCCGAAGCGCCCGAGCGGGAGCTCCTTCTTCTTCTGCTCGAGCCAGTCCTCGGCGACCCCGTCGAGGAGCGGCGTCTCGATCGGCCCCGGGGCGATCGCGTTCACGTTGATGTTGTGCGGAGCGAGTTCGTGCGCAAGCGCCTTCGTGAAGCCGTGGACGCCGGCCTTCGCCGCCGAGTAGTGCGCCATCCGGTCGCCTCCGACGAGACCGAGCTGGGACCCCATGTTGATGATGCGCCCGGAGCGCTGGGCGATCATCGTGGGCAGCACGGCTCTCGTGCAGAGGAAGAGGCTCGTGAGGTTGGTGTCGATCATCCGCTGCCATTCCGCCAGCGACATCTCAACGAGCTTCGTGGTCCCATTGATCCCGGCGTTGTTGACGAGCACGTCGATGCCTCCGAGCTCCGCGAGCACGCGCTCGACCATCGCGGCGACAAGCGCCTCGTCCGTGACGTCCACGTGAACCGCGATCGCGCGACCGCCTCGGGCGGCAATCGCCTCGGAGACGTCCCGCGCGGCCTGCTCGTTCCTGTCGGCGACGGCGACAGCCGCGCCCTCCTCGGCGAAGGCCTCGGCGATCCCGCGCCCGATGCCGCTGGCGGCGCCGGTGACGATCGCCACCCGTCCGTTGAGCTTGCCCGCCACCGCCATGTCCTCCCCTTTTCCCTCGAATCCGCCGAATCGATCATCAGTCGCCAAGCACCGCGTCGGGCGACTCGGGCAGCACCTGCCCGCCGTCGACGACGAGCGTCTGGCCGGTGATGTAGCGAGCCTCCTCCGAGGCGAGGAACCGTACCGCCCAGCCAACGTCGGCCGGATCGGCGAACTCGCGCATCGGGATGGTCGCCAACATGTTCCGCTTGTGCTCCTCGCCGAGGTCGTCGAGGCCCTCGGTGGCGACGTTGCCCGGCATCACCGCGTTGACCGTGATCCCCTTGGTCGCGACCTCGAGCGCGAACGACCGCATCAGCCCGAGCTGCGCCGCCTTCGACGCCCCGTAGTGCGCGAACCCGGGCTGACCCGTGATCGGGCCGGTGATCGACGACGTGAGGACGATGCGCCCGAAGCCCGCCCCGAGCATCGCCGGCAGGCATGCCTGGATCGCGTGCAGCGCGCCCTTGACGTTGATCGCCTGCACGCGGTCCCACTCGGCGTCGTCGATGTCGGCCAGCAGCACCATCGGGTAGATGCCAGCGTTCGCGGCGAGGATGTCGATACGGCCGAACGCCGCGAGTGCAGCGGCCGCCATTGCGTCCGTGCTCTCACGCCGGGTGACGTCGACCTCGAGTGCGAGTGCCCCGTCGAGGTTCGACGCCGTAGCCTCCGCCCCAGCGCGGTCAATGTCGGCGACGGCAACACGCGCGCCTTCGGCGGCTAGGACGCTCGCGATCCCGCGCCCGATCCCGTGGGCCGCGCCCGTGACGATGGCCGTGCGTCCGTCGAGGCTCTTCATGTGCCAGAAGGGTTGACGCGGTCGGCGAGCGCCTTGGTGATGCGGCGGCGCTCCTCACCCCCGCCGCACGCGGGCTGGGGGCGACCGCCGAGGAACACGCCGGCCGCGCGCACGAGATCCATACCGTCGGGACAGTCCCGGTCGGGGAGGAAGACGACGAACGGATCGACCTGCGCCGGGTCGTAGTCGGCGCCGTCCCAGACGCGGACGCAGACGACGTTGAGGTCGCCCGGGACGGCGATCGGCGCGTAGGCGGATGCGTCGACAGCCGCAACCACGGGCCCTGCGACGTCGGGCAGGTCGAGGTCTTGGACGATCCCGAGTGCGAAGTGGACGCTGGCCTGCCGCCGCCAGAGCCGGTTGAGGCGCAGCGTGAGCAGCGTCGCCTTCTCGTGGTCTCGCTCCGAGCCCGAGTCGAAGAAGAAGTTCACGACGTGCTCGCGCTGGTCCTTCACGGTCACGGTCAGCTCCGCAAGGATCTGGCCTCCGCCCGAGGCGCGGACGGTCGTCGTCCCGGCGCTCTCGCCGCCGACGACGATGCCCTCGTGCGTCGTCCCCACCGTCGCGATCTCCGGATCCGCGACCTCGAACGTCACGTCGGACTCGGCCGGCTCGCGCACGACCTTGAGGCGGCGGCGCGTGGTCGTACCGACGACGAGTGACGGCGGCGAGGTCGACGCATCGAAGCCCATGAAGAGGTGATCGGGCGACTCCTCGAACCGTGCGGCCGTCGCCTCGACGCCCGTCTGGACCGGCTCATGACTCGAGACGGTACCGCCCGGGTCGAACATGTCGAAGTGCGCCATCGTGTTCGCGCCGGCGATGCCGCCGATGTGCTCCCACTCCTGCCCGGGGGGCCACGGGTGGCCGGCGTCGACCTGGAACTGCATGGCCGCCTGCTGGGTCTCGTGTCCGTAGATCCCGTCGGCGCCGCTCTGCAGCTCGTAGCCCATCGCGAGCAGCGACTCCTGGAGCAGCTGCACCGGCCTGCCGGTGCTCGCCGGCCTCAGACCTTCGCCGTCCGAGATGTCGTACTCGCTGGTGAAGTCGAAGAACGCGACCTCGAGCTCCGGAACCCCGGCGAGGCGGGCGGCGGTCAATCGCTTGGGCGAGCGCTCGGGGGTGTCGGTCATCTAGGGTGCGCAAAATTGGTCTGGAGAGCTGACCAGCCTACACAGGCTCGGCTCGGCGCCACAACGCGAAGGGACGGAAGTGGACTACGACGCGATCATGCAGGACCTGCTCGAGGCGACGAACGCGAGCCGCACCACGCTCCGCCTCGACCACCCCACGCTGAACTACCCGGTCGCCGGCGAGGCGTGCGCGCCCGGCGTCGAATCGATCCGGCACGACAACTCGATCGACCAGCGCGGCGGCGCGACGGCGCAGTGGATCCTGCGGACAGGCAGGATCCTCGTCGTCCCGGACGCGCGGAACAACGACCCCGCCCCGCCCCAGGCGATCGTCGACGTCTACGGCCTGCGCGCGTTCCTGCTCGTACCACTGCGCAAGAAGTCGGGGGACGCACTGCTCGGTTGGATCTCGGTGCACGAGAACCGCGACACGCGGCACTGGACGGCCGACGACCTAATTGCCGCCGAAGTCGCCATCGAGCGGGTGCACGAGGAGTTCGACGCCTCGGGCGACCCCTTCGCCGACCGCTAGGCCGGGCTGGCAGCGCCCGCGGGCGCGCGCATGCCGACGAACAAACCGAGGTCGTCGCGGTGGACGACACCGCCCTGGACGACGCCCACAACGCCGGTCCGGCAGAGCGTGATGTCCGAGAGCGGGTCGCCGTCGATCACGACCAGGTCGGCGAGCTTGCCCACCTCGATCGAGCCGACCGAGTCGGCGCGTTTGATCGCCTTCGCCGCGTGCAACGTCCCGGCCGCGATCGCGTCGAGCTGCGACATGCCGCAGTGCACGTACACCTCGAGCTCCCTGGCGCTGTCGCCGTAGAAATGCGAGATGTTGCCGCCGACGTCGGTGCCGGCGGCGATCTTCACGCCCAACTCGATCGCCATCCGATAGCCGTCCATCATCCGCTGCTCATCGCTGGCGACCATCGGTGCCCACGACATGTTCAGCGCCGGGCCGTTGCGGATGATCGCCCAAATGTTGCTCGCCGTCGGAATCAGATAGACGTCGTGCTCGATCATCGTGTGGCAGTTCTGCTCGGTGAGGTACCAGCCGTGCTCGACAGTGTCCGTGCCGGCGCGGGTGACGACCTCGATCGCGTCGTGACACATCGCGTGTGCAGCCTTGAGCCGTCCGGTGCGCGTCGCCTCGGCGAACGTCCAGCGGATCTCGTCCGCCGTCGGGAAGATCGTCCACTCCTGGCCGAGCGGCTCGGGACCGTCGGCGCTGACGATCTTGATCACGTCGACGCCGCGCTCGACCAGCCGCCGCACGCGCTTGACCGCGTCGACCTCGCTGTCGACGCCGGCGTCCGGCTCGAGGTGGTAGCCGAGCCCTCCGCTCGGGAAGACGCCGGGGCCGGTCGTGAGCATGCGCGGCCCATGCACGAGTCCCGCGCGCTGCGCGTTCCGGAGCGTGACGTCGTGGTAGTCGCGGCCGCCGAGCTCGCGCACCGTGGTGAAGCCGGCGTGCAGCGTGGTGCGCATGTTGGCGACGCCCTCGACGAGCGCCTTCGCGACTGCGGACGGGTCGGTGCGCATGAGCGGCGGCATCGTTTCGTCGAAGCCGATCGTCTTGTCGCCGCCGACCAAGTGGATGTGACAGTCGATCATCCCCGGGATCAGCGTCCGACCGGCGAGATCGACGAAGTAATCGGCGTTCGTGTCGAAGTCGGAGCCTCCGACAGCGGCGATGCGGTCGTCCTCCAGCACGACGACGCCGTCGTCGATCGTCTCGCCCGTCCCGACGACGACGTTCCCTCCCTTCAACACGATTCTCACGAGAACCCCTTTTTACGCGACCGCCTGCCCACGGCGAGACTATGCCGGATGACCCGCAGCGCGCGTTCACGCCCGCAATGGCCGAAAACGCATGGCGGGGATCGCGCACAACTGTCGCCGCCTTCGATCGAGAGGCC